>NZ_OY762929.1:5291250-6022500 GCF_963666675.1 uncultured Desulfobacter sp. | reverse complement strand
GGACTGTCACCTGCTATGGTTCAGCTTTCCAGCTGATTCGGCTAATGATTTCTTTTGTAACTTATTGAATCCTCCGAAACAGATTCATATTGCATCCCGCGACCCCGTTAACGCAACGCTTTCGGGCTTGACACGTTAACGGTTTGGGCTGGTCCCCGTTCGCTCGCCGCTACTTAGGGAATCGTTATTACTTTCTATTCCTGGGGGTACTAAGATGTTTCAGTTCTCCCCGTTACCCTCCTTAACCTATGTATTCAGTTAAGGATGACACAAGATTAATTGTGCCGGGTTGCCCCATTCAGAAATCCACGGATCAAAGGATGTTTAGCTCCTAACCGAGGCTTATCGCAGCTTTCCACGTCTTTCTTCTTCACTTGACACCAAGGCATCCGCCGTTTGCTCTTAGTAGCTTAGCCACTATTCCACAAATAAGTTTAAACGCTTTGATGTTTTTAGGAAATTTTGTGAATTTCGGCGTTGCTGCGCGTCAATTTTAAAACGGAGTAGTCTACTACACCTTATTTAAAATTGCCGCTTGCGCCTTGAACTTCACTAAAATTTCCTAAAAACATTAGTTGGTTCAAGCGCCGATTCATAAATTTCCTTAAACATAGCATGGGATGGTTGATTTTCATCTTCCATACCATTTTATATTTAGTTGATCAGGTGTTCTTTAACACCGTTTCAACAACGCTATTGATATTTACTACAACAAATTGTCAAAGAGCAATGAGAGTGCGGTTACTTAAATTTCTCCGGTTTGATCTCTCAAAGTTGGTCAGTGAATCGGAAAAAAGCTTTATATATATTTCTTTCCTTTGAAAGGAGGTGATCCAGCCGCTGATTCCTCAACGGCTACCTTGTTACGACTTCACCCCAGTTATCAACCATACCTTAGGCGCCTGCCTCTATAAATAGTTAGCCTAGCGACGTCGGGTATAATCAACTCCCATGGTGTGACGGGCGGTGTGTACAAGGCCCGGGAACATATTCACCGCGGCATGCTGATCCGCGATTACTAGCGATTCCAACTTCATGGGGTCGAGTTGCAGACCCCAATCCGGACTGAGATAGGCTTTTGGGATTCGCTTCTCTTTGCAGAGTCGCTGCCCTTTGTACCTACCATTGTAGCACGTGTGTAGCCCTGGATATAAGGGCCATGAGGACTTGACGTCATCCCCGCCTTCCTCCCGGTTGACCCGGGCAGTCTCGTTAGAGTTCCCACCATTATGTGCTGGCAACTAACGATAAGGGTTGCGCTCGTTGCTGGACTTAACCAAACATCTCACGACACGAGCTGACGACAGCCATGCAGCACCTGTCTCTGTGCTCCCGAAGGCACTATCCCAATTACGGGATATTCACAGGATGTCAAACCCAGGTAAGGTTCTTCGCGTTGCGTCGAATTAAACCACATGCTCCACCGCTTGTGCGGGCCCCCGTCAATTCCTTTGAGTTTTAGTCTTGCGACCGTACTTCCCAGGCGGTACACTTAATGCGTTAGCTTAGGCACAGCAGATTTTAATATCCGCTACACCGAGTGTACAACGTTTACTGCGTGGACTACCGGGGTATCTAATCCCGTTCGCTACCCACGCCTTCGCGCCTCAGCGTCAATATCGGCCCAGAGAGATGCCTTCGCCATCGGTGTTCCTCCTGATATCTACGAATTTCACCTCTACACCAGGAATTCCTCTCTCCTCTACCGTATTCAAGTCTTGCTGTTTCAAGTGCACTTCCGGGGTTGAGCCCCGAGCTTTCACACCTGACGGACAAGACCGCCTGCGCGCCCTTTACGCCCAATAATTCCGAATAACGCTTGCGCCCCCCGTGTTACCGCGGCTGCTGGCACGGAGTTAGCCGGCGCTTCCTCCACTGGTACCGTCAATAACAACAACTATTAATTGTTGTTAACTTCTTCCCAGTTGACAGAGCTTTACGACCCAAAGGCCTTCTTCACTCACGCGGCGTTGCTGCGTCAGGGTTTCCCCCATTGCGCAAAATTCCTCACTGCTGCCTCCCGTAGGAGTCTGGACCGTGTTCCAGTTCCAGTGTGGCTGATCATCCTCTCAGACCAGCTAACCATCGTTGCCTTGGTAGGCCTTTACCCCACCAACAAGCTAATGGTACGCAAACTCATCCCCAAACAATTGCTTTCAAGAAGAGGCAATCTTTCATCAATCCACTTGTGTGAACCGACTTTATCCGGTATTAGCTACCCTTTCGAATAGTTATTCCAGGCTTGGGGGCAGATTATCTACGTGTTACTCACCCGTGCGCCACTCTACTCGGGATTGCAAGCAATCCCTTTCTCGTTCGACTTGCATGTGTTAAGCACGCCGCCAGCGTTCATTCTGAGCCAGGATCAAACTCTCCAGTTATAATCCTTTACTAAAACTTTTTAAGGTCTACGCTTAAAGCCGTTAAGCTTTGAGCATATTGTCATTGACCCGCTCTTTTCTTTTTCACTGACCAATTTTCAAAGATCTAACTTTCAAAAAAAAACTTCTTGAAGAAGACCGCTTTGCTCTGTCCCCTCAAGAAGACCGACGCAATATGCCGGAAAGTTGCATCGCTGTCAAACACTTTTTTAGTTTTTTTTCTTTATTTTGAATGTAATTTTTAATTTCAATATGATTTCAATAAGATAAGCAAAAAACCTTTTTTGAAAAAAACTCATAAAAGCACTGGCATCTGAAAACATCCAGCCAATTTGCGGCCGAAAAATTATCAAAACCACTTTTTATGGACAATTTTTTGTCTTTCGGGTTTATAAATGGACACGGTTCACAATATTTATTATATGCTTTCCGGACTTAATTTTAGGGATAGTTTCATGCATACGGCTTATATTGACGCGTCTTCTGCAATTCTTTTATATAAAACCGAACTTTTCGTTTTGTGCAGCCAACATTTTTCCATGATCATGGAAACCCATGTTTACAAAGAGGTGAGGGTACCGGACCATCCGGGGGAAAATTTTTTTGAATCCATGACTCAAAAACACCGTGTGCAGGTGTGCAGTTTTAATCCCGACCGTCTGATGGATATTTCCCTGCCCGAAACCCTCGATCTTGGCGAACGGCAGACTCTGGGTTTATATTTCCAAAACAAAAATTTTGAGAAACGCACCTTTATTATTATAGACGATGCAAAGGCGGCTAAGTTCTGCTTCAGGCACAAGGTGCCGTTTATCAATGCATTGCTCGTCCCCAAAATTTTATGGTTTGCCGGCATATTGGATGAAAATGATTATATTGCAAAAACTGCCCTGGTTATTAAAGAGGGGCGGTATTCAAGAACAATAATTGAAAAGGCAAAGGCCTTCTCCCCATCGGACCTGGCCTTGTTTATACCCGATGAAACCAAATATTAATTGTGAAAATAGTGCTTGTGTGGATGCCAAAACCTGGGAAAGAAAAGCCCGGGCATTTGCTGTCAGGTCCCGGGATCATCTTTGGGGCAAAAACAATGGAGACCCGTTAGCGTTCCTCTATCTTAAGGGACTGAATCTTAAATTTATAGGCAGAATGTCTCTTGGGTGGAATAAATTCGGGCAAAACCGCCCGTGTGACGGGTGGGGACTGTCCGGCAAAGGCTCTTTTTTCATTCCTTCGGGCATTGTCTTTCCCTATATTGTGGAAAAACAGATCACGGGTATGTTCATTATTTCAATGACAGACCCGGATTCTGACCCGGGTCCTGAATTGATACTCCCGGGCAGTTTTAAAGGCCCACTGATTTTAGGCCCCGACAATCATGAAGTCAAAGAGGCAACCGGCATCATGGAAGGTCTTAAATTATTCCAGGAGAATCCGGATGAGTTAAAAATTAATATTGACCTGACAAAAAATTTAATTTGATCAGACGAATAAATCTGATACGGTAATTTTTTTGATTTCATGTTTCAACCATTTATCATTAGGAGCCTTTGACGTGGAACAAGACAATATTATTCGGTTTGCCTCCCGGATGGACTACCTGCCGCCTTACCTTTTCGGTATGATCAATAAGATGAAAATGGAAAAACGGCGCAACGGGGATGATGTCATTGACCTGGGTATGGGAAATCCCATGGACCCCACACCGGATGCAGTGATTGAAAAGCTGGTGAACGTTGCCAAAGATCCAAAATCCCACCGGTACCCGGAAAGTTCAGGCCTTCCCAATTTAAAAAGGGAAATTGCCAAATATTACGACCGGCACTACAACATCAGCCTGGATGCGGACAAAGAGACCTACTTTACCATTGGGTCCAAAGAGGGAATTTCACATTTGTGCCTGGCCATCATGGGGCCTGGCGACTGCGTTCTGGTTCCGGCACCGGCGTTTCCCATCCACATCTATGCCGCGGTGATCGCCGGTGCCAATGTCATGAGAATTCCTTTGGAACCTGAAGAGGGTTTTCTGAACAGGATTATTACCGTGTGTGAATCCTGTTATCCCAGTCCAAAGGTCCTGATGCTCAACTACCCCCATAATCCCACCGGCGTTGTAACGGATAAGGCCTTTTTCAAAGAGATCGTCAAGCTCGCCAAGCGGTTTAAATTCATGGTTATCAATGACTTTGCCTATGGCAAAATAACCTATGACGGATATGTTGCCCCAAGTTTTCTGGAAATTGAGGGAGCCAAGGACGTCGGTGTTGAATTTGGATCCTTTTCCAAATCCTACAATATGGCCGGCTGGCGCATCGGGTATTGCGTGGGGAATGAAAAAATTGTCGAGGCCCTTGGAAAAATTAAAGGCTATTTTGATTATGGTATATTTTCGGCCATCCAGGTGGCAGGTATTATTGCCCTTCGGGACTGTGATGATACCATTCCAGAACTTGCAAAAATCTACGAACACCGTCGCGATGTCCTTTGTTCGGGCCTTGAACGCATCGGATGGGAGATAGAACGGCCCAAGGCCGGCATGTTTGTCTGGGCAAAAATCCCTGAACCGTTTAGTAAAATGGGCGCCATGGAGTTTGCCATCCAGCTGATGAACAAAGGAAATGTGGCCGTGGCACCGGGCACCGGGTTCTCCGAAGAGGGCGAAGGGTATCTTCGACTGGCCCTTGTTGAAAATGAAGAACGTCTGCGCCAGGCTGTCCGGCAGATGAAAAAAGCCATGGATCAGATGACCATTTAATACGGACCCCGTGTTTAAATGAAAAGTTGCCCGGATGCAAGGCGCAAGCAACGCTGAAACCGGAGCACACTTTAGTACTTGAGGCCCAATTATATATTTGGCGGCGTTGTACGGCAACGCCTCTGGTGGGTGACTTTTCGTTCAAAGATTTTTTATATGAAAGAGCTCAGTAAGTTGCTGAGTTCTTTCAACATTCGTTGTGGGCTGTACCTCAGTGCTGATATGTCAAGTCAGCCCATGGCTGTTATATGAAAGAGCTCGATAACTTATTGAGTTCTTTCATTCTTCGTTGTGGGTCGAAGCCTGGGTGTTGATAGACCAGGTCGGCCCATGGCCGTTATTTAAAACGGCATTCATACCGCCTGCTGATTTTAATCCGTTCATCCATGTTTTTAAAACAGATCAGCATCTGGTTGCTGAATGATCGCTGGATCTGGTGGATTCTGGTTATGTTTACAATTGAATTGCGGTGAACACGCCAAAAACTATCAGGGTCCAGTTGGTGTTCGAGTTCTTTTATCGGTGTATTAATCAGATACTCTTTTTCTGATGTTCTCACAATGGTATACTTCTCTTCCGCCTTAAAGAAAACGACCTTTGATGCAGGAATAAAGTTGATCTGGCTACCTGTTTTGACCCGTATCAGCTTTAGATGCTCCCTGGGGCTTGAGTTTTCCAACACCTTAATTATATTCTCTATTTTACCATATAGATCAACAATATCCGATGAATGATTAAAATGGTTTTCAAGCCGTTCTATGGTTTTCTCAAGGCGCGGGGCAGTCACGGGTTTTAAGATATAATCAATGGCTTCATTTTCAAAGGCCTGTACGGCATATTGATCATATGCCGTAATAAAGACAATTCTTGACTGACCGGCAATCTGCTTTGCCACATCAATGCCGCTCATCCCCGGCATTTTAATATCAAGAAAAACAACTTCCGGCATCAGCGTTTTAATCAATTGCAGGGCATCGTTTCCATTGGATGCCGTGCCGACAATCTCAATGCGGGATTCATGGGGCTTTAACAAAGATATCAGGTTGTCTTGCTGGGGGATTTCGTCTTCTGCGATCAGCAGGCGGATGGGTTTCATTGTTTAATCCTTATTGTTACTCGTGTCCCAACGGGTTCCACCGGTTCAATGAATAAACCGACATTGTCTCCATAAATGCTTTCCAGTCTGCGGCTGACATTATCCAGTCCGATGCCGGGCTTAACCACATCATTTTCCAAGCCCAACCCGGTATCCTCAATAATAATTTCAAGGGTTGAAGACATATACCGGCAGGATATGTAGATTGTACCACCCTCGGGTTTGGGTTCAAGCCCATATTTAATGCTGTTTTCAACCAACGGCTGAATAATCAGCGGCGGGAAAGGCAAATCCGTTAAACCGGTTTGATTCTGAATTGAATAGGTCAGCCGTGCCCCCATTCTGATTTTAAAAATGTTCATATAGTGGGCTGTGATTTCAAGTTCTTTTTCAAGCGTGATCATTCTCTTACGGGTAGAATCAAGGCAACCGCGCAAAAAAATGTTCAAATCCAAAAGCATCATTTTTGCTTTTTCCACATCGGTTTCAAACAGCGATAGAACGGTGGACAAGGTGTTGAAAAGAAAATGGGGTTCGATCTGGGCCTGGAGAAGTCTCAGGGAAGTCATGGCCGCCTCTTTTTCAATGGTCAGGCGCCTGATTTTTTCATCTTGCACCTGCTGGCGGGAAGCAATTAATTCCCTTTGGGAACTGAAATAGTAAACAATGGGAAGGCCGAAAAGGATTCCAAAAACGGCAAAGTTCAACAAAACGTTTTTCAAAAAAAAGCCCAGGGTCATATTCTTGGTGGCAGACAAATAAATCCAACTGGATAAAGAACCGATGATAATTCCCAAAGAGAGTGCGATTCCCTTTACAATAACCGGATTGCCGATTTTTTTGCGGACATACAAAAAATCAGATGACCGCATACAAGCAAAAATCGAAAACCCGATCAGGTTGGAGCAGATAAGTTGTATGGTGACAGGCTCGCCTCTATAAACCGAGGCTGAAAGAATAAATGCAATACTTGTATTCAGCACTGCCGTTATCAGTGCATATCTTAAATTATGCTTAAGCGTATGTGAATCCGGCATATCCCCCCTTACGCGCTCTAATATATTTTCCTTTTAAAACCCCTGTATGACGCGATAAATAAAGTTTTCCAAAACCCTTTGTTGACTGCTGCCCGGATCTATTCGCACAAAGCCATGGGATCATTTGGCCCGCCACCCAGCACGATAGATGCACTTGATCCTCCCATGGATATTGAGTTTGCCACTCCAATTTTCATATGTTTTTTCCTTTTATTCTTTGGGCGTTTCGTATTTATGGAATTATGATTAGCGGGCAGGACGACACCCGTACCAAAACTCATTAAACAGTTCATAACATTTAAAAAACCACCTGTGTTTATGGTATCTCCCGTTACAGAATTAATCGATGTAATGGGGATATCCCGTAAGTATTCACTGAAAATATTAACAAATGCGGTGGCTTCGGCCCGGCTTTTTGCAGCATGGCCATTGGCATCGGCACAAACAAAATCAATCTGATCTGCGGTTAATGCTGCATCATTAATGGCCTCGGTCATCGCACACTGAATGGAACGGCTCACTTTCACTGTATCATTTATAGTAAACGGTGTATTGGACATGCCAAATCCTTTAATTTCACCATAAATGTCGGCGTTACGTTCTCCGGCAGACCGATCTGATTCGAGGATAAAAAAACCGGCACCTTCCGATGGAATGGGTACATCATCATTGTTTTCAATTGGAATGCCGTTTCTATGAGACCCAGACGAAAAATACCCAAGTTTTATATAATGTTCCATAATAAAATTGTTTAACTGAAACCCCCCGCCCACCAATATGATTTCCTGGCGGCCGCTTCGAATGAGGTCAAAGGCCGTTCCCAATGCATAGAGCGCAGACGCTTCCCCGGCAGATACGGAAAAGGCAGGCCCATTAATATTGAGTTTGGCGGAAATTATGCCCGGTATCGTCGCAGGAGTAACGGGTTCCATGTTTTTTACTGAAAAAAAATTTTCCATATTAACAATATGAAACAGCCCGGACGAAATAATGACCGCACATTTTTTATTTGCTCTGATCGCTTTTTCTACACCGCTTTCTTGTAGCGCCTGATTGCAGGCCATCATTATCCACTGAACAAACTCAGGGGTCCGTTGTACTCTTCGAGGGTCAAGAAACCTGATATTCCGGGTGTCCCACTGGGTTATCTTTCCGCAATAAAGGGTATGCCATTGTTCTTCGACCAAATAGTTACTTTGAATCCGGTGGGTTGAAAAACAGGACTCACCTTTTTCCAACGCAGTCAACAGCTTGTCCTTGCCTTCCCCGAAAGGGGTCACCACACCATAACCGGATATTACCACTCTGTTTTTCATTATATTTACGTCTCTTTAATGATCGCGTAAACAAAACGCCAAGGTGAAAAAATGCATCAGTTATGCCGGATTATCAGAGATCCGGCGTTTCCTCCCAATCCCACCGCATTGACCAAAAGGGTATCCAACGGCTTTTCCAATACCCCATGGGTAACCAGATTCAATTTTATTTTAGCATCGGGCTCCTTGTAGTATTGGATTGATGGGACAAGGTTTTCCTTCAGGCAGAACAGCCCGGCAACCACGCTGTGGGGTCCGGCAGCCCCCATACAATGGGTTGTTTGTGATTTAAAAGAGGTTACCGGTGTTGATTCCAAACCCTCTCCAAACACTTTTTTAAGTGCAAAGGCCTCGGCACGATCCCCCTCACCCATGCCTTTGGCATCTGCAATGACCAGATCAATATCGGCTGCATCAATTCCTGCATCAGCCATTGCAGAGTTGACGGCATGGTTGACGCCTTTGCCCACAGGGGAAAATTTCATTGTGTGGTAAGCATCGGATCCCGCGCCGAACCCGATAATTTCCCCATAGCTTTTTTTCCCGGCTTTCAGAACAGCCTCTTTTGATTCGAGTATAAGGACGCCGACCCCCTCTCCGAGGAACATACCATCTCTTCTTTTTTCAAAGGGCCGGCACGTCTCTTTTGTTAAAAGCCCGATCTTTGACAATTTATCAAATACCAGCAGCCGGAAGACTTCGTAACCGCCGACAATGGCAATATCAGCTCTTTTGCATCGTATCATCTCAACGCCGTATCCAATGGCGATATTACCGGCTGAACAATTGGAGGAGACTGAAATCCCCGGGCAGTCGATATTCTCGATCTCACACAGGTCATGAATCACCGTTTGATTGCGAAGATCCATCATCTCAGGCGGGTGTCTCTGCCTGCCAATTTTTTTTCCGGCCCGCTCCGGCATATCCGTAGGCAGATTTCCCACACTGGAACCAAACGCACAGACAAATCGACGACCCTGTCTGCTTTCAAGATCTATCTGCGCATCCAACAACGCCTGGCGGCAGGCACGTAATACAAATTGGGAGGTGATATCCATACCGGCCAATTTTTTGATTTCCCCGTCTGAAAAAAAAGAGTCCAGGTCAAGGTCACGGACCAGGCCTGCAGCATTACGCGCTTTTATTGTTTTTGGAATGGATTCGATCTCTTCTAAGCAGGTCACGCCGTTTTTAAGATTAGACCAGAACGAGTGTACCGTGTTACCCAGTGGCGAAAGTATGCCGATACCGGTGATCAGCGCAGCGGATTTCATCATTATATATTAAACCGCCTTTGCATGGAAAATTTCATGGATCTGAAACGGAAGATTTGCGTCCCCTTTAATCTTTACATCCCCGGCAAAAAAAGCATCGGTGCGGTCCCGGGTTTTTGAGATCATGGTTTCATATGCGGTGTCCAAATCCATGTTGAATGAAATGTTCGGCTCCTCCTGGGCCATCCCCCGGTTCAGGATACAGGCCCCGTCTTTTACGTTAAAACACCAGGAACCGCCATCTTTACCGTCAATATTATATTCGATAACCGCATCTAAATTATTTGCCTTTTCCGGATTAAAATTATTGAGCATTTCCCTGAAATGTTGTGTGAGCAGATCATGTTTTAAACCCGCCTCGGGCAGCAGGAACTCATCTCCGGCAATCCGTTCCAACATATAGGAGCCCTGGACTCTTTTGCCGGTAATGGTCAATTTATTATTGGTGGACAATTCATACGGATCATATCCGCTTTCCACAAACCGTCGATATGCGGTGTAGTAGTTAAATATTTTTTCTTCGGCAATCTTTCCCGTATATCCGGCATCGCGGATTTTCTTTTCCATTAATGCCTTTTCCTGGGCAGAGTAAATTCTGGGGTCGCACATCATGGCGACATTGGGCTGGATACCGGCGTCAATTAAATTTTGAATTGCCTTAAACACATAGTCCCCGGCATTTTTAACGCCAATGACTTTCTGGTACATCTCCTCACTTGCGGCCTTCACACCCACACGGACCAGAATATTGTCCTTGTACTCTGCCAAAGCAGCGGCGTAGTCGGATTCATATCCGATCATGAATCCGTTGGTCTCTATGACGAAAATATAATCTGTTTTTGCCGCAGCCTTGCACAATCCCAGTAAATGCTCTCTGCCCAGGCTGATTTCCGCATACCCCACATCAATATACCGTAACTTCGACCGCTTTGGTTTGACACCGTCAAACATGGCAATTTCATCAATTTTTTTCTCATTTTCATTGTTGACCAGAATATCGACAACCTCTTCAGGGGAGTAAAACCCTCTGGTTTTACTGATTTCATCATACATACTGTTCAGCAAAAACCGGCTTTCCCCTTCCAAAAAATCCCGGAATGGGGAAAGACACATACAGCATTTAAAATTGCACCCGCAGGTAAATCCCCTGGACATGCCGCCAAGGAACGGCGTGCAGCCGAAGTATAAATAATATCTGTCCCGTCCTCTGCAAACCATTTTTTCAACTGCTTTTGAATACTTATAAACGTCAAGGTGTGCCATCTGATTTCTCCTCTCTAATTAGGATCATAGGTCTAAAATGTATATTCAATACCAAACATCCCATAGGGATCTATAATGTCTGATCCATAGTCTGAATGGGTGCTGCCGAATTGGGTTTTAAAAACTGAAAAAAAACGGATGCTGTCTGTGACGGAAAAATCCAATAAAAACAGAAGCTGTCCGGAGTGATCATCGATACTGTAGGTACATCTGAATGTATAATCCAGGCGATCATAAACATCTGAATCGTTAATTTGAAACATCAAATAATTTTTTCTTAAAAATTGCAGATCCGTGGAGAGTGCCTGGCCCAGGATCTGCGTTGACAGCCCCCGAACGGCACCGGCTTGAAAATATCCCCGGGATGCTGCATCGACGGCGGTGAAATAATCCGATGCCTGTTCATCATCGTATCCATATCCATAATAAAGATATTCCAGGGTCAGTGTGGGACCGACTTCTGTCGTATAACTGCCCCCGACAAGCACGCTGCCGCGTTCGAGCAGATCATGGGTTTGGGTGGTAAATTCTTTGCCCACAGACGTATCCGCATCTTCGGGATAAAGGCCATAAATGCCCTTATGCGAGGACATGCCCTCGGTATAAATGATCAAGGCATCCGATACGGTCAGGCCGGCATAGTATCCGGCCCTGTATTCTTCGGGATCTTCTTGATACGACACAATAAGTCCGGCATAAGACTGTGTGCCGTAATAGTCCACTTTCAAGGCATAACCGGCACGAAACGAATCAGAATCAATATCTGCGTTACCCTCTTTGACATTTGAAATTGCGGAAATGGTCCACAGATTATCCGGAAGATATACCATACGCACAAAATCCATTCCCGGCACTTCTTTATTGGGATTATTTTTTCCGTTATCCGTAAAAAAAGGGTTGGACAACGAACACAGATAACTTGGCCCCCATTGTAAATTTTCACGGCCGCCGATCAGGAACAATGAATCGCTTAAAGGAGCCCGTATTGACCACTCATTCACAAAGAGATATAGGTCCGTTGCGTCACCTTTATCCAATCCATCGTCCCAATGTTCCCATTCAGCCACCAGTCTGGGTTTAATTTGGAATTGAATTTTATCAAATTTAAATTCTATGTCCGGCCTGAAATGGTATTGGAGCGTGTTCTTGGACAATTTTAAAAACTGGTTTTCCGGATTGAGCGGTGTTTGTGCCGGATCCGTCCACTCCGAAAAAACCAAAGATTTCACCTGCCAGTCCAATGCGTCCATTAAAGAAACCATCATGGACTCCGGATTTGCCTCAACGGCTTCTCCGGCATAACAGATGCCGGGCAGAGCCGATAAGATAAGAAGCAGACAGGTGAAAAGACGCAACATCGTCGGATTACATCCTCAACAGGTTTATATTAAATGTCGATGCGGCAATTGTTTTCAAAGTGGTGTCCGTGTAATTCATGGTGGTTACGTTGTCAGTGATCACGGCATCAACGATACGCATCTGGGAAATAAAGGGGTGCTGCCTGCCATCCACCAGGACCGTATTTTCATACTTGAAATCGGCTTTTTTTAATAGCTTGCCCGACGATGAGAAGAAATGGGCTTTAACGCCGACCATCCGTTGTTTGGAAATCCAGTATACAATCCGTTCATAGGTGGCTTTATTATCAACGGCGTTTAAATCAAAGCAATAACAGTCTTCCCCGTTGATGATCTCATCAGGCAACACTGTGGCCGCGTAATCGCCGGAATAGTTGGCAGAGGCAATATCGCCGTTGGCGGCCTGGCCCATTAATTTTTGGCGTGGTGAAAGGGGAACCGGTTTTCGCAGGCCCGGTTTGATAAACCACATGTTCCGGTCTATCATTAGAATTTTCCGGCCCTTCACCCGCTTTGGCCACATATATTCTGCCAGAACATTATACCCTTTTGCCTTAATACGCATGCGGCGTTTCTGATTTCGCCCGTTTTCCGTTGATTCGATCTCAACATCCCAGATTACCCCTTCGACATTACCCCTTGCCTCGTCCGCCGCCGCGAGAATCTCCTTGGGACCCATTTTTGCCAACGCCGCCGGGCACGACACCATGCCGGCGATCACAGGCACAAGAAAAATGAACATCATTGCCTTTTTCATCATTACAACTCCTTTCAAAGTCGACCATCACACATGGCCCAACGCATCCACCACATTGCTTCTGGCGGCCTGGACCGCAGGTAAAACCGCAGAGAACAAAGATAAAAGGGAAAGAAAACCAAACATAAGATACATAATCCAGGGCAGCAGGTTAACCGTTAAGGGAACCGGAGAAGACCCGCCCGGCGGTATGTAAGTGGGTTGAATCAGATAAATTACCCCCCATACCAGCACCGTCATGACCACCCCGACGGCGGACCCCACCGATCCAAGCAACGCGCCTTCCACGGCGAAAAGCCGGCAGACACCTCCGCGCTTCAGCCCAAGGGCTCTCAAGGTACCGATCTCCCTTGTCCGTTCAAGAACCGACATGCTCATCGTGTTGATAATACTCATCACAACGATAATCAGTACAATGCAGAAAATAAAAGTGAAAATTATGTCAAACATGTTTCTCACCTTATTATAAAACAGTGAAAGATCCTTCCAGGTTCTAAGCTCGCACGACAACCCGGCAGATGCGAGGGCGTTGCTCAACCGATCCTTTAGCACCTCGGTCTTTTTCCAGTCCATCAACAGCACCACCACCCTGTCGGCATTGTCTGTTTCATAGAGCGACTGGGCAAATTTAAAGGGAACTCGCATGAATTTATCATTGGTTGCATCGGACCCTGTGTTGTAGACACCTGCAATATCAATGTCCAGGGCATTGATTTGTCCGTCAAGGGTGGCAGCCATGACAACGCCGTTGTCTCCTGGGGAGATGTTCAATATCTTTGCCAGGCCTTCACCCATCTCAATACCGTAGATGTTGTTGTCATCCATTCCCGGACCCGTCACCGGCCGGATGGCGGCAAGAGATCCCCTGATCGTCATCTCGGCGGACGGCACCACCCCGCCGGCAATGAATATGGTGGAGACCGTACCGTTTGATACCATACCTGAGATGTACAGCCTGGGGGTGGCCAGGATCACGTCATCATCTTCATGGGCAATCTCAATAATTTTTTTATATTCTTTTTGGGTCAACATATAAGAAGCAGGATCAATTTGTCCGTTTTCATGCCAGCCTTTCTTATAAATACTGATGTGCCCGAGACCTTCCCCGCGAATGGCGCTCTCTCTTAGCCCATTATAGGTATTGTCCGTGTATCCTTTGAAAATATTCACCGCGGTGAATCCAATACCGATGGCCAGTAAAGTCACCAGAGACCGTCTTTTATTTTTCAACAGATTTCGCCAGGCGATCTTTATCCATTTAAACATGTTTATCTGCTCCTCATAGTTGAGACCTTGTCACATGCCCGTCCTAAACCGGATTGTGCGGGTCAACCTTTATGCCATGCCCTTTAATTTAAAATAAAAATTTTTAAAGTAGCGGTTAAACGGTACGCCCACCAAAAGTATGATTAAAATGGGAATAATGATTTGTGTGGAAAGACCCTTTTTCAGGGTAACCAAAAACGCAGTCAGAAAAAGGCCGCACCAGACCAATGCCATAATACTGGTAATTTCCTTAAACTCTTTGGTCTCCCAAAACTCAGGGGGCGCGACCCGTTTTGCATTGATCACCGTGAAGGGCTCTTTACCGAACACAAATGGTATGTAAACCGTTAAGAAAAAGGTCAGATACAAAAAGGTGCTGAACCGTTCAATAAGATAAATCATGCTGTATTGGGGCAAAAATATGCAAAGGATATATCCGACCGAGAAAAAAAACAGCAACCCGAAATCAATCCTTACGATGCGATCCATGCCGATGGCAACCAGCGAATAAAAAATCGTATAGGCCAATGCAGCAAGCACCGCTGTATCGCTTTCAACGTCGGCAACCAAAATTAAAACCCAAAAAATAATGATACTCAAAAGTGATTTAAAAAAGAAAAATGCGGCCAAAAGCGATTTCATAGCATGCCTCCTGTTTTTTTATGAAAACTTTGAATAAACGATTAATATATTAAAATTTTATCTATGGATTAGGCCTGAAGTATTGGTGGCCCAGCCCCCAATGACGGTTATTGAATTTTGCCGTCTTCCAGTTTGATCATTCGATCCACACTGTCCAAAAGCCGCTGATCATGGGTGGAAAAAATAAAGGTTGTCTTTTTTTTGTGATTCAAATCCCGCATCAAAGAAATCAGCCGAAGAGAGGTTTTGGTATCGATATTGGCCGTGGGTTCATCGGCAATGACCAGGGAAGGCTCGGTTACCAGGGCCCTTGCGATGGCCACTCGCTGCTGCTGGCCACCGGACATTTTATCAGGGCGATGATGAACATATTTTTCCAGTCCAACCTCTTCCAGCTGCGTTAACGCTCTTTTTCTGGCAGCGGTAAAAAAGGTGCCGTTAAGCTGAAGGGGCAGCATCACATTTTCCAGGGCCGATAAAACCGGAATCAGGTTAAATCGCTGAAACACAAATCCGATATGCTGGTTACGAATTTCAGTCAGCCGGTTATCGCAAAGCTGACCAAGATCGTGTCCATCAAAACAGATACGGCCGGTTGTAATTTTATCCAGGGTACCGATTAGATTTAAAATGGTTGTTTTTCCTGAGCCGGAAGGGCCGTAGATGGAAATAAACTCTGCTTTTTCAATGACCAGATCAACATCTCTAATTGCGTGTACAACGGTTTCTCCCAGGGCATAGTCCTTGACCACGCGTTCCAACTGAATCAGCGGCATGACATCGGTTCCTTTATTCTACATCTGCTTTTGTTTTTCGATATACAGGTCGGCCTTTTCCTGCTGCCCGGTATCCTGGTATAGATTGACCAAATGAGGGTAAACCGTTTTCAGCTTCATGTCCTGACCGGCATCCTGATCTTCGTTTAAAATGGTCACCACTTTTTCAAAGTCTGAAATTGCAATTTTTTTGCGCTTGAAGAATGCAGGGAGCTGCTCCAGGGTTTTTGCCCTGGTCATCAATACAGATGTATTATTCGGCTGCCTGGCAGCCGCCTTGTCCATTAATGCCAGGCCCTTATTGGCATAAGACATTCTTTTAACCGGATTTATTGTGGTCTTTGCCATCATGCATGTGGCACTGCCTAAGAAACACATGGTCTCGTAGTCTTTCTTGTTCAACTCGAAAGCCTTTTCCAGGTATTCTTTTGATTTAGGGATAAATTGTTTTGAATTCTCCCGGGCTAACGCATGATAGGTGATCCCAATGGATTTAAGAATGTTGACGTTATCAGGGTCTGCTTTAAGTTGGGTTTCAAATTGCTCAATGTGTTTCAGCAAGTCTTGCTTGGGCTTTTTTTCAAACGCATAATCCGCGGCATGGCAGGTCAGGCTGAACAAAAGGGTTAAAAAAATAATCATGGCCAGCATGTTGCTGCCCATTGTCTTCTGCTTGAAATATTCTAGTGTTTGCATCTGTTCCTCCTTTTATTGTGGCTGTTTTTGTCACACCCATATGAATATGAAGGTGCCGATAATGATGTTTATGATACAGTCTTTGGTGATCGTGCAATCGAATTAAGATCGTTAACTTAAAACACAGAACAAACGGTCAAATATCCCGGATAAACCAAAAAATTAACCGGCCCGGGGACGTGTTAATCAGCTGGTACCTTTGGGTCCGTTTCAATCTCAATTTCTGCGCCGTGACCCTCATGGGAAACCCGTAGAATACGCTCTTTAGCAGCTCTTTTCTGCTTGAGTACGCCCCACAGATCCTCCATTCCCATATTGCCCAAAAAGCGGCACGAAAATGGTGTTTGACTGCACGGTTTAAAAAAGGTCCGGTATTTGGTCATCCGGGCCAATTCAGGACATGACGAAGGCACATCCGGACCGCCAAGAACAAAAAAATATGCGCTGGATGCATACTCATTGTCAGGTAACGGCAGGGGGAAATGGCTTCTCAGTTCCCGGCAGTCAAGATCAACCCCCCCCACCAGGCAGGTTGTAACCATTTTCTGCTCAATCCATTCCCCACCCTGGACAATGGCTGAAATCCCGGAGACTTCGCCTGTGTTCACCAGGGTATTGGGTCCTTTTATTTTAAACGCGATACAAATTTCCCCAACAGGAATGCTTGGCAGGGTGTTTTTAAAAAACAGGGGACTTGCTTTGCTCCCCTTATTTGGCATGGCCGTCTCGAAATATCGGATATCCGTCAGGAGGCATCCCAATAAAGAGCCCAGGACAATACCGTCAATTTGTTTCAGGTTTGTCTGCCCGGCCAGGTTTTGCAATAATGGTTCAGCACACATCATGGCAAGCCTTGACGCCGGATCAGCCATTTTTTGGGTCTTTTTGAAACCGGATTTGATCTTTTTGGGCGGCAGGCCGTCTTCAAAACCGTCTTGCACCCCAAGCGATTCCCAGGTCAGGTGTCCTTGACTTAAGCTTTCAACACCTGATTTTGACACTTTCATTCCATCTATAATTTTAGCGTATCGCATCCGGCCTCCCGATTAAAACGGCAACGTTTACCCCGCCAAACCCTGAATTACAATTCAATACGATTGGCGACCCCAGCCTCTGGGACCCAAAACTGATATCCGACTCACTTGACGATTCGTGACCCACCGTGGCGGGGATAATCTCTTCTTCAATGATTTTCATGGCCACAATGGTTTCAATTATTCCGGCAGCACCCAGGGTATGGCCAATGGCCCCTTTGATACCGCACAGCGGCGGGATGGAATCGCCAAACACCGACTGGTATGCCTTAAGTTCCATGGCGTCATTATAACGGGTTGCCGTTCCGTGGGTCACAACGGCACCCACCTGATCCGGATCGACACCGGCATCTTTCAGACAGGCATTGATGGCCCGGCGCAGCCCTTCTCCGGTTCTGGAAGGTCCTGTAATATGATTGGCATCGTTGCTCAATCCCCAGCCCATGATCTGAACGCCTTCTTTGCCAAGGGTTTTTTCAAGGTGGAGGCCTGCAAACGCTTCGCCCAGTGTCAAACCGTCCCTCTCCCGATCAAAGGGTTTGCAGGGATTGAAGCTCATTGCCTTTAAACATGAAAATCCGGTATGAATAAAATAGGAAAACAGATCTCCGCCCAAAACAACGGATGTTTTGGTTCTCTGGTAGCGGATATCAGCGGCAGCCATGGCAACGGCCGTTGTCCCCGAGGCGCAGGCATTGGAATAGGTTCGGGTCGTTCCTTCAGCCTGAAGGGTGGATGCCAGGGTACCGGCAGGGGAATGGATTAAAATATCCTGAAGTGCAACATCCCTGCACCCTGACGATCCTATTTTTCTTTCAAAACAGGGAATGTTTCCTTTAAGGGTAGACAAGAACACTGATAGCGCCTCATTATCTAATGCAACAGCCTGGGTCCCGATTTCAGGAAACATCTCTCCAAGCACCAGACCGCACATGCGTAAAAACGCATCATTTTCGTATCCTTGAAAAAAATCACACAAGGGAATGTCAGACACATCGGCGGGTATTTGAACACACCAGCCGGGCAATTGATCGGAACAAGGGATATCCCGGATCGGGCCAATGGCACAGTCTTCATTCAGCAAGCCTTGCCAAAGCGGGTCACAACCACCGCCAAATCCGGAAACAGCCCCGGTTCCACTAATTTTCACTCGGGCATTTTTCATATGTTATCACTCGGCTATTCGACTATTGCAACATTGATATCACCTGTTGCCACAGGATTCCCATCCACACTGGCAACACACTTAAACTTCATCACATCCTTGATTTTTTTTATCTGTTTCACTGAAATCACCAGCTGATCACCCGGAATGACCGGCCGCTTTATTTTTATATGGGTCATGGTGACAAACCCCTTTTTCACCGGCGGGTCGGAACCGTCCTCTGCCGGGCCCACAAATGCAGTTGCCTGGGCCATGGCTTCGGTGATTAACGCTCCCGGCATGATGGATTGTTCGGGGAAATGGCCCTGAAAACAGGGTTCATTAAAGGTGATGTTCTTTAATGCCACACATTTTCCAGGGGTCTGTTCCAAAACCCTGTCAACCATGAGAAACGGGTAACGATGGGGTAATGCCGCTTTTATGGCTTCAATGTCAAACACTGTATTTTTGCGCTTAATCCGTTTCATTTTTTTCCCTCTATTTTTGATTATTGGCCAGGGCCTCTGCCAAGAATGACCGTGCAATTGTTACCGCCAAACCCAAAATTATTTGACAGCCCAACGGAAAATTGCTGTTCTCTGGCCTGGTTGGGCACATAGTCCAGGTCGCATTTTGGATCTTTTTCCCGGTAATTCATGGTTGGGGGAATAAATCCGCCGTCCATTGCCGCGAGTACGGCAATGGCTTCAATGCCGCCGGCAGCCCCAAGGGTATGTCCGTGCATTGATTTGGTAGAGCTGACCGGAATATCATAGGCTCTCTTTTCGAAGACCTTTTTAATGGCCATGGTCTCCATCTGGTCATTGTGTTTGGTGGCGGTGCCATGGGCATTGATGTATTCGACCTGCCCGGGCACAAGGCCGCTGTCGGAAACGGCATTATACATTGACCGGGCCGCGCCCCTGCCCAGCACGTCGGGCGATGTCATATGATAGGCATCACTCGACATGCCGTATCCCAAGACCTCTCCGTAGATGTGCCCCTGCCTTTGCCTAAAATGTTTTTCCGACTCAAGGAGCAGAATTCCCGCCCCCTCTCCAAGAATGAGTCCGTTGCGTTTTCGGTCAAAGGGCCGGGCCACATCCGGGGATGTGTTTCTCAGAACACCGAATCCTGCACAGGTGATCTCCGCCATGGGATCAACCCCCCCGGCCAGCATGATGTCCATCCGGCCGCTGCGAATCAGGTCACAGGCATAGCCGATGGCAATATTGGCCGAAGAACACGCTGTGGAAAACACAAGATTTGGCCCCTGAAGACCATAGGCGGCACTGATTCTGGCTCCCATTGAATACAGCGGCTGATCCAAAAGAAAGCCCGGTGCAGCCTGGCCGTTTTTCAGCCGTCTGTAATATGCAAACCCCGAGGCCATGCCGCCGATGGTCCCCCCAAGGGCAATGCCGCTTCTTGTGGGATCTATCCCGAGTCTGCCTGTCCTTGATCCTATTTCTTGTGATCCGGATTCCCGGACCAGTCCTGAGGTCTGGACGGCCTGATCCGCGGCGATCATTGCAAGTTGTGAGGCCCGATCCATTGGCCGGGCATCTTCTTCGGGAAAGCATGAGGTCAGATCATCCACCTCACATCCGTTTTGACAGGCCAGGCCACCGGGGTCAAAGGCGCGAATTCTTCCCACGCCGTTCCGGCCTGCTTTCAGGGCGTCGCGAAACATGTCAAAACCGTTTCCTATGGCGGAGATCACCCCAACGCCTGTGATAAAAACACGTTGTCTGTCTGCCATTACCTTTGCTCCGATACCTCGGGGCGCCGTAAAAGAAGGCCCCCTGTTTTTTTATTTAAAACACTGACCGTTGTGGCCCTGGCGATTATCCGCCTGTTTTTTTTATTTTTGACTGTAAAATGAAACGTAAATTTTGCCACAGAATCTTTTTCAAGCACGGCCCGGACAATAAGCTGATCCCCGAATTTCGCCGGTTTTAAGTATTCGCAGTTAACTTTGACCACCGGCATTTCAACCTCGTTTCTTTTCTCCAAAATCCCCCCCATATTCTCGAGAACCTTAAAACGGGCAATGTCGAACCAGTTAAAATAGTTGGCGTGGTAAACCACCCCCATCAAGTCTGTTTCCGAAAACCGCACATCAATCAGCACTTCTGCGGCCAGGTCGTGTTCCAATTGAGACCGTTGATTTTTTTTCATAAGCATTTAAGTCACAGCCTGGATCAACTGATCCAGCTCCCGCAGTGTTCCGGTTGAAAAAATCTTAATTTTGCGGTCGATGCGCATCAACAGGCCTTTGAGTACTTTTTTGGGTCCCACCTCTATAAAGGTGGAAACACCCATATCTTTCATCTGCTTCATGGACCTAAACCACAAAACAGGTGAGGTCATCTGGGCCTTCATCTCAACGGATAACTGATCAGGGGATGTTTTCACCCGAGCGTCCGTGTTCCCGATAATCGGGCATGAGGGCGGGTTCACGGATACCTGTTGAATCACCGAAGCAAACGCTTTGGCCGCATCCGTCATCAAAGGAGAATGAAATGCCCCGGCAACGGGCAGTGCAACAGCTTTTCCCTGATTCATGCATGCCGTTTTCATGACGTGTTTTACGCCTTTCTGGGTACCGGATATCACAATCTGCTCATGGGTATTTTCATTGGCCGGCCATACCGGGGATGCGCTGTCACGGCATAATGCCTCCACCGCAGCGAATGACAACCCCGTCACCGCAGCCATGGTGCCCGGATTTTCCCGGCATGACCGATCCATCAACTCGCCTCTTTTTTTAACCAGGTTAAATCCGTCTTTGAAAGAGACTGCTCCCGTATCCACCAAGGCGGAATATTCGCCAAGGCTGTGCCCGGCCACGATGTCCGGCCGGATGCCGTGTTCTGCCAGTATCCGGCTGACGGCCAGACTCATGGTCAATATACCCAGTTGAGAATAGCTGCTTAACGCAAGTTTTTTAGATGACCTTTCAAAGCAGGCCTTGGCAATATCAAGATTACAGATATCAGCGGCCTGGTCATACAGCGCCTTTACACAGCTGAACTGTTGAAAAATATCCTTGCCCATTCCGGGGTGCTGTGATCCCTGTCCCGGAAAAATAAACCCGATCTTCATTCATACCTCCTGGCCACAATAGAGTTATAAATTCCGCCCCAGGAAAAGGTGTTGCTCAGGACGGTATCCACCTTTTTCTCTCTGGCCCGGCCGGCAACAATATCCAGGTTGATATCCGGATCAGGCCTGTCATGGTTCAATGTGGGGGGAATTTTACCGTCTGCCATGGTCAACAGCCCGGCACAGAGATTAAAAAGACCTGCCGGAGAAAAGGTTTCACCAATGGAGGATTTGATACTGGTTACCGGTATCGTATCACAATGTTCGTTAAACAGATTCCGGATCGCTTTGGCCTCCATTTTATCCACTTTTTGATCAGAAGGCGCCATGGCAACAATCAGGTCAATCTCTTTTTGACCGATCCCGGCAGCGGACAAGGCGTTTTTCATTGCAAGCAAAAGCCCGGTGCCCTTTGGATCTACATCCCCATGCCCCCAGGCGTCGCCGGCGGTGGAAGATCCTGCAATATAGCCATATATGCTGCGCTGATTTTCCAGGGCAATATTCTCTTTTTCCAGAACCAATGCAGCCGCACCTTCTGACGCGACGAACCCGTTCCGGTTTGCATCAAAGGGGCGCATGCCTTCATTACCGTCATCATTGGGCGACAACAATTTCAGGTGATCGTATGCCTGATGGGACACCTGTGCATTTTCATCGGATGCAATTACCAGGGCGAGATCAATATCGTGGATGCGAAAATAATTGACCGCCATATCAAGGGCGGCACCCCCGGAAGAAAATCCCATGGGCAATGAAATACAAGGACCCTGTATCCCCAGGAGAATGCTCAAGAGGCTTGCAGGGGTATTAAACACTGATTGCTGAAACAAAATGGGGTTGACCTTTTTATAGCCTTTTTCATCAATTGTATTGCAGATGGTTTCGGTGATGTTGATGCTGCCTAGGTTTGTGGCATAAAATACAGCCGTTTTTTCCGGGTCCGCCTTCGAGATATTCAAACCTGCCTCGTCCACAGCCATTTTTGCCGCAGCCAACGCATATTGTGTGACCGGTGCATATTTGAGTACCCGCCGGTCCTTGATATAATCTTTTATCTGAAAATCAGGGACCGCCCCTGCCAGGTGATTGGATTCATATGTTTCCACAGGTTTTAAAAAAGAGCGCCCCGAGGAAATGCCTTCTTTAAATGATTTTTTCCCGCTGCCGAACGGACCTATCAATCCCAATCCGCTTATACAAATTTTCTCCGTCATAGGTTCTTTTTCCTTATTACTCAGGATTAAGGGGCTTGGAAAAAATAAATGCCACAGTTGTTGCGCCGAATTTATATTCGTACCCAGATTTTATTGGTATCTTGGCGCGTTACCGGCAGCATATTTCAAAAATATACCCCCGGTAACGCCGCGCGAAATACAACGTAAAAACAAGTTATATGGATGGTTTTATTGGGGTTGCCGGTTCAGGAGGCCTCCCCTTCAACCGAACGGGTGACAAATGTCGGAGACGATACCGCCGTGGCGGTTCGAATTCCGTTGTTTTCCGTTTCAATGTCAAACTCAACACCAACCCAGCCGAATGTCTCGTCAACGTAGGCCATCAAAAGATCTTGATTCAGGCGCTTTGAAAAACACTGGTTGACAACGTAGCCCACCGGGCTGTCCTGGATGCTTACCCGCGCGTTTTCCGGCACCTTATCGCCCTGTTCGCAGGCAAGAACCAACAACCGTTTATCCAGATTTTCTTTTTGTTCTACAACGGCGTCTCTGCCGATAAATGATGATTTGCCGAAATCGATCATCCAGACAAGGCCGGCCTGAACGGCATTGGTATCCCGCTCTATATCCTTGAGTTGATTGACGGATTTCATTTCAACCATCAAGGAATCAAGGATCTGGTTGCTGCAAAGGGAAATGCCCAAAGGAGCACCTTTTTCCAGTATTTCTGATCCCAGGGCGTCCACCTGGGATTTATCCACCAAAAACCGGTACTCAATTTCGCCTGTTCCCCCGACCCTGAAAATTTTGGACCGGGTCTCCGGATTTTCATCAAACCCCATATATGGAATGGCGATAATATCATCCCCGGCAATCTCAATGGTCAGGGGCTGGGCCTTATATCCAAGAATGGAGAGCAGCCCCAATTCATCGGACTTGTCTTGGATTAGCACATCCCCGTCGTTATTATGGGAATTCAGCCATTGACCCAGTTCATTTCGTTTTTCGTCAACGGTGAATATAATAAAACGGTCTTCATCCCTGAAAATGGAGCACATGGCAACAATTGTACCGTCCTCCCTTAAAAAAAGTGTGTTGGCACCCATGCCGTCTTCAATCATCTCAATACTGCAGGTTGCTGTTTCCTCCAGAAAGGCTTCGGCATCATCACCGGTAACAAAAAATTTCGCCGTTCCGGACAGGTCAAACATCCCGACACCATCTCTGACCACGCTATACTCTTTTGTAATATCCATTATGCCGCCACCCCCTGATGCTCAGTAATAAAGTCCGCGATTGTATCAATGGATCGAAAAACAGACATATTGTCATCGCTGATCGATACATCAAACCGTTCTTCTATGGCCACGACGATCTCCAGTGCATCAATGGAGTCCAGGCCCAGGCCTGAACCAAATAGGGACGCATCTTCTGCGATCTCATTAGGTTCCTGGGAAAGAGACAGTTTATCAATGAGCATCTCTTTTAAATCCCCAATTAACGCCCGTCTTTGCGATGCAATTTCCAATGCAACTTCTTTTCTCATTTTTACATTCCTCCTCCACCGCTTACATCCAGTGTTGTTCCTGTTATATAACTTGATAAATCCGATGCCAGAAAAAGGCATGCGGATGCCACCTCTTCAGGTTTACCCATACGGCCCAGGGGCACGATTTTGTGCAGATCTTTTTTAATGTCCCGGGGCAATTTCTTCGTCATCAATGTATCGATCAATCCCACCACCAGTGCATTGACCAGGATGTTGTAGTTGGCCACCTCCCTTGCCAGACATTTTGTAAAACCGATCATACCGGCCTTTGAAGCACCATAATTTGTCTGTCCCTCCCTGCCGAGTTTGGCGGTGATGGACGAAATATTTATGATTCTGCCTGATTTATTTTTGATCATGGTTCGCATGACCTCTTTACAGGTATGATAGACGCTTTTCAGATTTACATTCATGACCGTGTCCCAGTCCTCTTCAGACAGAAACATCAGGGGTTTATCCCGATTGATCCCTGCGTTATTGACAAGGAGATCAATGGTTCCATACCGCTCCAAAACGGTTGCAACCATTTCCTGCACGGTCTCTTTGTTTCCCATATCGCCTTTAAACACCATGAAATCGGCATTTATTGATTCAAGCAGTTCCACGGCCCGGTCCATATCCTTACCTGGTTTGGAACAGTTGATTACAACCTTTGCGCCGTTGCGCGCAAAGGTTTGGGCAACAGCAAGGCCGATGCCTCGGGAACTTCCGGTAATGACACCCACTTTATCTTTAAGCACAGTTCATTTCCTTTTTGGGTTGTATCCTTTTTTTAAAGATCAACGGTCACTTAAAAACGCCGCCTTACCCGGTAATTGAAGTTTCAGATATCACCTGTTCACTCAACTTTTTATGGGATATCTTTCCACTGGCCGTGGTGGGCATATCGTCGGCTGTGATAAATATGACCTTTTTAGGTTTTTTATACGATGCCATCCTGGCTTTGCAGAATTCAATCAGCTCGGGTTCGGTCAATTCAGCACCGGGCTTGGGCACCACCAAGGCAACGACCATTCTCCCCCAGTCCGGATCTTTGATCCCGATTACCCCATTCATCTCCACCGACGGATGACAATTGATAACTTCTTCCACTTCCCTTGGATAAACATGTTCTCCGCCTGTGATGATTTTGTCGTCTTTGCGCCCCGCCAGATAATAAAACCCATCGTCATCACGCCAGGCAAGATCTCCGGATGTGAACCCGTTTTCAACAAACGCCTTACGGGTAATGTCCGGCTGCTTATAATATCCATCGAACGCCATGGTGCCTTTAACGAAAAGTTCGCCGACGTCACCGTTTTTCGCAGATTTCAGGTCATCATCTAATAATTGTATCTGTGATATGCCAAACGCAGGACGGCCGATGGATTCAATTTTAGCCCTTTGTTCATGGGGTTTGAGAATGGTTATGGTTCCGGCTTCCGAAGAGCCGTACGCCTCAAAAAGTCCGACGGTTGGAAACCGGTCCATGATCGCCTGCTTTAATGCAGATCCGGCGTCTGCGGACGAGCAGAGCAGCTTTTTTAAAGAGGAGATATCGTAGTTGTCCGTTGGCCGGGGTGAAGTTTTCAAAATTCTTTTGTAGTGCGTTGGAATCAAAGAGACAAAGCTGATACGAAATTTTTCAATATTCCTGAAAAATACCTGGGGATCAAAATTTCGTGAGGGCTGCAAAACGACGGTTGCACCAATATATATAAAGGTAAATGCAAAAAACGTCGAATTGGCATGGAACATCGGCATCACCGTCAGACTGATGTCCTGTTCGGTAAACCCGAAGTCAACGGCCCCAAACAAAAAGAAATTGAGATATGACCTGTGGGATCGAATAACGCCTTTTGGGTGTCCTGTTGTTCCCGATGTATAAAGCAGAATCCAGGTATCTTCGGGATCAACAGCGGTTGCAATCGTGTGATCCAACGCATGGGCGACCAGGTCATGATAGTCTTTAAAATCATCTGTTTCACCGGCACCTATTGCCAGGCAGCGCTCTTTTGGTATGCAGACGCCCATCTGCAATAAATTTTCTACAATCGGGGTGAATACCGAATCAAATATCAGACATTTAGATTCAGAATGGTTCAATTGACCGGCTATTTCCTTTTCTGAAAGCCGAAAATTTATGGGCACCACCACAAGCCCTGTTTTGGCGGCAGCAATATAAACTTCTGCGGACTCGGTACAATTGTCCATGAATATGGCAACGTGATCCCTCTTTTGAAGGCCCAAGCCGGTCAACAGGTTTCCAAGGCGGTTGGTTCTCTGGTCCAGTTCGCCATAGGTTATCTGTCTGTTTTCAAAAAGAACGGCGGGTTTATCTTTGAACCTGCAAGCGTTTGCGGTTACGGCATCGCCTAAATTTAATAATTGCGTCATCTTTTCACCTATTGTTGTTCAAGTTATTCAATGACCGTTCGCTTTTTGAAGACTGATTAAAGCTGCGCCCAATGCACCGCCCAGATTTGAATCCGGTATGACGGCAACGGGCCTGGCCAAACATGCCTCAAAAATTGATTTAATTATGGGAAAAAATCTCGCCACGCCCCCGCTTAGAACCAGATTTTCATTCAACTCATCCATTTGGAGCGTTCTGAGAACCACCGAGCGAAAAATGGCCTTTGCCAGATCTTCAATCTTCTCTCCCTGGTTGATGCGTTCAAGAACTTCGGTGGCAGAAAATACGGTACAAAAGCTGCCGATATGAATCTCTTTTTCCGATGCCCAGGCCATTTCCTGGAGTTCAAACGCGTTCATGTTCAACCGATGGGCCATTTCTTCGATAAAAACCCCTGTGCCCGATGCACACTTGCGGTTCATCTTGAAATCCAGACACCGTCCCCTATCATCCACATGGATAATTTTGTTGTCCTGCCCGCCGATGTCCAGTACCGTCATATATTGTGGATAATAAAAACCGGCAGCCACGGCATGACAGGTGATTTCAGTGATTGACCGGTCCGCAAATCTTATGTTGTCCCGTCCATAGCCCGTGGATATACAACCTGCAATGGCCGGCATCGTGACATCTGTCTTGCGCAATGCAGATTGAACACAGATATCAGCGCTTTTACCCGGGTGGAATCCTGTACGTTCACACGCGGTTCCCAAAATCTTTTGGTTCTGGTCAATGATGACGGTTTTTGTCATATAAGATCCAACATCAATGCCCATGTAATATTGAGTTCTCATTGTGCCGCCCCAAGTATTTCCATAAAGGCCTGGACCTTTATCCGGGTCTGATCCTTGGAAAAATACCGCATGTCATTCATGTCGCCTTCGATCACAAGGAAGGAAAGCCCCGTCTTTTCTCTTAGCCGTACCGGAAGCCCGTACCGATTATTACTGTTTGCAGGACAGGTTCTGGCATCATGAAAAACCATGCCGTCAATTCCAAATTTTCGGCACATATCGGTCAGATAATTCTCTTTGTAAGATTCGCTGCGGGTGATGAATAATTTCAGGTAGGCCTCTGCCATGCTTGTGATGGGAAATTCAGGATCAAGTGCGTCAAAAATCCAGCTGTTACAATAGGTAGAGGCAACGACACATGCATTCATGGACTGGAACAGTGCAGAGAGAAATCGAAAATGGCTCCAGATCGGCATCCCTTCCCAGTAAATTCGAAAGGATTCATTCTCCACAGCCCCTGTCTGATTTTCAATACGCCAATGGAGTTCAGAAAGAAGGGTTTCATAATAGTCATTGGCTTCAGGTGTTCCCCGAAGGAGCACCGCAGGGGCCATATGAATGGACCCATCGAAAAACGACAGCGGCGCAGGGTGGTTCCGGGAGGTTTCAAGCACCTGTTTCCAAAGGGCGCTGGTTGTGCTCGAAAGCGCCACGGTATCTGAAAGCGCTTTTAACTGAAATGTTCCGCCCGAAATCGATTCCAAAACAGGAATCATGCTTTGTATCTGCGCCGTGACCGAATCCACATGGCTTTGTTCAATTGAGTCCATGCCCAGGTTGGAGCAAATTCCAAGTATGGGGCAATCAAACTGACGGGCATAAAAACTGAACCAGTTTTGTATTTCCCGGCATTGGTTGGTATTATAAACAATCACGTCAGGCACTGGAATATCAATGCCATATACCTGCTTAACCATTGATACGTTGCTGAGATACGCACCAATATCACTGGTGAGATACGAGCAGATATCCGGTGAATATCCAAGGGCATTGGATTTTGGGATATAGTCATTGGCCTGTTGCGAAAAACCGAGCATGGCACCGTGATTTTCCGGAAAATAGACTAAAAAGCACATGGATCGAAGCAGTTCCACAGGTCCCACACTGCTGCACCAGGCAATTTTCTGGGATTGCTGCCTTTCCCCCCCGGCCAACTGGTTAAAATAAGCGGTCATAAGTGCTTTCAGCTTGCTGCTGCTTTCAAGCGGTTTATGTTTTTCAGGCATCGTCCCCATTATATTGCCGCCTTCATATCGGTCTGAACATACCGGCTTTTCAATTGATGATAGGCAGAAGCAAGTTTAATGGGGATCTCCTCTATCCCTTTGCACTTTTCCGAACATGTATCCTGATCCCGGTATTGGATGAATGCCTCCTTTCCGCCATTTAAATTCAGCATCGGGAGATTCAAAAAATCATAGGCGGATAGCCCAACAAGTGAACGATTTTTTACCATGAATCTTACACCAAACATCAACGCGTCGGACCGGCTTCTCTCAGCGATCTCATTGAAGGTGGCAATGAAATCGTTCAGCAAATCGGAACAAAATTCATTAATGGGTGCCGGACCGATACTGAAATCGACGAATTTAGAGTCAATTTGACTGATTTCCGTGTTCATCGGCCTTTCGGGTTTACAAAAACTTCTAAATCCGTCAACGGCCATGGAGGGATAATGGGGCCTGAGGTCGAAAACGATTTCTTCTGCAATTTTTTTAGTGACGCTGATATTGATTTTCAACCCCATATCAAACTTTGAAATGAGAAGACATTCATCGATTTTGGCACTGGACCAGGCTGCCAGCAGTTCATTACCAAGGATCTCTCCGATTTTTGCGCCGAAAATGAAGGAGACTGAACTCAGATAATTAATCGCCGCCTTTGAAACAGACTTTATCCGATAATCCTCCCCGAAAAACAGCTCGACTAAAATGGTCTGATCACTGAAATATTGTTTTATCCGCTGGAGGCTGCCCTCATTGGTTTCGGTAGGAACATCCCCGTTCCAGTTCCCTATTCCCAGGGCTTGAATTGTATGTTTTAATTTACAGCTGCTGCCGGTGGGAAAGACACCGCCAAAGACAATCCCTCTAAGTAATTGATAGCGTTTAACGCCATTGACTTTCAGGAGACCGTCAATTTCAATCTCAGGGCTCATTCCATTCTGAATTGTGAGAATAGTCGCACCGGATATACGGGTTAACAGCGGTTTAAGTTCTTGGACAACCGACCGATTTGAAAATGTTTTCGTAGCAAAGACAACAATTTTATCATGCGCCAGCTCCAGATCGTAGATTCCTGCATTTGCGTTGCTGGCGGACCGGGTAAAAATGGCGAGTTGACCTGGTTTTATCTCGCCGGAAACAGGATTTAACAAAATATCGTCCGGAGAAATGCTTAAGGTTCTTCTACCTGGAATATCACAGGTAATCCGGAGGCCATCCTTGAGCACGAACCCGTCGGGCCGGTTGGCAGACATGGCCACGCGCTTTTTGCAATCCGTAAAAATCAGCGCCATTAAATATGCCATTGATCCGGAACCTGCGATCAACACATCACACTTCATTTGCTTCTCCCATAAGTCACCGGTACACATCATAAAAGCTCGGCCATTACTTTTTTAAACCTCTGAACTTTGGTAAAAAGATGCTCAATGCTTTCAACCAGCACCTCTTTTTGAAACGGCTTAAGAATGAGGTCATCAATACCAATAAGATAGAGTTCAAAAATATCTTCCGTATCGTCTGTATTTAAACAAACAATCATGGGCGGAACCGGATATTTTGATTTTAAGCGTTTAACCGCCTCGATCTTGTCTGAATCAAGCGTTTCCAAATCCAGTACAATGATGACCCCGTATTCCTGACTGAGAATTGTTGCCGCCTCTTGGATTGAAAACGCATTAAGGATCGTATAACCGGAAAGCAGAAATTGAATGTGCTCATGCCCATTGGAATCAGCATCTACATAGAGAATCTTTTTCATGTTCTTCTCCTCTAAACATTAAAGATATAGCCTGCAACTAAAAGTGACGGACAACTTCAGGTCGACAACAAAAGAGAATTTCTGTTCCGGCCTTGATCAACACCATGCCCCGGCACAGCGTCATATGTTAAAGGTATAGATTTGATTTTTTTAAGAAAGTCCGGGTAAATTACTCAGATCTTTCAAACTTTGTCTCGGGCTGTGTTTGACAATTGACATGTCATGCAAGCCCATGGCTGCCATAATAAGGCGAAAGATAAATAATAAGAATTTGCCAAACAATGAGAGCCGGCCATATTTTGTCTTTTTGACTAACATGAATATATATCAATAAAAAAAAAGTATAGCCCATAACGACCATTGGTAGAAAAAAGGGAATGAATGGTTGATACTTGCGGATACTTTGACTTTAAAAACCTTGAATTATAGCTTTTTTGATAAAAGACGCTGGGGAAGAATGACAATCCTATGAAAGATTTTTTAGATGTTTGCCTTGCCCGGAATTATAGGGGATATGTTAAATTAAAAAGCATCTATGGAAGCATCACAGCCGGACTTTTGTTTGGCGGATATATTTAAATGGTGTCGGTCAGACTATTTCCGGACAAAATCCCGGGCACATTTTCTTCCTTATTTTAGGCCCATGATCCAAATAAAATCGCCCATGTGCTTGTATTTTAAGCCACCCTCGGCGTTACGCCAAGGAATACATATTTCGATGCTTTCGTTGACGTGCCTTGATGGTGACGCAAAATCCGGCGCATCTATGGCAGATTTAATTCTGATCATGGGCCTTAAAGTCGCAGACCAAACCTCAGGCGCGTTCCTCCAAGGGCCCGTCACTGAACAAAAACCTCTCGATCCAGGAAAGTCCAAGCATGAGCAGCTCCCGGTCATCTTGTTTCACCGCGTCGAGCTGCTGATCCGGTACAACATAGCGGGACAGAAAACTGCTCTCAAGAACAAAACGGCGGAAGGTGTCAATGTTGTAGCCGGCCATGAACGCCATCTTCATGGGCGGACTGTTCATATCAAGGCCCTGGTCCCTGAACGAATCGTTCTGCAAACGGCCGGCGATGCGGGCCCAGGCGTTATTGGGTTCAATATACGCCTGCATTTCCTGATCCACCATCCAGCTTTTGGCCGTCCATTCTTTATCTTCATCATGGCCTTTGCAGTAATCATGGTGCATGACATAGTACTGTGTGTGCATGGTTCCGTCCGCCTCACCATAGACAGCCGGTTCCAGGGGGTAAGCCCGGCAGGAGTAAGGCCGGTCCGGATAAACCGTGCACCCTTTTTCCGTCAGAAAGGTACAGGGATTGCCCTGGTCGTCGCTCATTTTCAACATCACGTTGGGAAAGGTGGGCATTTCGCGGATGGCTGTTGTGGTATGGGCAACCAGAAATTCTTCGGAAGTCATGTTCAGGTTCTGCTTCATGCGCACAATATCATAGGGATACAGATACATGTCTGCATCATGGCAGCAACGGGTAAAGCAGGGCACACCGTCGTGACAGGCAAATTTAAACATCCGGCCGCCAAGTAATTCACGGGTTGCAGGGCTGTCATTGGTTGTTTCAGAATTTGTCATATTCGCATTCCAGTAGTTGTCAAGTTCGTCCGTAATCAACGGGGCATATATTTTTGTTACCGATCTTTATATCTTTTACCATATTTCCGCACTTATCAACACATGCATCCCAAATGTTCAAAACCATGTGGATAAAATGTCAATAAGGAACTTGCGATGTTTAAAACCGATTTATAACTGTGTTCAAAAGATGTTCAAAACGAATCAAACGCCCTGATGGACAATAACTTCGATACTGTTCAAAAAATAGTATGATTGTTGAAAACAGAGTTGATAAAATGTTGATAAAATCAGACCGATGATCAAAAAACAACAAACCCGGATTCCCCAAAAAGGAAGTCCGGGTTTGTTGTCAGACATAAAAAAGCAGAATATTAACTCTATTCGCCCATAAAAGCCGCATCATAGATTTGGGCCACTTGGGCGGCCTGATCATTGAACAGTTCCTCGTCAACGATGGCGGCCCGTTCCTGGAGTGTGAGCCGGTGTATGGTTTTTCGCATGTTCACATAGGCGTTTTGAAGAACATCACCATCCTCAACGGATATTAATTCATCCACGAGCAGGGCCTGAAGCAAACGGATGTTATCGGTCCATTCCACAACCTCGGGATGATCACAGGCATGGCGCAGCACAAGATATTGAACAAGAAATTCAATATCCACAATGCCCCCCCGGCTCTGCTTGAGATTAAACAGTCCGGGTTCGTACTTTAACCGTTGGGTCCGCATCCTTTCACGCATATCACCCACTTCTTTTTTTAACGTTTCATCATCCCGCTCACGTGTCAGAATATTTTTTCGGATCTCATCAAACCGTTTGAACAATGCCGGATCACCCGCCACAGGCCGGGCCCGGATCAGAGCCTGATGTTCAAAAGTCCAGGCCTGATCCCTAAGGTAATCCTCATAGGTCTGGATATGGGTGATAATGGTACCCGAATCCCCGCCGGGCCGAAGCCGCATATCCGCACCGTAAAGGGTGCCGGCCTGGGTATGCATGGTCAGGGCATGAATAATGCGCTGACCCAGATTGGAATAAAACCGGGTGACGTCCACGGAGCGCTCCGTTCCGCTTGTATATCCTGGGTCAGCATCAAAGATAAATACCATATCCAGGTCGGATTTATACCCCATCTCAAGGCCGCCCACCTTACCGTAGGCAACGGCAATAAACCCGCACGCTTCGACACTGTTGCCTTCCATGCCTGGGGGATATCCATACTTTTCGGTTACGATCTGCCAGGATGAGGCCACCACCTGATTGAGAATGGTTTCAGCAATCCAGGTCAGATGATCACTGACCTTCATCAGGGGAAAATTACCCGACACATCTGCCGCCGCCACCCTGAGGGTATTGATCTGGCGAAAAATATTGAGTTCTTCGAGCAACAGTTCCAGATCCCCTTGGGGCACCCGGGCTACGCTGCGTTTCATTTCCCGTTCAAGCAAATCCCGTTTTGGCGGTGAATACAGGGTTTGGGGATGCATAAGCTCATCCAAAAGAACAGGGTGCTGGCTTAAAAATGTAATGATCCATGGGCTTTTTCGGGCCAGAACAATCAAGGTGTCCAGGGCGCTTTGATTTTCAATGAGCAATGATAAATAACAGGTGCGCCGTTCAATGGTCGCCACAAGATCGATGAGTTTGGTCATCACCTCTTCTGCATCCGGATGCGCCCCGGCTTTCTTAATGAGCAGGGGTATCAGCCGGGATAATTTCTTGCGCCCGTTCTGGGTAAGTTTTCCGGTGTTGGGATGGGCTGCCAGACTCTTAAGAAGCCGCACCACAGAGCCTGTGTCCTCGTAACCGGAAATGGAAATATCTTCACTGTCAAACTGGGCATCGGTGATACTGTCCCATATCCGTTCCAATTCCTGGCTGCTGTTGTCTTTGTCTTCTTCATCATCCTTGACCAGAAGCCTTGAAAAATGGTTGTGAACAACACCCTGGATTCTGGACAGCTCGGCATAAAAATCCTGTTCAGCCTCGTATCCCATGGACAAAGCCAGAATTTTTCTCTGGTCGGGATCTTCGGGAATGTTGTGGGTCTGACGGTCCTGGTATTCCTGGAGCCTGTTTTCCACAAGCCGCAAAAAATGGTAAGCCCCTTTGAGCGCTTCACACTCTTTTTTATCAATCAGCTTTTTTTCCACCAGGGTGTCCAGAATCTGTAATATGGGCCTGGCCTGGAGCGCCGGTTCCACCCCGCCCCTGATGAGCTGAAAAAGCTGGCCGAAAAATTCCACTTCCCTGATGCCGCCGGCCCCGATTTTGATATTGTGTTTTAATCTGGCATTTTTCACCTGGAGTGTGATGCGCTGTTTCATATCCCTGAAAGAATCAAAGGAGTTGTAATCCAGATACCTGCGGAAAATAAAGGGCTTGAGGGATTTAATAATTGTCTTGCCCGCCGCAATATCCCCTGCGACCGGACTTGCCTTGATCATGGCATATCGTTCCCACTCCCGGCCCTGGGATTGATAATAATACTCAAAGGCATTGGCATCCATGACCAGGGGCCCGCTCTCCCCGAAGGGCCGCAGGCGGGTATCCACCCGGTAAAAATGGGTGGCGTTTCCCATTGAAAAGAGCTTGATGAATTCCCGGCACAATTTTGTGAAAAATTCATCATTGGATATGGATCGGTCTCCATCGGTTTGCCCGGGATCGGGGAATACGAAAATCAAATCAATATCCGAAGAAAAATTCAACTCCCCGGCACCCAGCTTACCCATACCCAGCACCACAATATTCTGGGCCTTACCGTTTCGGTTTCTGGGGGTTCCCCATTTCTGGGTTAAAACCGGGTACAAGTGTTCAAAGCCAAAGTCGATGCAGGCACAGGCAAGATCCGACAGATCCGTCATGGTTTCGGACAGCGGAGCCGCCCCTGTCAGATCCCGCCAGGCAATGCGAATGATTTCGTAGATTTTGAATTCGAGCATCCTGGGTTTAAGAACGGTAATGTCTTCGTTATCCCCGATAAACTCAACAAGCTTTTTTTTGATCTCCCCGGGTGCATAGGATGCGTCAAGATCATCGCTTTTACCTAACCGCTCAAGTATCAGTGGGTTTGCCGTAATATGTTCAGCCGTAAAGGGGCTGAACAACATCACCCGGGCAAAATTTCCGGGATCAACGGATAACCGGCTGATATCCCTTATATCCCCGGCGGCAAAATAATCTTGAATGCGCCGCTCTAAGGCCTGGAAAAGGGATTGGGGAAGTGCAGGAAAAACACGGGATATTAACTGTTCTATGGCGTCTTGGGTCATGGCACAGCCTTCACATATTATATTTTAGAAACAAAATTCTTTGGTAGCGCATCCTACCGTGAACAGACAAATAAAATCAATTAACCAGGTATGTTATTATTTACCTGCATCAACCCATTGTTCTAAAGGCACAGGAATATTGCAGATAAAAGGATTTTCCAGATCCCATTTGGTTTTTACAACCTCGCCGCCCATCATGACCGAGACCGGGGTGTCCGATGAGACGACTATCACAATAACATTTTCATGTTCCGCCGTGAAACGCAAAGCGGAATTGAATCTTGCCCCCCTGGCCCTGTTTTCACCGGAGACATTTCTACCCTGCAGAAGGCAGGCAAACCCGTGCAGTTTTATATCAGCCCCGATGTGCAGCGCCCCGTCCACCTTGGACAAAGATTTGGCCAGATCATAATTTTCCTGAATTGTCAGGTCCAGGGGGTGCAGCAGAGAATGGCCCATGATAAAAACCGGTGCCTCGTTCAGATCGATCACAATGCTGCATCCATGCCGGTGGGTGGCTGCGCTGTGCACAATCCCGGCAACGATTTTAAACAACGCCGCAGCGTCTTTTGCATCCATATCGGCATCCATCAACGCCTCTTCCACCTGCACCAGCTTGGCTTTATGGGTGGTGGATTTAAAGTGGCCGTCCGAAAAAGAGCACACTAAATTTTCATTGAGGGCCAAAAACCCGTACCGGCCTCTAAAATCCACCAAAATGGAAAAATCGGGATGATCTTCCCGGGTGATGCCGATGATCGTATTTTCATTGGCAACCAGTTTGAAATCCGAGTTTTCAACAGACTGAAGCAGCTTTCTGATATGCTTGACATTTTCCAGGCACGGCTGCTCTGCCTCGGGAAGCTCTAAAATAAAATTCATTTTAGGGATGGAGTCTTTTTCCACAAAAATCAGCTTTCCCCTGGGCCATTCGCCTTCTTCCGGGGTTCTTGAAATTTTCAGCACGGTCTCTAAAATCGGATAGACCCGCATTCTGGTATCCCAGCCGATCCGGACATTCATTTCATCCACAATAAAATCCCTGACCGCATGGGTGGCGTATTCCTTGAGAAAAGAGCCGGAAATGCCGGTGTACAATTCCGCTTCATTGGCCAGGTCATGGGAAAATCTGTAAACGGCATGTTCCAGCCATCGCTCGGTGGGCCCAATGGTACACATGTCCGGGTGGTGATCGGTAAACCACACCTGATAGACAATGGAACTTGATCGACCGCCATAGGATATCAGTCCGGCCAGCCCAAGATTTTGTACGGGAATCAGATTACTGAATTTTTTTTTGTCATATTGAATAACACATTTAGTTCGCCAATCGTCGGAATCAACGTACAACTCTTTGAATTTAGGTTCGTGTCCGGCCAGAAGGTTCTGGGGATCAAAGATATAGATGGGATCGTCGGGTGTGACAGCATAAATGACGGCTGCCCTGCTGGGTCCGGAAAAAAGAGTCAGTCCCTCTTTTAGCCCTTCGATGGTTTCGGTAATACATCTGCGGATAAAGCCATGGTGTGCCAAACAGGAATTCTCCCTTTAATGCTGTAGCCTTTATTTATTTATGAATATTGGTTTACTAAAGAACATGGCGTTTCTCAATAGCATTTTATTTTGTTTAGTGTCTTAAAACGACATATCGACAGGCCATGACACTTATGCTATGACCTTTGGAATATTTCAGATTAAAAATATCCCCAATCGGAGGCTTTTCAATTGACGGATTATGTCAGATCTGCAGCGTTTATTCACACGGCAGACACAAAGCGTTTCGCCGTAGACCTCCAAGAGAACCTCTGCGGTACTCAAATCACCCCCCTTGCCTTTGATGACGTGGTTCGGGAACCGGAAAAACTGTTGCGCGGCGTGGGCCACGTTGTGGTTTCAGGCCCGCTTCAGACGATTAAAGAGGTCCTGTTCCTCTCCATGAAATACGACTTCACCGTCGGCCTGATCCCCATGACCGACCAGAAAGATCTTATAAAATGCTTCGCGCTTCCCAGGAAGATCAATCTTGCTGTTGATCTGGCACTCAGGGCAGATGCCCAGGCCATGGATCTTATTTTATGCAACCGGGAAATCATATTGTTCAAGGCAACCATGGGCCGCCTGCCCCTGGTTGACTCTCCCGAAGATATCAGCAGATACAATATGCTGATAAATGCCCTGAAACGGCTTAGAGGACTTAAGCTTCTGCAGTTTGACTTTACGGTCTCAAACCAGAGAAAAATCCGGACAGCCGCCTGCGGCTGCATGATTATCCAGCAGCATGAAGGAACCCTGGCCTCCAGATTGATTTCCCATGACAATTCCTTTACCGACGGTATGATATCCATGCTGGTTTCTGCGCCGCGTTCCATTATCGAATACCTGGCATTCCTGTATCAGACAGCCAAAACCGGTTCCGGGCAAAGGAAAATTCCCGATGCCGTCGGCTACGTGAAATGTCCCCGGATTGAGATTGACTGCGAGAAAAAACTGGATGTTTATATTGACGGGGAGCCAAAGATCCAAACCCCTGTCAGATGCCAGACCCTTAAAAAGGCTGTACGCATCAATGTTTCGGAAAAGCTGCTAAACAAAAGGAATAAATCCCGGCCTTCGGGGACAACCCAGAACGTTGGCAACCTTCCTGTGGGCAAAGAGTTAAGCCGCCTCAAAACCAAAAGTATTCCGTTTTTTTCCTATGCTTCGGAAGAACGCTTCAAGGACCTGTTCACGGCCCTCAGGGATGATGCCAGGATAAACCCGGCATACCTGGTGCTCATACTGCTCAGCACCATGCTTGCCACCGTAGGGCTTTACCTGAACAGTTCTTCGGTAATCATCGGTGCCATGCTGCTGGCGCCGTTAATGGCCCCCATCATTTCTATTTCCATGGGACTGCTCAGGCAGGACCAATTTTTGATTAAATACTCTGCCTTAAAAATTATTGCCGGGGTATTATTTGCATTGACGACATCTGCCTTAATCTGCCGGATCTATCCTGATGACCCGACCACGGCGGAGATGTTAGGCCGCCTTCATCCGACACTGCTGGATCTGTCCGTGGCGATCATTTCCGGCGTGGCAGGCGCGTACACAAAATCGTTTAAAGAAATTATTCAAAGCCTTGCAGGTGTGGCAATCGCCGTTGCGCTGGTTCCTCCCCTGGCCGTGGCCGGCATTGGCATCGGCAGGATGGACTTCGACTTTTTCAGTGATGCGTTTCTGCTTTTTTCAACCAACCTTATTGGTATTATCCTGGCGGCGGTACTGACATTCAGGGTACTGGGGTACTCATCGGCAATCAGGGCGAAAAAAACGTTTCTTTTTGTCATTTTGATATTGGTTTTTATTTCGATCCCCTTATCACTTTCTTTTTACCGTATTGTAGACACAAGAATTTATGAACGAAACTGGCAGGTTGAAAGATTTTTGATCAACGATAAATATCTGGTCGTTAGAAAAGCAAAGATAGAGTACAGGGGGAATAAAAAGATTCTCAATGTTAATGTCCTTGCACGGGAACCCCTTACAAGAAAAGATTTGAGCCTTTTTAAGAAAAAAGTACAAACCCACTTCCATAAAACCATGATCATACGCGTCAATGTGATCTATATTTTGTAGAGGATCCAATGAAATTATTTTTCCAGATCCTGATGCTGGCAGCGCTGATGGGGATAGGGGCAGGTTGTGAAAAAACAGAACCGGTCCACCCGTCAGGGCAGATTATTAAAATCGGTGTGATCGGCCCTCTCAGCGGTCCTTACGAATATATGGGACAAAGCGCGCTCAAGGGCATCAAAACGATAATGAAGATGACCCCTTTGCTGAATAACGGAGACAAAATTGAGCTGGTAACAGCCAACGACATGAACGCCCCCGGCCTTGCCTTACAATCTCTGGAAAAATTAACCCAGGTTGATAAGGTGAGCGCGGTACTTATTCTATCCCAAAGCAGCCCCGTGCTTGGGGCGGCAAAGATTGCCGACCGTTTTAAAACACCGATCCTGGCCACTGTTGCCTCCCACCCCGGGATCACGGCAGAAAGCGAATTTATCAGCCAGTTGTGTTTTGATGACAATTTCCAGGGAATGGTTGGCGCCCTTTTGGCCAGGGATGAACTGCTGATTGATAATGCGGTGGTAGTATCAGAGGTTCATAATCCCTCTTCAAGTTTCCTTGCAGAACGGTTCAGCCAAAAATTTAAAGCCCTTGGGGGCCGGATCATCATGACGTTGAAATTGAACCCTGCAATGGAAATGGGTGCGGCTCTTTTACGACATGTCTGACCAAAGCTGGTAGTCATGATATTTGCCATTCTTTGCCAGCATTACTTGATCACTTTTAGATGCCCCCGTCGTTTCGGTGAAGGTTTTGGTAGCTTTGTAGCCGGAACCTCACCATGTTGATAAAGAGCCCGGTGATTACGTTCGTATTCGCAGGCTTCATGAAAATTCCAATACTCATCAAAATCGTTACTACTCCGCAAGGCACGCAGACGCAACACTGCTTCAGCACTGGACAACCGCCATTTGGCACCAGTTATATCCATTCGGTCCTTTACAAGATGACGACATGCGCCCTCAATAACTCCTGTGGCAATAGGGAGGCCAAGGTCAAGATAATGATGGTATTCAAGGTACGGTGCTTTATTTTTCAAATACGTTGCGCAGGCTTCTACAGGTTTACGTTGTTTGTCTGTAAATTTTTTTAATGTAGCACTTCTACGCATCCCCCCTGCCATCAATCCGGCCTTGCCATCGAGTACTTTAGCCAAGCGGTACTGGACCCATTTTTCAAGCTCCGGGCCGGATTTGGGATGAAATGCCCTGCCAGCTTTCCAGAGGTATTCAATAACATGAATAATATCAACAATGATCGTAAGGGCCACATTTTGTCTTTTGGCCATACGTTTCAGGATTCGTAGTTGTTGATTTTCGCCGTCCACTAAGGCAACCCAATGTTTTTCGTGGTTGGGATCACGGTGGGAGGCCTCAGAAAAGGCCGATGCAATGACCTGCTCGGCTGATTTTTCAAGGCTTGCCCATACACGCTTTTGTTCCGGGTGAGGGCTTGTTTTTGTATTCGACTTGTCATTCCCCGGAAGCAAGTCTTGGGGCGTACGTTTAAACGTATCTATAGTATATACAGCGGCAACGGTTGCCATTCGCTTGGCATTTTTCTTTTCCCCTTTGGATAGCCGGCTTTCCATCTGAGGCTTTCGTTTCCGGGCAGCTTTCCGGGTTTGTTCCCGCAGGTCCTGCTCATGCATTACCACGCCCTTACCATCGGTGGTGATTACCAGTATTGGACCAGTAACTGTCTCATCCGCCGGGTTGCATTGCCGTATTTCATAAAATGCGTCAAAATCCCGAGCTGCTCGCTGTGTTAACTCTTCTACCTGACGTTTGGGAATATCGGCTCCAGTGGTTTTCTTGATCGTTTCGACAGTCTCGTCAAAAGAACTCTTTGAAGCGTTTTCAGCCACACGGCGACGAAGTTCGAGGGAATAAAGTTCTGGGGGAAGATTCAATCGGGCATCCAACGGGTGCAAACTTGCCACGCCCTTGTTTCCATATCCGGCACGACTTTCCGATACCGTTCCAAATACGGTTTCGATTTTTCGATCCTGTGGCCTCACTTTCGGTCGAACAATGCCATCGGCTCCACAGACCGGCTCTTCACCGGTGTTTGTCAAGAAAGTTGTCGCCTCAAGCGCATTTTTTGTGAAATTTTTAGGTATAAATTTTCACTGTTGTTTTTACCCTTACCGGTGTTTGTCAAGAAAGTTGTCGCCTCAAGCGCATTTTTTGTGAAATTTTTAGGTATAAATTTTCACTGTTGTTTTTACCCTTACCCCAAAAAATTTGTAGCTCCATTCCAGGATAAGTCAAGAAAAAAATCGGTTCCTCCCAGAGGGTCCCTCCCATTTTTTTCTTGACTTATCCTTCCATTCCCGCAGGATTTTTTTTGGGGATAAGGGAAAAACATAATTATGTCTGGGGGTAACCTTTATATTAAGCTGCTGGACGGTTATCGTTTTTTTCAGGATTAAGAGAGACTTCTGTTACCACAGTCCAATCTCTGATTCCACGGCTCCAACGTTCTGGTTTTTTTGCCTTTGCTTCCAGATATACCTTTTGACGGGCCTCTAAAATCGTCCTATCTGCCCCTGTATGCCTTTCATTTGGGGTAACAAATTTTATACCACTGTGACGGTGGACATTATTGTACCAGCGAACAAAATTCAGTACCCATTCTCTACAGGCCTCCAAGCTCTCAAAAGGGCCGGAAGGGTATGAAGGGGCATATTTCAGGGTTTTGAACAATGCTTCTGAATAAGGATTATCGTTACTTACCGACGGCCGACTGAATGAGGGGACAACTCCAAGTTGCTGAAGAGTGCACAGCATGGTCGCACCTTTCATCGGGGAGCCATTATCTGAATGAAGCACTATTTCATTGCCATTTACACCCTCTGACAGATACCCCCTTTTTACAAGCTCGGAGGCCAGCTCATCACTTTGCCTGTCATGGACTTCCCAAGCTACTATCTTACGACTGTAAATATCCGTTATCATATAAAGGTAATAAAACGAACCCTTTAGCGCCGCTGGAAGGTAGGTTATATCCCATGTCCAGACCTGATTAGGCCCTGTTGCTGTAAAACCCGTCGGTTTTTTATTTGTTTTATACCGGGTTTTACCTCTATGGTTCTGAAGACCGTTCTCTCTCAGTGTCCTATAGAAGCTTGCTTCGGATGCGACATAGATCCCCTGATCACAAAGCATGGGAACAATCTGGCTTGGCGGTAAGCTTCCATACTCCTGACTATTACAAATATCTATAATCATATGTTTTTCTTCTTCAGACAATTTGTTTGCAGGATTTCTTTCTGCATGGGGGCGCTTATCTTCTATTTCAGCAGTCGTTTTTTTCTGCCACCGCTGTAAGGTCCTTTCTGAAATTCCTATTATTTCACAAGCCTTACATTGGCGAGCACCGGATTTACAAGCTTCTTCCACCAAAGACAATATCTGCATTTTGTCTTCAGTAGGAATCATTCTTCCCCTTTGTCCCCCCAGATGTCCTGGACTTTTTTTTTTAACACAAGCAGGGCGGCAGCTTCTGCTAACGCTTTCTCCTTACGGGTTAATTCTTTTTCAAGGGCTTTAGTCTTGCGTTGCAATTCTTGCTCTTTTTGCTTGGTTTTCTTGACAAAATTTTGATCGGGGCTCTTTCTACATCCGGATATACAGTCTTTCTTCCACTCTTCTAACTGTTCCGGGTATATTCCATGTTTCCGGCAATATTCATTTTTTTCTGCTTCACTTAACGACGCAGTTTCCAATACTGCCTGAAATTTCCTCTCGGCTGACCAGGTTTTCTTCTTCGAGCCCACTGTACTCCCATTCCTTTTTTTGTAATTTCTTAGCCAGGTTGCTACCGTTGAATTTGGAACGTTAGCCTCTTTTGAAAAGTTTACCATCGGCGTGCCTGGGTTTAAAAGAATTTTCTGAATCATTGCCGTTTTGAATTCTTGTGTATACTCCACGTTTTCATATCCATTCCACGCCCTGTTCAAATTGTCTTATTGGCTTTTCGTTCGACACGACAACTATCCTGACACATCGGGCGAAACAGAATATTTAAACAGATGAATATTTCATCTGTTCCTTATTTAAAACGAGGGACATTCTCATTATCCCAGTTGGAATCCATGATAGGGCCTTCGTGTTTCGGTGATGAATCCGGCGAGGGTATTTATCTTCGACATGATGAGAGGGACCGACTTGTGCAAAGGGCTAAAATAGTGAAAGCAAGATTTATCCAAACCATTGATATTCACTGGTCCCGGGAGCCAATAACCCCCAATCGATTGATTGATGGGTCTTATTTGTAATGATTTACTGCTCAATGTCCAATTCACCAGTAGATCCGTCCATTGTCACCACCTGATCGTCCTTTAACACATTTAATAAATTGGGAATACCGACAATGGTGGGGATACCCATTTCTCTGGCTACAATCGCTGAGTGAGATAGAATGCTGCCTCTTTCAATGAGGATGCCTGACACGGACGGATACAAAGGTACCCAGCCGGGATCGGTCCGGCCGGCCACAAGGATTTCACCATCTATCGTCAGATCATCCGTTGGGGATTTCACAATTTTTACAGGTTTGGTTACTTTACCGGGGGAACATCCGATGCCTTTGAGTCCACCTGTGCTTTGGGAAGAGGTGTCCACTTTGGTATTTTTAAACCTGTTTTTATGGTACACCATTCCAAACGTCTCAAAATGGTCATCCGGGGGATCCGTTTGTGAACTATTATAAGATTGAAATTCTTTTTTTCTAAGATTAATCAGGGCCTTAAAATCAGTGGTGATCGCGGTTCCGTTGATAAAATCCCATATTTCATCAACGGACAAATAGTAGATATCACTTTGTATTTCAATGATACCTTCATACTCAAAATGAAGCCCCACGGCATTGAACATTTCCCGTACGAGACCATAGATTTTTGTTCTGGCAAACCGCATGTTTTCCCGGTTTTTAACGCCGTTTCTGGCACTGTTTAAAATCCATGAAAACAATCTTTTTTTAACCGCAGCCAAACGTGTGCCGGAAAGGTGTTGATTTACTTTTTTCTCTGCCTGCTGTCTGATGCGCTGCTCTTTTTGTTCCATCAGTTCCGGGTTCAACGCATCTTCATTGTCCATCTTCAGGTAATTTTGAATAATCTGAAATAAAAACTGCGGGGTTTCCTTTAAAGACGGTTCTTCAAGTTTGAGTTCATTGATGCAGCGAAATCCATATTCTTTGAGATAATGATCTATTTTTTTTGAAATCTCATGATATTGAGACTCTGACCGTACAAGCGTTACCAATGCTTCAGGGGTGAGAGACTCAAATGTTTTTACAAATTGTTGGTCTTTTTTTACAAGGCGGGTAATCTCCATGAGCAGCTTTGTGGGCTGGGTACTTTCAATATTGCCTTCACCGCAGATGAGGTCATTTTGCAGTGATCCGCTCTCATCGCCATACCATTTTTCACAGATATGTTTGAGCAGACCGTAAAAAATCATCACATAAAAATCGTTGATAATAGGCGTTTTCCAGTTCCACAGCAGTGCGGACTCCATCTCTCTGTATATCTGCATAAGATCTTTGGGGGGCATTCGGTTAAAATCCATATGTTCCCAATGGCTGTAATGGAGATTGAAATTATCATCAAACGCCTTTACCAATTTTTTCATACGGCTGAAATTGTAAACAGATCTGCCAACCAGAAAGAGAAGTTTGGGAAGCTCAACAAAATACCTTTGAAAAAAACCGGCTTTGGAATCATCATCGTCAATGGTAATTTTTTCCCGGATACCCATCATCGATTCCATAAACGTTTTATTGTAATGAAACCCGGGAAACAGTTGAACCAGCTTATACCAGTTGATTATATTGTAATAGACGCGTCCATTGATAAGCCCAAGCATATTTTCAAAAATATACCGGCTTTCATGGACTTTTTTCGAAGATATCCCCATAACGCCGGCAAAACAGTGATAAACAATCGTATAGGCATGCCGGATAAAACTGAACGTCAGCGGGGTTGTGGGCCCGGAGTAGCTTTCAATGATATTTGAATTGTCCCATACAATCCGGTTGCCGGCAGCCGGTCCATACTCGTGCAATGTTGTAATGGGCCGCGATTGCAGTATGAAAATGGTGCCGTTTTGATCTATGGAAAATTCAATATCCTGGGGTTTGCCATAGCTGTTTTCCAGGTCCGTTGAGATCTGCGCCAGCGCTGAAATCTCAGATTCAGTCAGACAGGGCTTATCCTGCAAAGAAGAGGAAACAGCAACGGTTTTTAAGCCGGTTCCCGCATTTTCATCAAATACCAATTGTTCCGTTTTTGATGCAATTGCTGTGGTGTGTTCATGATTTTCTTTTGACACCGTGAAAAGATCTGCGTCCAACCCGGCACTGACGATTCCTTCTCCTGCACCATACAAGCAGCTGATTAAAATTTCATTTACATTATGGGTATTGGGGTTCGCTGTAAAAATAATACCGCTTTTATATGCACTGACCATCTTTTGTATGATCACGGCAATTTTAATATTCTGCAAAGAAATTTGATGCTGTAACCGGAAAGATAACGCCCGGGTGTTAAATAAAGAGGCCCACGCCGCTTTAATCTTGTGTACAAGATCATTCTCACTTTTGATAAATAAAAAACTGTCATGCAATCCGGCAAATGACGCCCCGGAACGATCTTCGTCAACGGCAGACGAGCGAACGCTGAAATAAGATTCGGCTATGATCCGGTCATGTTTTTCCAAGATCATTCCGGTAACATCAGAAGGTATTTCGAGGTTTTCAATCTCTTTTTTGATTTCCCGGGAGCATTTTTCAATGGATTCCATAGCAGAATCCGGGGCCAATGTGTCCAGGTGTTCAGATACCAGTTCAAAAATATTCTTCTTTTTAAACACATCTGCCATGCACTGGGTGGTAATGGCATAGCCTGAAGGAACGTTGATCCCCATTGCCGTCATCCGTGCAAGGTTGCTCCCCTTACCCCCGATATTTTGGACAGACGAATGCTCTTTGGATAAGAAATCGACGACGTAACGGTGAGAATTCATACATTTATCTCCTGAATTAAAACAAAGAAAACGGATATTCTCTGATAATTTCTATGGCCAGGGTTAAATCAAATGCAATAATATACAAGCCTGCATAGGTTTCCATCCGTTTGGCGGTTTTGGCGCTGGTATTGAACCGAAACTGCAAAAGGCCAACCAGGGTCATTAAAAAAAGCAGGAGCAATACAATATAAAACCAAACACTTAAACCGATATGATGCCCAACAAAAAAGACCATGCCGGTATCAATGATGCGCACCAGGACAACAAGATAGGCCGCCCCATAACTTCCGAAAATTTTGGAATAGGTCTCCACACCCTCAATCTCGTCTTCCGGGGCGCGAATTTTACGGGAGATCTCCCAATTGCTGGTGACAAAAAAACCGACAAAGGCATATACCCAGAACCAGCCGGGTGCTTCCCATGGATATTTATTGGTTGTAAAGCTGTAAACCACCAGCGCAAAAAAGGGCATGATCAACATATGGGAAAGTGCATAAATCAAAAAGTGCTCTTTCAGCCATTTTGAAATAAAAAACTCTTTGAGCATGAGTATTGAAAAACCAATGGCAAGTAAACAGGCAATAAAAGCCGGGGCGCCTCTTATAAAGCTGAGGGTCAGTTCTATTAAAATGGCGGCGGCACCAAAATATTTTAGATGGGTTAAGGTAATCCAGCCTTTTGAAAGCAGACGGTCGGGATAATACTGGCAATCATCCTCATAATCTTTATGCTCATCAAAAATGCGCAGATGGAAAAACATGCAAAAAAGCGTAATCCCTCCCATGATGGAATAGGGTGAATAATGAATGGCCTCCCCTGTTTTCTCCAGTACCTGGGCCAGAAACTGGTTCGAAGAGTAGTAGCTGATGATCAGAATGCCATGATTTAACAATGGGAAACGCTCTTTCAGGTATGCATAAAATCGTCGTGGAAAAGGGCTGTGACCTGATAATTTAGGACCAGTTAATTGGGGTCCCGGTAAGTTGGATGTGTCGGTCATGATATTTTTTTTGTCACAATTAAATGTTTTAATTTGCCGTAATCTGTTTTGGCATTATGGCGGGGATCCACCGGCAGTTCAGCCGTTGTAACGATGATACGGTCTATGGGATATCCCTTGGTCCCCATCTCTTTTTGGATCAGATCTGGTTCCACATGGGCTTTTCCCGGATTGATCACAATGATAATTGCTTCGCCCCATTGTGGATCTGCCATGCCCAGAGCGGCCACTTTCTCAAAGTCCGGGAACGTTTCGGTTACGGCCTGTTCGATCAGCTGTGCATGATAATTTTTTTTACCGCGCACAATTGTGGAATGAAGTCTGCCCGCAAGCCAGAACAATCCGGACGAATCAAAATATCCCGTATCGCCCATGCGGTGCCAAGTTACACCATCGGCATCAATAATTTTATTTGACTGCACGGCATCGGGATTGTTGTAATAATCCCGGCAGACATGGTCCCCTGAAACGATCAATTCACCGATATCTCCTTGGCCGGTGACTTCATGGTTTTCCCAGCTTTGATGGAAAATAACAGGCGCTTTTTTTATTTTAATCACTTTGGCTTTGATGGATGAGGCGGGTTTCCCCGTGCAATAGCCTTTGTTATTTTTTGGGTTCTCTTTAGAAAGGGCAATTCGTTTTTCAAGGCTGATGTGGCTGACAGGCTCAGCTTCCGTTGACCCGTAAACAATGATCACCTCTGTGGTATCAAAGCTTTGCTGCCATTTGATTAACCGGTCATCTTGAACAGGGGCCCCACCGGTTAAAATGCGTCTCAGCTTCGGCAGTTTAAGATTCTGAGTTGAAAGATAGTCAGATAACTTATCAAAAAAGAGGGGGGATGCCGTGGCTGTAGTGACACCATTTTCAACCATTTGTTTATAAATGATGTCCGGACGGATTTCGGCAAGCTTTTTAAAGTTCATGTCCGGAATGACGGATGTTCTTATACCGGCAATATTGTTGAGGGCAAATACCGGAAACATAGGCATGTCAACATCATCTGGTTCGTAAGGAAATTCTGTTTTTAGCGCCTCATATTGTGCCCAAAGAAATCCATGGGTCCGGTTGGCTCCTTTGGGAACACCGCTGGAACCGCTGGTGAATGTGATCAGGGCCGGATCATCCGGTGCCGCCTTGAAAATGGACCCGTTACCCGGCTGCTTAAGGAGTAAAGCCAGTGGCCATCCGGCCGGAAAACCCAAAAAACAACGGCCGGTTGAAACCGTTAACGGTAAACGGACCAGCTCTTTTCTGAACAACCGCAGTAAATGGCTTTTGGGAATACCGATAAATCCTTTGGGGTTTGCAAACGAGCAGAACGATGCAATCTGTTTAAAGCCGATCCATGGATCAATAAACACCGCCACGCCACCGGCTTTGATAACGCCCAGCATGGCGATATACAGCTCGATTGACATTGGAATCATAAGGATAATTCTGTCTCCGGGACGGATGGATCGCTCTAATAAGGCCGTGGACAACGAATCAACTTTATCCCATAACTGCTTAAACGTGATGGAACGGGATCGGCCTTGTTGCTGCAAAATGATGGCGTTTCGGTCCGGATGGGTTTGGGATGCCGTAAACAGATTTGTGACAACATTGCGATTTTGGGTTTCCATTTTATCCTTTACCACTTAGGGCCATGGCCCTTAACCGGTGATGGCGTATTGGTATAAATGATAATTTCGAAATATACTGCCCTGGCCTTTATCCATTTTTTCAGAGGTGTTCTCTTCATGCATAAGGCACATGTTGGCAGATGAATATCCAAAATTCAGCCCTTGGGCATAACATTTGTAAAACAGCGCCGCTCCGATGCCCTCTCCCCTGTATTGCGGTGTCGTCCCCAGTGTTTTAGCATTTAAATGTTCTGCTTTGTTTTTATGGATCAAAAATTTAATTTTAGACCAAAGGTCTGTTTTTCCGCTCATTTTTGTTAATGCGGCGGCATAATCGGGAAAGCAGAACATAAATCCGGCATAGTTGCCATGTTTGTCCTGGCAGAACCATATTAAATTGGGGTTAATAATCGCTTTGGACCCGGCATACAGTGATACAAACTCAGTTTCAGATATGGGGCTGTAGAAATAATTGTTCGAGAATATATCGCAGGAAAGTGAATATAACAGTTTCAGCTCATTGTTGAAATCAGCCTTTTGAAAAGGACGAAACGTAAACCCTTTCTTGCAGGCAGAATCAAATTTTTTTTTAAGGCCGGGTAACATTTTTTTGATATCAGGTACCCGTTTGGAAACATATCGGGCCAACACCGTAAACCCGTAATCTTCCCAAAGCCTGGTATAATATTTTGGATTATATGGTTCCATCATAAAAGGCGGTTCAATATAGGGACCCGCGTTGAGCCGATATTTGTGCCATGTGTCTCCATCCATCGGGCCGATGATCTGTTTAATCCCTTGACCTTCAAGCCAGCGCCTGCCTTCATCAAACATCAGCTTCACAGCTTCGGGATGGTTTTTAGCTTCAAAAAAGCCGAACAGGCCCGTTCTATTGCTTCCATCCCCGGAAGGATTAAAAATTCTGACAATCATCCTGGCTACAGGCGTCCCCTTGTCCAAGACCAGCAAAGGCAGTTGATTATCTGCAAAGTTGGGCCGCCGGATGCTTTGTTGCAGTGACTGGACAGACTGTCTGCAATAATAGAGATCATCTTGATAAACCTGGGCTGTTAAATCAAAAAAAAGCGGCCACATCCGGTCTTCCGGGTTGAGTCGTATAAGAGATAAGGCTGTTTCCATTTTTAACCGTGTTCTCAATATTTAGGGTGCCAAACCAGGATAAGGCCCTGATATTGGATCAGAAGGTAAACAAGGGAAGACAAAAAGGAAGCCGGAATCATGATTAAGGTTGCATGTTTCAGTCCCGGACCGTTCATTTTGTCAGGGGTAACCCAATCATAACCTGCGATTCCCCCCATGGATATCAACGGAATCCAGATAAAGGCATTTAAGGGAAAATTTTTTTGAAACATCACAGTAACGGCAATAACGGTAATACTTGAAAAAAAACCTGTTGATAATGCACCGATGCAACGTTTTGTGGGGCTCAGCTTAATGGAAAAGCGGGTATGAATCCACAGCGCACAACAACAACAGACAATTGTTGCAGTTAAAAAAGCGCCATAAAAAAAAGAGTATTGAACAGAGGCATTGGCGATCAAAAGAATGATGAGCGGGGTGATAAGAATCCGGATCAGTCCGGTTGTGCTTAATTCGTATTGGTCACTCTCTTTTAAAAAGTGGCGTATGGCACAATAAAGGAAAAAAGAGGTAAAAACCGGGATTCCCCAGTCAATAGATCCCAAAGACCATGTCGCATAGGCAAAAATGATAAAGATGATGGACTCCTGGATCGACATGAGTTTTAATTTGTGAACAAAAAATTGGATGATCAGGAGAATGACAAAAAGGCTGGCACACTGAAACGCAATCTCTTCGGTCGGTTTTGTCGTAATTTTCAAAAGGCTGTAACAGGTTATCAAAGGGACAAAAATATTATCCGTGCCTTTAATGGAAACAGCTTCGATGCCTGTTAATAACGAAGAAATCAGCAGGGCACAAAGAATGCAGTTTATCCTGGGTAAATCCGTCATTAAAAGCAGCAGGATCTGAATGGTCATGAAGGTCAATATCCAGAAAAAAAATGAGCCTTCCAGACTTTTTACATCATCTTTGCCAACCTTGTAGTGGATTTTTCCATAAGAACTGCCGATGAGTGCTGCAGCCGCATCTGAAACCGATAATATCAGAATGGAGATAAAGTATAACCACAATTTGTCCTGACATATATAGAACACCACAAATACGGCAATGGGATAATATTCACTGCCCCGGCTTTTCCGGCTGACGCTGTTTAGGGATTTGAGGGTGCCTATTTTAGCGGAAATATAAAAGAAAGCAGTGAACAGGCACGCCAGTACAAAAACCCAAATCGGCGATTCTATAAAAAAAGGAAAAAAAAGACACCCCAGTCCGCCGGATAGATGGACTGTTTTCCGGGTTATTTCAGGATTGGGGTCACTTAGCCGTGCCCACACTTCCACCAGGATAATAACAAGGGAAAAGGCCCCTATAATGATCAATGATCCGAATAGATCATTTTCAACGACTCTCATATCACTTCTTCAACGATAAAATTGCTGTAAAAAAATGCTTTATCCTTAAGGAACAAGCTTTTTGACAGATTAATTTTTCTTTGGATTTTGTTTTCAAATTCAGCCGGGCAGCTCCGGGGGACCAGCATGTTCCAATAAACAAACCGTGCCCCGGGATTGGCGCTGTCAAGCAGCGCCTTGTAAATCATACGGCAGGTGTCGGTATCCAGATATTCAAATATGTCGGACATGTTAAATCCGTCAAATTTCAAAGAGCCGAAGTGTTCAACTGCGTCCTGGACACTGCCCTGGTATAAAGAGAGCCCCTTAATGTTCCGTTTTATTTTTTTGAAATTGTCAGGCCGCAGGTAGGGTGGCAAGGTGTGGGTGAAATTTCCGGTTAAAATATAATCAAGATATGGATTGTTGTGTGTTTCAAGCTCTGTCAACGCATATTGTGTACGGTTTAAAATATTTTCAGATACCGGTACATCAACATATCTGAAAAATTCAGGATCCCGGCCCGCAAGCCCCATTGTGAAACGGCTGAAAAACAATTTAAAGAGTAATTCCCAGCGCTTTGTCGACCATTGTTCATTATAAAAACGAAGGCGTTCGGTTTTTGATTTTGGCCTGAGCAAATCCGAAATCTTCTTTTTTGAATGGATGAGCCTTAAAACAACGTTTCTAAAATAAGAAAAATAGCGTTCAAACTTACCGGCATGGATGATGCCGTTTTTTATGATATCCGGATTATTTTGCCAGAAAATGACATAAGGATCATCTATACTCTCTTTCAGGCTGTTGAATACACCGATTCGGTCATTGGATGGGGTAATACCTAAAAAACTAAGGCAGTCTGCATGGCTGAGGTTTTCTATTGCAGCCTTTCGTAATGCCACACAAGCCAGCTGCGAAAAGTTTAAATCAACAGCAACCACCCTGGCGCCTTCGGCCAGAAGAGCCAGGGAGTTGTCTCCGGCAGAGGCAATGGACAGTATCGTTTGATTGCGTCTCGGATTCAAGGCAGTGAAAAGGATATCCGTGTCTTCCCAGCAATTGGCATACCGAATATAGTGAAAATCGGCCCTGTTTTCTATTTTATCCACTATTCCGAGCTTTCATGTTTTTTCCTGTAAACTGAATGTGCCATACTGAAATGCCCTGCTGCCAGAGCTGCAATAATTGAAATTTCCCCGGCCATGACGACTGCAGCACATATTTCTGCAAATTTTTTTGCTTTATTTTTCCCATAACACCCTAATAATTTCAAGCATTCTTTGGCCGTGGGCATATAGGTTCCACCGCCCACCGTGCCCACGATCAAATTGGGTAAACTGACCGTAACATGCAATTCACCTTCCGTATTTACATGCATGTCGGTGATACCGATTGCAGACTCGGAAACGCATGCGGCATCTTGTCCGCAGGCGATATAAATCGCTGCAAGGGCATTGGCATAGTGTCCCTGGACTCCGATCTGTCCACTTTGAATTCCGCCAAGGGTTGAGATACGGCAGTATCGCTCCATATCTTCAGGGGTTGAACGGAGCACTTTTTCAACAAGTTGCCTGGGTAACAGGGTCTCAGCAATCACTTTTTTGCCGCGCACCCCGAGAAAAGAGAGCATGCTCGCTTTTTTGTCACCTGACAGATTGCCTTCGATATACCAGTGCTCCGGTTTAACCGGGCTTTGGGCAAGTATTTTATTGCAGATGGACTGGGTTGCCATGGTTACCATGTTTTGTCCCGCTGCATCGCCAGTGGTAAAATCAAGGATAAGATAAACACTTGATCCATTGATCGTGGGTTTCAGATCAACCAGTTTACCATGGCCGGTGGTTGACTGAACTGCTGTAAATAAGGTTTGGGTTTCAGACAGCAGCCAGTTGAGAAATAATCCGGCCTGGGCAATGGATTTAAAATGAAAGCAGGGTGCCCGGGAGACCCCTTCGGAAACACACAGGGAACTGGCACCGCCGGCCAGGCTGATCGCATATGCACCCCGGTTATATGAAGCCACCAGTGCGCCTTCCGTAGTGGCCAACGGGATGTAAAAATCATCATTGGCATGAATACCATTGACCCGCAACGGGCCGATAAGGCCAAGGGGTATCCGGGAAAATCCAATAAAATTTTCAATACTTCCTTTCAGGTCTTCGGCAGGGACATCATGTTTGCCGCCTTGAATTATCTCAATGCTCAATCCAAGGTGTTTCAAAAAGTCCTGCCGCTGTTTTAACCCATCTTTTGAATAGTCATCTCTTGCAGGAATTTTGTCCGGTAAGGGTTTGGATTCCGGGGAAACAGGGGTTAACTTTTCATAGAATTGGGACTTACCGATCTGTTCTGCGATTTCCTGTTGGATCTCTTGGCTGCGTTTTAATGATTTTGGCATGTTGTCCTCTTTTTATTTCGAAATATTAAATCGGCCCTGGACTTGAAAATTAAAGCTTTTTCATGATATTTATACAGGTTCTGAATAGATTGCGGAACGCTTTTTACCATAAAAAATTTTAAGGGACAGGTATTAATCCATATGAAAGCATTGTTAGCCCTGGAAGATGGAAGAACATTTTCCTGTAGAAGTTTTACAGGGCCGGGCGAAGCCCAGGGAGAGGTGGTGTTCAACACCAGCATGACCGGTTACCAGGAGATTTTGACCGACCCGTCATATTACGGGCAGATGGTCACCATGACCTATCCGCTCATAGGCAACTACGGGGTGTGTCCGGAAGATGTTGAATCAGACCGTATTCAAGTGGCAGCCTTCATTGTCAAAGAATACCAGGAGTTTCCAAGCAATTTCAGATCAAAAGGAACCCTTGCCGACTATCTGATAAAATCCCATGTCCTGGGCATTGAGGACCTCGACACCCGGGCCCTGACCCGGCATATCCGAAAAGCCGGTGCCATGAGGGCCATGATCTCCACCACGGACCTGGACCCTGAATCCCTTGTGGCCCGGGCCAGACAGATTCCTTCCATGGAAGGATCGGACCTGGTGGGACATGTCACAACAAAAAAGCCTTATTTCTGGAAAGACAACAACCCGGATTATGTAGATGTCAGCACCCTTGACGACCCTTCCATATGGCGTCATAAAGGTAAAAAACACTCTGTGGTGGCCCTGGATTTCGGCATAAAATATAATATTGTCCGCTGCCTTGAAGATGCCGGCTGCGAAGTGCTTGTGGTGCCTGCAAAAACCGAAGCCCAAACCATAAAAGGTCTGAACCCGGACGGCATTTTTCTGTCCAACGGCCCCGGAGACCCCGAGCCCTTGACCTATATCGTGGAAACCATACGCGAACTTCTCAACAACTATCCCGTGTTTGGGATTTGTCTTGGCATGCAGCTTCTTGGCCTTGCCATGGGTGGTAAAACCATGAAAATCAAATTCGGCCACAGGGGCGGCAATCAGCCGGTAAAAAATATAGATACCGGCAAAGTCGAAATCACCTCCCAGAACCACGGATTTGCCGTGGATTTGAACACCCTTGACAAAAACAAATGTCATCTGACCCACATCAACCTGAACGAAGACTCCCTGGAAGGACTCAAAAACGATGCCATCCGGGCGTTTGCCGTCCAGTACCACCCCGAAGCCTCCCCAGGTCCCCATGATGCGGCCTATCTTTTTAACCAGTTTGCAAAAGTGATGGAAAATGCCAAAGCGTAACGACATCCATAAGATTCTAATCATTGGTGCCGGCCCGATCATCATCAGCCAGGCCTGCGAGTTTGACTATTCAGGCACCCAGGCCTGCAAGGCCTTGAAGGAAGAAGGGTTTGAAGTTGTCCTGATCAACTCCAATCCGGCCACCATCATGACCGACCCTGAAACTGCCGACCGGGTATATGTTGAACCGGTAACCCCTGAAACCCTGTGCAAGGTGATTGAAAAGGAGCGGCCCGATGCCGTATTGCCCACCCTTGGGGGCCAGACGGCGCTTAACACCACCATTGATGCAGCCAAAACAGGAATATTTGAACGGTATAATATTGAACTGATCGGTGCATCCATTGATGCCATCAACAAGGCCGAAGACCGGGAACTGTTCCGGGATGCCATGAATAAAATCGGTTTGAGAATTCCCCAATCCGGGTTTGCCACCAACATGCAGGAGGTGGAAGAGACGGCCCAGCGCATCGGATTTCCCATTATTGTCCGGCCAAGTTTTACCCTTGGCGGAACCGGCGGTGGTGTGGCTTATAATATGGAAGAGCTTGCAAATCTTTCCAAGGCCGGGCTTGACGCGTCCCTGATCACCCAGGTGATGCTTGAGGAGTCTGTGCTGGGATGGAAGGAGTATGAGCTTGAGGTGATGCGGGATCACGCGGACAACGTGGTGATCATCTGTTCCATTGAAAACGTTGACGCCATGGGGGTTCATACAGGTGATTCCATTACCGTGGCCCCGGCCCAGACCCTGTCGGATAAGGAATACCAGGTGTTGCGGGATGCCTCCATTGCCATCATCAGGGAGATCGGCGTGGATACAGGCGGTTCAAATGTTCAATTTGCAGTGAACCCGGAAAACGGCGAAATTATCGTGGTTGAGATGAACCCAAGGGTTTCAAGGTCTTCCGCACTTGCCTCCAAGGCCACGGGCTTTCCCATTGCCAAAATTGCAGCCAAGCTGGCTGTGGGATATACCCTGGATGAAATTCCCAATGATATCACCGGCGAAACCATGGCCTGCTTTGAGCCCTCCATTGACTATTGCGTGGTAAAAATTCCACGCTGGACCTTTGAAAAATTTCCCGAAACCGACGACATACTCACCACGGCCATGAAATCCGTGGGTGAAACCATGTCCATCGGCAGAACATTCAAGGAAGCACTTCAAAAGGGTCTGCGTTCCCTTGAAATCGGCCGGGCCGGTTTCGGTGCCGACGGCAAAGATCCGGCACCGGGATCCGTGGCGGGTACGGATCTGGAATACAAATTATCCACCCCCAATTCCCAGCGGATTTTTTACATTAAATACGCCATTGAACACGGCATGCCCATCACCATGATCCATGAGCTGACCGCCATTGATCCCTGGTTTCTCTACCAGATGAAACAGATTGTGGATCTTGAAAAGCAGCTGAAACTGGCCGGCATGAACCTGCCCAAGGATCTGTTTGAAAAGGCAAAAAAATACGGATTCTCCGATATGCAGCTGGCGTATCTGTCCGGGGGACTGACAGACAAGCAGATTGAACAGAAACGAAAAGACTTGGGGCTTGTTCCGGTATATAAACTGGTGGATACCTGTGCTGCGGAATTCAGGGCGGTAACCCCTTACTATTACTCCACCTATGAAAGCGAATGCGAGGCCCGGGTGGCGGACAAGAAAAAGGTGATTATCCTGGGCGGCGGTCCCAACCGTATCGGCCAGGGCATCGAATTTGACTACTGCTGTGTTCATGCCTCCTTTGCGTTGCGGGAAGAAGGCGTAGAGTCCATCATGGTCAACTCCAACCCGGAAACGGTCTCCACGGACTATGACACCTCGGACAAGCTCTATTTTGAACCGCTGACCAGGGAAGATGTGCTTCACATCGTGGAGAAGGAAAAACCCTTTGGTGTGATTGTCCAGTTTGGTGGCCAGACACCTTTGAACCTTGCCACAGACCTTCAAAAAGCAGGTGTGCCCATTATCGGCACAAGTCCGGAAAGCATTGACCGGGCCGAGGACCGGGATCTGTTTGCCGCCATGCTCAAAAAACTGGGCCTGCGCCAGCCGGATAACGGCATCGCATTTTCCTATGATGAAGCGGTGAAAGTGGCCAGGGATATCGGATACCCGGTCATGGTTCGCCCCTCCTTTGTTCTGGGCGGCCGGGCCATGAAAATCGTCTACGATGAAAAAGACCTGGAAGAATATTTTGATCTTGCGGTCCAGGCCTCACCGGATAAACCCGTTCTCATTGATAAGTTCCTGGAAGAAGCCTTTGAGCTGGATGTGGACGCCATCTCCGACGGTGAGGATACCGTCATCGGCGGAATGATGGAGCATATCGAAGAGGCCGGCATTCATTCGGGCGATTCAGCCTGCGTACTGCCGCCTTACTCCATTGAAGACCACCACATCAAACAGATGTCCGATGCAGCCAAAGCCATTGCCAAGGAGCTGAATGTCAAAGGCTTGATGAACATCCAGTTCGGGATTATGAATGATACGGTGTATATCATCGAGGTGAATCCCAGGGCTTCGAGGACCATTCCCTTTGTCTCCAAGGCCATCGGGGTCCCGCTGGCAAAACTTGCCACCAAGGTCATGCTGGGAAAAACCCTGAAAGAACTTGGGGTAACAAAAGAGGTCATCCCGCCCTACTATTGTGTTAAAGAAGCGGTGATGCCCTTTGACCGATTTGACAATGTGGACCCTGTTCTGGGGCCGGAGATGAAATCCACAGGCGAGGTCATGGGTATTGACAAGGATCTGGGTGCAGCCGTTGCCAAAGCCCAGTTCGCGGCCGGACAGAAACTGCCCAGGGAAGGCACGGTATTTATCTCTGTCCAGGACAAGGATAAAAAGGCGGCACTGCCTGTGGCCCAGCTTTTCCATGACATGGGATTCACCATTATGGCCACCCGGGGAACCGTTACCTTCCTGGAAGAGAACAATATTCCATCAACAATGGTAAAAAAAGTGTCAGCGGGCCGGCCCCATGTGGTGGATGCCGTGAAAAACGGTGAAATTCAGCTTATCTTAAATACAGGCGCGTCCAGCCAAACCCAAAGAGACGGATATGAAATCCGCAGGGCCGCCATTAAATATAAAATACCCTATGCCACCACCACGGATGGTGCCAGGGCCATCAGTCTGGCCATCCAGGCCATGAAAAAAGAGAATCTGACGGTTAAACCCCTTCAGCATTATCATCAGGAAAACTAATTATTGGATAACCATAAATGAATACCATCCATCCAAATTGCAAAACCTGCTCCGTTTTCACGCCAAGTGAACGCCCCAAAGATGAATGTGGGGTTTTTGGACTTTATAAACACCCGGAAGCGGCTAAAATATCCTATTTCGGACTTTATGCACTCCAGCATCGGGGGCAGGAAAGCGCGGGCATTTCCGTAAACCGGGGTATCAACGACAAAATTTTTTCCCATAAAGGCATGGGGCTTGTACCCGAAATTTTCAACATGGAAGATCTGGAACGCATTGAAGGCGGGTCTGCCATCGGCCATGTCCGGTACTCGACCACAGGTGATTCCGTGCTGGCCAATGCCCAGCCTTTTGTGGTCAACCACCGGCACCGCTCCTATGCCCTGGCCCACAACGGTAATCTGGTCAACGCCCACATCATCAGAGAAGAACTTGAAGAAAAGGGCTCTATTTTCCAGACCACCATGGATTCGGAAGTGTTTTTACATCTGTTCATCAAAAACCTGGTCAAGGGCGATTATGAATCCGCCATTTTAAAGGCCGCCTCCAAGGTTGAAGGGGCCTACTCCATGATTCTGCTCACCTGCAAAGGCGAAATCATCGGTATGAAAGACCCCAACGGATTTCGGCCCCTGGCCCTTGGAAAACTGAACGGCCACTATGTGTTGGCATCTGAAACCTGTGCCTTTGACCTGATCCAGGCCGAATTCATCCGGGAGCTGGAGCCCGGCGAAATCGTTATCATAAATGAAGACGGTATCAAAAGTATCAAACATCCCAAAGCTGCCATCAAAAAATCGTTGTGCATATTTGAATATATCTATTTTGCCCGGCCCGACTCCAACATTGACGGCAAAAACGTCTATGAAATGAGAAAGGCGCACGGCAGGCGTCTGGCCCAGGAAGCCCCCGTGGATGCGGATATGGTTATGCCCTTTCCCGATTCCGGCAACTATGCCGCCATCGGCTATGCCGCAGAATCGGGTATCCCCTTTGAAATGGGCATGATACGCAACCACTATGTGGGCAGAAGTTTTATCCAGCCCACCCAGTCCATGCGGGATTTTGCCGTGCGGGTGAAACTCAATCCGGTACGCCAACTGATCAAAGGCAAAGATATCATCATCATTGAAGATTCCATTATCCGGGGCACCACGGCCAAAACCCGTGTAAAAGCCTTAAAGGAATTGGGGGCCGGAAAAATACACATGCGGGTCTCCTGTCCGCCCCATAAGTTCCCCTGTTATTACGGCATTGATTTCTCATCCAAGGGGGAATTGATTGCGGCCCAGAAACCCATAGATGAACTGACCGAATACCTTGGGCTGGATTCTTTGCACTACCTCTCCATTGAAGGCATGCTCGAAGCCTCGGGGGTGGATGAGCCCGAAGCCAATTTCTGCAAGGCCTGTTTTGACGGGAGCTATCCTGTGCCCTTTGACCCCAATTTCACCAAACAATGCATGGGCTAAGGTTAAAATGAAAAAACAAACCGTTGCGTTTTCAAGGCAGAGCACCAATCTGTTTTTCCACATTCTGACCCGGTGTAACCTGCGCTGTGCCCACTGCTACATCAACAGGGTAGAGCATGGAACCAACACCCTCTCCTTGTCCACCATTGAAAGCTGGCTTGGTATCTTTGCTTCAAAGGCAAAGGATACCAACCTTATTTTGCTGGGGGGCGAACCCACGCTTCATCCGGATCTGGCATCGGTTGTGTGCATGGCCGGAGAGATGGGGTTCAAATCCATCACCATCGATACCAACGGTTTTTTATTTCACGACATCCTGGACAAAATAACGCCCGCTCAGATTGACTTTTTTTCATTTTCCCTGGACGGCGTCACCAAGGAAACCAATGATGCCATCCGGGGAGGGGGCTGTTTTGATGCCGTCATGTCCGGTATCAGCCGCGCTGTGGAAAAAGGGTTCACCTGTTCCATGATTTATACGGTTTCTGAAAAAAATATTCATGAGGTGTCAAAGCTTCCGGAACTGGTAAAGGATCTTGGCATTTCACGTTTTTTCATCCAGGTGGTGGGGCTGCGGGGCGAAACGGACAACACCGACGCAAGACACCAGGTCTCAAAAGCAATCTGGCAGGAGATCATTCCCAGAACTGCTGAACAGATTGCACAACAGGGGATTATTGTTACCTACCCCAAGGTGTTCCTCACCCATGACGAGACCTTTGAATGTGCCGCCAATGTGGCGGACAACTACTTTATTTTTCCCAATGGACGGGTATATCAATGCCCTTTATGCGAAGATTTTTCCTTTCATTCCTATGAAATTATAGATAATGTGCTTACCGCCCGTCCAAAAATAAATGAGACCAACTTTTTCTCTTTGCAGATTCCCGAAGGGTGTGTCATGAATAAATTGATACAGCCGGGAAATCTGTCCTACGATGATAACGGGTTCCCCCGTTACAAAATCGCGTGTTGTATGCTCAAAGAAGAGTTACAGCCGTGATGGTGCCGTAAATAATTTTTCGCCTACTGCTTTACGCCACCACCCGGATTCAGCCCACAATAAAAAAATAAAAAGGGATACACGATCATGAAAAAGTATCCGTTGGATTTCGACCAAAGTGCCGCCCTTTTATCCCAATACGGCATTCTACCTTCCGGAAAACAGATCTACAGTCTTGAAGAGGCCGTAAAAACCGCTGATGATATTGGTTATCCGGTGGTTGTCAAAGCGGTTAGTGAAAAAATCATCCATAAATCCGACCAGGGTGCCGTGCGCCTGAACCTGAAAAATTCCGATGACGTTACATCTGCGGTACAATCAATCGAAACCCTCATGGGCGGCTTTTCCAGGGAACACAAAGAGGGATTGCTGGTCCAGAAAATGGTGGATAAGGGATTTGAACTTCTCGTGGGTGCCAGGCAGGACCCGGGGTTTGGTCCCATCACCATGGTGGGCATCGGCGGTATTTTTGTGGAACTATTTTCAGATGCGGCTCCTGGGATCGGTATACTCAACCGGCGGGATGTGGAACGCATGCTTAAAAAAACCCGGGCCGGTAAAGTGTTGGACGGATTCCGGGGCCAGGTATATGACCGGGAAGCCATCATCGATCTGACCATTCGGGTATCCAGATTGATGGCGGAAAATCCCGATATCTGCGAGCTGGATCTCAATCCGGTGATTGTTTATGAAAACGGATATGCCATTGTAGACACGCGATTGATCAAAGATCCTGATTTTATCCAACCATCGTTCCAGCAGATCAGTGACTGGAAGCGTAAAAGTGTGGATGCTGTTTTTAATGCCCAATCCGTTGCAGTTGTTGGCGCGTCCCGGCCGGGAACCCAGGGCGGAGTTATCTTAAAAAACTGCATGAAGATCAAAAAACTATACCCGGTTCACCCGACACTTAAAACCATCCACGGACTGACCTGCTATCAAAATCTTGATGAGCTGCCAGAGGTGCCGGATCTTTGCGTATTTGCGGTGAACTCGGAAAGGACTGTCTTAATCTTTGAACAGTTCTGTAAACTTGGCGGCAAAGGTGCCATTATTTTCAGTGACGGATTTGCGGAAATAGGGCGCTTTGACCTCAAAGAAAAGCTCATAGCCTTAAGCGAAACGTATAAAGTGGCATTCATCGGCCCCAACTGCATGGGGGTGATTGATAACTTTTCAGGACTGAACACCAATTATATCCCGGTTCAGCGCTCTGTGCCCGTAACCCCGTCCAATTGTGTGGGCGTTATCTCCCAAAGCGGCGGCATCGGTCTTGAGCTGCTTGAAATGCTTGGGGCGGACCGCCAGAATCTGGGAAAATGGGTCTCCATCGGCAATGCCGCCGTATGCGGCGTACCTGAAATATTGTCCCACATGGGAGATGATCCAAGAATAAAAATCATCGCCGTTTATTTAGAAGGTGTGGCCGACGGATTAAAATTGCTGCAGGTGGGTAAACAGGTGGCCGAGAAAAAACCTGTGGTGATCATAAAAGGCGGCATGGGGGGCGGAGCCCAGGCAGCCTTATCCCATACCGCATCCCTTGCAGGCTCCCATGATGCATTCAGGGCCTGCTGTGACCAGGCAGGGTTTTATCTCATTGAAGAGCTCACCGAAGATCCTAAAATCATCGTCAACATCCTGTCCATTCTCACCAGCCAGCCCAAAACATACGGTGACCGGATTGCCGTGGTCAGTGTGGGGGGCGGAGCCGGCATTCTTTTGTCGGATCAGGTGACCTTAAAGGGAATGACCCTTGCACAGTTTGCACCTGAAACCAAAGAGAAAATGAAAAAACTGATCGAAAAGGACCTAAAAACCGACCTGCCGGAGGTCAAAAACAAGATATTAAGCAATATGGGCAGCAACCCCGTTGATCTTTTAGGTAACTGCCGGGATGAGCGGCTCCTGGAAGCCATCAGAATCGTAGACCAGGATCCCAATACCGATGTCATTATGGCCGCCATCTATTTACAGGTACCCCTGTTAAGTGAATACCTGCCCGAACGCCTGGTGGAGCTCAAACAGGAATTGACCAAGCCTTTGATTGTATCTCCCAGGGGATTTTCCGAATATGTGGACAGGTGCAGAACCTTTATGGCAGACAAAAAACTGCATACCTATACCGTACCCATGATCAAACCCCTGGGCATCGCCATTGATATCTGGAAAAAATATAAGATGAACTTTCTTGATTAATCCGTATCTGATAATCATAACCTGACTGCATAATTTTTTTTACACACAACAACACGACGGCTGTGGGAAGTCTTAAAAGGCTTGATACAGCCGTTTAACATGAAACAAGGAGCCTTATATGGGTTTAATTTCTTCCACCCACTCCATCAGCCGTTATTACATTGACGGTGAATTTCCCGACGGTGCCGCAGAAGGTGTCCGCCAGGGACTGATTGAAAACGCCATCCCTGAAATTGAAAATGAGTACGATGAAATTTCAGCCGGATGGACCCCCCTTGAGACCCCGTACAATCCGGATTTCGAATCCGCTTCATTTCTCTTCGGTACTTATTTTGCTTTTTCCCTGCGCATTGATAAAAAATCAATTCCGGCCAAACTGATTCAAAAACATATGGCCATTGAAACGGAGAAAAAAAAGAAAGAGAGCGGCAGACCCTTTATTTCAAAAAATGAAAAAGCTGAAATCAAAGAGATGGTTGTCGATATTCTGATGCATAAAACGCCTTTTATTCCCAACATATATGATGTGCTATGGGACTATGAAAATAAAAATTTAATTTTATTTTCCACCCAGAAAGCGGCCAATGAACTGTTTGAAACGCTGTTTTTCAAATCCTTTGACCATAAACCCATCAAAATATTTCCATATACAATTGTGGAAAAGCTGGGCAGTTTTTCAAATGATAAAAAAGACAGGATATTGGCGTTATCGCCCTTAAATATGAAAGGTATATGATCGATGTTGGATATAGCAACCGCTTACAATAAATATGGCTTTTTAGGCAACGAATTTTTGACATGGATCTGGTATCTGGTTGAAACGGACCAGGATGTAACGGCCCTCTCAGGTTCAAATGATCCGGTAACATTTGAGATCGGAAATTCCATCAGTCTTGAAAACAATCTGGGCGATAAATCAAAGGAAAAGATTACCATTAAAGGGGATCAGGCAGGTCTTGAGGAAGGAACCACCGCCCTTAAAAAAGGGGCATGGGTCACTGATATGAACCTGATCTGCAAAATAGGCGAAGAAGAGTATAAATTTTCCATCAAAGGTGAAAGTTTCAATATCACCGGTTTAAAAACACCAACCATTGATACGTCTGCATCAGAAGATGAAATTGAGGGTATGATTATTGAGAAAACCTTTTTAATCACGAAGGTTATTAATGTTATTGACACCCTGTTTTTAAAATTCATCGAGAAAAGAATATCAGAAGCGTGGAAGACATCGGATTTAAAGGCGATCAGGGATTGGATTCAATCCTGATAAAAACTTGTCTAAAAAGCCTGCTTTATGTACGCGTCACAAACAGGCTTTCAAATCTGAATGGTTTTAAAACGCTTTTATTCAAAATTATCAACATTAAACCCAAACGAATACCATAATAATATCTAATACTTAAGAGAGTTATAAACATTTCAGCATTCGTTATTATTACTATTATTTTTTTTAAATTAATATTTAATATACGCCTACTTCAAAAGATTCGATCATTCGTTAAATCAGTTTTATATGAAAGGGCTCAGTAAGTTACTGAGCTCTTTCAACCTTCGTTGTGGGCTGTCCTTCAGTGCTGATATGTCAGGTCAGCCCGTGGCTGTTATATGAAAGTCCCGGGAAAATTCTCAGGACTTTAAAACTTTTTCATGGGCGGTGTCCGGCAATTAATCTGTCAGCCATCGCCATGGCATTTGGCAACCCAAAAAATTATTAGTGCCTGAACGCCCCCCCGTGTTTGGATGAAAAGTTGCCCAGATGCAAGGCGCAGAAAAATTTAAAACCGGAGCAACCTCATGGTTGTGAGGATTTTTAATTTTTCTGCAACGCCGCAGCTGGGTGACTTTTTGTTCAAACACTATTTATAAAGTCATGGCATACCGGGTCAGGGAGAATGCAATACTCCACAGGGTTAAACCGATAACAGCATCAAGAATTCGCCAGGCCAATGGATTTTTGAATACGGGTGCAAATAGCCTTGCCCCAATACTCAGACTGATGAACCACAGGGTAGAAGCCGTGACGCTTCCCGCCCAGAAATAAAATCTTTGGCCGTGGGGAAATCGGCTTGCGATACTCCCGATCAATACAACCGTGTCAAGGTAGAAATGGGGATTGAGAAGGGTAACGGCCAATGTTGATATAATAACCGTCCTAAGGGACATATGGCCCTGATCCGCCGCATTAAGGCTTTTGTTCCCCATGGCCGATCTGAACGCCTGAAATCCGTATAAAAATAAAAATATCGTACCGCCCCAGGCCGTCAGCCGTGACAACAGAACCGACCTTGAAACGGCAGCGCCGATACCTGCAACCCCCAGTGTAATAAACAGGACATCACAGAAGATACAGATTGCAGCAATGATCAGGGGATGATTTTTGCGGATGCCCTGGGAAAGTATAAATGCGTTTTGCGCACCAATGGCCACAATAAGGCCGCCCCCTGTGCCAAGGCCCTGGAAAAAGGGTGTCATCATATCTTCATTTTCCTTTTAATCGAATCATTAATAAAACCGGTGACATGAAATAACACCAGGATATATATTAAGTAAAATTAATTGTTTTAATTATAAATAAATTTTACTAATAATATTTCATGTATGATTATAAGCTTATAGAGGCGATGGCCGAAGTTGTTCGGCAGGGCGGGTTTGAAAAGGCGGCGGCACGGATGTGCCTGACCCAGTCTGCGGTATCACAGCGGGTCAGACAACTTGAAGAGCAGGCCGGACAGATCTTGCTGACCCGCTCGGTGCCCCCAGCCGTCACAGATGCCGGTAAATGGTTTCTTGCCCATTATTTACAGGTCAGGCACCTGGAAGAGGATTTGGCAAACCGGACAGCCTTTGGGTGGGATGGAAAACCTGTAACCCTGTCCGTGGGGGTCAATGCCGATAGTCTGGCCACATGGTTTCCTAAAGCTGTTGCGCCCATGCTGAAAGATGGAAAAATTTTGCTGGACATTCGGGTGGACGATCAGGAACAGACGCATAAACTTTTAAAAAATGGAACCGTGTGCGGTTGCATCAGTATCCTTGACCGGGCCATTCAGGGGTGTCGAATTTTTGAAATTGGCACCATGACGTACCAATTGTTATGTACCAAGGATTTCGCCCGTCGCTGGTTTCCCCGGGGAGTAACCCTTGAAGCGTTATCAAAGGCACCGGCCATAGTTTTTAACCAAAAGGATGAATTGCACGATAAAGCGCTTAAGATTGTCTTTCCTACCGTGCCAAAAGATATACCTGCGACCTATGTGCCCTCGTCTGAAACCTTTGTGGATTTTATTGCCATGGGTCTTGGATACGGTGTGGTGCCACTGGCCCAAGGCGGTCACCTGATGGAAAAAGGCATTTTAATCCCCCTGATTGCCGGTCTGACAATTGATATCCAGCTCTTCTGGCATTGCTGGAATTTAAAATCGCCTTTGATTGAATCCTTCACCCAGGCCCTGCTGGACCAGGGCGGTAAAAACCTCAATACCTTCATCAATCCAGATCTGCATCCTTAAATTACGAACCGTATTCAAGGTTATCAACACGCTGTTTTAAAACGGATCAAAAAAAAAATTCTTATAACTGGAAATATCTAATTTAAAAAGGGATCAGAGCGAATATCCAATTTTGATAATAAAATGTTCAAAAAGCCCGGGTTCTGTACCTTCACACAACAGACGTTCAATACCTTGTCTTTTTCAATATTTTTTGTTCCATATTTCAAACAAAAGATCACAAAAAAATATTCTATGATATTGATACTTTATGCCAATTATAAACATTTGAATCCTGATTATTATTACTATTATTTCTTTTAAATTAATATTTAATATATCCACACTGTAACAAAGAAACAGACACCTGTGTCTTATTTTCATTCCCTTGTTTCTTTGCCTATAAACTGGTATTAAAAAAGCGCGAATTAAAACTCCCTTCAGGAAAATTAAAATGACAGAAAATTTAAAAGTATTTTCCGGTGGATCCAATCAGGATCTTGCAACGGCAATCTGTGAGCATATCGGAATTCCTTTGAGTCCCATGGAAACATCCCGATTTTCAAACGACAATTTATTTGTTCAGATTAAGGAAAGCGTCAGGGAAAAAGATGTTTTTGTCGTACAGTCTTTAACTGCGCCTGTCAGTGATCACCTTATGGAGTTGATGATTACCATAGATGCATTGCGCAGCGCATCTGCAAAGCGAATTACCGCTGTTATTCCCTACTACTCATATGCACGCTCGGATAAAAAAGATGCACCAAGAATTTCCATTGCTGCACGCCTTGTGGCAGATCTTTTAAAAACTGCCGGGGCAGACCGGGTACTGACCATGGATCTGCACGCCGATGCCGTGCATGGATTTTTCAGTATTCCCGTTGATCATTTAACATTCATGCCCACAATCTGTGATTATTTTGCAGAACTTTTGGATCTGTCAAAGGTCGTGGTGGTGGCCACGGATGCAGGCGGGGCTAAAAGGGCCGGCCGGTTTGCCAATCGTCTGGATACCTCCCTTGCCATTATAGACAAACGCCGTCTCAGCGATTCCAATGTGAAGCAGGGACTGGTCGTGGGAAATGTAGAAGGGCTGGATGCCATCGTCTTCGACGATGAGATATCCACAGGGGGAACCCTGGTGAGTACCATTGAAACCTTGAAGCGTGCAGGAGCCGGCAATATTTATGTGGGTGCAACCCACCCTGTGCTTTGCGGTCAGGCGGTGGAAAATCTAAGTCAAACCATTGTATCCGGGATCGTGGTTGCCAACACGGTTCATATTCCTGCAAAAAAACAGTTTTCTCAGCTTAAATCTTTGTCCGTGGCACCGCTTTTTGCCCGGGCTATTAAGCATATTCATACTGGAGAAAGTGTATCTGCGCTCTTTAAGCCCTAACGCCCATCCAAACATGGGTTATTGAAAATGATTTATATGGTTGAAATCGCAGCGACGGCCGCCGCCACCTGATCCTTGGGCAGGGCGATCTCTCTGATAAATGCAGGCAGGCAGTCCCATATTTTTTTGGGCTGCCTGAGGCTTCTGTCACTGTCAATGGCGAGCACACCTGTTTGTTTTCCGGCGTTAAACGGATCCGGTCTGGATTTCAAGGGGACCTGGTTTTTATCTGTGAAGGGAAGCACAAGGGGGCCTTCGTTTTCAAGTACATAGGCCAGTTGTCCGCTTTTAAGAAACACGATGCTGCCCGGCGGATAGAGACCAACGGTTTTGACAAACGCATGGAGAATGAATTGCAGGATGGGATCTTTGTGCACATAGCTGCGAAACAGGCCGGTGACGGCAGCAACCTGGTTAACGGCGTCCTGGTAACTGCGTTTGGAAATCATGGCGTCATAGATGTCCATCAGTTTGCATATTCTGACATAGGGCGGCATGTTTCCGTATTCGAGTCCCTCAGGATAACACCCGGGTTCTCCTTCATACAAAGGGCCATGATGATGCCGAATCATGTTACTGAGCACGGTACTGCCCAGATGGTTCTTTTCTATGACCGTAAACCCGAAATCATGGGCATGCCGGCGCAGCAGTTCGATTTCATCTTTGTTCAGTGTTGATGTTTTATTCAAAAGATCTTCGGGCACCATGGATTTTCCCAGATCATAGATGAACAGACCAAAGGTCATCTCGTTTATCTCTTCCGGGTAGTAATAGGAAAACATGCCCGACTTCTCATTGCCCGCAAGGGTTGGTGAGGCCCAAAGCGATTTTTCCATTATTGTTGAAAAGGCCTTGTTGAACCGGTGCAGGACCTGGGAGCCCAGGGCGCAGACATTGGTGGCATGGTTGTAAAAATAGTCATCATAGAAAAACCACTCCCTGGGTGCATAGGCAAAGGGGTGAAGTTCCTGTTTTGCAAATGATGCAAGTTCTGATGCCTGGGCTGATACGGCATCCACATCAAACTCACCCTTTGTCTCCCGGATCTGGTTCACGGCATTTTTTATGATAGCCTGGGCTTTGATGCTTATGGATTCGGCAAACCTTCGCAGTTCCAGGATCTCTTTGAGCCGTTCGGTTACGTTCTGGGTTTTGACGGGTTCGGAATCTAAAAATGAATCGGACAAAATATTGGGCATCTTGGCGGATTTCATGTTAATTTTGTTGCCGGATGCGTCATAAACACCGCCGTTACTTGCCACCGGCACATGCCGAAGACCGTTGTTTCGAACGATTTTAAGCGGCTTTGTTTTATCCACCATGACATCTTTGGCTAAAAGCAGGGTGCCGTTGCTGTCGTACACATCCACCCCGGTTTTAACCCGGCCGCCCTGGCGGACAACCTCGATCAGCTTATCTATGGATATTCTTGCTTCAATCATGATTTATCGGTGATCACGTTTCCCACCGCCTTTGATAGATCTATAAATTCCTGGATGCTCAGGGTTTCAGCCCGCCGTGAGGGGTCAATGCCGGCGTTTTCAAGGGCAACCCCGACAATTTGTTTGGTTAAGCCCATTTCGCCGCCGGACATGGCATTGTGAAGGGTTTTTCTACGCTTGGAAAATGCGGCTTTTATTACACCGAACATCAAGGTTTCGTCCGCCTGTCCCATGCCTTGGGTTTCAAAAAAATCAAAGCGCAGAACCGTGGAGTCTACATCCGGTCTGGGAAAAAAGTTGTTGGGCCCGATATCCGCAACCCGGCTGATGTTTGCGGCATATTGAACCACCGCAGCAAGCCGTGAATAGTCCTTGGTTCCGGGGGAGGCAAGAAGTCGTTGGGCAAGTTCCTTTTGAAACATAAGAAATGCGCGTGTCACAACCTGTCGGATTGTAACCAGCTGAAAAAGGATCTGGGAGGAAATATTGTATGGCAGATTCCCGATCACCACCAGTTTCTTTGCCCCTGCAATTTCCCGGATATCTGTTTTTAAAATGTTTTGATTGATAATCTTAACATTGCTGATTCCTTCATCGGCCAGTTCCTGTTCAAGCAAAGGAATAATACGGCGGTCTTTTTCAACTGCCGTAAGCTGCTTGCAGGCCCGTGCCAAAGGCAGGGTGATCGCCCCTAATCCAGGACCGATTTCAAGCACGGTGGTCTCTTTATCAACGCAGGTTCTATCCACAATCATCTGGGCTGTGGCCGGGTTGGACAAAAAATTCTGCCCCAGCTCCTTTCCGGCATATAACCCGTTTTTCTTTAATAACTCACCAGGATGCGTCATGCTCCTTTTTGATCTCCATTTCTTAAGCTGTTTATCTTCCGAACGCCATATGTCATAACTTGGCCTTGGAAAAAGAATAAAAGATTAACAGTAGTGGTTTTCCTTTGAAACTTTCAAGACAATAATAGTAAATCACAGATTTTTATTAATTTCCATAAATTTTAACATCTTCTATTTAGATATTTTTTTACTTATTTAGGGGTGCCCTACTTGACTTTGATAGATTTAAGAAGTAATTTTCAATATATCACATTAAAAAAGTGAGTTGAAGTACACTATTACACCTAAAGAAAATTACTATAACTAAATTAATAGGTGGGCGTCAAACAGGATCTACCAAATCTTTTGTGGTTTTTAAATTAAGATGCGGTAAAACCTAAGTATTAAGAAGGATTTAAGATATGGAACCGACAGAATTCAGTAACAATTGGGAGAACTTTATAAAAATGCTTCTCCATCGTCTGGATATTCCAACCAAAGAAGATATTGCTAATATTCATAAAAGGCTTGACAAGCTAGAACAGTTGATTTATCAGAACCATCCGTCAAGCAGGCAGAAAAATAAAGACCGGCCGCCCCGGAAAAAAAGTGCATCTTCCATTGTGCTCAGTATCATCGGAAACCATCCCGAAGGCACCAATTTCAAGACCATAAAAGCGGCCACGGGATTTGACGATAAGAAACTGAGAAATATAATTTTCAGACTGGATAAAATAGAAAAAATAAAACGGGTCAGCCGTGGAATTTATAAAATGATTTAAATTTATTACATGATTTTTTGATTAGCCTGGAATTACTTTATTCGTAAGTCCATAACACATGCGAAATAAGGCCCATGCCCAAAGCAAAATCACCCGATTGCTTATTTTTTTAAGTAACCTTCGTTATCACGTTAACCTGGATCAGGAATGGTTTGATTCCCCTTTTGGGTTGACGTGAAGTAAAGGAGACTTAAATTACGGCGTATCGGCGGCGGATTTAACTTTGACCATGGGCCTGAAACGGTTCAGGGAAACCTTTAACAGGAAAATATATGAATCAGACTGCATTTACGCCCGGGCAGGCCATCGGCGGCTACACAATCCAACAGGTATCGCACCTGCCTGCAATTAACGCCCATCTCATCCAGCTGGTCCACGAGAAGACAAAAGCGGTTCACATCCACATTGCCAATGAAGATAAGGAAAATACCTTCGGGGTGTTTTTCAGAACCGTTCCCACGGACTCCACCGGGGTTGCCCATATTCTGGAGCACACCGTGCTGTGCGGATCCGAAAAATACAAGGTCCGTGACCCTTTTTTCTCCATGCTTAAACGAAGCCTGTCCACCTTTATGAATGCATTCACTGCATCGGACTGGACCATGTATCCGTTTTCCACCCAGAATAAAAAAGATTATTACAACCTGATGGATGTCTATCTGGATGCTGCATTCTTTCCGAGTATTGATCGTCTCAGCTTCAAGCAGGAAGGTCATCGGCTTGAACTGGAACCCCGGGAAAACGATGAACCTGAACTGGTGTATAAAGGGGTGGTCTACAATGAGATGAAAGGCGCCATGTCCTCACCCGGCCAGGTCATGTCCCGGGCCCTGCTCAAAGGACTTTACCCGGATACCACCTATGCCAATAATTCCGGCGGTGAACCCGCAGACATTCCAAAACTCACCCACGAGGAACTTAAGGCCTTTCACGCAACATACTATCATCCGTCCAACAGTTATTTTTATACCTATGGCGATTTGCCCCTGGAAGAGAGTTTACAATTTATTGAAGACAAGGTCCTCCGCCGATTTGATTTTCTTGATATGGATACCCGGGTGCCTTCCCAGCCCAGGTGGCAGACGCCTAAATCCATGACTCAGACATATGCCTACTCAGATCCGGATAATATCACCACCAAATACCAGGGGTGTGTGGCCTGGCTGACCCCGGATATCGCCGATCATTTTGAAGTGATGGTCATGGCGGTGCTTGAACAGATTCTCCTTGGAAATTCAGCATCTCCCTTGAGAAAAGCACTCATTGACAGCGGCCTGGGTTCTGCCCTGTGTGACGGTACGGGGTTTGATTCCGATAACCGGGACACCATGTTTGTCTGCGGGTTGAAAGATATCGAAGAATCCGCCGTTCCCAAAGTGGAAAAAATTATTTTCGATACCCTTGGGACGTTGGCGGACAAAGGTATTGATAAACATTTGATCGATTCTGCCATCCACCAGATCGAATTTTCCCGCAAGGAAATCACCAATACACCATACCCCTACGGCATCAAACTGATTATGGGCGTGGCGTCGGTCCTCATCCATGAAGGTGATCCTGTAAGTGCCGTTAACATTGACGATGATTTAAAAAGACTGCAGGAAGAACTGGCCAAAGGACGGTTTCTGGAGGAACGGATTCGGCGGTATTTTCTGGATAATCAGCATAGACTGCTTTTTACCCTGGCGCCGGATGAGGGGATTGAAGCCCGTGAGGCTGAAAGCGTGCGCCAGGAACTTCAAAAATTGCAAAAATCCTTGAATGACGAAGAGTTGGCGCAGATCGACAAAGATGCGGCAGCCCTGAAAGTACTTCAGGAAACAGAGGAAGATCTGGATGTACTGCCCACCCTGGCCCTGGAAGATGTACCCCCTGATATTGAAATCGTTCACCCCGACACCGTAACAGGGGTCACCTGCGCTACAGCCTTTGACAAGGCCACTTCAGGTATTCTCTATTTTACCTGTCCCGCAGGTGCCGGAAACATTGCACCGGATCTTTTCCCCATGGTGCCGTTTTTTGCCCGGGCATTTACCAATGCCGGCACAAAGAACTCTTCCTATGTGCAGATGGCCGAACGCATGGACCTTTATACCGGCGGTATCTCCATATCTCCTTTTTCCGGTACCCATTTTGACCACAAGGGCGAAGGTCACTCCTTTCTGGCGTTGCAGGGAAAGGCCCTGGACCGGAATATTGACCATCTCTTTGATATGGTGGATGAGTATATCAACGCCGGCAGTTTTAAGGATCATGACCGGCTCAAAAGCTTGATTTTACAATACCAGGCCGGTCTTGAAGCCTCAATCGTCGGATCCGGACACAGGTATGCCATCACCCTGTCTGCCCGGCATCTGTCAACGGCAGCCGGTATCAATGAATTGTGGCACGGCATTGCCCAATACACCCAGATTAAGGATCTTGCCGCCAGGGTGAGTCATGAGAAAACAGGTGCCCAGGCTTTGGGTGAATTGGAAGAGAACTTGTCTGCCATGGCTGCCGCAGTCATGAGAAAAGATAATTTTAAACCTGCCGTTATCGGATCTGTTCCGTCCATGGTCCAGGCGGATAAGCATATTGCAAGGATTTACGACAACCTGCCCAACGGCAGCAGCCAGGCGTTTCATACACCACAGATCAAAAGCGATGCCCAGCGGCCCTACGACGGCTGGATGACCAATACCGCCGTCTCCTTTGTGGGACAGTCTTTTAAAGCGGTGCGCATTTCCCATGAAGATTCACCGGTCCTGTCCGTGATTGCCAAGCTTTTGCGTTCCTTGTTTTTACACCGTGAAATCCGGGAAAAAGGCGGGGCATACGGCGGATTTGCTTTGTACAACATGGAAGAGGGTATTTTTTCATTTGGTTCCTACCGTGATCCCCATATCAAGCGCACCCTGGATGTTTATGCAGATGCCTGTGATTTCATCACCCGGGGAGGGTTCACCGAAACAGACGTAAAAGAAGCCATCCTTCAGGTTTGTTCGGAAATTGATAAGCCTGAAACGCCGGCACCTTCCGCCATGAAAGCGTTTTATCGCAGGATAACCAAATTGTCCGATGAGATCCGCAAAGGGTTCAAGGATGCTTTGCTGGGTATGGACAAGCAAAAGGTCATGGAAACGGCAGGCCGGTATTTTGTCCGGGAGGACACAGCCAAAGGTATTTCCGTAATTTCCTCACAACCGCTGCTTGAACAGGCCAACCGGGAACTGGAGGCAGAAGGGCGTGAACCGCTGGTCCTTCATAAAATCTAAGAGAATGTTTGGTAATTGATAAATCGGCTGAAATCCGCCGTCCGTAAATGTGGATAAAAAATATTTTCAGGCGCTTGAAATGAATTTTCAAGCGCCTGAAATTTTTTTAAGGTCTTACCGTGAACGTTAATGTAGCGGCATTATTGACGGTCTTTACTTTGCCGTACAAGTCTTTTAACGGGCCATCCTGAGTGACCATTTTGGAACTAAGAATATTCACCCGCCATTGTCCGGCATTTTGCACCTTAAATTGCGCTTTACCCTCCAATACCATAGAGAAGACAGCAAATCTCTCCCCGCCAAATGAAGGGCTGTAGCCTGTTATATAAGACTGGCTGTTAGGCCCCCAGGTCATGGGCTTTCCATGGAAACGAACATCAAATTCCACCATATCGCCCGGTTTTACACGGGAAAGATCCGTTAAAGGCGTAATTTCAAGATCATGGCCCGCAGGCCTGGGCATGGTCCACTTGCCTACGGCCAGGTAAGACTTGGCAAACGCCTGGTACTGCACAGAGGACAATACTTTTTGAATACCATCAATTGCATCCATGGGTTTAAGGGCAAACCTGGTCCTGCCCTTTGTATCAATATATTGGGTATACGTGGCTTTTTGGGATACGGCCGCAATCAGGTAAACCCCTTGTTTGGTTTCTTTTTTCAACGCAATCTGCTGATTGGCAACATCAGATATATACAGATCATAATTCGCATTGCTTTTAAATGCTTTTACGGTTTTAGGTTCAGGCTTGTACAATTTGTTTCTATTTCCGGCAGGATCTGCCAGGTTAAATTCCGCAATGTTCAGTTTGGCCATAACGCTGTTGGGCATGTCGTCAATGGGCATGGTATGGCCCCATCCAAGGGATATGGTTGCATGGCCCGGCTGGTGAATCTTGGTGGAGTCAAAGCAGTTTACCCATAATGAGTGGGCACCTACAGTTGAAGTCGTTAGAAACAGTGTGATAATTGAGATACAGAATATGTTTTTCATAACATCCTCTCTTTGAAGATAAAAAGGGTGTTTTTAAGGTTCTTTTATACAGAGAATCATGCCATCTTAGAAACGGTAGGTCACCTGAAGGCCGACCTCTCCCGGGTCACTATAGTTGATGGAAGTACTGTCATAAGTATCGTATCTTTCGTCAAAAATATTTTTGCCGTAAAGGTAGATATCATAATGCTCTGCCTCATACCCGATTTTGGCGTTGACGATTTGGTAAGCATCCCGTTTATATTTGTTGGCTCTGTCCGTATACATTTCACCATAACCAATCAAATCCGCCCTGGCATAAAAGCCCTTTTCCCAACGGTATTGGGCGCCGATATTAAATGTATACTCCGGCGCGTAAGTCGTTTTGTTCCCCTGGTAATTTCCTTTAGCATCCTTATAATCGTCAAATTCAATGTGGGTATAGCCGAAACCGGCTGTCACGGTCAGTCCGGCGGTGATTTTGCCCGTCAACTCCAATTCAATCCCCTTACCGGTTGCTTCGGCTGCGTTGGTTACATAAGATTCAAATTCTGAAATCTGTTCCACCACCTGCATATCGGAAATATCCATCAGATAAATACTGGCGTTCACGATCAATCTATTATTAAAAAAGGTATTTTTTACTCCGATTTCATAGGACCATAGTTCCTCTTCATCAAAGGTGTCGTATTCCGGATTTGTAGATCCAAAATTAAATCCGCCGGCGCGGTATCCTTTGGATACGCTTAAGTAAGTCATAGTTCCCGGTAAAGGACGGTATTCCAGGGCAAACTTGGGACTTATGTCATCCCATGAATCATTGGCCTGCCTTGCGTTGAGATGATCTTGAAGGTCTTTTTTCGTTGTCTCGTAGCGCAAACCGCCCACAAGGTTGAACCGTTGGGACAGCGGATAGGTCAGATTGGTAAAAACAGCATAGGTGTTTCCATCGATATCCTCGTCCGTATAAGAGATCCCGTCGGCATAATGCCCCTCAACGTCGTAATTTTGCTTATCCTTATCACCGTAGACACCTGCAATCCACTTCACGCCGCCATTGTCATAGCTCAGGCGCAGTTCCTGGGACAACGTAGTGTATTGGTTGTCTTTAAATGAATGCCATAAGGTTGCGCTGGTGTAATCAAAATCCCTGTTGGCATCGTCATTATAGACTCTCCTCGCCGTTACAGACGTCAATTCAAACGCGTCGTTGATCTCATACTTAATGTTAAGGGATTGGGTTTGTTCTGAACTAGTGTTTTCACCCTCTAAATTTGAAGAGATCTTGCGATAATCGGGTGTCGGCACTCCATAATTAGATGCCCCATATTCTGTCAGGTTGCCATGTCCCCCGCCTCCGTCATATTGGAGTTGTGATGCAATAATAGAGATATCCAATTGATCTGTGGGTGTCCAGCGCAGATGTGCCCTGCCAAACCAGTGTTCTCTATTATCCTCATCATCCCCGGTTTCCGTATTTTTGATGGTACCGTCTTGCTGGAGGAACTTTCCGGCAATCCCGACAAAAAGTTTATCTGTTTGAATGGGACCGCTGAGTTTGACGGTGTAGGCTTGGGTTAAAGGGTCATCTGTCCCGGAAGATAGCCATGTGCCGATATTGGCGGACAGGCTCCCCCGGAAATTGTTGTCCGGTTGCCGGGTAATGATATTGATTACACCTGCTTCCGAGTTTTTCCCATACAAGGTTCCCTGAGGACCCCTGAGGACCTCTACCCGTTCAATATCAAGAAATGTAGTCTCAAATCCAAGCATCGACTGGACCGGAACACCGTCTATAAAAAGTCCGGTGGAAAGCAGAAACGTGCTATAGGGGGCATGAATGCCTCTCATGCTTGGTGTATTCATGCCGATTTTGCCTAAGTTAAATACCATTAAACTGGGGACAAGATCAGCCAGATCAGACAAGGATTCAATTTTTGCGTCCTCAATTCCCTGGCCTGTGAATGCAGTAATCGCCATGGGTACGTCCTGAACGCTTTGCTCTTGTTTTTGTGCCGTTACCGTTATCTCTTCTATACTTAGCGTATCCTGTGCTTCAGCTATCCCTGTGGTTGTCATGCACCAAACGATTAGAAAACCTTTCAAAATCCAGCTACGCAAACAATTCATCTTCTCTCCTCCTTGGTAATGTTTAAATGCTTCTTTTGTTTAACCTAACTTTAAAAGGCGAGCTAATCCATTTGTCTCAAGTTTCGATCCTATTGTGTCAATTTGATATCAGGATCTGCGGATCAGAATACTTTGTGGGGAGAGATGCCGAACTGGGCAGTGAAAATTCTGGCAAAATAGCTCAGATTGCTGTAGCCCACGGCATAGGCTGCCTCGGTAACATTGTGCTTTCCAGTGCTCAAAAAAATTTTGGCCAGCTGAAGCCGGTGGTTGCGCAGGTGATCCAGGGGGGAGTGCCCGTAAACCTGTTTGAAACACCGGTAGAATTTGCTTCGGCTCATTCCCGCTGCTACGGCAAGGGTTGTGATGTCCGGGGGATTCACCGGATCATGACGCAAACGTCCGGCAGCGTGGCGTATCCGTTCGATGTCATATGGACTAACACCGTATTGCCGCAAGGAAGGGCGGGTCTTGGTTTTGATCTGTTCCAGTTTGTAGGCCATAAGCTCCAGTGCCTTACTCTCCAGGAATAAGGCCCGGGTTTTCCCGGTGTAGGGGCAGGTCAGGACTTGATTCAAGGCCTGGTGCATATGGGGCAGGATTCTGTCATGATTCACAAAAGGAATCTGATCCTTAAATCTCTGTAAAAAAGGAAGAAAGGCCTCTTCATCATCCCTTGCGAAATCCGATAATACCCCGGCGTCAAAAACAATATTGATTTTAACCCGCCGACCGGGACCGATGTCTTCTGTCAAGACCGTGCTCCCCGGAAAGGAAGAGTGGCCGCTTTTCCCGGCTTCAATAGGAAAGTCGCCTTGAAGCGCCGAGTTATGTACTCTGGAATAGCCTTTTAAGCTGAAACCGATCCCGAACCCCCAATTCGTTGTTTCAGTGACAGTTCTGATTTTTTCTTTAAGCTGCACGTTGGTGTATACCAGTCCCAGGCCCGAGGCAAATGTATCGATGTATGCGACACCGCTGCCGATCCGTTCGGGAAGGTGGTAGATGAATTGCCCGGGGACTTCGGCAGATGGTGAGGGGATAATGGTAATTTTTTTCATATATTGTAAGTTCTTCGTTAAATAGTCATAAAATTAAAAATATATTATATTTTTATAATTTATTATGTCAGCTAACTTTTATTGACATAATAACCTTTATATGTCTAATAAAAATCCTTTATGAGAAAATCTGTGTAAGCGACACTGATTTTATAACTTTCGTTGTGGGCTGAGTCTGGGCGCTGATAGACCAGGTCAGCCCATGGCTGTTATTAAAAAAAGCCGGGATGCCTGATATTACTTTCATACTTGGTTGGGGATTTGATGAAAAACACGGAACAGTTGTGGCAACGGATTTTTGACACACACTATCATAACGTCTATGGATTTTTTTTAAAGAGACTGGATTCTCCTGAAGATGCTGCAGATGCTTCCCAGGAGACATTCATGCGGGTGGTACGCCGTGACGGCACAGTAAAACTGGATTCTCCTGCCGGATACATCTGGCGCACAGCGCAAAATCTGATTAAGGAGATTAAACGCACCAAAGCGCTTTATTCTAAGTGGATAAGTTCCGAGTCCTTGGATTTCGATCAACAAATCTCACAGACTCCGACGCCTGAAAAGGCTATGGAAATTCAGAAAATAAATGACGATATCCTTAATGTCCTTAACCGGCTTCCGCCCCGGTGCCGGGAGGTCTTTATTCTGCACCGGTTTAAAGGATTGTCCCATAAACAGATCGCCGGTCAACTGAATATTTCACCCAAAACCGTTGAAAACCACATGGTCAATGCCCTTCTTTTTTTCCATAAACACCTTCAACTTCCTTAGCGCTGAACTTTTTTACATTTTCTTTTAGGGGTTTTTCAACCCTGGCGCATCATACTATATACAGGAGGACATAACCTTGAGTTTATCACGGGATGATCGCTTGAAACATGCTGCACGCCGGCTGGTTCAGGCCCAAGACAAAGCCTTTACATCCGAAGACCGGAAAATGCTGGAGTTGTGGCTGGAAAAAGACCCTGCCAACCGTAAAGCATTTGAGCAGATGAGTGAGGTCTGGGAGCATTTAGGGGTGGTGGAACCTGTTTTTACACCCGAAGAAAAATATGATCCCCGGGCAGTGTTAACGCACCAGCGTGAAGCTGAAAGAAAAACACCCCTGAACGCTTTGTTTGACCTGTTTTTTAGACCAAATAAAAAATTGGCCGCAGCCTTTATCTCCCTGGTAATCCTGGTGCTTTTCTGCCTGCCGGTATTAAGAACACAATTCCCTGAACCGGTTAAAATATTTCATCCTTACACCACCGCCGCCGGAGAACAAAAAACCGTCAAGTTAAGCGATGGTTCCATTCTCCAAATGAATGTAAGCAGTTCTATTTCTGTGTGCATGACTAAGGGATGCAGGCGGGTTCAAATGAATAATGGCGAGGTTTTCTTTACCGTTAAGCCTGATCCGGAACGTCCCTTTGAAGTGCATACCTCCAAGGGGCTGGTACGTGTTCTGGGTACAGCTTTTAATATCAAAGACCGCAAAGGTCTGGTGGCTGTGGATGTGGATCATGGCAAAGTCCAGGTACAAAATGCACCCAAAGGCCCGGGAGATATGCGGGTCCGGGCGCTCACGCTGCTTTCCGGACAGGGAGCGGATATTGATTCAACCGGGCGTTTAGCCCCCCCACGCACATCAAATATTCAACAGGTTTTAGCCTGGCAGCACCATCAGGTTGTGTTTAAAAACACCCCGCTCAGCAATGTACTCCAGGAACTGGCACTTTACCACAAGGTCAATATAAAGCTGGCACTTGAAGATTTGGGGCAAAAAAGAGTAACCGGCACCTTTGATATGCATAATCTGGAGCAGACGCTTAGAATTATCGCCACAGCGGCTTCTTTAGAGATGAAAAAGGACACCCTCGAAACTATCACCCTATCCGGGGGCGTGGTTGTCAAAAACCGGTCGTAAATTAGAGTCGGCCGGACGATTGTTGAATCAAATAAACTTTTGCCAGGGCGATGCAGGAGGCTTTCTCTTTTCACGAATCAAATCTTGCAAATTGCAGGTTTAATCTTCAATTTGCAAGATTTGATCAATTTGACGGGTTATCCCCCCTAAATCGCTCACCGGCATCACCGGCCAGTCAGACCGGGCTGGGGGGTTGCTCCGCCGTATATCAATCTTCCCCCCCGTACGCGGTTTGGGGCGATGTGCTTGAATCTGTCCAGTCCTTTGAAAAACTGCCTGGAGACGGTCTGTCCTGACTTGATTTCCACCAGGGCCAAATCGTCGCCTCTTTGCACCACTAAGTCCACTTCGTTGCCCGTGCTGTCCCGGAAAAAACAAAGCCCCGGCCGATGCCCCTGATGATAGTATTGTTTACAAATATCGGCCACCACCATGTTCTCAAACAGGTTGCCCCGCAAAGGATCCCGGGATATATGCCGCACTTCTTGAAGCCCGAGAAGATAGGAGGCCAGTCCCACATCCCAGAAATAAATTTTCGGAGTTTTTACAAGACGCTTGGATATATTGGCATGCCATGGCGGCAACAGGAAAATGATATAGCTTGCCTCCAGAATAGAGATCCATTCCCTGGCTGTTGTATGGGAGATCCCGGTTTCATTACCCAGGCTGTTAAGATTAAGCAGTTGGCCGGTGCGGCCGGCACACAGGCGCACGAATTTTTCAAACAGGCCCTGGTGGCGGATCTGCATAAGCTGGCGGACATCCCGCTGGACATAGGTTTCAAAATAATCTGCCAGCACCTGGTGCGGCTTAAGGCGCATGTGATGGAGTCTGGGATAAAAGCCATTGAGCAACATGGCGTCCGTATCGGCTGGATCTGCAAACACACTGATTTCGTTCCAGTCAAAGGGCAGTAGGGTCAAAATGCCTGTCCGGCCTGCAAGAGACTGGCTCAAAGCTTCCCGCACATTGAACTGCTGACTCCCGGTGAGGATATATTTGCCCGGAACCGGACCCTCGTCCACAAGGGTCTGGATATAGGAGACCAGGTCCGGTGTCCGCTGGATTTCATCCAGTATTGCCCCGTCCGGGTAAGCATTGAGAAATCCCCGGGGATCGTCAAGGGCATACTGCCGGAGATCCGGGGCCTCAAGATTAACATAGGCTTTATCCGGAAAGACCTTTCGGCATAAGGTAGTTTTTCCGCTTTGCCTGGGACCGGTTACCGTAACAACCGGATAGTTTTGGGCCAGTTGTATTAACACCGGCTCAATGGACCTGTTTTAAATGCCTTTTATCATAGGCATGATAGTAGTTAAAAAAATTGCAAATTGCAAGTTCAACCTTCAATTTACATAATTCGTATATTTCAAGGGCGTAATCGGATATCGGGGCCACCATTTTTTTAATTTTCTTTTAGGGGTTTTTCGACTCTGAAGCATTTTAATAATTACAGGAGGGCACAAAGTTGAGTTTATCACGGGATGAACGCCTGGAACATGCTGCACGTTGGCTGGTTCAGGCCCAGGATAAGCCCTTTACACCCGAAGACCGCAAAATGCTGGAGATGTGGCTGGAAGAAAACCCTGCCAACCGTAAAGCGTTTGAACAGATGAGTGATGTCTGGGCACATTTGGGCGTGCTGGAATCTGTTTTTGCACCCGAAAAAAATATGCCCCCCGGGCAGTGTTAACCCATCAGCGTGAAGTGGAAAGGAAAACAGGTTTTAGCCTGGCAGCACCATCCGGTTGTGTTTAAAAACACCCCGCTCAGCAGTGTACTCCAGGAACTGGTGCTTTACCACAAGGTCAATATAAAACTGGCACTTGAAGATTTTGGAAAAAAAAGAGTAACAGGCACCTTTGATATGCAGAATCTGAAGCAGACGCTCAGAATTATCGTCACAGCGGCCTCTCTGAAGATGGAAAAGGACACAAACGGAACTATCACATTATCCGGTGAGCCGGTTGTCAAAAGTCGGTTGTAAAATATAAACCACCGCCCTGGCAATAGTTGATCTGGAAAAACTGAAAAGGAGAGTTGAAAAATGAACAGTACCACCGTCAGGGTAAATTTTTTTGCCACCTTTGTTTTATTGCTTTTATTTGCCATACCCGTCATGGCTGAACAGGCATCCATTACGATCAAACCCGGCACCTTGGAAGACGCATTGGATGCGTATTCCAAAGCCACCGGTACAAAAACCGTCTATTTAAACGAGCTGATAGAAGGCAAAAACAGCCCCGGTGCCCAAACCGCATCCCCCGGTGATGCCCTGCAACAAATTTTACAGGGAACCGGTTTAACTTTCCAAATGGCAGATAACAGCACCGCTGTTTTAAAGAAAAAGAAATCCATGGAAAAACAGCCCATCGCAAAACAGCAGAGACGCAAAACAGGAGAGTCTGAACTCCAGCACGCCCACATGGAAATGGAAATTGTCACTGTAAGCGCCAATAAAATGGAAGAGGATCTTCAGAACGTTCCGCAGAGTATCACGGTCATCGACGATGAGGTCCTCAAAGAGAAGGGGATCGTGGATATCCCTGATGTCATCAATGAGATCCCTAATATGACTTTTTCGTCCGGTATTGACGATAACGTAAACTTCAGGGGTTTGAATAAATCATTATTTACCAACAATAATCCGGTGGTCATTTATATCGACGGGGTAGCCTACAGCAGTTCGTACGGTTTTGACGCTTCGCTGGTCAATGTCGAGCGGATTGAAGTCCTGCGCGGCCCCCAGGGCACGCTTTACGGCAAGGACGCCATCGGCGCGGTTATCAAGATCGTGACCAAGGAACCGGAAAATGAATGGCATGGAAATATCGGCACCGAATACGGCAGCTATAATGACATACAGGGCTCTTTCAATGTCAACGGCTCTCTCATTCAGGATAAACTCTATCTCGGGTTGAACGGCCGCTATCATCAGGATGACGGCTGGATCACAAACGATTACACGGATGACGACCAAGCCAACAAGAGTAACAACCACAACCTCGGTGCGTTTCTGCTGTATAAACCCACCGACAGGTTATCCGCAAAGTTCACGCTATCGAACGACTACTCCGAACATAACGGGTACACGGGTTACGCCTTGCCCGGTGGAACCTCTGCCGGCGAGTTCGACCGGGATGATGCCGAGCATGTCTCCTTTGATGAAGAGACTGTTTATGAGACCGAAAGTCTGGCGCAGAGCCTTCATCTGAAGTACGAGTTCGATTCGTTGACTTTCAGTTCGACAACGACTCACAGAGACCTATGCTTTGATGGTGTTTGGGATAAAGATTATATGGCAGATACCGCTATGGACGGGCTTTTTTCCTTTGGATATACAGACACTGAAACCTGGACTGAGGAGCTGAGGTTATCGAGCAATAACACGGAAGGTGTACGTTGGGTTGCCGGCGCATATTTTGACTCCGAGGATATGGAAACTAGGCCCACTGGGATACAGGTTAAACGTTTCGGATCTGTTTACGAAATGAAATGGGAATCCGAAACCGAAAGTAAGACCCTGGCTATGTTCGGGCAGATAATGATTCCCCTTGGCAACAACTTTGAGTTGACTCTCGGGGCACGTTATCAGCAGATCGACAAAAAGATGGATTTGGATGCATACTATAACTTGGTTGGGATCCGCATTGATCCTTACTACTCCCTCCACGCGGATGAAACCTGGACCAGTTTTTTGCCCAAAGCAGCGCTCTCATATCAGTTGAACGACAACTGGACCACCTACGCTTCAATGGCGCAAGGCTATATGCCCGGCGGTTTTACAACGCTGGCCGCCTCTGGTTCGCAGGAAGACAACACCTTTGATCCGCAGCAATCGACCAACTACGAAATCGGCATCAAAGGAAAACTTAACCGCGCGCGTTTTACAGCCGCTGTCTTCTACATGGATATCGAAGATACCCAGTACAGCAAATACGTAAATGATACGTGGGTGACTGATAACGCCGGCAGCTCTCATTCCCTGGGTGCGGAACTGGAGTTGACCTATTTCCTGACCGATTCCATCGAATTGACAGCAGCGCTCGGCATTATTGAGGCGGAATACGACGACTACGATGACGGTACTGTTGTTTGGGACGGTGAATCAATCCAGAATACTCCGTCGTATTCGGCGCGGGTCGGTGCAGCTTACTACCACCCCAACGGATTTTATGCTCGTGGGGATGTCAGGGGCCAGGGCGAAGTTCCCTACTATGATAGTGTCAACGAAGAGTTCCGCGAGATAAATGATTATATCACCGCTGATGTCAAGGTCGGTTATCGCTTCAAGGGGATTGATATCTACGCCTACTGCAACAACCTGACCGATGAAGAATATATGACCTATTTCGTTTCAGGTAGTGCTAAGTCGCTTGCGACATACGGAGATCCGCGCACCTTCGGTATCGGGGTTCGTTATAGCTTCTGATCTCACTACTATCCGGGTTTAACCCAAAGCCCGACCCTCAGGGGCAGGCTTTTTACTTTATTTTAAGGAGACGTAACATGACAAAAAAATTGACTATTTCCCTATTTCTGATTGTATGCATTTTTTCCAGCGTAGTATTTGCCGCAGATAAGGAAAAGGAGAGCTTCACCGACCTCACGCCATGGAAAGGCGACAGTGTCTCAGTTGTTAAACTTTACGAGAATGAAGCCGGAGAAAAGTTTTATGAAGAAATCTTAACACAGGCACCCAAGGGGTATACCAAAAAAATGGTGAAAGATTACATTTACGGTTTGTATTACATGAAATTGAAATCCCTGAGCGTGGTGGATGAAAATACAATCACTATAGATGATAAGATGACCGGGGATTATGCCCATGTCTGCAGTATCGGTATGAAAATGGGGAATCATAAAAACGCCTGGCAGGTTTTTAAAACCGATTCAAAAGAGATGATCCAGGCCGGTTTTAAATATATCCTTTTTTTACCGTTTCACCAGCACAACGAGGATACGCTTAGGCACGCCCATATCAGGTATGGCAATGAAAATTTTGATTTCCTGACGACGGACCCTTCGGTGAAATCGTGGTGGCCCACCATTTATCAACCGGCAAAAACCGATGAAGCCAAAGCTACGGCGCAGATGACCAAACCAAGAATAGTAAGAATGATGGCAAAAATGATGCCGCCGTTGGACAAGGCAACAAACGAGTAGCGCCCAAGACAAACGAGTTTCATCCCTTTTTATAACAGCCACTGGATGGCCTGGTCTATCGGCATCCAGCCCCAGCCCACAAGAATTAAGGAACACCTTACTTAATTGATAGTCATTAAATAAGGTGTTCCCGGAATTCCCTGGCAATAAGTGATCCGGAAAAATCAAAAGGAGAGTTAAAAGATGAACAGTACAATCGTCAGGGTAAGTTTTTGCGCTACTATTGTTTTATTGCTTTTATTTGCCATACCGGTCATGGCCGGCCAGACATCCATTACCATCAAACCCGGCACTTTGCAGGACGTATTGTATGCGTATTCCAAAGCCACCGGTACAAAAACCGTCTATTTAAACGAGCTGATAGAAGGCAAAAACAGCCCCGGTGCCCGAAACGCATCCCCCGGTGATGCCCTGCAACAAATCCTTAATGGAACTGGTTTAACCTTCCAAATGGCAGATAACAGCACCGCTGTTTTAAAGAAAAAGAAAACCATGGAAAAACAGCCCATCGCAAAACAGCATAAAAATAAAACGAAAAAATCTGAACTCCAGCATGCCCATATGGAAATGGAAACTGTCACTGTAACCGCCAATAAAATGGAAGAGGACCTTCAGGAAGTTCCGCAGAGTATCACGGTTATCGACAATGAGATTCTCAAGGAAAAGGGGATCGTTGATATCCCCGCAGTCATCAACGAGATCCCAAATATGAATTCTACAACTAGCAATACCGTGAACTTTAGGGGCCTGAACCATTCAACTTTTACCAGCAACAACCCTGTGGTCATTTATATCGACGGGGTTGCCTACAGCAATTCGGACGGTTTTGACGCTTCGCTGGTTAATGCCGAGCGGATAGAGGTTCTGCGTGGCCCCCAGGGCACACTGTACGGCAAGGATGCCATCGGTGCGGTTATTAAGGTCGTGACCAAGGAACCGGAAAACCAATGGCATGGAAATATCGGCACCGAATACGGCAGCTACAATGATATAGAGGGCTCTTTTAATGTCAACGGTCCTCTCATTCAGGATAAGCTCTATCTCGGGTTGAACAGCCGCTATCAGCAGGATGACGGCTGGATCACAAACGACTACACCGGTGACGATGACGCCACTAGGATCAGCCTACATAACCTTGGTGGCTTTCTGCTGTATACGCCGAACGACAGGTTCACCGCAAAGGTCGTTCTATCAGACGATTACTCCGAGGAGTATGGGGTTAATGGTTACGCCGCAGCCGGTGGGGTCGACGCCAGCGAGTTCAACCGGGATGATGCAGAGCACATCTCCTACGATGAAGAGACATATTCAGAGACCGAAAGTATGGCCCAGAGCCTTCATCTGAAGTACGGGTTCGATTCGGTGACCTTGAGTTCGACGACCACCCACAGAGATGTTGAATCTGAAGGTTTCGGCGATCGGGATTGCATGGCAGATAATTCTTGGGACGGGCTTATCTGGTTTAGTGAGAAAGGCACTGATACCTGGACCGAGGAGCTGAGATTATCGAGCAATAACACGGAGGGCGTGCGTTGGGTTGCCGGCGCATATTTCGATACCGAGGATGTGGACAAGGGCCCCTACGGGATACAGTCTTATCGCAACGGATCTAAATATGAAATGAATTTCGAATCTGTAACTGAAAGTGAGACCCTGGCTGTGTTCGGGCAGACAATGATTCCCCTTGGCGAGAGATTTGAGTTGACTCTCGGGGCACGCTATCAGCGGATCGACAAAGAGATGGATCTGGATTATTACTATGACCAGGTTGGCGTCAGCAGCGATCCCATCTACTCCCTCCAGGCGGATGAAACCTGGGACGTCTTTTTGCCAAAGGCTGCGCTTTCATACCGGTTGAACGACAGCTGGACCACTTACGCTTCAGTGGCGCAAGGTTATATGCCCGGTGGTTTTAACTATTCTGCCTACACTGGTTCGGTAAAAGATAACACCTTTGATCCCCAGCGGTCGACCAACTACGAAATCGGTGTTAAGGGGGAGTTTAACCGCGTACGTTTTGCCGCCGCCATCTTTTACATGGATATCGAAGATATCCATATTTTCAAATATGACAGCCAAAGCACTTTGTACGTGACCGATAACGCCGGCGGCGCTCACTCCCTGGGGGCGGAGCTGGAACTGGCCTATTTCCTGACCGATTCCATCGAATTGACCGCAGCGCTCGGCATCATTGATGCAGAATACGACGATTACAATACCGGCACTCTTGTTTACGATGGTGAATCAATCGAGAACACTCCGTCGCATACGGCGCGGATTGGTGCCGCTTACTTCCATCCCAACGGGTTTTATGCTCGTGGGGATATTTTGAGTGTCGGCAAGGTTCCCTACTATGATACTGCCCAGTCGGAGTTCCGCCAGAGGGATAGCTACATCACTGCTGATGTCAAGATCGGTTATCGCTTCAAGGGATATGATATTTACGCCTATTGTAACAACCTGACCGATGAAGAATATATGACTAATTTTAATTCGAACTTTGTTAAGTCGATTGCGTATTACGGCGATCCACGCACCTTCGGTATCGGGGTCCGTTATAGCTTCTGATTTTACAAAATTAACAAGAATTGGATTTTGGGTAAATTACTCAGATTTTTTAATATTCGTTGTGGGTTGAGTCTGGGTTTCGATAGGCTAAATCAACCCATGGCTGTTTAAATGAAAGAACAGAGCTAACCGGTTAGTTTTTTTTGATGATTATCTCTCTAACTAATTATTGTTTGACTAAGCTAAATTGATAAGTTAAAAGTTTTTTCCATGAAGGAAAAAATGGTAAAAAACAGAGTTGTCCAACCGGGAAACACCGGCAGTGCCTGGAGCTTTTTAAGGGCGTTTGAGCAGTTTTGCTCCGGCGGGTTTAAACACCTGATTCTGCCCTCGGGTATTGAGCTTGTGTTCGTAGATATGCCAACGGGGAAATCTGCCGGGCAGCATTTTGATATCGGTGCCGCACCTGTGGAGTTTTCCTTTTACCTGTCAGGATACGGCCACGGGGATATGACCTTTTGTGCAGGCCAAACAGAACGAATTAATGTCAGCCCGGGCTCGGCCATGATCTCTTTTAATCCCGGGTGCCGCTGCCGGACCTGTTTGAAATCTGTGCAACATTTCAGGGCCCTGAACATTTACATAGATCCGGAGGCCCTGGCCCTTGCTCTCCAGGCAGATATCGGCCAGGTTCCCGCCTGCCTCTTTAGGGTGCTTAACCATCAGGACCAGACCCCATTTAACCTGGCCTGTGATATCAGCCCGGCCACCCGGATGATTCTGGATCAGATCTACAACTGCCATTACCAGGGCGCGTTTTACAATATCTATCTTGAATCCAAAAGCATGGAGCTGATCCTGCGTCTGCTGTGGGAAATCGCCGAATACCGTGGGCCGAAAATATCAGATCGCGTTATCCCGGACCATGATAAAGCGTGCATATCCCGGGCCAGGGATATCCTGATCAAGGCGGTTGACACACCGCCCTCTTTAAAGGCCCTGGCCCAGAAAGCCGGTATCAACGACACAAAACTCAAGCGGGGGTTCCGCCAGATGTTCGGTACCACCGTGTTCGGCTACCTGCGCAGATACCGCATGGAACAGGCCGAAAAGATTTTATCCCGGGGTACCATGAACGTGGATGAAACAGCATACACCTTGGGCTTCCACGATACCGCCCATTTCATTCGCCAGTTCCGGCAGTATTACGGCACCACCCCGGGAACCTATCTTAAACAGATTCGTGGTCCCGGGGTGGGGCAAGCATTGCATCCGCCCTAGAACCTGTACCGGAAGGTCAGGCCCACGGTAAGGGGATCACCGTTTCTGGCCCACCAGTCACTGCCCATTTGAAAAGCCCGGGTCGCATAGGCTTCATCAAACAGATTTCTGGCCCACAGGTAGAGATCAAACCTGTCGGTCTCATATCCGGCTTTTACATTAACGACCTGGTAACTTCCCTGGGATTTATTATTGTCCGCCGTATAATAGATGGTGCCGGCACCGTTAAGTTCAGCGTTGACCATCCAGTGATCCAGGAAACGACAGGTGCTGCCAATGCTGTATGTGTGGGATGGGGAGTTGGGGATATTTTTTCCTGAGTAATCGGTGGTACCGTTGGTATATTCATCAAAGGTGGCATCCACATAGCCAAAGCTGCCGTACAGGTCTATGCCCGGTACCGGCCGGACCCTGAGTTCAACCTCAACCCCTTTGCTGGTGGCTTCGGCAGCATTGTCAATGACATAGTCCGGATAAGAGGGTTGCTCCACCTGCAGATCTTCCCAGTTGATATAAAAAAGGGCTGCATTCAACTGGATCCGGTTATGGGCCAACTCACTTTTAAACCCCAGTTCATAATTCCAGGTATATTCCGAATCATAGGCAGTGCCGGGATCTGAACTCAAATTGAATCCACCACTTTTAAAGCCTTTGGCCACACTGGCGTAGGGCCGAAAATTTTCTGTCAACTCGTAGGTCAGGGCAAATTTGGGCAAAAACGCCTCAAAATTTTTTTCGGATGATCCGGCACAGGGGGCGTAACCGATGAGATCACCGTTTTTCCACAGGTAATCATACTTTTTACGCTCGTATTCATATCGCAGGCCTGCGGTGGCAATCAGGTCTCCCATGGTGTAATCGGCCTGCCCGTACACGGCTGCCCCCTTGCTGTCCATGTCACCGTACTGTTCCGACGATACGCCATAGGCCGGTACATCATAAATGATACCGTTGTCATCTGTGGTGTTGAAAAGGTATGCGCCCACAGTCCATTTTAATTGACTGCTGTTCGTTGAATTTAAACGAAACTCCTGGGTATATGCCTGCCTGTCGGTTTTGGTGTTCAGGCGATAGTCATCGCTGGGTGTGAAATCAACGTCGTTTCTGTTCTTCCGGTCACTGCTCAGTACGCCGGTGATGGATGTCAGGCGGATATCATCCATGTCATAGGCGATTTTAAGGGATAGATTTTTAAAATCCTTGTCCACATCGCCGGGGTCGTTGACGCTGATATCAAAATTGCCGTCCATCACCTTGTCATAGGATGTGAATTCAGCGTAGTTGGTATTGTATTTTTGAAGATTGACTTTCAGATCTGCGGTCAGCCTGTCCGAGGGGTGATAAAAAAGTGATATCCTGCCGTCATAAGTTTTGCCTTCATTCACGCTGTCATCATTATCCACTGTGTTGGTAAAATAACCGTCAGACGAGTTGAATTTTCCTGCCAGGCGAACAAACAGCTTGTCTTTTACAAGTGCCCCGCCGCCGGCCAGGGTGGTATCAAAGGTATTGTAGTTGCTGTAGGATAAACCGATATTCCCGGCCCAGGCATTTTCAGGTTCTTTGGTGATCACATTGATTACCCCGGCTTCGGTATTTTTTCCGTAAAGTGTCCCCTGGGGTCCCCGGAGCACCTCAATTCGAGCCACATCCATCAAATTGATATCTGCTGACGGGTAAAACACATCATCCACAAAAAATCCGTACACTGAACCCCCGGTCATAAACGAGGTGATTCCCCTGACCGAGGCGATGTTGTCCGTAGCCCCTAAGGGTCCGGTCCGGGTCAGATACATATTGGGCACCCGGTCGAAAAGGTCCGAGGTTTGGGTGATGGACCGGTCCTGAATATCAAATTCATCCAGTGCCGTGATACTCATGGGAATCTTCTGGGCATTTTCTTCGGTTTTATTGGCCGTCACCGTGATGTTTTCAAGGGTTGCCTTTTGTGTATTTTCCCCGGCATATCCCGGGACCCATGCCGGTAGAAAAAATACTGCCGCCACAATTAAGTAAAGCACTTTATATTTCATTTTCATCTCCTTTTGGATGTTAATCAGGTAAACAATGTTTAATAAGTTTAAACTGATTAAAATTTGTAAATATATAAATGTTTTCCGTAGGGAAATATCATGTCCCATGGAAAAAGGGATTGTACATGGGGGTCGAATTCTGGTATTGGCGGGTCAAAAGCGGGGCTCTTTTATACCATCAACGGGTCGACGTCCAGGTTCAGCCCTGGATTGCATCGGGGATCTGTTGATCGAAAGCGGTAATTAAGGTATAACCAGCCACCTGCTGTACAATAGAGTTCAGTGCCCTTAAGATGGTAATGTAAAGGAACTTTTTATGAAATTTACGAATTTTCTGATTCTTGTACTCTTTTGTTCTATTGTTTTTCTGGGGTGCTCAAAAATTAACCGGGAAAATTTTGACAAAATTAAGATGGGTATGGGTTATGAAGACGTGGTGGGGATCATTGGCGAACCAGATACCTGCGATGGGGCTTTGGGGGCCAAAAAATGTGTGTGGGGAAATGAAACAAAAAATATTACCATCAGTTTCATAGGTGAGAAAGTAATCCTTCCCGCAATGAAAGGACTTTAGATTTTGGAGGAAAAATGCAGTTTATTGTAATCGGCCGGGATGGCACAGATGAAAATGCCCTGGAAAGAAGAATGGCCGCCAGGGAGGCACACCTTGCAACCGCTAAAAAAATGCACGAATCAGGCAACTGGCTTTATGCCGCAGCCATCCTCAATGATGAGGGAAAAATGGCCGGTTCCATGATTGTGTGCGATTTTGAATCCCGGGACGCGCTGGATAAAGAGTGGCTGGACAACGAGGCTTATGTCAAGGGCAATGTATGGGAGACCGTCGAAGTTCAGCAGGCCGCTGTCGCCCCCTTCTGGGCGCCCAAATAGTTGTTGTTCAGCGGTTTCAATAAAAGCTGAAAGCTGTAAATTTTATAGGGCCATGCAGGTTTTTAAATCTGCATGGCCCTTGCCTTTTTCAACAATATATCCGAACAGATGATTGCATCCGATAACCCTTTGATCACATGATTTTAAAAAGGCCGGATAAAATTTTTTCAGCCTCTTTGGACAGGCCGTTTCCGGCCCCGGCAATATCCAGGGTATGGGTGCCTAAAAGACGGTACAACGTTGAAAATTCAGGTGTTTTTTTGTCAATGTCAGCCAGGTGCCGGGCCACGGTGTCATGATCCCCCCGGGCCACAGGGCCTGTCAGGGCCTGGGTGCAGCCCCTGGAATTTATATTGGACAGGGTGCCCTGGATCAGGGGCGATAAAATATCAAACGCCGCATCTTCCCGAAGTCCTGTTTCCATTAAAAGGGTGAGTGCAAACTTTACCAGGGTCACAAGGTAGTTGGAGGCCACCACAGCCGAGGCATGGTAAAGGGTTTTGGATTCGGTTGGGATGGCAAAGGCCTGGGCGCCCAGGGCTGCAGCAATATCCTTGCCCTGGGAAACGGCATCGGGGTCGCCCTCAACCGAGATATTGATCCCTTCAAATGGGCTTGCCTGACCCGGTTCATAGGGGGCAAAGGACTGCAGGGGATGAATGGAGCCCACAACGGCACCGGATTGTTTTGCCCGGGCAAGTATCGCTGAAGAGTGGGCGCCTGACAGATGAAACACCATGGTTTTGGGTCCAAAGGCGTCTTGGCCTGCAAGATCTTCGCAGACCCCTTCTATGACCCCGTCGGGGGTAGTTATAAATACAATATCCCCGGCCCGGGCACAATCGGCAGCCGAATCAAACACAATACCGCACCCGGCGGCTGCCCGGGCCGCCCGGGCCGACGTCATACTCCTGCTGAAAAAACCTGCGGGTTCATACTTTTTTTTAAAAAGAAATGTGGCCAGACAGATGCCCACCCGGCCACAGCCGATCACAGAAAACTTTTGTTTGGTACTATTCATAGATATATAATACCTGCGTCATAAACTATTTATATGAATGCGCCTTGGACGGAAAACTGCCGTCCTGAACCTCTTTGGCATATTCAGCAAGCCCCTGGTTTGCCAGGGAATAAATATCTACGAATTTTTTGACGAATTTAGGTATAAATCCGTCATGCATACCGAGCATGTCATGGAGTACCAGAATCTGGCCGTCACAGGAGGGACCTGCACCAATGCCGATGGTGGGAATGGTCAGGGATTCTGTTATTTTTTCGGCAATGGCTGCTGGAATGCCTTCCAGAACAACGGAAAAAGCGCCGGCTGCCTCGACGTCTCTGGCATCCTTAAGCAGCCGCTCTTCGTCCCGCTGTACCTTGAAACCGCCCATCTGGTGCACGGACTGGGGGGTCAGACCAATATGGGCCTGGACAGGTATGCCTGCCTTTGCCATGGCTGAAATGGCAGGACAGACATCAGCGCCGCCTTCAAGTTTTACGGCTGTGGCGCCGGCTTCTTTTAAAAACCGTCCGGCGTTTTCAACGGCTTTATCCATGCCGCTCTGGTAGGACATGAACGGCATGTCACCCACCACCAGGGCTCTTGAGCAGGCCCGGGTCACAAGTTTAGTATGATAAATCATCTCATCCATGGTCACAGGCAGGGTGGTATCCCAGCCCTGGACGGCCATGCCCACGGAATCGCCCACGAGGATAAGATCAATTCCGGCACGGTCCACCATGAGGGCAGAAGGATAGTCATAGGCGGTAAGGGCGGTTATTTTTTTTCCCTCCTGCTTCATCTTCATCAGGCTGGAAGTGGTAACTTTTGTGCTCATAAGTCTCTCCTGATTTTCTATGGTTTGTATTTCCCTGCCGAATCAATCCATTTTCTGTACCGGACCATCCCGGCCAGCGCCTTTACGGCCCGTTCCGGCGAGGGGAAAAATACCCCCTTATAGTCCAGATCGTCATACGGGTAAAGGGTACGGCTCAATTCATCGGTTAAGAGACTGACACCCACCACGGGTTTGTTGTATTTTTGTATCATTTCAACAGTATATCGGGTGTAATCCGCCTCCGCCTTGACAAGGTCCGCCATAAACAGATCTGTTTTTTCCTTTGTCACATCCGGATCTGTTTTCAACATGCCCTTTGCCATGGCATAAATAAGTATCCGTCTGCCGTGGATGCCCAGGTGAATGACCGCATCGCATCCATCCCATTTTAAAAGCTCTTCCAGGCAGATTTTGGGAATTTTCGGATCTGTTTCACCCACAATATCCACGGGGTTGTCATGGCTCCAGAAGTCCGGCAGGCAGGCGTTCAACCGTTCCATTGTCTCTTTGGAGAGTTTGGGTACTTCAAGCCCGTAGTCCGCACAAAGGTCCGTGGTCACCACACCCCATCCGCCGCCCAGGGTCATGAGGGCCACACGGCCGCCTTTGGGCATGGGTAAAGATGAGAATACGGTGGACATATCCAAAAGCTCCAAGGGCTGCTCCACCTGTATGATCCCCGCCTGGGTGCAGGCCGCATGAAACACCTTTGAATCCGATGCCATGGCCCCGGTATGGCCGGCGGCAGCCCTTTCTCCATCCCGGGTTCTGCCGCCCTTGAGGAGTACCACGGGTTTGGTCGCTGACAGGCGGCTTGCGGATTCAAAAAAACGACGCCCGTTTTCCACGCTTTCGATATACAGGAGCACGGTGCGGGTCAGGTCATCACCTTCAAGGATCTGCATGTAATCTTCCGTGGAAATCATGGCCTCGTTGCCGGAGCCCACAAATAACCGGATGCCTATGCCCTGTTGCTCGGCAAAGGTAAGGAGCTGGGTGCCTATATTTCCCGATTGGGAGATCATGGCGGTGGTGCCGGGAAACGGAAGTGCATTGGCCCCGGACGCGTAAAGGGATGCATGGGGATTGCATATGCCCATGGTATTGGGGCCGATGACCAGGATACCGGCTTTTTGGGCGGCTGCCATGATCTCATCCTCAAGCTGTCTGCCCTGGTCCCCGACTTCCCTGAAGCCGCTGGTGATCAATACCATGCCTTTGACATTTTTTTTTTCCAGGGCAGGTATCAGTGCCATGACCCGGCTTGCAGGTACGGTTACAAAAGCCAGATCCACATCGTTTTCTATTTCATTGACGGTTTTATGAACATCCCGTCCCATAATCGTGCCGCCCTTGGGATTAACCAGAAAAGTTTTGCCTTTGAAATTCCCGGCATATGCGTTTGTTATCAGCAGATGACCCCATTTGCCCGGAACTGCAGAAGCACCGATAAAGGCAATGGTTTTGGGATAAAAGGTTGTGTATAAACGTTTGAAATCGATTGTTGAATGCGGATGCGTGTCATCGTTTTCAGTTTTTTCAAGAATCATCAGTCCGTCAACCGCCACAGGAGAACCGTCGGGAGTGATCATTAACGGATTGATATCAATTTCGCGGATGTCCGGGCAGGATATGGCCAGGTCAGACAAACGCCGGAGCACGGATTCAAGTTCCGGACGGTTAACTGCGGCCTCCCCCCGGAATGATTCAAATAACGCCTTGGATCTCAGGCTGGTTAGCATGTGGTCAATATCTGCTTTGGACAATGGGGCAAGGCGGAAAATTGTATCCTTCAATGCTTCGGTGAGGACCCCGCCCACCCCGAACATAATCACCGGCCCAAATTGGGGGTCTTTAAACATACCCGCAGTGAACTGTCTTTTCCCTTGGATCATAGGCTGGATCAAAAAGGCTTCAAAAGCGTCACCCGCATGGGATTTTATTTTTTTGGCCGATTTTTTCAGTTCGGTTTCATTGGTGATGCCCACGTCCACCATGCCGGCTTCGGTTTTATGTAGAATCTGTTTTGCAATTCCTTTGAGTACGACAGGGTATCCGATGTTTTTGGCGGCCCCATGGAGATCAGCCAAGTCTTCGATGCGTATTTCCCGGACCACAGGCAGTCCCAGTTGTTTAAAAATTTCTTTGGCCCGGTCTTCGTTAAAACTTTGGATGCCCTGTTTAACGGCATTATTGATGGTTGCTGCGATTTTTTTGAGTTGGGTCATGGGTTCACTCCATTGAAAATGACGTTTGAAATACAGGCAGCAGCTTTTTTCTTTTTAGATGTTTAGGTGAGTAAAACTTACTTATATGCTTGCTCGTTGTCAATATGAAACCATGTTTAAAAATTTAAGTTTTGAACATGGTTTCAACACGCTTTTAAACAGCCAAATAGACTTTTTGAACAATTTAGAATACCCTATACCATAGTACTTTTCGTTCGTTTTGAACATATTTTTAAACATCATATCTACTGGTTTTTAACTCAAAAGTTTTGATTATTGACATTTTATGAATACCTGTGTTCAATAGTTGAACTCGGCATTAATTCAATGCCTTTTTTCAGTAGATTGGGTCAACCCTATCTTTATTTTCAACATCTTTTTGATCTTTTTTCGACAATTATATCTTTATTTTGAACAATTCCAAGATCGTTGTCTAATAGGCTTTCAGGATTGTTTTGAACACGTTTTAAACATATCATTAATTGGTTTTCAACATAGTTTTATATTTATGTGTTGTTTATGGCTAATATTTTGAACATTCTAACCAGGTATGTTGATAATAAAGAGGGTCTTGGACATAACATCGGCCACCCAAGACGATATGAAGCTCAGAATATTAAAAAAACGAAGGGTAAAGATATATACCTATTTATAAGGGTTAATTGGGGCGTGTGTGAAAATATGGCACTGATTTTGGACGAAGTTTTAATTCGCAATTGAAGCGCAACGTTCCGGAAGGCATATTGAATATGTTTTCCGGAACGTCGCAGCGAAAAATATGGATGAAAAGATTTATCACCTCATTGATTTATACTGAATCTTATCAAGATTTAAAAACGGCAGGGGAGATGTTGTATTGGGGTCCATGATGATCAGGTGATTGCCGTTTTGAAGCTCTTTGAGTACAGCCATGCTTTCTAATTTCAGATATCCCTCCAGGGAGATTGCATCAATGAGCTTGCGTTTGGCGGCCGCTTCGGCTTCGGCCCGCACAAGAATCGCCTTGGCTTCTATCCTGGCGGCTTCAAGCTGGGCATTGGCATTGATGAGCATCACCTCTTTTTTCTTGTTGGCCTGGATTAACTCTGCTTTTTTTTCCGCTTCGGCCTGGGCCTCTTTGCGCTCCTGGTCCACCCTGAACTTTTTAAGTTCTTCCTTGGCCTTTTCCGCAGCCTGGGCCGCTTCTTTTTTTCTCATGACCGCATTGGTAATAATGGATGGCAAGGTGACATCACGGATGAGCAGTTTTTCAATTTTAATCCCTTTCTGGGCCAAAACGGACAGTCCGGCGAGCAGTTCTTCCTGGATACGCTGCTGAACCGCCTGTTCATAAAAATTTTCCGCCCGGGGCACGCTTTTGCCTATTTCGCGCATCAGGCTTCGCAACAGGGGCATCATATGCACCTCAATGACCTCCTTGGGTGTGCCGGTTTCCTTGAGCATCACAGGGGCCTGCTCTTTGATCAGGCGGTACTGGATGGACAGGTCAAACCGGGTGATGAGCTGGTCGCTTGACGGCACCCCCATATCCTCCTTGTGGGTTTTTTGCCTGGCGTCAAAAAGCGTAATCTTCACAATCGGGTTAATCAGGTGGATGCCTTCGGTGTAAATATCGGACTGCACTTTACCGAACAGGGTACCGACGCCTACGTGACCTGCGGGTATGGTTGTGAAAAACCGGGAAACAATGAAAAATAAAACGCCCACCACCACGATACCGCCAAGGATCATGGAGATGAATTTCGGTCTTGTTGTTTGGGTGACCTCCAGGGGATTGAATTTGGCATCTGGACTCATGTTGGATTTCTCCCTTTATCTCTTATTTTCTGGGAACTACATTTTTAGGGGTTCCTGCCAGGTAGCTTTTTATGTTTTCAATCGCTATGGACATCAGTCTTTCCCTGGATGCAAGGGTTGCCCAGGCAATATGAGGGGTGATGTAGCAGTTGTCAGCCGTCAGCAGCGGGCAGCTCTTGTCCGGGGGTTCCACGTCAAGAACATCCATGGCAGCCCCGGCAATAATACCTTTATTCAACGCATCCGCCAGATCGTTCTCCACAACCAGGGGCCCCCGGGAGGTATTGATCAAATAGGATGTTTTTTTCATTTGTGCCAGGCTCTCTTTGTTGATCATTCCTTTGGTCTGGGGGGTCAACGGACAGTGCAGGGATATGATATCGCTGGATTTGATCAGATTTTCCAGATCCGAATAGGCGATGCCCTCGGGAAGATCAGGGGGGACAGAACGGTTGTAGATCAGAATATTCATACCAAAGGCCAATGCGATGCGTGCCACGGCTTTGCCGATGCCGCCATAGCCGACGATACCTAATGTAATGCCTTCCAATTCCACCAGCGGATAATCCCAATAGCAGAAATCCTTTGATTCGGACCATTTTCCATCCGTTACTGTCTGACTGTGGTGGCCCACCCGGTTTGTCAGTTCCAGAATCAGGGCGAAAACGGCTTGGGCCGATGAAGAACCGGAATATCCGGGAACGTTGGTCACGGTAATTCCATGGGTTTTGGTGTATTCAAGGTCGACGACATTCACCCCTGTTGCCAAAACCCCGATATACTCAACCTTATTCATTGCTGCGATGTCTTCACCCGTCAGTACGGTTTTGTTGGTCAACACAATATTGGCACCGTCCGTCCGCTCCTGAATCTCTTCGGGGCTTGTTCTGTCGTAAACCTGCAGATCACCGATTTTTGAAAATTCATCCCAGGTCAGATCCCCCGGATTCAGGGTGAATCCATCAAGAACAACTATTTTCATTTTTTTACCTTCCTTCCTTATTTATTATGTCCAAGCAAGCAGGAGATGGGCATCATAAAAAAAATTTAAATTGACGATCGATATTGAACCGTCACAGCGATAACTTGGAAAATACACTGAATAAAGGGTTTGAATCAACCCTGACAGGACTATTATTGCCCCTTAACATGTTAAATTTTAGTTGTATACAAAATTTTACAGTAATTTATATAACGGTCTTGATTTGCACCTTGTTGAATGCTATTACAGATTTGGTTTGTTCTTTGTGCACAAGAGCAAATCGAGTCAGACCGTTGAAACCTAAGTATTGTTTGTATGTTATGGGTGAACTGCTCATGGCCGGTTAAACCGCCGTTTGTGTTTGCAAGATGGAAGGTCTTAAGTTCAAAATAAATTTTTTGAACCGTCCTTTATCTTAACATAATAGTGTTAGATGTTTTAAACCTAAACTTCAACAGAGGAATAAACATGACTGAAACAATTAGATGGACAAGAACCGATGAAGCCCCTTTATTAGCAACTCATTCTTTGCTTCCCATTGTGAACTCTTATCTTAAGGGTTCTGATATTGAAGTCGAACTTAGAGATATCTCTTTGGCCGGCAGAGTTGCAGCTAACTGGTCTGACCGCCTGAAAGACGATCAGAAAGTCTCTGATGATCTGGCATTTTTGGGCGAGCTTGCCAAATCTCCCGACGGAAACATTATCAAACTTCCCAACATCAGTGCATCCGTTCCTCAGTTGAAAGGCGCCATCAAAGAGTTACAGGCTGCCGGATACGACGTTCCCGATTATCCTGATGAACCCAAAAATGACGAAGAAGCCGCCATCAAAGAGCAATACTCCAAAAACCTTGGTTCTGCCGTTAACCCTGTCCTCAGGGAAGGTAACTCCGACCGTAGAGCTGCTGTAGCGGTTAAAGAATTTGCCAAGAAAAATCCCCACACCATGGGTGAATGGTCTGCCGACTCCAAAACCGACGTTGCGTCCATGACCGAAGGCGACTACTACGGCAGTGAAGTTGCAACAACTGTTGAAAGCGCATGCACCGTGAAGATCGAACTGGCCGGCGCTGACGGATCAACAACTGTTCTTAAAGATACCCTTGCCCTGGAAGCTGATGAAGTTATTGATGCATGCGTGATGAGCAAAAAAGCACTGCGTGAGTATGTTGCCAAATCAATTCAGGAAGCTAAAGATCGCGGCGTTTTGCTGTCCGCTCATCTTAAAGCAACCATGATGAAGGTTTCTGACCCGATTTTCTTTGGTCACATTGTTTATGTTTATTTCCAGGAAGTTTTCGATAAATATGAAGGCGTTTTCAAAGAGATAGGCGTTAACCCCAATATGGGCCTTGGCGATCTTTACGCCAGACTCGAAACTCTTCCTGCCGACAAAAAAGCTGAAATCGAAGCCGATATCCAGGCTTGCTACGCAAAAAGACCACCCCTGGCCATGGTTAATTCCGACAAAGGCATCACCAACCTGCACGTTTCCAGTGACGTGATCATCGACGCTTCCATGCCCGCAATGATTCGTAACTCCGGAAAAATGTGGGGCGCGGATGGAAAAGCTTATGATTCCTTAGCTATGATTCCTGACAGATGCTATGCTGGTGTTTTCCAGGCCGCCATTGATGATTGCAAGAAAAACGGCGCGTTTAATCCTCCCACCATGGGTACCGTGCAGAACGTTGGTCTGATGGCAAAGAAAGCCCAGGAATACGGCTCTCATGACAAAACATTTGAAATTCCTGCAGCCGGAACCGTTAAAGTTGTTGATACTGCCGGCAACGTTCTGCTTGAACGTCCTGTTGAAGAAGGCGATGTTTTCAGAATGTGCCAGGTAAAAGACGCTCCGATTCAGGACTGGGTTAAACTGGCTGTTAACCGTGGCAAACTGACTGGCTTCCCGGTTATTTTCTGGCTGGACAAAAACAGAGCCCATGATGCCGAGCTGATTAAAAAAGTTCAAAAATACCTGCCGAATCATGACACATCCGGTCTGGAAATAGATATTATGACACCGGAAGATGCGTGCGCCTACTCTTGCGCTCGTGTAAGAAAAACCGAAGACACCATTGCTGCTTCCGGTAACGTTCTCAGAGATTACCTGACTGACCTGTTCCCCATTCTTGAACTTGGCACCAGTGCTAAAATGCTTTCCATCGTTCCTCTGATGGCAGGTGGCGGATTGTTTGAGACCGGCGCCGGCGGATCTGCTCCCAAACACATCCAGCAGTTCCTGGAAGAAGGTCATTTAAGATGGGATTCCCTGGGTGAATTCCTGGCGTTTGCCGAATCTTTGGAATACATTGGAAATAAAGGCAACGTCACTGCTAAAGTTTATGCCAAAGCCCTTGGCGAAGCCAACACCAAGTTCCTGGAAGAGAGAAAATCTCCCTCTCGTAAAGTCAATGAAATTGACAACAGAGGCAGCCATTTCTATCTGGCAATGTACTGGGCAGAAGCCCTTGCCGCCCAGGATGATGATGCCGCTTTAAAAGAAAGATTTGCAAAAGTTGCGACTGCCATGAAAGAGAACGAGCAGAAAATTGCTGACGAGCTTCTGGCAGCCCAGGGCAAACCTGTTGATATCGGTGGTTACTACCACATCGATTTCGACAAGACCACTGCTGCAATGAGACCTTCTGCAACATTGAATGCGATTGTTGATAACGCCTAGGTTATACACTTAAGTTAATCAACTGACGTCCTTAGCCCAGCCGCTGAAATTATTTTGGCGGCTGGGTTTTTTTATCAGAATGCGCGAGCGCTCTCTTTGATCTTGGGAATAATTTTTTCAATAATCGAAAATATTTTTTCAGGATCCAACTCTAAAATTTTCAGTGCAGGCAAGTCGGACAGATCCTTTATGATTTGATCCTGATCTATTTTAACTTCATTGTCTGTCTTTTCTTCCAGGGTCACATCGCCTTCTTCCAAATCAGGTACTTTATTTTCACCTTTTTGGGGGAAAAGGAGGGCTTCCATATCCTTGGCCAGGGTATCGGCAAGGCTGATCACCAGCAATTCTTTGTCCGCACTCTCTTCAAACTGCTCCCAGTGGTGAAATTCGGCAATATTTACAATCTGTTTGGAAAAGTGCATTTTTTTCAGCAGAACCCCGCCAAAGGTGGTGTGGATTTCGTGGATGACACGCTGTAGCTCCTCATCTGTGATGGGAACATCCGGATACATGTCCACAAAAACCTTTATTAAAAGCATGTTTCCAATATCATGGACCAGGCCCATCAGGAATATGGTTTCCAGGTTTTCAAGCCCTATCTCTTGGCCCAGACGTCTTGCCAGCGTGGCCACGGCAAACGAGTGAATCCAGAGTTTGTTCATTTCCCCTTTGAGCGTCTCATCGTCTGAATCAAAAAGATTTTTTGTTGCAAGGGCCGAGCATACCCCCAGGGTGTTTTTAAGGCCAAGCCTCACCAGTGCGCTATTCAGACTGTTCACATCGTCCATGCCTTTGTAAAGTGGAGAGTTGGCAATGGTAATCAGCTTGCTTGAGATTACCAGATCCTTTTCCACGATTTTTGCCAGATCATCCACTGAGGGGTCTTTTCCGGCCATTAGTTCCTCAATTTCTTTGACGATATTCGGGAACACCGGCAGCATAATTTTTCCCGAGTAAAATCGTTTGATGATCTCGGCGATACCGTCACTGTGGGACATCTCTTCTTTGTCCGTTTTTTCAGGGGTGACAGGCTCAAAGCCCAACTGGGAAAGACTCTGGATCAACTGGACCTGACTGACCGGTTTTGTCAGGTATCCGTTGCACCCGCTTTTGATGCAGGCTTTGATTGTGCCCAGGTCCATCCGGGCCGTTATCATGATAATTTTTACCCGCTCGTCTTTGGGGATTTTATTCTTCTGCTCTTGTTTACGGATGTGTTCAAGCAGTTCCTGACCGCCCATGACGGGCATGGAAACATCAAGGGTGATGACATCAAAGGGTTGCTCTTCGGCTGTTGCCTTGTCAATTTCGTCCAGGGCTTCTTTGGCGTTGTCCACGGCCACGCAGGTACCCATGTCCGTCATTTTTGAGAGCAAAATAGTTCTGGATATGGTTTCGTCATCCACGATGAGAATTTTCATGTATCCGTCCTTATGATTCGTTTATTATGGGAATGTCATCCATGATATCTGTTCCGGATTCGTCAATACCCTGCATGATGACGGCCTGGGAGGTTGTGCCGTCCACAAGGATTCTTACGGGGCGGTCAAACCGGATGTGTTTCAAATACCGGGTGGTACTGACAGGTTCCTGTCCGGCAAGAAAATCATAATCAATAAAATCATTGCCTTTGTTTTGTACGGTTATGTAAGGGATTCCCAGGGAGGTGATATTCTGAAAGAAATGGGATCCCTGGGAGAAATCGGCCTTGACACTTTCAATGGTGGTCTCCACCATAACGCCCACGTTGGAAATATCGCTCCATAATACCGGAATGCCCAGCCATCGATCCGAAGACCCCCAACGCCCCGGTCCGATGAGGATATATTTTGTTTCCGATTCGTTGAACATGGCATTGATTTTGTTAATTTCTCCTGCCACCAGGGACATTTTATCCGATTCAAAGGTGCCTGGATCCACATACACAATATCTCGGATATTTTTGTATTCACCGTTTCCAAGCGCAAGGGTTGAATGACAGAATGCGTTATTAATATCCTTTTGCTCAATGTTTACCCCAAGGTTCTGCTTGTATCGGCACATGGGCCGGATCTGCAGCAGGGAGAAGCGCGGTTTTGACCGGACACCTTCAACGGGTAGGTCCAGGGAGAATTCTACTTCAACGGATGCACCCATCCACCGGGTCCCTAATGCTGTGACTTCAGCCAGAATGTCTGCCAGGGGAAATGTGTTGTATTTCAAAATATTGGCAAAGGTGACCACCGGAAATTCCTTGTCTGAAAACCGGTCCCGGATACGATTGTCCTGCATATTATAAGAAGAACAAAGCATCCGGACCACCGGATGATCCTTGGCATCCATGAGGTCCAGTTTTGTCAGGCAGGGATCTTCATCAACACCGGAAAAGTTTTCATGGGTCGGGATTTCATCCATTTTCAGGACGTAAAAATGTTTCTGTGCGTTTTCCAGAATGTCATCAATCATGGAGAACTGGGGTAGAAATTGCGGGTACTTCGGGCAGAGCCGAAGGGTTTTTTCGCCGCCCATGACAATTTTTCCAAGTCCCAGCGCAACGTAGGAAATGCCATCTTCGGCGTTGAGGTGGCCGATGGGATAAAAATTATAGGACTGGGCCACCCCTGAGATGGATGGGTAAAAATAGTTTTTGTACCGGGTACCGGAGACCTGCTGAAGCACCACAGCCATCTCTTCATCCTCGGTCCGGTGCATGGTGGATCGGGTAAAGGATCTCGGGGCTTTCAGGTAGGTTGAGGCATAGACAAGTTTTACGGCCGTGATCAGGTGGTCAAGGCGTTTTTCGGTGCTTGGGTCGCAGTTGGGCAGCATATAGGTTTTATACAGCCCTGCAAACGGCTGGTAATGGGCGTCCTCAAACAGGGACGAAGATCTGACGGCAATGGGGTAGTGCACATGCTCGATATACGTCCTTAAATTCATTTCCAGGGAATGGGGCAGTTGAGCCTGAAGAAAGCGTTTTACCACCTGGGCGTCGTCGGGTATTTGATCCTGTTCTATGAGTTGGGAGAGTTTATTGTCCGCCACAAACATGTTGAATCCGTCCGTGGCAATGACAAAGGTCTGGGGGATGGTAATGTCAATGTCCGGAAATTTTTGTTTCAACGCCGGGTCGATGCCCAGTTGATAGGACATGAACGCAAGCCCCCTGGCCTTTCCCCCCAATGAGCCGTTGCCGATTTTCATGAAATCGGTATCCAGATCAAATTTTTCAGGGTCAAATTCAATGACAAGTCCCTGGCGGGAGTCTTTGCGCCGGTCGCGGATGCACTCAATGAGAAAACGCTTCACTTCCGATGCGTCGGAAAAATCTTTAATGGTATAGGGCTTGAGACTTAGGGCAAAATCGACTTCGCTGCGGGCCAGCAGCCATCGGGAAAAATCGTTGTGTCTGGCGTGGTGGAGCACGGATGCATTGGGGATATCGGGCAGCAGTTTTTCAATCTCCCTCAAGTTCGACGCCCGGGCGATTTCACTGTTGTCCGGCATACGGAACACAAACGCCCCGAATCCTAAATGGGTGACAAAAAAACTTTTGATCTGGTCATGGAGGTTGTTGGAATTTTTATTGATAAACTGGGCGGATATGTCGGCGGCAATGCTTCTGTTTTTTTCTTCGGTACTCAGGATGAGTGTGGGCAGGTCCGGGATTTCCGATTTGATTCGGTCCAATAGTTTGCGTCCGGCATGGGGATCTTCCCGGCCGTTTATCGCGTAACGCATATCCGTGAAAACGCTTAGAACATAGGGCTTGTAACGTTCAAACAGGGCCATGGCCTGTTCGTAGTCATGGGCCACAAGGAGTTTGGGCCGACCCCGCCTTTTTAAAATCCGTTGCTCTGCATTAATGGAGTCATCCATCACCGACCGGGTCTGGATGACGATGTGTTTGTAGAGCACCGGCAATAAAGAGGAGTAATGGTAGGGAGAATCCTCTACCATTATAATAACCCTGACCTGTGCTTTTTGGGTGTCAAAGGCTACATTTTTTTCATCTTCAAGATTTTTAATGATGGCCAGCAGAAGGTCGGCCTTTCCGCCCCAGATGTAGGTTCGGTCAACGGCGGCCTGTTGGTCTGCATCTGCATAGTGGTTAATATCGCAGGTGTTGTGAAACAGCAGGTAAAATGGAATTTGGGAATATTGATCTTTCACCTGTCTGCCGAATGCGTAGACATCCATTCCGGCCAGTCCCGGTATGGCAAGGATCAGATCAAAGGGTTTGCGTTTAAGATGCTCAAAGGCTTCCCTGACTGAAAATGCAAGGGTCAGTTTCGGGGGGTTGGAGAGATTCAACCCCTTATATTGATCTATAATCCGGTTTGAAAGCCGACCCTCTTCTTCCATAATAAACGCATCATAGGGGCTGGATACCAGAAGGATATCCACAACCCTGTAACCCATGAGCTCATGATATATTTTTCGGGCAGGTGCATCTGCGCCTGTTTCGTCTGACATCATTACTATTCCCGGAAGAGGGGTTTACATGAAACTATAGTTTCGTCTTAAAAGTAATAGAACGGTGTCTAAACTGAAGTCCGTGTTTGGACGATAAGTTGCCCAGCTGTAAGGCGCAGAAAAATTTAAAACCGGAGCAACCTTATGGTTGTGAGGATTTTAGATTTTTTTGCAACGCCGCAGATGGGTGACTTGTCGTTCAAACACTAGTATAGCTGGTATTTTACGAGCTTACCATCTAAACCTCCGATTTCCAGATTTTTCTTCCATGAAGGTGCCAGGGGCACGTGCTTGATATAGCCCGGATCACCGAAATAGACATAGGCGGAGCAGCTTTTACACTTCTCCTTTAAAAACCGTCCAAGGTCTTTGTAAAATAATTTCATGTCCTGGTCTTTGCCCATGCGGATGCCGTAAGGGGGATTGGTGACGATGACGGCATTTTCCACCGTCCCAAGATCTTTAAAATCCGACAGATCCACGTCAATTTCTCCGCCATGGTGAAGTCCCATCAGATTTGTTCGTGTGGCGTCAACGGCTGTTTCGTCTATATCGCTTCCCCGGATAAGACCCTTGGGTAACGGCTGAATTGCTTTGTCTGCCGAATTTTTCACCGCCTCCCATTCCCTGGCATTAAAATCGGGCAGGCGTTCAAATCCAAACTGCTCACGAAAAACCTGGGCCGGAATCCGGCTGTAATGCATCAGGGCTTCGCACAACAGGGTCCCTGATCCGCACATGGGATCAAGCAGGGTTTTTTCTCCATGCCAATCGCTCAGGGCAATAATGGCAGCGGCCACGGTTTCCTGCATGGGGGCCGAAACCCTGTCCTCCCGGTATCCGCGTTTGTGCAAAGGCCCGGCACCTGCGTCAATGGAAATGGTGGCCCGATTTTTATGTACATGAACATTGATCATGATCCAGGGATCCTGGGTATTTACCGAGGGCCGGCGGTTGGTCCTGTCCCTGAAATAATCGGCAATGGCGTCCTTGACGCGTAATCCTGCAAAATTGGAATGGGTGATCTCTGACTCAGACACGTTGGACGCGATGGAAAATGTTTTTTTTGGGGTTAAAAACTCTTCCCAGCGGATTGTTTTGGCACCCTTATATAAGTCATCTTTGTCCTTGCATTCAAACTCGGCCAAAGGCACAAGCACCCGTGATGCCAGGCGGGAACGATAGACGATGTTATAAAATGTGGATTTATCCGCTTCAAACCAGATGCCCCGGAATACCGGCTGGACGTTCTTCCCGCCTAAGTCCTGGATCTCTTTTAAAGCCAGACTTTTGACGCTTTCAGCCACCTGGGCAAAATAGCGGGATTCCCGCTCGTAAATATATTTAAGCTTGGCCAGTTTCCGGGTTCTACCCTGTCCCTTCTGGAGAATGGCCCTTTTGGGTATGTTCAACTTGTGTTCCTATGCCTCCTGGTAAATTTAAATTCATCAGGCGTTTGGGGAATGCAGATTTTCTGCATCAGATAAGCAAATTATGATCCATAAAATAGGTCATATATACCTGGGTCAAATTTAGTTTTTCCTTTTGACTTTGACAAAATTATCCGTTCCCCAACACCCTGTGCAGATTTTATACCAGATTTTTATAGGAAAGTTCCAATAAATTATTGAATTGCTTTCATGTTGTGTTGTGACGCGAACCGGCCGTTGGGTCTATCCGGCAATATCGATAAATCCCTGGATATAATCTGTGGTTCGGTCCTGGTCCCGGATGCCCACACTGATCTCTTTCCAGATGCCCTCAGGACCGATGGAAACAGTTTTTAGTTTAAACCTGTTTTGACTCTCTTCCACAAGCCAGCGGGGCAGGGCTGTGATGCCCCGGCCCGAAGCGACCATCTGTAACATGATATCCGTGGTTTCAATGATTTTATGCTGTTGGGGACGGCATTGGGCCGGAATCAGACACCGGGTGAAAATATCCAGGCGCTCCACGGGAACGGGGTAGGTGATCAGCACCTGATCCAGCAGATCTTCGGCAATGATGTGGTCCCGCCGGGCCAGGGGATGGGTTCGGGGAACCGCCAGTACATGTTCATACTCAAAGACCGGCATAAATGAAATGGTTTTTGTTTTTATCGGATCAGGGGTAATGAGCAGGTCAATTTCAAAATCCAGCAGCGCCTGTATCCCGTCAAATTGAAATTCCTGTTTCACATCAACTTCCACATCCGTCCACCTGTCAAGATACTGGGAAACAATTGTTGAAAACCAGCGGTAACATGGATGGCACTCCATGCCGATGCACAGCATCCCCCGTTTACCCTGGGCGTATTGTTCAAGCATCTTTTCGGCCAGAATAAACTGGGGCAGTATTTTACGGGAAACCGCCAGCAGATACCTGCCTGACCGGGTCAGGCGCAGCCCCCGGCCGTCTTTTTGCCACAGCCGCGTTCCGATGCTTGATTCAAGTTTTTTCATGGTGTGGGTCAGGGCCGGCTGGGTCAGGCAGAGGGCCTGGGCAGCCGCTGTCAAGGTGCCCTTCCGGTCAATTTCATTTAAAATGGACAGATGAATACGGTCAATCATAAATGTTCCAAAGGTAAATGCAGCTTAAAGGGATAATTATAAGTTTAAATAATTGTTTTGTGATCTTTTATCATTGATATTTATAGAATTAGCAGGGCGGGGTCAATAAAAACCGTTCACCCGACACCCGAAATTTGAATAAAAACGTCCATCACAGAATCTACGAATCCCCGCGCCATTCGGCGTAAATGAATGATTCCTTTAGATCTTCATTGGCAGGAGACCAACGGTTAAGGCAAAAAAAAATAGATTGATAAGCGTTTCCTAAAATATAGATTGACAAGCGTTTCCTATTTTATTAGATTTTTTAATCTTTTTTTGTGAAGTTTTATATTTTTAAAAAAAGGATAAATTAGGGACGGTCTCCATACCATTGATTGATTTAAATACGCCATAACGGACGTAGTAAGGCAGTGGAAGGAACTTTTACCGATTTTGGGAATTGAGGAATCTGTTGCCGATGCTGCAAACAGATTGAAGCGCGTTATCATCTAAAACAAGGAAATGTAAAATGGATGTTATGGGAAAAAAAATCAAGCGTCTCTTGATTGCAAACCGCAGTGAGATAGCCATTCGTGTAACACGTGCTGCACATGAGCTTGGGATAGATACGATTGGCATCTACTCCCAGGAGGACAGATTTGCTCTCCATCGGTTTAAGACCGGGGAAAGTTATTTGATCGGGGAAGGAAAAGGCCCCATTGAAGCCTATCTGGATTATGAAGGGATTGTCCAGCTTGCCAAGGAAAAAAATGTCGATGCCATTCACCCCGGATACGGATTCCTTGCAGAAAAGCCTGAATTTGCGGATGCATGTGCCGAAGCCGGCATTAAATTTGTCGGGCCCTCCCCGGAAGTTATGCGCCAGCTCGGCAACAAGGTCTCTGCCCGTAAGGTGGCCATAGATGCCGGCGCCCCTGTTGTTCCGGCCAGCGGCCCATTGCCCTATGATGATGATAAAATCATTGAGATCGCAGAAGAGATAGGCTATCCGCTGATGCTCAAAGCCAGTTGGGGCGGCGGCGGCAGAGGCATGCGTGCCGTGGAAAGCACCGAAGAGGTGCTGACCCAGGTTGATGCGGCCCGCAAGGAATCCAGCGCAGCCTTCGGCAGTGATGAAGTTTATTTTGAGAAACTTGTCAGAAAAGCCAGACACCTTGAAGTACAGGTACTTGGGGATTCCCAGGGCAATATCATTCATCTGTTTGAGCGTGACTGTTCCGTGCAAAGAAGAAATCAAAAGGTTGTTGAAAGAGCGCCTGCCACCTTTCTTACCGATGAAAAGCGCGAAGAGCTTTGCAACGCAGGCTTGTCCATTGCCAAAACCGTGGGCTATGAAAGTGCCGGTACCGTTGAATTCTTAATGGATATCGACACTGAACAGTTCTATTTTATGGAAGTGAACCCAAGAATCCAGGTGGAACATACGGTAACAGAGCAGGTCACCGGGGTTGACATTGTCAAGGCCCAGCTGAAAATTGCCCAGGGCATGCTCATTGGACAGCCCGGAAGCCTGATTCCGAATCAGGAAGATGTCATGCTCAAAGGCCATGCCATCCAGTGCCGTATCACCACCGAAGATCCGGAAAACAATTTTATTCCCGACTACGGAAGAATTACAGCCTATCGGGCAGCCGCCGGATTCGGCATTCGTCTGGATGCCGGCACCGCGTATTCCGGTGCCATCGTTACCCGCCATTTTGATTCCCTGCTGACGAAAGTAACGGCCTGGGGCGGAGATGAAGAGGAAGCCCGGTTGAAAATGCACCGCGCCTTAACCGAATTCAGAATTCTGGGTGTTGCCACCAACCTGCAGTTTTTAGAAGGCCTGATCCGCCATCCAACCTTTGTAAAAGCCGAATATACCACCAAGTTTATCGATGAAACAAAAGCGCTCTTCACATTTAATAAAAGACGCGACCGGGCAACCCGACTGATTTCATTTTTGGGTGATGTTATCATCAACGGCAATGAAGACGTTCAAAACAGAGCTGTTCCGGCTGCCCATGTGCACCAGCCCACCGTACCCAAATATACGGCCCAGCAGGCCCAGCCGGGTCTCAAACAAATGCTGGACACCGAAGGTCCCAAGGCTGTTGCGGACTGGATGAAAAAGCAGGACAAGCTGCTGATCACCGATAAAACCATGCGTGATGCCCATCAATCCCTGCTTGCCACCCGGGTGAGAACCTTTGATCTTGTGAATATTGCCCCCACCTATGCCGCGCTGCTGCCCGATCTGTTTTCAGTGGAGTGCTGGGGCGGTGCCACCTTTGATGTGGCCATGCGGTTCTCCAAAGAGTGCCCCTGGGAACGGCTCCAGAAATTGCGGGAGGCCATGCCCAACCTGTTGACCCAGATGCTGCTCCGCGCCTCCAATGGGGTTGGCTATACCAATTATCCGGATAACGTGATCACCTATTTTGTTAAGCAGGCGGCCGAAAACGGCATGGACCTTTTCCGTGTTTTTGATTCTTTGAACTGGGTTGAAAACATGAGATTGGCCATGGATGCGGTGCTGGAAAACAATAAAATTTGTGAAGCCTCCATCTGCTACACCGGTGACATTCTCGATCCCAAGAGAACCAAATACAGCCTGAAATATTATGTTGATATGGCCAAAGAGCTGGAAAAAGCCGGTGCCCATATCCTGGCGATCAAGGATATGGCAGGCTTGTTGAAACCGGCTGCGGCAAAAGTGCTGGTCACTGCCTTAAAAGATGAAATTGGTCTGCCCATTCATCTTCACAGCCATGACACCAGCGGCATTGCCGGCGCAACACTGCTTGCGGCAGCGGACGCAGGCGTTGATGCCATTGACTGCGCCATCGACTCCATGAGCGGGTTGACCTCACATCCCAATTTAGGTTCCATTGCCGCCGCCCTTAGAAATACCCCCAGAGATACCGGCCTTGATCCTGAATCCCTGGCCCTGGTTTCCAACTACTGGGAAAAAGTACGGCAGATGTACATTGGGTTTGAAAGTGAATTCCACAGCGGAACCTCCGAGGTCTATCTGCATGAAATGCCCGGCGGCCAGTATACCAATCTGCGCCAGCAGGCCAGAGCCTTGGGTATCGAAGAGAGATGGCCCGAAGTGGCAAAGGTATATAAGGACGTCAACGAAATGTTCGGTGATATCGTAAAGGTGACGCCAAGTTCCAAGGTGGTTGGGGACATGGCCTTGTCCATGATTACCAGCGGCATCTCCAAAGAAGATGTGCTGGACCCGAACAAAGAAGTATCCTTCCCCGAATCCGTGGTCACCTTTTTTAAAGGCATGATGGGCCAGCCTCCCGGAGGATTCCCCAAAGATCTGCAGAAAAAGATATTGAAAGGCGAAGAACCCATTACGGTCCGTCCCGGCCAGCTGCTTGAAGCAGCCGACCTGGATCAGGAACGTGCCCAGGCCGAAAAACTGGTGGAAAAGAAAATTTCCGACTGCGAACTTGCATCCTATTTAATGTATCCGGATGTATTTGTGGATTACATGAAACATCGCAAAAGCTTCGGAAATGTCAGTGTACTGCCGACCCTTAACTTTTTTTACGGCATGAGACGAGAAGAGGAACTCTACGTTGATATCGCCTCCGGTAAAACCCTGATTATCCGTTTCATAGCCAAGGGTAAAGCGGACGAAGAAGGAAATAGAGAGGTCTATTTTGAACTTAACGGCCAGGCCCGGATTGTTAAAGTGCCGGATCGCTCCAAAGTACCCGAAAGAGCACCCCGGGAAAAAGCCAATCCCGCAAACCTCGGTGAAGTGGGTTCTCCCATGCCGGGTCTGATCTCTGCGGTGTGCGTGTCCGAAGGCGATGAAATCGAGCGCGGCGATGTGCTGGTCACCATTGAAGCCATGAAAATGCAGACCAATGTGGTGTCCGACATCCCGGGTGTTGTGCAGCGAATCGCCACATCCGTGGGCACACAGGTGGACGCCAAGGATCTGCTGGTTGTTATCAACCAGGCAGACGAATAATCTATATTTTTTGATATAGTCTGAAAAAAAGGCCGCTTCACCCATTGGGTGGATCGGCCTTTTTCATTTTCATCCACCTAACCTTTAGAGCTTGGCACGATTTTCAGAACAGTAAAAAATTCATCCCGGGGAAAATTCAACCATTTTCGTTTCGTAAATTTCGTATTGAGCTGACCGCATAAATCTGGTAATTTTAAATAATTAAAAAAATTCATGTCTTCGCCATTCGGGGAAGATAGAACGCGTCATTCACCGTTACATCTTTACATCCGGGGGAACAATGAAAAAAATATTGGATCTGCCTATTTTTATCAAAATTATGGGTGTGGGTATTGGTACAATAATTCTTCTGGTCTGTGTTCTGCTCTTTTTTTATGTCCGTTCTGAAAAAGTGTCGACCGTTGAATCCTATGTGGAAAAAGCCAGGTCCATTTGCCTGGTCACTGAATCCGTGCGCCAGGAAGTGGAAGAAAAATGGGCAATGGGCCTTTTTCCCATGGAAACGATTAAATCCTACGCCGATTCAGGCCAGATCGATAAACTTCTGGCAACGGTGCCCGTGGTGTCTGCCTGGAATTCGGCCATGCGCAAGGCAGAACGGGGCGGTTATTCCTTCCGGGTCCCGAAGTTTGATCCCCGAAACCCCAACAATGAGCCCGATTATGGCCAATCCTATAAAATTGAAGGGCCGGCCCTTGAAAAGATGGAAAAGGAACAGCTGGATGAATATCATGTGGTGGATACACAGATCAATGCCGTGCGGTATTTTCTGCCTATTCATCTGTCCGAGTCCTGTCTGGTTTGCCACGGTGATCCTGCGCAATCCAAAACCCTTTGGGGGCGGGACGATGGAAAAGATCCCACCGGCGGCCCCTTTGAAAACTTGAAAGCCGGGGAATTTCATGGTGCCTTTGAAGTCATCCAGCCCCTGGATGAAGCAGATGCACAATTGCGGTCTCAAGTGTTTAAAGCCATTGTACTCATCGTTGCGGGTACGTTTCTGGCAGGACTGATCTTTTTCCTGGTGGCCCGCTCCATCACCGGCCGTTTAAAACAAGGCGTGACGTTTGCCGATCTCATGGCAGAAGGGGACTTGACCCAGGACATAGATACTGACTGCGAAGATGAGACGGGGAAATTGTCCAGGGCCATGAACCGTATGGTTAAAAATCTGAGGGAGATGATGGAGAATATCAGCCAGGGGGTGGAGACCTTATCCGGTTCTTCGGAGCAGTTGAGCGAGGCTTCCCAGGCCATGTCTGCCGATTCGTCCGAAGCCTCCGAACTTGCTACATCCGTGGCCACTGCTGCTGAGCAGATGAGTGCTGGTATGGCCAGTGTCAGGGCCTCCATTGAGGAAACCGCCGGTAATGTGAATTCCGTTTCAGCCGCAGCTGAAGAGATGACCGCAACCATCAGTGAAATTGTATCCAATACGGAAAAGTCCAGGCAAGTGACCGAGAGTGCCGTATCCCAGGCAGGACAGGCGTCGGAAAAAGTGGCCCAGCTGGGTTCGGCTGCCCTGGAGATCGGGAAAGTAACCGAAACCATCACCGATATCTCCGCACAGACCAATCTTTTAGCCTTAAATGCCACCATTGAAGCGGCCCGGGCCGGGGAAGCGGGTAAGGGATTTGCCGTGGTGGCCAATGAAATTAAAATGCTGGCCAATCAAACGGCCGAGGCAACCACTGAAATTCGGACGAAGATTGAGCGGATGCAGGGCTCCACCCGGGAGACCACGGAAGGGATTGAACAGATTATCGGTATCATTAATGCAGTTAATGAGAGTGTTGCCGCCATCGTGGAAGCCGTGGAAGAGCAGTCCCATGCCACGGCGGAAATCGCTCAGAATGTGTCCCAGGCCTCCTTGGGTATCTCCGAGGTGACTGAAAATGTCGGACAATGTGCCATGGCTGTAGATGACGTGGCCACGAAGATATCCCGTGTCAGCCTTGCCTCAAGTGAAATTTCAAACCGCAGCGTTAATGTTAAATTCACAGCTGAGGAGTTGTCAGGCCTGGCGGCAAAGCTTAATGAATTAATGAAGAAATTCAAATTGTCCTAGGTTTTTGAAAAAAAAAGGGGGGGTATGAAACTTAACTTTAAGTATAAAATTATTTTGCCTGTGTTTTTTCTGCTCATTGCCGGTTTGGGCGGTATGGCGTTTATCTCCAACTCCAAGTCCAAAAGCGCACTTAAAGACAATATGATCAACCAGCTTGTCAAAACCAGCCAATCAATGATTTTAACCATGGATACATGGGTGCAGGACCGGACCAGAGATATCGAAACATGGCAGGATATGGCAGGTTGCCGGGATATATTTAAAAACCAAGAACAAGGCAAGGCGGCCCAGGAGAACATAAACCGGATGTTCGATCAACTGCGCCAAAGATATGGCTTTTACGAAGGTATCAGCATTGCGGATCCAACTGGTGAAATTATTGCAGGGGCTCCCACGTCAATCATAGGAAAAATAAACGTTGGGCAACGGGATTATTTTAAAGGCGCCATGGCAGGTCAAACCAAAGTTTCAGATGTATTGCAGAGCAAGGCCTCGGGAAATCCGATTTTTGTTATTTCAACGCCCATAAAAAGCGGGGGTACAATCCATGGAATTTTATTTGCCGTGGTGGATCTGCAGGCGTTTTCAACCAAATTTACCGACCCCGTTAAAATCGGAGAAAGGGGCCATGCATATCTAATACGCAATGACGGGATGGTGGTTGCACATTCGGATAAAAGCAAAATCAACCAGTTGAACCTGGCCGATACGGAACACGGGAAACAGATTCTGAGCCAAAATAACGGCAGCTTTCCGGCAGTTGTGGATCAAAGGGCGGTTTATAGCGCCTTTACCCATTCAGGTAAAATCAATGCAATTGCCGTTGTCCAGTCAGATAATCAGGAAATGTTCGCCCCCATCAATGCCCTGGCCCGGTTTAATCTTCTCATATCCGTTTTTATTATTCTTTTTGCCGTAGCCTTTGTCTGGATAACGGCCTCAATCATTGTCCGGCCGGTCAATGCCACCGTGGCGGCGCTTAAGAATATCTGTGAGGGAGATGGTGATTTAACCCAGCGCATTGATATCCAAAGCCATGATGAAATCGGGCAGATGGCAACGTGGGTCAACAACCTTATCAGCAGATTGAATAAAATTATCGTGCAGATCGGCATTGATTCGGAGACGGTATCCGCCTCTTCCGAAGAGCTGCTTTACGTCTCAGAACTGATGCTGGAAGACTCGGAAGGCTTTACCGGCAAGTCCGAAACCGTGGCCGCTGCCGCAGGAGAGATGAGCCAAAGCATGGAAGCCGTTGCCGCCGCCACTGAACAGGCTGTTGATTATCTGGGATCGGTGACGGACTCCACAGGACAGATAAAAGAAAATTTGGATAAAGTGGCTGAAAACTGCAACAGAGCCAGACAAATCACCCAGACTGCGGGTGAAACCGTGAACACGGCAACCGAGAAGGTCGTTCGGTTAGGCGCTTCGGCCGAGGATATCACAAAGGTTACCGAAGCGATCACTGACATTGCCGAACAGACCAATCTGCTGGCCTTAAATGCCACCATTGAGGCGGCCAGGGCCGGCGAAGCGGGAAAAGGCTTTGCGGTCGTGGCAGGAGAGATTAAGGGGTTGGCCGCCCAGACGGCCGATGCAACCAAGGATATAAAACAAAGAATTGAGGAGATTCAAGAGTCATCAACTGCAACGGTTCAGGAGGTTGAACAGATCACCCAGGTTATTTCGGAGGTGACAGGGATCGTGTCTGAAATTGCTGAATCCATAGAAGAGCAATCCGAGTATTCATCTGTGGTTGCTGAAAACACCGAGCTTGTGTCATCGGGTATCAGGGAGGTCAATGAAAGCGTTGTTGAAACGTCCACGGCAGCAACACAGATCTCCCATGATATTACGGAAGTTAACGAAGTCTCCCGGGAGATGACCCAGCGAAGCGTCCGGTTAAAGGAGAGCGCCCAGGAACTTTCCTCCCTGTCGGGCAAATTGAGAAATATGATCGGTGTTTTTAAGGTATCGCTCGAAGAGGCCGGTGTGGATAACGGACCCGATATAAAATCCGAGGATATTGATGATCTCATGCCCTGGGGAAGACGTCTGGCCCTTGGCATACCTGAAGTGGACAAACAGCATAAGGAACTGGTCTCCATGGTGAATGAACTTCACCGGGCCATGAAAATGAGAACAGGCCGCCGGGAAGCGGGAGCCATATTAACCCGGTTAGCCGAATATACAGTGTACCACTTCGGGTATGAAGAAGAGCTGTTTGACGCCCACGGATATCCGGATAGGGTCAATCACAAAAAAACACACGAGGATCTTGTGGCCAAGGTTCTGGAATTTACCAAAGAGTTTGAGCAGGGCCGGGCGGCAATTTCCATGGATTTGATGAAATTTCTTACGGACTGGCTGAAAAACCACATCATGAAAACCGACAAGGCCTATGCCCCGTTTTTAAAAAATAAGCTGGGATTATAAACATAGAGCCCTTAAGATTTAACCACGGAAATCACGGACGACACTGAAGATAGATTTCCGTGGTTTTCTGTATTTTCAGTTGTTAACACGATTTTTAATCGTTTGCTGTGTCCGCTTATCACATAAACCTCTCCCACCTTCAATCTTGCTAAAATTATAAATTCTGCAAAATTTTATCTAAAAATATAGAGTCAGCTGATTTTAAAAGAAGAAGTATGCATAATTCTAAAAATTTATCTTGACATTTATGGTCATATTTTGGCTAAATCCAGCCCGTTGTCTTTTGAGTGGAAGTACCAAAAAGTGTGGTGCTTTCATAAAGTTAATGCGGACCGGGATTAACCTGCGGCTGTTGTTTAAAATACCGTTTTCGATCCGGGACCAGAAAATACCAGTTATGTTAGGAGCAGTTATGCAGGTTTTAAATTCATTGGTCGGCACCATCGGCGGTTTTGCCTGGGGACCGATCATGATTGTTTTCCTGGTGGGCACAGGGGTGATCTTAACCCTGGGCACCCGGGTTGTTCAGTTCAGAAAGCTTTTTTTTGCTTTTAAACTATTGTTTTCCTCCAGCCACCACGGCGAAGGCGACATCACCCCGTTCCAGGCGCTGATGACCTCGTTGTCCGCCACCATCGGCACCGGGAATATTGCGGGTGTGGCAACGGCCATTGCCTCTGGCGGCCCGGGAGCCGTTTTCTGGATGTGGGTAACCGGGGCATTCGGCGGGGCTGTGAAGTTTGCCGAAGCCGTACTGGCGGTCAAATACCGGATCACAAACGAAAACGGAGAGCAGTCCGGCGGCCCCATGTACTATATCAAACACGGTATGCATGAAAAATTCGGCGGGAACTGGGCATGGCTTGGCTGGCTGTTCGCTCTGTTCGGATTTGTGGCCTCCTTTGGCATCGGCAGTATGGTTCAGTCCAACTCCGTGGCCTCTGCCCTGAAATCCAGCCTCAATGTCCCTGACTGGGTCACGGGTTTGGTTCTTGCCCTTGCTGTGGGCATGGTGGTGATCGGCGGAATTAAAAGTATTGCCAGGGTCACCTCCAAAATTGTTCCGCTCATGGCCGTCACCTATACCGTCGGCTGCTTGATTGTTCTGTTTGTCAACGGATCCATGGTTCCCCAGGCACTGCAGCTGATCTTTGATAATGCCTTTTCAGGGACAGCCGTGGGCGGCGGTCTTTTAGGCTCCGTGGTCCGGTACGGTGTGGCCCGGGGTGTTTTCTCCAATGAGGCAGGCCTGGGTTCGGCCCCCATTGCCCATGCAGCGTCCAAGATCAAGGACCCCGTTACCCAGGGTATTATCGCATCCCTCGGCTCTTTTATTGACACCCTGGTCATCTGCACCATGACCGCCCTTGTAATTCTTGTGTCCGGCCTGGTCAGCATTAACGCTGACGGTTTGATGGTGATCACCGATAAACTTTCCGGTGCGGCGCTTACATCCAGGGCTTTTGCGGCATGTCTGCCGGGTTTCGGGCAGTTCATCGTTACCTTCGGCCTGATCTTTTTTGCCTTCTCAACCATCCTTGGCTGGTTCTATTATGGCTCCAAATGCCTGGAGTACATTGCAGGCGTAAAAGCGGTGGAAGTCTACAAATGGGTATGGGCGATTCTGGCATTTCTGGGCGCCACGGTCTCCATGGATTTTGTGTGGAACCTGTCCGACGCATTCAACGGACTTATGGCCATCCCCAACCTGATTGCCCTGCTGGGCTTAAGCCCTGTGATCATAGGACTTTTAAGGGAGTATGAAATCCGATCCAAACGTTGATGGCGTTAAAAAAAGTCTTTCGCCTACTCGGTGATTGTGTCCGGCCGGGCACCTTGCCTTTTCGACGAAAGACTTTTACTTCGCCATTTTGGGGGCCCGTCGTATTTGACATATTAGGAATGACGGATGCCCCCCGGCAGGTATCTGAAAGTACATCTTCAACAATTTTTTTACGCATTTTCGCAATTCGCAAACACGCTTCCATGATGATGGTTACGACGGTGGTCAAGACCGCCAGGGTTAAAACAAAAGCCAAAGATGCATCGAGAAGTTGCATGGAATCACCTCTTTATATTTTAGATGAAGCCGTCCTGCTCGGAGATATTTTCAAGACGGTCTAGGATATTTTTGCAGGCCGCTTGTAACTGCCCGATCAACGGGGATGCGTCTTTTATGTTTGACGACCCGCCCATTTGTTCCAGCTGGTAGGCGGTTTGTGCCGCAGATTTGGCGGCAAGATATTTAAGCATGCCCTTGAGCTGGTGTGCGCTTTCCCGTAGCTGTGGGCCGTCGTCGTCGGCAATACTGTCCATAATCTGGGTTAAAACAGGGCCGTGATTTTTTTTAAATGTCTGGGTACATTTATCCAGCAAGGATTTATTTTCATTCATAATCTCCCTGAGTTCGGTCATATCCACAACCGCTTCATCTTCCTGAACCGGTGTTGGGGTCGCCCTTTGATCGGCACCGCTTTGGTAGTACCCTTCGGGCAGCGTGCGCTTAATGACATCTGCCAAAGCACTCACGGTCAGGGGTTTTGTGAGGTAATCATTCATGCCTTTGGCCAAAAATTGCGCCCGGTCGTCCTTCATTGCGTGGGCGGTCAGTGCAACGATGGGTATGGGCTTAAGGTTGTGCGCCTTTTCATATGCCCGGATGTTTACGGTGGCATCCAGACCGCTCATCACCGGCATCTGGCCATCCATAAGAATCAGATCAAATTGGCCCGCCTTGAATAGATCCACGGCTTCCTGACCGTTTTCAGCAACCTGGATATCGGTCAGGTTCATCCGTTTCAATATGTTTTCCGCGACAATGCGGTTCATTTCATCATCTTCTGCCAGAAGCACCCGGCACGGACGGGTCAGCCGGAAAGTCTCAGACGCCGGCTGTATTGTCGGGTCTTCGATATCGGTCAAGGCGTCGGATGATGACGACATGCAGGCGATAAAATCGGCATATTTTACCGGTTTGTTCAGGTTTATCACGCGGGCATGGGCAGCCTCGTTTGGTGTTGGGGGCTGTCGCCCAAGAAAAGAGAGGCGCACAAACGTTGTATCTGAAATGTCGCAGGTTTCGGCGGCGGCATCAACCAGATCCGTTGACGGCATGCCGGGAAGATCCCGGTCAAAAAAGACGCTGCTGAACGGGGTGCCGGACTGTTGGGCCGAAAGGATTTTGCTGCAGGCATCAATGATATCGAAGGCTTCCTGGAATGCGCATCCCAACGGTTTGATATATTCGACCAGCACCTGTCGGGCGGCCGGGTTGGCATCGGCGATTAATACCACCGTATCCGGTTCGAGAACCACATCGGGCAGGGGGGCCGGTTTACTCTGTTTTTGAAATTCTAATTTCGACCAAAAGGTGGACCCTTTATTCTCCTGTGATGACACGCCGATCTGTCCGCCCATCAGTTCGGTCAACTGCTTGGAAATCGACAACCCCAGTCCGGTGCCGCCGTATTGGCGGGTCATGGATGAATCCATCTGGGAAAAGGACTGGAACAATCCACTGATTCTGTTCTTGGGAATACCGATCCCTGTGTCGGTTACAGAAAATTTCAACTGCACTTTGGACAAGGACTCTGATGCTAAACTGATCTGGAGCACAATGCCCCCCTGCCGGGTAAATTTAACGGCATTTCCGCAGAAATTCATGAGGATTTGGCTTAAGCGAACCGGATCACCCTTTAACATCACCGGCACATCCGCTTCAAAAATTGTGTCAAAAAAGAGATCTTGTTTAAATGCGGAGATGGCGACGATATCCGACAGCTCTTCCATCACCTGTCGCAGGTTAAAATCAATCTGTTCAATATCCAGTTTTCCGGCTTCAATTTTTGAATAATCCAGGATATCGTTAATGACGCTGAGAAGTGCGTTGGAAGAGTTTTTCATGAGCATGGCAAAGTGGCGCTGCTCCTGGGTCAGTGTCGTGCCGAGAAGAATTTCAACCATGCCGATCACCCCGTTCATGGGCGTTCGGATTTCATGGCTCATATTGGCCAGAAATTGATCTTTGGCAATATTTGCTGCCTCTGCCCGTTCCTTGGCCCGGGCCAGTTCCTTGTTGGACTGTTCCAGTTCCGAGGTCCGGTTTTGGATTTCAGACCGAAGCAGTTTGGAGTACTCGGCGCTCTGGGTCTGGTTTCGGGCCAGAATATCCTGGTACTTTTTCCATAATACTTTGATTTTTCGGTCACGCTGCTCTTTATGTGCGGCAAGCAGTGCTTTTTCTTCTGAAAGGAGGCGCTCTTTTTTGTGAAGTATTGTGGACAAATTGACCAGGTCCCGGAGCATGGTAAAGGCCGTGGCTGGATCGGCCTGGGAAGGCAGTTCACAAACAAGAACCGAATTCATATCTTCCAGGGACACGGACAGCAAAGGCCCCGTGGGTCCATTTAACGTCCGCCCGGTGTCAGTGGTTTGCCGAAGTTGTTTTTCAAGGCTGGTGTCCAGGGGGGCGTCCGGTAAGCTCCCCACAATGCCGCCGGCGTTCAGTAAAATCATAAACTTGTACGCGGGGAGGTGTTTCTCCAGCAGCCCGAGAAAGTCTGCGTTAATCTGGTCGTCTGATGCCTGGAGGATTTCGTCAAGAAAGTCCATCGTCATCACCCTCCCCAAGAGAATAGATCTCCCTGACCCTCAGGATTTCCTGGGGTAGATCATCCAATATGGCACGATAACCCATCACATTTTCTCTGATATGGGAAAGCAGTCCCGGGGAATTTATTTTTTTTTGTGTTTCCGGGTATGTTGTATATCCCAGCATGGAGGCGAGATATTCCGCGATTTGCAGGATACCGGCATGGCTGTCCGGTTCCACCGCCGCCATGGCATCGTGATGACATTGAATTGCCCGGCACACTTCCGGCGCTAATCTCCATTGCTCGGTCATCAGAGAACCGATGACGGTATGATCGGTTCCCATGATCGTTTGTTCGTGATCAATTAAGGTCTGACCCGACGATTCAAATGTACGGCAGAGCTCCTTGAATTTTTTAGGTGCCACCTGGTCCTCAACGATCAGGCCCACATCATGGAGAATGCCGCACAGGAAATCATCTTCCCCTTTTTGGACGAAAATACGTTCGGCAACCATCTGGCAGCAAATGCTTGTGACCGCACAATGGACCCACAGCTTTTTTCTGGAAAATTCCGTGTTGGTTGAATCCTTTAAAAAAAGATTTTTCACAGCATCAAGGACAATCATGTTTCTCAGGTTGTCCATGCCGATGTAGGCAACCGCTTCTGAGATGTTTTTGATTTTTGTTCTCAGGGAAAAGTAGGAAGAGTTGATCAGCTTTAAAATTCGTAACACCAGGGTCGGATCAACCCGAATGACCGCGTCAAACTCCTCAAGGGATGAGGTATTTTCGTCAATCATCTTCATCAGGCGGGCGGCAACAGGCGGCACCGTTTTCAGGGCGGTGAATTTATCCAGGTACAGCATTGCCCTATGATGATCGCCTGATGGTTTCACGGTATCTTCTTTTAGAAACGAGATTTGGGTATTTATTTAGCGGGCGAAATTCCAAGTTCTGCCATTTTCGCGTCCACGGCGTCCTGCTTCAGCGGTTTTATGAAATAGGCTCTGCATCCTGATTTGATGCAGCCGATAACAGTCTCTTTTTCACTGTGGGAGGTCACCATGATGACCACGGATTTGTGCTCTTTGAGTCCGCCGTCAATCTGTTTTATTTTTTTTAAGACATCCACCCCGCTGATATCCTGTAGGGAGATATCCAGCAGAATCAGGTTAAAGGGCGTTCCCTTTTCAATACCTTTTTGATAGACCGTGAGCGCATCTGCACCCGAAGAGACCGAGACAAAAGCCCCGTATTTTTTGAACATGTCCTCCATTAAGGTTCTGCCGATTTCTTCATCATCAACAATGAGAATTCTATTCATAATGCGTCATAACCCCGTAGAGATGTTAAATTTGTATTCATGAAATTATTTAATAATATGCTGATTTTTTAACGTATAGCAAGACAAATTTTACGATATAGCTGCCCAGGAGTCAATTACGATCCTGCCTTAACCAGGGCAAACGCATTAAAATTTTGATTGCAATCCGTAGGTTGAATTGAGGAGCGAAACCCAATACGTAGTCGAATTCAGAAAGAAATGTGTGCGGGTCTCAGAACCTACTTAACCTGCTTCAGTGCGCAGCACTGGAACGCTGTGCTCTCGGTGTCCTCTGTGGTAGAAAAAGCGAGCGTAGCTCGCTAATCTTACAAACCAGGAGATTTGAGAAAAACATTAAATTCCTTCGGGATTTCTTGTTCTTAAACCACAGAGGACACAGAGGTGTGGCTTGCGCCAAACCACACAGAGAATTGCCTTGATAAATGGAATATTTTCACGTCATGAAAGTACCCAGGGGTAATACAATTTAAGTGCGTTCGCCCTGATGCCTTAAAAAAACGCAATTTAACACCGTGTCATTGGGGGGTTCTAAGATTTTTCAGTCCGGCATAAATCTGGTCAAGCCCGTCGCCGATTTGACGGATCTGGAGGATAAAAGAGGATGAATTGTTCCGGGCGTCCAGGGGAAATCGGTCAAATTCCCCGTTCATACGCATGGTGCCCAGCCGGACCATGAACCGGCTGAAGCAGTCGTTGAAGGCCTGGGGGGAGAGGGATGCCTCCCCGGTGCGGGCATAGGTTTCCAACTGTGAAAATTGATTCTGAATCGTATCCATGAGCCGTTCAAAATCAGGCTGGATCTCTCCTTTGAATACCCCTGTGGAATTGGCGACAATGGAGGAGAGCGCAATCAGTGTTTTATGCAGTTTGGCAAAAACATCCACCAGGTTGAGCAATTCCTGGCGCTGGCCCGAAATCAGTCCGGGCTCTATGGCTGCGTCCGTGCATTTCTGGGTACAGTTATCCAGACTTTCCCGGGCCTGCAGCCGTCCGGACAGAAGATGGACCGAATCCGGGGTGTCGCTGAGATAGGCCTTGCGAAGCTGCCTGAAATGACGATGCTGGGCCGCGATCAGATCGCCTATGGCCTGGCGCAGGTTCTTTCTGGCAAAGTTGGGCCATACCACAAAAGAGACCCCGATGCCGATGCCGATGCCCAGAACCGTGTCCAGCATACGTTCGGCCCCGCTTTGCCAGGGATGGGGAAAGGCGCTTGCCAGAACAAGCACTAGATCAGCGGTCAGGAATGCAATAAACGCGAGATAGTTTCGCCCTTTACAATAGAAAATAAAAAACAGCATTGCAAAGGCAATCATGCCGACAGCAACCATGGGCAGCCCAAGAACGGCCAGGAGGATACCCGCAACCGCACCTGCCGCCGTGCCGGCCAGCCGCTCCCAACTGATGTGCAGGGTGCCGCCCAAAGAGGGCCGCATAATCACCAGTACGGTGATCGGCACCCACAGGGCGTGGTAAAGGGATGTCTGCTTGACCACGGCAACGGCCAGGGTGATGGCAATGGCGGCCCTCAGGGCATGGCGGAAGATCTGGGAGGAAAAGGTGAGCTCTTTGGATAATCGGGCCCAGTGGTTATGCTGCATGGGATTTTGCCTCCAGTCTGAAACGCCGGTCTGCCGTTTTCATCATATTTTCAAGTTCGATGACCACATTTTTCAGTTCGTACAGGGCCGCCCAGGCCTCCAGGAATCTGTTTTGTCCATCGTCTCCTTGCCGGTATCCTTTCATCTCCACAAGAACCGTCTGAATTTCTTCCAGATCGGCAAGGATGGGGGAAAAATCGGGTTTGATATAACCGGTCGATTTCATTTCGATGAAAATATCAAAGACCTCGCCGATGCCCCATGAAGCGGTGTAAAAGCGCTCTTTGAGTGCGTCAAATTCGGGGTTGTCGTCACTGAAATGTATGTGGTGAAACAATCCCACCAGGGATTCAAACAGCCGGACCAGGGAAAAGTAGTAAAGACCTGGGCCACCCCGGGATTTGCTGCCCTTCAACGGATCCACATTGAAGCTTTCCATGAAGACCCGGTACCGGCGTATGGATGCCGAGGCTTCCGAACTCAGGTAGTCCAGATTTGCATTGGTCACCCGGGGGTTTTTGATCCTTGCGCAAAGTCCGTCAAAAAAGAGCCCCATGTCTTCAACCGCTAACTTGGCTGCCGATAAAAGGACCTTTTCCGGATCAAAGGGCCACAGGTAAAAGTTGATTAAAAATGAGATCACCCCCCCGCCCATCAGATAGGCCGACCGGACGAGTCCGGCAATGGGGTCGGCCGGGGAAAAGACAGAAATCATGGTGACCACAAGGGAGCCGATGCCGATGGTGGAGGCCGAGACCCCCAAGGACGCAACAAAAAAACAGGCGAACGATAGAATAAAGATAAACCCAAGACTTGCTGCAGTATGATTGCCGATCATCGCAGCAACGGGCACGGTCAGGGTTACGGTGCCCAGAAGTATCAACCCGTACATTTTCCGGCGACTGAAGGTACTGCCCGTGCGGAACAAGATTGTGCAAAGCGCACCGATCAGCCACCACAACAGATCATGTCCGCGCAGCCCAAGGAGCAGGGCCGCCGCCAAAGAAATCAGGCAGCAAACCGTTGCTTTGGCTGCATATTTGGTAATGAATAATCCGGGATCTGTGGGGCGTATGAATTTAATGTAAAATCGATTTAAAAAACGGGGCATGGCCGGCCTCTTGTTATCTGTATCAGATCTTTAAATATCATAAACGCCGGGGGATTTCATCTGCTGAGCCCCGATTTTCTAAACTTGCAATTTCAACCCTTTAAATGTATCCTGATTTCATTAAGTATTTCTATACAATATGCTTTGCCGTTTTCCTTGAATTGATCCGCGCAAGGCTAATTTAAGGCCCATGCTCAAAATAAAATAGCCCGAATACTTGTCTTTTAAGTCTCCCTCGGCCTATCTATGGCCGATTTAATTCTGATCGTGGCCCTAATCCGGTACGAATTTAGCGGCAGGCCTTTTTTTAGCTTCGGTATATGGTGTCTGTTAAAATGAAATTTAAATCCCTGTTTTGCATAAAATATTGCATGCAATTTGCGTTGACCCATGTGGTTTGCGGAATTTTGATTGCCTGCTGTGTTGTGCTTTCAACTGTTTTTGCCGCAAGTGCCGCAAACGTTGATGCAGACGATCGGACGTCACACACCCTAAAACGCATATTTATACTCCATGCGTACCACAAAGGATTTTCCTGGACCGACAATATAGAAGCCGGGATCAGAACGGCCCTGGAAGATGTGCCAGTTGAATTTTTCGTTGAGTATCTGGACAGCAAGCGCCGACCGCTGGAAGTGGCAGGTCCCCACGGTTTAAATCCCGACCTGTTTCCCGAGGATACGCAAATCCGCAACGGGCCGAATTCAAAAATATGGCCCGTTGCCATTGTTGCCGGGCTGGGAATGTTGCTTTTGGTACTGGCTGGACACAGTCTGATCCGTCTGTTTTCAAAGACCGAACTCCCTGCTTCCCGATCTATGCCTGATGTATTTCGCAGAAATTTGCGCCAGGCGCTTATTCTTCTAAGCGCAGTTCTGGTGACAGGATTGGCTGTGCACTCCTGGTTTGCGGCTAAAAATGAGATGGCGCAGATACGGCACAGCATTTTTAATGAAAGAAAAGATTTGATCCGGACCATGATTAACCGGGCCGTGGATTATACCAACTATGAGCGGCAACGTCTGGCTCAAAAAGGTATGTCAATCCAAGACATTAAAAAACAAATCATTAGAGGTCTCGAGACCTACGTTTATGCCAACGGGGAAGGGTATCTTTTTGTTTTCACGGATAGAGGGTTTGTGTTGCTTAATCCGGTTCAGCCGGAATTGGTGGGTAAAAACCTCTGGGACACCACTGATCCCAACGGGGTAAAAGTCGTACAGAGTTTGGTTGCAGCCGCAGGTAATGCCGGGGGCGGATTTGTTCAGTATAAATGGAACAAGCCCAGTCTTGGCCGGGGGGTACCGAAAATTTCATTTGCCCGTAAAATTAATGACTGGGGCTGGATCGTTGGCAGCGGCCTGTACCTGGATGATATTGAAAACAACGTCCAGTCCTTTGGGATACAGCTGCGCAACAAATTTTTTGTGGAACTTTTAATTATTTTCAGCCTGACATTCAGCGTGATTCTTCTTTTAAAAATGGCTTCCCGCCGTTTTACCGCAAGTGTTGACCAAGAGCTTTCTTTGCTCCAGAAAGCCATTCGGGCCCAAGATGTCGATTCTGCTGATTATACCTTTCATGAATTTCAAGCCATTGCAGTGATGGCAGGTGACAGTTTTAAAGAACTGGCTCGAACCCAGGCTTCCTTGGTGGAGGCCGAATCCCGGCAACGGGAAATTCTTGAACACCTGGATGCCGGCGTGGTTATCATCAGCCGGGCGGATCACATGATTCGGTACATCAATCCCACTGCGGCAAAGCTTATCGGCGCAGATCGGGATCGGATCGTTGGCCATGAATGTATCCAATACATCTGTCCGGCGGAAAAAGGCGCCTGCCCGATGACAGACCTTGGGCAGACGATGGACAACCGTCGGCGGACACTTTTAACGACATCGGGTGTTGAAATTCCCATTATCAAAACCGTTCGGCCTTTTAATTACAACGGGCAACCTGCACTTTTGGAAACCTTTGTGGATATCACGGAGCAGCAAAGAGCTGAAGATGCCCTTCGTGAAGAGCGGGATCTTTTTGCGGCGGGACCTGTGATCACCATTTCCTGGAATCCTGAAAGCCACTGGCCCGTAACCTTTGTGTCCAAAAATGTCGCCCAGATTCTGGGGTATACGCCGGAGCAGATGATGGACAGCAATTTCAGATATTCGGAGCTGATACATCCGGATGATCTGAAAGAGGTGGGCGCTGAAGTGGCCGGATATATTAAAGACGGCACCTTGCATTTTGAACAGACTTACAGACTTCGCACCCAAAACGGCGATTACCGGTGGTTTTATGACTTTACCCGTCTGTTGCGTGACAGCACGGGCAATGTTGTGCAAATCCACGGCTATATGTTCGACCAGACCGATTATGTCAATGCCCAGATGCAGGTCTCAAAAGAGCGTGAACGCCTGGCTAATGTTATTCGGGGGACGGATGTGGGAACCTGGGAATGGAACATCCAGACCGGGGAGACTGTCTTTAACGAACGATGGGCCCGGATTTGCGGGTACAGCCTTGGGGAGTTGTCGCCGGTTTCCATTGACACCAGGGAGAGACTGGCACACCCGGATGATATAAAGAAGAGGGAAGGCCTTTTAGAACGCCATTTTTCAGGGGAACTGGAAATTTACGATGCCGAATGCAGGATGAAGCACAAGAATGGCGACTGGGTCTGGGTGCAGGATAAGGGGCGGGTGATTTCCAGAACCGAGGATGGCAGGCCGTTGATGATGTTCGGTACCCATACCGATATTACCGAGCGCAAACAGGCCCAGGAAAAACTGCAGCATTCGTTAATGCAGACCGAGGAGGCCAACACGGCGCTTAAAAAGGCCCGGAATGAATTAATGACCGTGAATGAAGATTTAAAAAAACAGACGGCCCTGGCAACCCAGATGGCGGCCAGAGCCGAGATGGCCACCCGGGCAAAAAGCGAGTTCCTGGCCAATATGAGCCATGAGATCCGGACCCCCATGAACGGTATCATCGGGATGACCTGCCTGTTGCTGGATACGGATCTGTCCGACGAACAACTTCTTTTCACCAACAATGCCAAGGCCAGTGCCGACGCCCTGTTGTCCTTGATCAATGATATTCTGGATTTTTCAAAAATTGAGGCAGGCAAACTGGATATGGAAATTCTGGATTTTGAACTGTCTGCCTTTATGGATGATTTTGCCCAGATGATGGCCCTCAAGGCCCATGAAAAAGATCTGGAGCTGATCTGCTGGGTCTCCGCCGATGTGCCGGGACTGCTCCAGGGCGATCCGGGCCGCCTGCGTCAGATTTTGACCAATCTGGCCGGCAATGCCATTAAATTTACCAAAACCGGAGAGGTGGTCATCCAGGCGCACCTCAGACAGGAAACCAAGGAAGATGCCCTTATTTATTTCAGCGTAAAAGATACGGGTGTGGGCATAGCCCCTGACCAACAGGACCATCTGTTTGAACAGTTTACCCAGGGGGATACTTCCATTACACGAAAATACGGCGGTACAGGCTTGGGGCTTGCCATTTCCAAAAAACTGGCCGAAATGATGGGCGGAGATATCGGGGTTATTTCACCTGTCCCTGAAACCGGCCCATTAAAAAGTCTTCATCCTGGCTGCCTGTTCTGGTTTACGGCTCGGTTTAAAAAGCAGCCCGGATCTGAACTTGAGCATTCCCAAAGAATTATGCCGGCTCAACTGAACGATGTCCGTATTTTAATTGTTGATGACAACCAAACCAACCGGGAAATATTAATGAACCAACTGACCGGTATGGGGGCCCAGGTGTCCGATGGGGCAGATGCCGAAACGGCCCTGGAAAAATTACGGCATTCGGCCCGGGAAAATATCTTCTATGACCTGGCCATACTGGATATGCAGATGCCCGGCATGGGGGGAGAGGCCCTTGGTATGGCCATTAAAAATGAGCCGTTCGGGGCAGATGTTGCACTCGTGCTGCTGCTGCCTTTAGGCCGGCGTGGGGATGTGCGGCATTTCGAGGCCATGGGGTTTTCAGCTTACCTTACCAAACCTGTGCGCCACTGTGAACTTACTGATACCCTTATAACCGTCCTGTCAGGTGCGTCGGTCGACCAGGGAGACAATGGGCAAAGCCGACATTCGGTTGGTGACATCAAGCCGTCCCATGTGAGGATTCTTCTGGCCGAAGACAATATCATTAACCAGATCGTTGCAAAGGGCATTTTGGAAAAGCTGGGGTATCATGTGGATGTTGTGGCAAACGGCAGCCAGGCAGTCTGGGCACTTGAAAAAAAGACCTATGACCTGGTGCTGATGGATTTGCAGATGCCGGAACTGGACGGCCTTGAGGCCACCCGGATGATCCGCAATGCCGCATCCAATGTGATCAACCCGGATATTCCGGTAATCGCCATGACGGCCAATGCCATGGCCGGGGACCGGGAAAAATGCCTGAATGCAGGCATGAATGATTATATCAGCAAACCGGTGGATCCCAATATTTTGATTGAAAAGATTAAAACCTGGCTCAATCACACCCCGACCCGTAACAAGGAACCTTTAGTTGTGGATCATAAAAGCAAGCAGAACAATCGGCCGGTCACGTTCGATGCAAAGAGGCTGATGGCCAATCTCATGGGCGACCGGCAGCTCGTTTCAATTGCCATCAACACCTTTTTGGAGGACATGCCCGGTCAAATTGATACACTAGGCGAACTGATCAGGCAGGGCCAGGCCCAAAAAAGCGGCGCCCAGGCCCATAAGATCAAGGGGGCATCGGGTTATGTGGCGGCAGGTGAGTTTCACAACACCGCCCTGGCAATGGAACAGGCAGGCAAAGCAGAGGATTTAAAGGGGCTTGAGCAGCGTTTGCCGGAAATAGGCGATCAGTTTAACAGACTTAAGCGCGATCTTGAAGCGTACCTGTATCAACTTTTGGCATCGGATTCATGATATCAATACTGAGATATAATATATATTTTAACAGCCTGCCAAAGGGCGATAATTTAATCATCAGGTGGAATTATGAATGATAAAACACAGGTTTCCGGTGGGTATTCTATTTTATTGGCCGAAGATGACAAAATAAATCAGGTGGTTGTCAAGGGCCTGATTAAAATGTTGAATATAGGCCGGGTTGAAATTGTAGAGAACGGCAAAGAGGCGGTAAATATGTTCTGCGCCCACCGTTTTGACTTGATTTTGATGGATGGTGAAATGCCGGAAATGAACGGTATTGATGCCGCCCTTGCAATCAGAGATGTCGAAAAGGACAAGGGGTGGCCACGAACACCGATCATTGCCCTGACCGCCCATACCACACAGGAGGACAAAACGCTTTTTTTAAATAGTGGCATGGATGAATTTCTGGAAAAACCCCTGAATCCGGAAGCCTTGAACAACGCTGTTCAAAAAGCTATCCGGGAAAAAAGTGTGGACGTGATATCCAATGGGAAAGCTGAAGCCAAAGGCAACCAGAATTTAGAAAGCCCCATGGACATTAAGGAACTAAAGCGGGTCATGGCAGGAAAAAAATCTCTTTTGGGCAAATGCCTGGACTCCTTTGAATCGACCTATCCGCCACTTGTGGCAAATATGACCGATTGCATCGCAAAACAAGCGTATGATGAACTGCAAAATGATGCACATAGATTGAAGGGGATGCTTAAATATTTGGCAGCGCCCAAAGCCGTTACGCTCTCCGAGCAACTTGAATCAGCCGCAGAGACCGGGAACGCTGAACCCTCCGATCTAACGGTTCAGGTCCAGGCCTTAAACGATGAGTGCATTAAAATAATAGACAGCATCAGGCAGGTATTGGCCGGGGATTTTTCCTGATGACCATTTTCCTGATGATCAGGGGGGCAAAAGTAAAAAAGGCCGATCTCACACACGAAGTGGATCGGCCTTTTCTTTATTCTCGTCGGCTTAACTTAAAACGTCAATCTATCGATTGGATTCTAAGCCGCTTCTTTACCAAGCTTAATACCAAGTTCCAGAGCCTGTTTGTTCAGGTCAAAGAACGCCGGCGGCATGGCAGTCTCGATAACGCTTATCGCTGATTCGGGTTTGCAGATGCCTGCTGCACCGATCAGGGCGCCAACAACGCACACACTGTAAACAATCGGTTTTCCGAGTTCTTTAACAACGGTGTCATACATGGGCAAGGCCAGGATCTTGGCATTGACATTGCCGGGTGTGACGTATCTTGGGTCAACGATCATCAGACCACCGGGTTTAATGACGTTGTAATATTTATTATAGCCTTCCTGCATCAGAGCGACAAAAATATCAGCTTCTTCAACTTTGGGGTAATAAAGATTGCCGTCTGAAATTAAAATGTCGGCACGGGTAGCGCCACCACGGGCAGCAGCTCCGTAGCTCTGAGACTGAATCGCGTTTTTGCCCTCAAAGATTGTAGCAGCTCTGGCAAGGATAATGGCTGTGGTGATGACACCTTGTCCGCCAGAAGCTGTAAAAACCATTCCTGTTGATTCCATTATGCCTATCCTTTCTTCATTACCTTGTCAATGACGTTTGTTTGGTAAGCTTCGCAATATTCGAGAGCTTCTTCATCAACAAAAACGCCGCGTTGAATAAGATCCGGATTCTCTGCCAGTTTTTTGGAACCCATGGGTACGGTGGCTTCCTTGTACCATTCCATCATCTGGGGAGCTTCGCCTGCCTTGTTCTTTCTACCGAACTGGGTGGGGCACATGGACAGAATTTCAACCACGGAAAAGCCTTTGTGTTCAATGGCTTTTCTGATTGTATTCTGGGCTTCTTTGACATGGTAAACAGTTGTTCTTGCAACAAAGGTTGCACCTGCGCCTTTGGCCAGTTCAACCAGATCAAAGGAACGATCGGGAACACCATAGGGAGCAGTACTTGCTTTTACACCACAGCCGGACATGGGGGAGTACTGTCCGCCGGTCATGCCGTAAATCCGGTTGTTCATGACGATGGCTGTAATATCGATATTTCTTCTGCAGGCATGGATAAAGTGGTTGCCGCCGATGGCCGTGGAGTCACCGTCACCAAAGGGGACAATAACTTTCAGGTTGGGGTTGGCAAGCTTAACACCTGTGGCCGTCGGAAGGGCTCTGCCGTGCATGGTGTGTGCGGTGTTGAAATCAAGATAGCCGGAGATTCTTGAAGAACATCCGATACCGGAGACTACGGAAACCTCATCGTTTTCCAATCCCAGATCATGGATGGCCCGAAGAAGGGCACCCATAACAGTTCCGTGTCCGCAACCCGGACACCACATCTGGGGGAAAAATTGGGCCCGGATATATTTTTTTACATCAAATTCGCTCATGTTATATCCCCTTTCCTGTGATCATTCTGATGGCAGCTTTGATATCGTTGGGCTTGATGATTTGGTTGTCAACCCGGTTGGAGAAGTAAACTTTTTCAGGCGCAGCCACAACACGTTTTACCTCATTGACAATCTGGCCCATATTCATTTCAGCTACAATCACGGCCTTGGCATTGGCACATTTTTCTCTGATAATGTCATCTGCAAAGGGCCATACAACCTGAAGCTCTAAAACGCCGACCTTGATGCCGAACTGATTGCGATAGTCTTCGGCAGCCTGGAGCGCGGATCTGGTTGTTGTGCCGTAGGCAACGATGACGTAGTCGGCATCATCCATGTAGTACTCTTTGTACATGGCGATGTCGTTGGCTTTACTTTCAATTTTATCTACCAGGTGGTGGATCAGCGCATTAACATTTTCAGGGCTCACGTCGGGAAAGCCCATAATGTTATGACAAAGGCCGGTCACGTGGTAACGATGGCCTGCACCGAAATCGGACATCGGCCGCTGGCCGTTTTCATCGGTAAGATAGGGATAGTATTGTTCGCCTACGGGGATCGTGGTTCTGATTCTGTCCACAACTTCGATCTCGCCGGGTTCAGGAATGACCACTTTTTCTCTCAGGTGCTGGGTGGCCTCATCAAACATCAGGACAACAGGAGTCCGGTATTTTTCAGCTAGATTAAATCCTTCAACCGTAATTTTAAATACATCCTGAAGGTTGGACGCGGTCATGGCAATAATGCTGTGATCACCATGGGAGCCCCATCTGGCCTGCATTGTGTCACCCTGGGCAACGTGGGTGGGGTTACCTGTGGAGGGGCCGCCTCTCTGGATATTTGCAATAACACAGGGGACCTCTGCCATACAGGCGTATCCGATACCTTCCTGCTTCAGGGAGAAGCCGGGGCCGGAAGTTGCGGTCATAACCTTTTTACCGGCAAGGGCTGCGCCGATGATGCAGGCCATGGATGCAATTTCGTCTTCCATCTGGATAAATTTGCCGCCTCTTTTGGGAAGTGCAGCAGACAAACCCTCTGCAACTTCTGATGACGGCGTGATGGGATAACCTGCAAAAAAGTCACACCCGGCATACAGGGCGCCTTCAATACAGGCATCACTTCCTGGAATAAATTGTATATTCTCAGCCATTATTTATTCCCCCTCTTCAACTAAAATTTGAATTGCCAGATCAGGGCACCGAAGTTCGCAAAGCTTACATCCAATGCAGTCTTCAGGGCGGGCTGCCACAGCTTTTTCTTCGCTGTTCAGTTCCAGAACCTGTTTGGGGCAGAAGTGAACGCAAATGCCGCACCCCTTGCACCAGCTCTTGTCAATAATGTGTTTGACGTTTTTTCCTTTTGCCATAATTTCCTCATCCTCGGTTTAAACCGGATTAAAATTGGGCATGTGTTAATGAGAACTAAATGTGCTTGTCAAAACTTTCCACATGTTATCATTATGGACAGAACTTGTGTTGCTACCAAGGGGGTCCATAACGAATATGGAAAGGTTGGTCTCAATTGCTTCATAAGGTTTAAGGATAAATCCAACTGCCGCATCACTAAATTTTTTCACCCATGGTTGATTAAAAATTTACCATCCTGCTCTATCAAAAATAAAATCTGTTTACAACTTTTTTCTTACATTTTTTAAATAGACTCTGAATGTACCTTGTTTATTGACTTTTGATGTTTTACAATTTTTATCATGATAGTACAAAATACAGAGATGATCAGTGTAATCATCCCCACGTTCAACCGGGCCTGGGCGCTTAAAAGGGCTGTGGACTCAGCCCTTGACCAGGACTATGCGCATAAAGAGATCATTGTGGTGGATGACGGCTCGACAGATGACACCCAAGAGGTGCTGGCAGGATATGACGGGCAAATCCGGGTATTGATCCAGGAAAATAAGGGGGTGAGTGCGGCCAGAAATTTTGGGATCAAAGAGAGCCGGGGCGGGTTTATTGCCCTGCTGGATTCCGATGATGCCTGGGAAAAGAAAAAGCTCTCCTGCCAGGTGGACTTTTTTAAATCCAACCCCGACGCCATGATCTGCCAGACCGAGGAGATCTGGATCAGAAACGGTAAACGGGTTAATCCCAAAAAAAAACATAAAAAACCGTCCGGCATGATTTTTGAGGCCTCCTTAAAACTCTGTCTGGTCAGCCCTTCGGCGGTGATGATCAAACGAGAGCTCCTTGACCAAAAGGGCATGTTTAATGAGGCGTTTGAGGTGTGCGAGGATTATGATTTATGGCTGCGTATCTCCCATGATACACCCGTGTATTTGATCGACACCCCTTTGACCATTAAAACCGGGGGGCATGACGATCAGCTGTCCGCCTCCCACTCCCAGGATAAATACCGGATTCAGTCCATATTGAATCTGATTGAGTCCGATGTCCTGACCCCATCCCAGGTCCGGGCCGCTTTAGAGGTCTTTGGGGAAAAGTGCCGGATTTTTGCCAACGGGTGCATGAAACGGGGCCGGGAAAAAGAGGCGGCCCATTACCTGATGCTTGCCGACCGCAAGGGAGGGGCGTGATTTCTTTGCCGCGTCAGAAGTTTTGTTTGGAGAACAAAAAAAGAGACCCTTTATAAAAGGAAGGGAAACCTTTTGTTTAAACAGCCGGAACTTGTTATTTTAGAAAGAGTAAATTGATTTTACCAATGGAACGTGGCATTTTAGATATGTTTCAATAAAACAAACCGGTGCAAGGAGAATTGCAGAATGAAGTTTCAGAAAATAGTGGATGATATTTACCGTCTCGCGGTCAACATCGAAGACGAGAATTACCTGTTTGAGGGCATCTGGCCCATTCCCCACGGCATTTCCATAAACGCCTATCTGATCAAGGGGGAAAAGAACGTCCTCATTGATCTGACCCAGGACATCATGGATTTTCCCAAGGCCATTTCCGGTCAGATGGAAGAGCTCTCTTTGGCAGTGGAGGACATTGATATCATCGTGGTGAACCACATGGAGCCGGACCACGCCGGCTGGCTGCGGCAATTTTGTCAAAAAAATACCAAGGGTGTGATTTACTGTACCAAAAAGGCAATTCCTTTGCTCCAGGCTTTTGGCGAGGTGCCGGCAGACCGGGCTGTGGCCATCACCGACGGCATGACCCTGGCCGTCGGGGACTATGAACTTCAGTTCTTTGAAACCCCCAACATCCACTGGCCCGAAACCATGATGACCTATGAGACAAAGCGTAAAATTCTGTTTGCCTGCGATGCCTTTGGTTCATACGGTAAGGTGGAAGACGACACCATTTTCGACGATCAGCTCTCTGCGGACAAGCACGCTTTTTTTGAAAGTGAGGCCCTGCGTTATTACGCCAACATTGTTGCTGCGTTTTCCGGGCCCGTACTCAAGGGGCTGGAAAAACTGTCCGGACTGGATGTTGAGGTTATCTGCCCCTCCCACGGCATTATCTGGCGGGAGAACCCCGGGGTGATCATCGACCATTACAAACGCTATGCAGATTACAGCAAGGGGCCGGCGGAAAGGGAAGTCACCCTGGTCTGGTCCAGCATGTACGGCAGTACAAAATCCATGCTGAACCTTGTGGTCGAGACCATAAGGAAACACAAGATTCCGGTGCATGTTTACCAGGCCCCGGGGGATGATATCGGCTACATCCTGGCCAGCGCCTGGAAGTCCGCCGGACTTATTTTCGGCATGCCCACCTACGAGTACAAGGTGTTTCCCCCCATGTCCCATGTGATTGACGAGTTGCTTGTAAAACGGGTGGCCAACAAAAAGGTCTTCAGGTACGGCTCCTATGGATGGGTCGGGGGCGCCCAGCGGGATTTCCAAGCCAAGATTGAAAAATCAAGCTGGGATCTGCTTGGGTTCTACGAATGGCAGGGGGCTCCCACCAGCGAGGATGAGCAGGCCATGGTTGAAAAGATTGATGCCTTTTGCGAGGAATTGATTAAGTTTACCGAGTAAAAACAATTGTTGTGGGCCGCGCCTGACTGTCGAGATAAACCAGACCGGTCCATGACGGATTTTTATTTAACCACAGAGAGCACAGAGTTTAAGTGAAAATTATTCTCTACGGTCAGGGCCCATTTGAAGGCAAAGCGTTTGAAGCGTCTTTTGGGCGTCATCGAAATTGTAGGCATCAATCTCCCGGGTAAGTTGATCAACCAGCCTTTCCATGCCATTTCCCGAAATTTGATCCCTGATTTGACTTACAATGCGGATGGCGTTGGGATTGTTCTCGTCAATCATTCGTTCAAGCGTTATGAATTGTGGGTTGAGTGTTTCAAGATCAGGGGCCTTTTTTGATTGTTCCGGTGATTGCGCTTGGGGTTCAAGGCCGTGAATGCCTTGTATAACTTCCGACAGACGGGCTGAAAAATCAGGCAGCAGGGCCAGGGCGGTCCGGATCTCTTTGTTTTTTATTGCTTCGTCCAGACGTGTTGCCGATTCAAAAACAAAGGTTGCGCTGACATTGCCTGAAACGCCCTTAATGGTGTGGGCAAGGATCTGCGCTGTTTCCAGATCCTCGTTGGATAGGGCCTGTTGGATTTTATCGGGTGTATCTGACTGATTTTCGGCAAACCTTTTTAAAAGATTTTTGTACAAATTTGTGTCCCCGGCCAAACGATCCAGTCCCGCCTGGATGTCAATACCCGGCACAGCGCCCAAACTGTCAGGTGATGCGCCATTGTATGCTGTTTTAGCGGGTGTGTCTTCTTTTTTGACAGGCGTTATCCATTTTTTCAGGACATTGAGCAGATTCTTGACATCAATGGGTTTGGCCACATGATCATTCATGCCTGCGGCCAGGGCTTTTTCCCTGTCACCGGTCATGGCATTGGCCGTCATGGCGATAATCGGCAGATGTTTAAACCCCGGCAGCACTCTGATTTCACGACCGGCGGTGTAACCGTCCATCTCGGGCATGTTGATATCCATGAGCACGGCGTCATACGCTTTTTTCTGTACGGCTTCCAATGCTAAACGGCCGTTGTCTGCCAGCTCCACCACAAAGCCGTTGCTTTCCAGGATACCTTTGGCCACTTGCTGGTTTACCTCGTTGTCCTCGGCCACCAGAAGCGTTGCCCCCTGGATTCCGGCCACGTCGGGCAATTGTTCTTTTGGGGGACCAAAGGTGCGTGGCTGTCCCTTTCTTCCCAGTGCCGTCATGATTGCATCGGACAATAAGGACGGCGCAACCGGTTTAATCAGACAGCCGTCAAGCCCCAGTTGATCGGCTTTTTGCACCAGCTCCTCCCGCTCATAGGCCGACACCATGATCACCGCAGGAATATTTTCCTCCAAAGCGGTTTTTATTTTTTCAGAGGCTTGCAGCCCATCCATACCCGGCATCAGCCAATCCATGAAAACCAGATCAAAAGGCGCTCCCTGTTTGCGGGCCGTTTCCAGTTCCGCAAGCCCGGCTTCCGCACTGCCGGCCTGGGTGACCTCAAAGGACATGGCCTTGAGCATCTTTTCCAGCACCGCCCGGGCGTTGGCATTATCGTCCACCACCAGCACTTTTTTCGTTTGTTTGTCGACGAGGGTAAGGTGCGGGGTGATTGTCCGTGATCCAACCCGCTTTAAACGGACGGTGAACCGAAAGGTGGTGCCCAGGCCGTGCTCACTTTCCACCCGGATTTGTCCGTTCATCATCTCCACCAGAGATTTACTGATAAACAGCCCCAGGCCTGTACCCCCGTATTTGCGGGTGGTGGTTGAATCGGCCTGGGAAAAGGCCTGGAATAATTTGTCCTGCTGGGACTGGGTCAGTCCGATGCCGGTGTCCTGGACGGAAAATTCAAGCAGGGCCCCATCGGCATTTTCTTCACCCAAGGCACACCCCAAAACAATCTCCCCGTGTTTTGTAAATTTCACCGCATTATTGGTCAGGTTCAAAAGAATCTGGCCCAGCCGGATGGGGTCACCGATGAGGGTGTGGGGGATATGGGGATCAATGTTATAAATAAGCTCCAATCCTTTTTCCTGGGCCTTGATGCCCACAAGATTGGTAACGGTCTCCAGAACATCCTCCAGGAGGAATTCAATGGATTCCATATCCAGTTTGCCCGCTTCAATCTTGCTGAAGTCGAGGATATCGTTGATAACACCTAGAAGCGCCTTGGAGCCGTTCTGGATTTTCTGGATATAATCATACTGCCTTACATCCGGATTCGTCTGGAGTGCCAGATGGGCAAAGCCGATAATGGCGTTGAGCGGGGTGCGGATTTCATGGCTCATATTGGCCAAAAAATCACTTTTGGCCCTTGTGGCGTCTTCGGCCACCTGCCTTGCCGCTTCCAGATCAAGGGTGCGTTCCTTTACAATATCTTCCAGGTGAATTCTATGTTCCTCAAGTTCCTTTTCCGCCTCCTTGATCCAGGTAATATCCTTGGCAATGGTTGCAACACCTAAAGGTTTGCCTTTGTCATCCTTTAACAGGGAATAGGTAAACAGATGGGGCAGGACAGTCCCATCCTTTCTGACCCGGGTGCCTTCAATATTTTTAAGGATTTCACCCTTAAGGCAGCGCTGGTAAAAAGCCTGCTGCCTGAGCTGGGCCTCTTTGGGGGCAAATATGCCGATATGTTCGCCCAGAAGCTCTGGTCTGGAATATCCGTACGCCTCAATGGTGGCTTCGTTCAGATTTATGATATTTCCGGAAAGATCCGTGAGCACAATCGGGTCCAAACTGTCTTCAAATACTTTGGATAACAGGCGAAGGCCTTGTTCCGCCTCTATCTGTTTTGTAATATCCTTGCCCGCGCCGGCAATGCCGATGATCCGGCCGTTTTTGTCCAGGACCGGTTCATAGGCCGCCGACACCCATACATGGCTGCCGTCTTTTCGGCGCACGCGAAGTTGTGCCTCCCGGCGGCCTTTGCCCTTACGTACTGTGTCTGTGAGTGTTCGATAAATGTCCCAATCCCGTTCATCGAATAGTTGAAGGGGATAGTCTTTCATCTCTATACACTCGTCTACGGTATAGCCCGTCACCTTTTCAACGGCCTTGTTTACCCATAGCAATTTACCGCTGAGCGTCTGCCAGGACTGCCAGTCGTGGGTATGTTCCGAAATAATCCGCAATTGTTCCTGGGATTTTTTGATCTGCTGGTGAAGCTTCAACCGCTCCGTTATATCCATGGTGATGCCGGCAATTTTAACAATTTGACCCGCTTCATCCCATTTAACGGCTCTGCCTACGGAGGTGAACCAGGCCCAATCCGAGTTTTTCCGGCGAAATCGGTAATCGACCCTGATAAGTGGAATTTCTCCTTGAATACATTGCTGGGCCTTTTTTTCAATCAAAACGGCATCATCAGGATGAACCAGGGCATTATATTCCTTAATCGTTTTGGGTATCTCTTTCTCAGTATAACCACATTTAATGAACAGGTGGTAAGATTCACAGGAATAGGTTTGCCGTTGCATGTCTGTCTGCCAGTAAAGGGCATCTGCGGCTTCCAGTGAATAGAGAAACCGCTCCTGGGACTGGGTAAATTTTTCAAGCAGGTTGCGGCGCTCCGTAATGTCCATGGTCAGGCCTGCAATTTGGGTTGCCTGTCCCTGGGCATCCCATTCCACGATCTGTCCTGCGGAATGCAGCCATATCCAGCCGGAGGGTTTCTGTTGCAGTCGGTAATCTATTTTTACTGTCGTTTCGTCTGCAAAAAGTCGTTCAAAGGCCTCATCAAGTATTGCACGATCATCGGGGTGAACCAGAGAAAAAATGAGATCCAGGGTCGTCGGTGCGTCTTGTTCTGAATATCCTGCGGAAACAAAAAGCTGTAATGAACTATAGGTGATTTTCCCCGACCGCATGTCGATCTGCCAATGGTGGGCGTTGGCCGCGTTCAAGGCAAAATGGAGGCGCTCTTCGCTTTTCAGTAATAGTTTTTCAGTTTGCTGCCGTTTAACAACTTCTTTTTTCAATCTTCTGTTGACCATCAACACCACCAAAAGAATGATCAGGAAAATAAGAACGGCGGGGATTGAAACGGTTAGAACCTTGTGCCGGGATATTTTATTTTCATAATCAAGGGAGACCCACCGGTTGTGGATGGCCGCTGTTTCTTGGGGGGGCAATGCGGCCAGGGTTTTATCCAGGATGCCGGCAAGCAACGGCCAGTCTTTTCGTATGCCCATGCGAATTTTAGTATCTACGTCATCCAGGGTTACCGCAATCTTCAGTTGGTTTAAGCTGTGTTTTTTTATATGGTAACTTGCATCGGCTGCATTGACCACGAATCCGGCAGCTTTGCCCCGGGCAACGGCCTGCATGCCCTGCAAGGAGTTTTCCACAGAGACATAGATCAGTTCGGGAAATTGCCTGCGCAATTGTTGACTGACCGGATGGGTGTCCACCACGGCAAATCTTCGGCCGTTAAAATCGGATATTTTTTCGGATATGTAATTCTTTTGACTGACGATCAGAACATACGGAAAATCAAGATAGGGTCGGGTAAAATTCAGATAGGCAGTCCTTTGTTGGGTTTGCAGCAGGCAGGCCACACAATCCAACTGCCTGTTTTGGGCCGAAGATAGTATCTGCGCCCATGAAAGCGGGGAACCGTCTTCTCGTTTCACATATTGAAAGACGACTTGAAGCCGTTTTTCGATCAAATCGATATATTCGGTAATTATTCCCTGGAATTGCCCCTGGTCATCAATAAATTCAAAGGGCGGTCGGTCGAAAGCAAGGCCGAGCCTGATCACCGGATGGGCTTTGAGCCATTGTTGCTCTTCCTGGGTCAATGATTCAAGGAAAGGATGTGCTGCGTCATTATGGGCATGGCAAAGGCCCGGGATATCAGACAAACTCAGGAGGGAAATCACTAAAATAAGTTTGAATACAAGTCGCACCATCGTATCCCGGCATTGCCTCTCTTTGGGTGAAGACTGATTTTTTATCGAAGAGTTCTTTTGGGTCAAAAATTTGTCTGTCTTTTCAGGATATCAGAATCAAACTGTTGGGTAAAGGTAACTGCTCACCCCTATAAAAAAATGCAAAAAAACTAAAAAAAGACTTGACAGGTTTTTTCGAGAGAGTTTTCAAAATTTTTAAATGACTGTCAAATTGACTACTGAAGCCCACTACGAGTCGTGTATTCTGAAATTTATCGCGGCACCAATGGGAAATGATGTCAAATACCGTGAAAGTCAATTGTAGGGCGAATGAGAAGGTCGAAAAAAGCCGTGTTATAATACAGACATGGCAACAGTGAATAAGACAAGTATTCGAGAAGAAGTAGACCGTCTGAAACAGGACTTTGAAAAGCTCTGTTCTGAGGGCAAAGCGTCTCCTGAGATACAGGCAGTAATGAATAGTATGCTGCTCATTGTGGAATTGATACTTGCAGTCTTCCTTGAGAAAAAAACTCGCAAAGGCAACAAGAATTCAAGTCTGCCATCCTCACAAACGCCAAAAGATGAGACTGCCAAGTCGGATCCGAAAAGCAACGGTAAGGGGAAAAAGGTCAGTGGAGAACTCGGCAATACCCGTACAATAGAAACCACCACCATCTCTAAAGCAGAAACATGTGATGTTTGTGGCACTTCCCTGGACCAGACACCCAGCCGGGGACATGAACGACGTACCAGAATAGATATTGTCTTTGAAAAAGTCGTAGAACATGTTGATGCCGAAATCAAACAATGCCCCAACTGTGCCGCGGAGGTAAAGGCAGGCTTTCCTGAGGATATGCCTGGCCCCTTACAATACGGAACTGGGCTCAAGGCATTCGCCATCCACTTGATCATCAGCCAGATGGTTGCCCTTAACCGGGTTCAAAAACAGATTTCCGCCATGATCGGGGCGGTTATTTCTGAAGCGACCCTTCTCAAATTTGTCTGGCGGCTTTACCAAGCACTTGAACAATGGGAAGCCAAATCAATTGAGAGTATCCTTCAGGCTCCATCCATTCATGTTGATGAGACATCCTTCCGGGTGAATCGAAAAAATCACTGGATACATGTGTATTCTTCCGGAGGAATCACGCTAAAGCTACTTCATCGAAAGCGGGGTAAGGAGGCGATTGTCGATTTGAACATCATCCCCCGCTATGGCGGGGTAATAATCCATGATTGCTGGGCATCATATTTGTCATACGATCATTGTGGCCACGGGCTATGTGGTTCTCACCTCTTGAGGGAGTTGACATTTATTGTCGATTCCAATCAGTACAGGTGGGCCCGAAATATGAAAAAATTGTTGCAGGAGACTTGCCGGAAAATAGCCAAACGAGAAGATAAATGTCTGACAGAGAAAGAATACGCGAACTTGCAGAAGCGTTACCGCAACATTCTTACACGAGGAGATAAAGAGCTGCCGGAAATCCCGCCGAAACCAAAAGGCAAACGTGGTAAAATGGCCAAGTCAGATGCCCACAATCTTTGGGAAAGGCTGAAAGAACATGAAACAGCTGTTTTGCTGTTTGCCAAGGATCCATATGTTCCTTTCACCAATAACCGGGCAGAGCGTGATCTTCGAATGGCAAAGGTTAAACAGAAAGTATCAGGGTGTTTTAGACACCAACGATATGCCGATGCTTATTGTCGGATTTCGAGTTATCTGCAAACCATGGCAAACAAAGGGGTGAATCCGCTGGTTGCCATTCAGCTGGCTTTGGCCAGCGAAGTTCCCGACGTCGATTCCGATTGGGGCGAGTAGTTACGGGTAAAGTTGAATTAATCGGCATGGTTGTGTTTCAGGTATTTGAATTATAAGCAAGGCATATCCCTAAAAAATTTGGACAAAGCAGCCAGAGAGCCTTGCAGGTGGGCAAGTTTAAAGACCTCTAAGCCGACGGTGCCTGTGTAGTGTTTCAAGGGGGCGATCATTTTTTTGAATTCGTTGGGTACCATCCTGTCAAGGCCGATGTGGTCCCGGGGGGGTGCCAAGCGCGTATCCACACCGTGAAGGTGAACCAGGCTGATTTTGGGACCGAACAGTTCAAAGGTGCGGGGGATGTCATATCCGTATTTGAGGTGGTGGCCAAGATCGGCACATACGGACAGGCCAAATTCGTCGATCAGATTTTTGAAAATCCCGGGTGGATACCAGAGGGTTTCCACGCCGATCTTTGCCGGATCTTCCAGGGCCGGCACCAGCAAATCAAGCCCTTGCCGTGCATTGTCTTGCCAGAGGTCAATGCCGGCCTTTGACGGCAGGGGCTTCTTCATCTCCAGGTGAAGGGTAAAGTGTGTGACAGGCGAAATGGAAAAGCGTTCAATCACCTGTTTCAGGGTATCTGCAGCGTCCCGGCGTTCCTGGGGATTGGCTGCACTCAAACTGATATCCGTGGGCAGGTGGACATTATAGGTCAGGTCCAGGTCCCGGGATAGGCTTGCCAGTTCTTTTACATCGTTTGGGGAAGGAATCACACTTTCGGGTTTGCTTTCAAATACCAGAAGTTCAATCTCGTCAAAAAAGGAGCCGATTTTTTTGACATTGGGGATGATATGGTCCGGATAGATAAAGGAGGTGGTGCCCAGCCTGAACGGTCGCTTGATCATGTTAAGACACTCCCAAGGCCCACAGGAAGGCCAATACCACGGCAACCAGGGCCGACAGCAACATCAATTCACAGGCTTTTTCAATGTGGGCGGGTGTGGGGTCATTAAAGGCACCACCGATATAGGGTTTGTCCACTAGCTTGCCGTGGTAGACGTTGGGACCGCCGAACCGGACACCCAGGGCGCCTGCAAAGGCCGCTTCGGGGAATCCTGCGTTGGGGCTTTTGTGATTGCGGCCCTGGGTGAGTGCCGTCAAAAATGCGCTTTTGCCCCGGCTAAAGGAAAGAACAGCCGCCGCCGAAGAAATGATCACGACGGAGAGTCGGGCCGGGATATAGTTGGCCCCATCGTCAATGCGGGCTGCGGCCCTGCCGAACAGGATATAGGTGTCGTTTTGATATCCGACCATGGAATCCAGTGTGTTGATCATTTTGTACATCATGGCACCCGGGGCACCGAGCACCAGGGTAAAGCATAAGGGCGACAAAAATCCGTCCACGAAATTTTCCGCCACGGTTTCACAGGCCGCCCGGGTGATCCCCGCCTCATCCAGGTCTTTGGTCTGCCGACCGACAATGTAGCCCAATTTGATTCTGGCCTGGGGCAGGTCTCCTTGGGCCAAAGGCTTAAAAACATCCATGGCTGCCTTGTACAGGCTTTGGGTGGAAAAACTGTAAAAAATCAGCACGGTCTGAACTATCACAGCGGCCACCGGATGAATCCGGTTGGCGATAAAAATAATACTGCAGGTCAGGCCAAAGGTTAGGGCAATCAGGCCAAGGGCAAAAAAAAGGCCTGCCTTGAATGGATTTTCAAATCGTTTTCGACACGCCGGCTCAAAATACGAAATGGCCCGGCCCATCCAGACGATGGGGTGGGGCAGCCATCTTGGGTCTCCGGCCAGAACGTCCAGGGTAAAGGCGGCAGCTAAAATCTGCCAGGTTACGTTAAAAATCATGCGTTCTTTTACTCCCGGGCCAGCGCCCTTTTGATCGTTTGGGCCAGGGCCAGGTTGGGTTCATTGGTTTTCAGGGAAAACCGGACAAATCGCTCGGACAGTCCTTTAAAATTGGCACAGTCCCGGATCAGGAAACGATTATCTCCCACCCGCCGGCACAACTGCGCGGCTGAAATTTTGTCAACCTGTGCCAACACAAAATAGACCGGTGCATCAAAAAGCCGGATACCGTCTGTTTCAGCCAGGGCCTGGGTAAAATTCCGGCGTTCTTCCACAATAAATTCCCGGGTCTGCCGGTAAAAGGGCAGAATGTCGTCGGGATGATCATAAATATCCTTGATAACTGCCTGGGCCAGGGCATTAACACTCCAGGGCTGGTAATGGCCCATGACGTTTTGGATCAGGGCTTTGGACCCCGTTAAAAAACCCGTGCGCAGCCCAGGAATCCTGAAAATTTTGGACATGGAGGAGAGTACCACAAGGTTGGGCAGGTGGGTATGGGTGACAAGGGAAATGTCTTCGGCATCCGGTACAAAGGGCAGATAGGATTCATCCACCACAAAACAGGTCTCTGGACGGCGTCGAATCAATGTTTCCAGATCCTGTTTGTTGATCAAGGAGCCGGTGGGGTTGTTCGGGTTGCAGATAAAGACCAGGTCGGCCTGTCCGGCCCGGGCGGATAATTGATCCATATCAGGAACAAAATCGTTTTCGGCCAGAGTCAAACAGTGACGGGGCTTTACATGGTGTGCGGCACAGCCGTCTTCATAGTCGGCGTAGGTAGGCCCCAGGATCAGGGCCTTTTTTGCCCCCAGGGCCAGGGGCAGGGTATAGATAAAAAAAGTGGTGCCGTTGCCGGCAATCGCACAACCGGGATCAATGCCGTAATAGTCTGCAAACCCCTTGCACATACCCGCAGCATCCGGTTCGGGAAGGGCATGAATCAGATGAATGTTCTCCCGGATAAAGCTATTGATACGTTTTGGCGGCCCCAAGGGATTGAGATTGGCGCTCATATCAATGATCTCTTCAGCGCTGCATCCGATACGGTCTGCCAGTTGCTGCTTATTTCCACCATGGCCGTGAATCACTGTTCACCATCATCCACATATATTGGTATATCACTGTGACAACTGATCTGTGGATAGACGGGATACCAGGAGCCGCCGGTATTGTTTTCAATCACCGTATCGTCCATGGTAATATGCCCGGAGTGATCATTGGTGACAAAAAAGATGGCTGAACCGTGCTGATTGACCTTATTGTGTTCGATGCGTGTACCACATAACGAGAGAATCATGTAATTTCCGTCATTGTAGATGGCTCCGCCGCTGCCGCCGCCCGGGGTGCCGTTCTGGGCGGGATTTCCGCCATTCCCAATGGCCCGGTTATAAGAAAAAAGGCCGTTGATGATGGTCCACGATACCCCGATGCTGCTGATGCCGCCGCCGTTGGCGCCCACGTTGCCCAGGTCGTCTCTGCCGCCAAAGGTGCTGTTGACCACATACACCGGATTGCCGTCATATTGGCTGAAGACACGGACAGCGGCCCCCCCGACATCCGGACCGGTATCTGCGCACACATTATTGAAAAATCGGCAGTTAACAATTTTGAATCGACCACCCCGGACCCAGACCGCACCACCACCGGTATATTCGGTTTCAGATTTGGAATTTCCATTGATAAATGTCAGGTTTTGAATGGTCAGCCGGGGGTAATCCTGGTTTTGGCACGTCTCCGTGGTCCATACTTGATCTTCATCACAGGTGTTCATGTAGAGTATCCGCCGTTGATTACGACCGCTCAAGGTCACCTTGCCGCCGCCGTCAATGACTATTTTGGGACCGGTATCGTTAAAAATTTTGGCGGTTTCATTCATTTGAATGGTGATGGGTTCCGGCCCGCAATTAAAGGTGATGATGCCACCACTGGCCACGGCATCCACAACGGCCCGGCTTGTACAGCTGCCCGGTGTGCCGTCGCCGATGACCTGGTCCGGCGCTGATGTCTCCTCTTCCCTCGCATCGGAAGGAACGCTGCACGTACCGTAAGGATTACCCGCCGGCGGAAGATCGTCTTCATTCAAGAGCGCAACGATATCTTCACCGTCAATATCACCATCATTATCAAGGTCATAGCGCGTATTATAATCTGAATCACTCGAACTTGTACCAAAGGCTTCAGCAACGGCGGAAAATGAGGCGGGATCATCGATAATCCCGGCCTCGGCAATGGTTGGGTTTAATCCCATAATATTGCCTGGATAACAATGAACACATACATAAAACATTGGAAATAGTAACAACAGTCGGATTGTTTTTTTCATTGCCATGCTCTCATGAAATTGATTGGTTATCGACGACTATGAAATAAGGTTCATCCCGGCAACCATGAACAGCCAGGCTTCCATCACTTCGGTCATGGCCCCGAGCATATCTCCTGTGATGCAGTTCATTTTCCGTTTATAGAATGTTAAAATGCCGACGCATCCCAGGGCAAATCCTAGAATTAATACCAGGCCCTTAACGCCTAGAAACAGGGAAAAAATAAGCGGGATCATGCAGAGGTAAAAGTCTTTTGAATTCAGGGGGCGGTCAAAGAGATCTTTGCCGGTTCCGCCTTTTCTACCATAATTGAGATATTTTATGCCGAAGATCATGGAGGCCCTTGAAAAAGCGGGGACCAGGAAAAATATGAGCATGGCCTGCACCGGGGAACAACTGATCTTCACCGACCAGATTCCGGCAAGTTTTGTCGCCAGCCCCAGAATAACGGCAACCAATCCCATCATGCCGGTTCTGGAATCCTTCATGATTTCCAGGGCCCGTTCCCGGCCCCGATGGCTGAATATGCCGTCGGCGGTATCGCCGAGCCCGTCCAGATGAAAGGCCCCGGTCACGGCGACCAGGAAAATAAGATCAACAAGGGCTGCGACAGGTGCCGGCCAGAACAGGGATGCCAGAACATCGGTCATCACCAGAAGGGCGCCGATGATCAATCCCACCACGGGGAAAAAGCGGATCATGCCCAAAGGGGAATATGCCGGGTTTTTTCCTGTGGGCAAAATGGTAATAAAGGCCAGGCAGGCCCGCAGGTCTGTAAGGAAATCGGATGTCATACGGGTCATTTAAGTGCCTCGTTCCCAGAAGCCCGGCCGTAGACCGGCCCAGGTTTGATTTGGACGGGAATACCCGCCATGGTTACAATCACCTTGTCAACGAATTGTGCAGCCCTCTGGTTGACAAGGCCTGCCATGTCCCTGAACTGACGGGCAAGGCTGTTTTCCGGAACAATCCCGTAACCCACTTCATTGGAGACCAGGATAACAGGGCAGGCGGCCCGGTTTAACGCCGTTTCAAGCCGGTCCACCGCCGCCATGATACCGGCCTCGTCTTTTTGTTCGAACAACAGGTTGGAGATCCAAAGGGTCAGGCAGTCCACCAGAATCACCTTTGCCTGGGCGCAGGCCCGGTCAATGGCTTCATGGATGCGGATCGGTTCTTCGATGGTTGTCCAGTCCGGTCCGCGGTCATCCCGATGGCGTTGGACCCGGGCGTTCATTTCCCTGTCCATGGGGACACAGGTGGCCAGATAGATTTTTTTATCCGGGGTCATATCATCTGCGGTCTGCTTGGCAAGATTGCTTTTGCCGCTCCTGCAGCCGCCGAGCACGAGCATGTGCTTTATGTTGGTCATAATTATAACAGGTATCCCATTCTTTTTTTGCAAAGGCCGCTCAAAGATAACTTATCCGGTATGCCTGCTGCAACTTTAAATTTTTGGAAACAGTATCTTTAAGACAGCTTGGAAGGGAAGTTGAGAGACCCTGTAATTCAGAGTATTTTAATAAAATAAAAATAAAATAGTTTCCAAATTGTCAGGAATGATTATACTACAATTTGGTATTAAAAAATTCAAAATTGTATTTTTTCATTTGATTTTTGCCGGATAAAACGGTATTTCCATTAGGCAATTTTAGTTTCCCACGGCTCACAGCTTTGTGGCAACTGATTATTATTAATGATAAAATGAGAATAAACTCAAAAATATTAATGCGGAAACCCTCTTTATGAAGTCCATAGAAGAAACCTCTTTATTATACGAAATCAGCCAATCATTAAACCGCCACATGGACATGAAAAAGTCCTTGATCAAGGTTTTAAGTGTGCTGTCTGAATCACTGAACCTGGTTCGGGGCATTATTTTCCTGACCAATAGTGAAACCGGGGAGATCCGCATTGAAATTGCCCACGGCATTTCCGAAGAGAAAACCAAACAGATCAAATATCTGCCCGGGGAAGGTATTATCGGAAAAGTGATCCAGACCGGTAAACCTGCCGTGGTGCCAAGAATCAGTGAAGAACCTTTGTTTCTGGATAAAACCCACTCCAGAAATCTTACCCAGGGGCAGGAGTACTCCTATATCTGTGTACCCATTAAAAAAGAGAACCGCGTGGTGGGTGCCATCAGTGCGGACCGCCCCTATGAGGGTAAACGATCCCTGGAAAACGGTGAAAAACTGCTTTCGGTGGTGGCAACCATGGTGGCCCATCATGTCATCAACATTGAAACCATCCGGGTGGAAAAAGAGCAGCTGAAGACCGAGAATATGCGGTTGAAGTCAGAGCTGGAGAACAAGTACAGTTTTGCCAATATCATCGGTAATTCAAACAAAATGCGTGAAGTGCTCCAGATGATCTCCCAGGTCTCTTCTTCTTCGGCCACGGTATTGATCCGTGGGGAAAGCGGTACGGGCAAGGAACTGGTGGCCAATTCCATCCACTACAACTCAGAACGCAACCAGAATCCCTTCATCAAGATCAACTGCGCGGCCATTCCCGACAATCTCATTGAAAGCGAGTTGTTCGGCCATGAAAAAGGGGCATTCACCGGGGCTTCGTCCACAAAAAAAGGTAAATTTGAGCTGGCCAATACGGGCACCATTTTCCTGGATGAGATCGGTAACATGGATCTGGGGGCCCAGGTTAAGCTTTTACGGGTACTCCAGGAGAAAGAATTTGAGCGGGTGGGCGGATACAAGCCCATTAAGGCGGATGTCAGGATCGTGGCCGCCACCAACTCCAACCTGGAGGAGATGGTCCAGCAGGGCAAATTCAGGGATGACCTCTATTTTAGACTCAATGTGTTTCCCATTTACATCCCCAGCCTTCGCATGCGCAAAACAGACATTATTCTTCTGGCCGACCATTTTCTGGAAAAATACAGAAAAGAACATGGCAAGGAGATCAAACGCATCACCACCCCGGCCATTGACATGATGATGGAGTACCATTGGCCGGGAAACGTCCGGGAGCTTGAAAACTGCATTGAGCGGGCCGTCATTCTCTGCAATGAAGGCGCCATTCACTCATATCACCTGCCGGCAACTCTTCAGACCGGCACCAAGTCCAAGACCCTGCCCTTGTCCCTTGAGGACGCCGTGGCAAGTCTTGAAAAAGAGATCCTCATGGATGCCCTGAAAAATACCCGGGGCAATATCAACAAGGCAGCCAAACTGATCAACATTACTGTAAGAAAATTTTCTTATAAAGCCGGCCGCTACAATATCAACTATAAAGATTATCGATAGTCCCCCCCGACCGAAAACCGTAACTTTTGCCTATTTTTCGGTCTGACTATATAGAGGACTACGAACATTCACGCGTAAATACACGCTAAGTCGTTTTGATACGGAGATCTATTGGTTCAAAATAGTTTAACCGGCTTTCCCATATCTGTTTAAACATTAATAAAAATTCTACCGGCCACCAATAACATAAGTAGTCAACCCCCCTTTCAATAAAGGTTTTTAGGCACAATCATAGACAAAAGGCTCGCTTTCAATTTCCTTATTCTCTTTCAAAATACGCCCTGAATATCTTTTATTAGATTTGGTTGGATCTCAACTAAATAATCCTAAAGTCCGGGGGCTTGATTTCTAAATTGCTCAACGATATTCTAAATATTATATTTAATCCAAGGAAGCTTATCAAATTGGTCTTTAAATTTTTCTCCTTTTATTGGCTCAATCGAATATACATACATAATTAAACCGTATAAATGATTTCTAAATCCAATAACGGATCTAAAACCTTTATTTTCGCAATGTGATGGTATTCCCAATTTTTTAGCATAGTATAAATGCATCCTAATTCTGTCACGAATTTCTTTAGGTATGGTTGGTCGATCACTGTTTAACACTATACCTGTTACAATTTTTCTTGCCCCTGGAGGAATTATTCTTGTTTTCTTTTTATTTTCAGTAAAACCATACTTCCAAAGTATAGAACTTATCTTTTTTTTGAACTTGAAAACATCATTACGGGTTCCATCCGTGAAAGAAAAACATAAATCATCAGCATACCGACTAAATGAAGCATTATTTTCCATTGAAATTTTAGATATTTCTTCATCCATATCTATGCATACTAAATTTGAAAGTGCGGGGCTAGTCGGAGCTCCCTGTGGCAGACTACCTATCTTCACATTAAAATAGTTTGAAATGCCATGTTCATTCCATCCTGTATTCCATCTATCCCCACCCCTATGTGGAGTGATCCTGGTACAAATCCTTGCCATTTCAAAGGATAACAGGTTAGGATAATTTAACTCTTTGAATATTCGATAAACCTGCCTTTCAGATATGTTGCTAAAAAAATTTTTAATATCGAGTTTTAAAATCCATTTAGCATTACAATGTATTTCTGTATGTCTTTTTAATGGGTTTTTAAGATTTTTGACATAAGCATGAGCAGCGTTATGAGGCGGTATTTTAATTAGAATATTTTGTGAAATCCATATCTGCACAGCCATTAAAGGGGGAGCTGGTATTGAGATCCATCTTTTACCACCGCTCCTTTTTTTGATAGGAAAATTTTTATAAGGGTAATAAGGCTTTGCAAATGTTGCCCGAGATACAAATGAATGTAAATCTGAATAGAGAGTTTTTGAAAGCTTTGCTAAATGGGATAGGGAATAAACTACAGGGATATTCCTGCTTTGTATTTTTCTGCCATGGCATATTAAAGTCTTTAAATAGTCCTCAGAATACCCCTTTTCGTTTCCCTCTTTTAAAAAAAGATTGGGGTTCCAGCATTTCATTTACTTAACCTCACGAGAGTGAGGGATAACACATGTCTTGGCGCAAAGGCTGGCCACAGGCCACGCGTGCCAAGACACGTGTTATAGTTCATCGTCCAAGCGACGGCTATTACAACGAGCGACGGAATCCGTGCTCCACACAAACCTGATAGGAATTGAAATTCAGACCAGATTCGGTTGGTATTGCTGTACTTGCAATTACTGCTAAACGTCACGCTGGAACCCCAAAAATGATTTTGGATAATAATTTTATATGAAACACCTCCCTCCAAAAAAGGAATAGTGTCCCGTTGGTTTATGGCTTTTTGTCCCACAACACTTTCATTACCGCTACAAGTTGAAGGTATCAAATCAATAAAGCTATTATCTCTTTTGGGTAAAAATTAAAGCACAGATGACAACTTTTTAAATCATCAGCGGCGGCCGGTTTATACTATAAAAGTTTTATATACGTGGTACCTCTCCAAGGAAGTCCGACAGTTCGTTGTGCAAAAAACCGGCCAGTCATGTTATATTCGCGCTCTAAGGCTTCATTTCAACATCCGACTTTTTATTGCTGAATTAAAAATCTATTGTCTGCTGTACCCCTTTAACCAATATTTGCACAAAATATTTTGATAGATCAATTAACCTTCACAAGGAACAAGTTTCATCCCTAATTCATCAGCCTTTTTTGCCAAATTTTTCAACATCCTTTGTTTGTTGGGCTTGCTTAAGTATTCTTCTCCGAGGTCTCTATATCTGTCTCCATTCTTGATGATGTTGTAAATGGCTTTTGCAATTCTATGGGCTATGGCAACAATCGCTTTTTTGGCACCTCGTCTGGCTTTGAGCTTATAATACTTGGCTTTGTAATATGAACCCTTCGTCTTGATCGCGGCCCAGGCGATCTGGACTAAAATCGTTTTGAATGGATGATTTCGAACCGCGTTCCTGCCACTTTTCCTTTTACCTGCGCTTTCATTGTTGCCAGGGCACAATCCGGCCCATGCAACAAAAGCGACCATGCTTTTAAACTCATTCAGTGTGACCCCGACTTCTCCAAGAACAGATTGTGCTGATTTTTTATCGATTCCGGGAACTTCATCTAGTCTTTCCAGTAAATTTTCATGGTCACGGGTAAGTATTTCCAATCTGACATTAATCTGTTCAATCTGTTTTTGAAACATCTCAATGGCCTCCATCATGCCAATCAGTTGGAATCGATGATGATCTTTAAAATATCCATGGAGGCTTAGGTACAATTCAGGAATTTTCTTTTTAAGACTTCCTTTTGTGCATTCCTGAACTTTCTCCAAGGTCACTTCATCGTTTTTGCATAACAAATCAATGAGATTCAAACCGGTAAGCCCGAACAAATCAGAAACGACCGAATCAATTTTAATATTTGCCGTGATAAATAGTTTATGAACACGTCGCTTATAATCAGCGAGAGATTCTGTATATATCTTTCTCAATCGGCTTAATTCTCGCCATTCACGGACCTGTTCGGGAGGGATAAAACTCCCTTTTACCAACCCATGACGAAGCAGCCCGGCAAGCCATTTACTGTCACAAATGTCTGTTTTCCTGCCGGGAACATTTTTAATATGCCTGGCATTAACCAAAACGACCTCCATCGTAGCTTCGATGGTGTTATAAACCGGATGCCAATATACCCCGGTACTTTCCATTGCCACTACAGGACAGCTATTTTTAATCAACCACGTTTTCATTTTTTGCAAATCTTGAGTAAATGATGAAAACTCTCGAATCTCATGCTGTTCTTTCCCATTAGCATCAACAGTGATTAAACAGGCCGAAATTTTGTCTTTGTGAACATCCAAACCACAACAAATTGGGTGAACGATTTGGATTAATGTGCTATTTTTTGATCTCTTGGTCATGGCTATCTCCTTATATTTTCTTGGTCGAAAAAAAAATTTGATAGCTATGACCATTTTTCAAAATTTGCAAGTGTTTCATGCTTCGTTGTGTCCGCTAGGACATGGGGGTTATATAGGTTTCATCAATTTTTTTTTGTTGGATTTATGTTTTTTCCCTCTATTTAAAACATCTCTACCAAATTGACTCACTTTAAGCTGGGCATTTATCAGTCCATATTTTGATAACGTATTTAGATGCAGGTGAAATTCATTTTCGTTCATGACCATTATAGTTTTTATTTTGTCAATATCTTTTCCTTTTTTAAGGTAAGCCAATATTAATAAAAGTTGATGTTCTCCTTTAAAATCATTCGGTCTGTTTAAAAACTCTAAAGCAAGTTTATAATATTGGGCGATCCATAGCTCCTCAGCAACACTTTCCATAGAGTGATCCACATTGAAGAGGGGATAAAGCTCATTCGGAATACTACGATTTGGAAACAGTGCTTTCCAATGAGTTCTCTTTTTTCGTGAATTTTTCCAAAAGATACTCGGTACATTATTCGGGCATCCGTGTTGAAAAATTATAGGACTGTATAGCTGACCATAACCGGACCCAATGCTATTGTTGCCGTATTTTTTTGCGTATGACGAACAAATTTTGACGAGTTCGTTATTTTCTTCTATGAAAGACCTTTTTAAGACATGGCTTACAAAAAAACTATTATGACGAACTTGTTTTATCTTTCGGATAATGTTTTTGATCCCTGATTCATGGGCTGCATATGTCATAAGCCAAACTTTACACCAACCAAGAGAGCACCAAGATTGTATAGTGCGCGAAACATTTTCTCTCCAAAATTCAATAAATCTATTACCTGTTCCAATAAAATCATCGACAAAGATGATGTGCCGAACTCGCCTTTCCCTCATTGATTTTATTATAGGCGTCAATTCGATATAATGAGGTAGATTACGCTCAATATTTTTTAAAGAGTGTGCGATTCTTCCGCTGCTATCATTTGGAGGCTTTTTTTCTTTATCTCTGTTAAATTCATTGATAAAAGGTTTTGTAATAGGAAAAACAGCAATAGCTTCTTTCTTCCCACCTTTCTCCAAAATTTCAATTGTAGAAAACAACTTTTCTTGAAGCCAAGTTTCAAGCAATTCAAAACTCACATAATGAAATTTAGTCAACATGTATCTTACTAAATACCGATCTATTAGGTCGAACTGATTTAACCAGTCTTGAACAGTAGAGTTTTCGCAAATTTTCAATTGTATTCTTTAAACCGAAAGGTTATTTGTTAATATCTTGCATTACTTTGACAATCATTGAATGCATTATTCATATAGATCGACTATTTAGATTTAATAATCATTCTTGGTTAGAAAATGCAACAGAAACATGAACAAAGTTTATTTCATATTCAATAGTCAAACATACCTTCATCAAACAATATCCTTTAGGCTCTCAAGTATTCATAGTACAAACAAGTATTACCAAGGCCCGCAATAATGGTATCTATCTTCGATCTGCCCTATTTTAAAACAGCATTGAATAACAAAATCATTGTGGGATGGAATCGTTAAAACAGGTTGGGGCATCTTTTGACAATTCCAAAAAAAGATTGATTTTGGCGTGACACCTGTTTACTTTTTTATACTGCACAAAGGGTTTACAACACAGGGCAGCAACAGGAAACCATGACATGGACAGACCGCAATCGTATGTGATCGGTATTGCAGGGGGCTCCGGGGCCGGAAAGACCACGCTCATCGATAGGATACTACAGCACACAGGACCTGAACGCCTTGCCGTCATCCGGCATGACTGGTACTATAAACATCATCCCCATCTGCCGGCGGCTGACCGGGCCCAGATGAATTATGACCACCTCGATGCCCTGGACACGGCCCTTTTAGTCAAGCAGCTTCGGGCGCTCCTTGACGGGCAGACGGCAACAGCGCCCCAATATGATTATAACTCCCATCTGAGGCAGGCACAGACGATCACCATCCGTCCCCGCCCTGTCATCATCATTGACGGCATATTAATTTTTACTGATCCAGCCTTAAGGGGGATGATGGATCTTAAGGTGTATGTGGATGCCGACCCGGATATCCGGTTTATCCGGAGAATGACCCGGGATATTGAGCACCGGGGCCGGACCCGGAAATCCGTGGTCCGCCAGTACCTTGAAACGGTCAAACCCATGCATGACCGGTTTGTGGCACCTTCTAAAAGATACGCGGACATTATCGTCTCCGGCGGCAGCCGAAATGATCCGGTTTTAGACCTTTTAACGGCAAAAATAGACCGTGTATTGGCCCGGTAACTATAATAGCCCGGTTTCTTGACGGGATTAGAATCTGTCCTTAAGTTAATGACAATAATGGGCTGAGCTGGTGTTTCGTGGTTCAGCCCAAGTTGAAAGATTTGTGTAAATTACATGGATTTTTTTAAAATACGAAACCGTACGATACGAGGAGAAATTGTCATGAAAATGGAAAATTATATCCGTGCCATTGCGGGCAGCTTTGTTCTGATCACCGTGTTTTTGGGATGGCTGGTTTCGCCCTATTGGTATTTGTTTACGGCTTTTGTGGGGATAAATCTTTTGCAGTCCGCATTTACCGGATTTTGCCCCATGGAGAATATCCTGGAAAAGGTTTTTAAGGTCTCCCGGTGAAACGCAGATAAGCTGAGGCGGGGCTGGGCATCTGCGATGCCATTTATTTTTTAACCACGGAAATCACAGAAGACACGGAAAATAGAGTTCCGTGATTTCCGCGTTTTCCGTGGTTAAATTGATTTCCGTCGGCCGGGTTATTCCATGGATTCGGCAACGGTGATGGTCCTGTCCCCCAGCATGTTTACATAGGATGCCATTTCATTGTCGTACCATCCATAAATGACCGCCTGGGTGACCTGGATAGAGCCCACATGGTCCTTGATATTTTCCAGCATCTCTTTGTCAATGCCCTGCATGTGCTCCAGGTTAATGGAGATAGACGCCGTCCGGGTGTGGGTCTCATGACCTTCGATGACTGCCGCCGCTCTGGGACAACCAATGATGTCCGAGGATACATTTTGTTTGTCCGTATAGATCAGATAACCCTTGTCCGACTGCTTTTTGGCGGTGTCCTGGTAGATCTGATTGATCAGGTCCCGTCTGACAGGCGGTTTGTCCAGTTCTTCCTGGAGGTTGATGACCAGAACGATCAAAGAACCGGTGGCGGTGGGAATACGAACGGACTCGGCAATGAAACCGATGCTGGCCATTTCCGGAATCACCTGCTGCAGCGCCTTGGCCGCACCGGTGGTGGTCAAAATGATGTTGTTCATGATGGAGCGGTTCTTTCTCAGGTCGGTTTTTCCGGTCTTGGGCAACCGGTCCAGCACTTCCTGTGAGCCTGTGGCCGCATGAACCGTGGCCATGGATGCGGAGAGCACCCGATCCAGACCGAATGCATCCAGCAACGGCTTGACCATGTGGGAAAGACAGGTGGTGGTGCAGGAGGCATTGGAAATCAGGCAGTGCCGGACGGGGTCATAGTCTTTGTCATTGATGCCCATGACCGTGGTGACGGCATCATCGGGGATGGTGGCGCCTTGTTTCAATTTAAAAGGTGCCGAGGCAATAACCTTTCTGGCGCCTGCCTCCAGGTGTCCCCGTAAAGATCCCTTGGCGGCGTTTGATTCGATATTGGGATCAAGAAACTGGCCCGTGGTATCCACCACCAGCTCCACATTATGCTGGGCCCATGCGATATCTTTTGGGTTGCGGTCTGTGGAAAGAATTTTTACTTTCACCCCATTCACCATAAAGGTGCCGGATTCCGGATCAACATCCGTGATCACAGGCTCTCCCCTGAAGCCGTGTAAAAAAGCCTCCAGGCGACCGTATGTGGAATCCCGCTCAATATAATGGATGAGATCATCCAAGCCGGTACCGACTTCCCTTCCCACATTGATGATGATTTCATCAAAAAATTTTCTGCCGGCATGGTGCCATAACGTCAGCTTTCCAATTCTTCCAAGTCCGTTAATGCCCAGGATCTTTGGTGCGTCTGTGCTCATGTTTCCTTTGCCTTTTTAGATTTTAGATTGAGGTTAAATGGTTACTGATTTTCATCTGTCCCTGGTAGACAATGCCTTTATGGCCGTCCAGACTGATAAAATCCCCTGTATTCAGTTTTACATTATTGAGTTCGCAAAAGCCTGCTTCTTCATTGCAGATCAGATTTTTACACCCCACCACGCAGGTTTTGTCAAGGTTGTACGCCACCACGGCAGCATGGGACGTCAGCCCACCCCTGGCGGTCAATATGCCGTCAGCCGCGTCAATTTCCAGTATGTCATCGGGTACGGTGTCATTGCGAAGCAAAATCAGGCTGGTATCCGGGTCCAGCCGCCTGAAGCCGTCGATCTCTTCCAGGGAGAATACGATCCTGCCGCTCATGGCGCCTCCGGATACGCCGATGCCCTGGCCTAACTGGAGTTTTTCAAGCTTGTCCGGTGCCGCATCAAATCGTTTAACTTTTTTTCTATCCCGTAAAGAGAGGTCTCTTGCCTGGAGAATAAATACATCTTCAATTTCCTGTCCCTGGAAGGTAAACTCCATTTCCTGGGGGTTCCACCCTTCCTCGTAAATCAACTTCAGGACAATGGTTTTCAATTTTTCATACACCCGGGGAAACCGCTCCTCCAGGCTGATTTTTACGCCTCTGCCTTCCATCTCCCTTTGCAGTTCGGAAATGGGCAGGGTTTTAACTAATCCGGATACCACATCTTCCCCCTGGTTGCCAATGGTAAAATCCCCCCAGAGCCGGATGGCATCCCCGGGCAGTTTGGGGCTGTGGGTGAATACCACGCCGGACCCCGATTCCCGGGAGCGGTTGCCGAACACCATGGACTGAACCGTGGCCGCCGTGCCCCAGTCATCGGAGATCCCCATGATTTTCCGGTAATTTTTCGCCCGTTTGGAGTTCCAGGATGAAAATACTTTTTTAATGGATAAAAATAACTGGTCCATGGGGGATTCCAACAGCTCGATGCCCTGGTCCAGCAAGAGTTGCTTGTATTCCAGGGCCACCGTGTGCATCTGGTCGCCGGTAAAGTATCGCTTAAAGCGGATGCCGGCCCGCTCCTTGTGCGTTTTGATGATGGCGTCAAACCGATCTCTCTGGATGCCGTAAACCATGCCGTAGGCCTGGATGAATCTGCGGTATGAATCCCATGCAAACCAGGGGTTTCCCGATTTTTCGGCAATCTTTTCGGCGATCTGTTCATTGATGCCCACGTTTAGAAATGAGTCGAGCATTCCCGGCTGGGAAATGGATGATCCCGAACGAACGGAGAGCAGCAGCGGATTTTCCGGATCACCGAATTTTTTGCCTTCGGCCGCTTCAAGCTGGGCAAGCATATGGGCCACCAGTTGCTGGAAATTCACCGATGCCGGGATGTAGTTGTCGATGAGGTCCAGACATTTGAACACCTCGGTGGTGATGATGAAGCCGTTGGGCACCTTAATGCCCAGGCGTTTCAATTCTATGATATTCAACCCCTTGTTGCCCAGGTAAATGATATTGCTGCTGAACAGCTGTCCCGCATCGATGGAGCAGACTGCCGCTTTCGGGTCGTAGTTGAGCAGGGCGGAGAGTTCATCCTGGGTCAGCCGTTCGGACTGGCGGAACAGGGTATTTAAAATCCGGTTTAAAAAGACATCCAGCTGCTGGAGCCCAAGGGATGTGGCAATCCGGTCACGGAAAAAGATATCCGCCACCCGCTGGTCCAGTTTTTTTGCCATTTTAACGGCGGCCGGTGTGTGGGGTTTATTGGCCTTTAAATCAAACCCATCGGGCAGGTATTTTTCAAGTATATTTTCCCGGCCGATGCGGTTGTCCAGGTTGCTCAGATTCAGGGAGTGCAGGGTATTGAAATGGTCGTTGACTGCATCGGCCACCGCCCGGGTAAAGCCTTTGAAAATATCCAGATACTGGGTAAAGGAGCAGGTGGTGATGTTGATGGCGTATTTTAAGAATTCCAGCTGGGTATCCAGTTTGTTGGATATAATGCCGTCCAGGGCCAGGGCCTGGCGGAACAGTGTCAGAACCGAAAAGATTTTTACAAAGGTCGGTTTGGTGATCAGCCGAAGGTCAATGCTGTCGATCAGGTCCTCAAACAGCACATTGATCAGGTTTTCAAGTCTCAGGGTCATGCCCAGGGCATCAAATTTGGCCTCACTGTACGATCCGTACATGGACGGGATATCTACGGCAATGTGGCGTTTGTGGTAAATGGATTCGTTTACGGCAAATTTTTCCTCGGATAAAATAATGTTTTTCAGCTCCGCCATATATGACAATAGTCCGCCGATCCGGCTTTCGGGCTCTGTCTCTTCCAGGGCATGGAGGATATCCCTGGGGTCGGGCAGGCCCTGGGACATATGGGTTTTGACATAGTTTTCAAGATCCAGATTATCAATGCCGTATTTTTCATTGAGCAGGCCGTGGAACCGGATAATCAGTTTAACCCGTTCCCGATCCAGGTCTGTTGCATCTTCCGTCCGATCAATGACGGCTTCAATGTCGGTTTTTGAGGCGGCAAGGAAATCCGCCGGTGTTTCCAGTTTCGCCTGGGTCAGGGTGCGGAAAACGGCATGGGGACCGTCAATGTATTTTCCTGTTGTCCGGATTTCATTATATATGGACGGGGGCAGGTAGGGCTTAAGCGGGGTTTTATCCAGGGTTTTCCAGAACATCATCACTTCCCGGATAAAGTCCACGATTCTTGATGAGCTTTCCACATGGCATTGTTTGCGTAAAAAATGGATCAGCTTGTCCCTGCGAAACACCGATTCATCCAGGCGGGTGGAAATATCCCGGAGCTCTCCTTCGGCACCGATCTCATTGAAAAAGGTGGGCAGCAGCCGGGCCAGTTGTTTGACCAGGTTGTACACCGGGGCAATGTCCGCGTTGAGGAATTTGGTAACGTCCCGGGGAAACAGGTCCGTGTCCCGGATAAAGACGCCGCCCACGGCCAGGGAGGTGATCAATGCCGACAACAGGCGTTTGGATTTTTTGGGATGCCTGGCCACAAGGGTTAAAAAGACCCGGATATTTTTCACATGGGCCACATTGCATTTGATCTGCCAGTCCTCTCCGGTGCCCGCGATATCCGGGAACTGGAACCCATGATCCACGGAGCGGTCAATGAAATGGTTGATCAGTTCAATTTCGTCGGTATTGTATACGGCATCCCCGATTTTATGGATGCATTCCAAAACGGTTTCCGGATACCGCCCTTTGTGTTCTTTGAGCAGGGCAAAGGTCTGGTCAACAATGACCATGTCCTTTTTATAATCCCCCCGTTCTCCGATCAGGGTGATCAGCGTTCGGTGGATATCGCCCAGGGCTTCCCTGTGTATGATGGAGAGCCCCGGCGCATGAATAATATAGAATAAAAAGGTCAGCTTCACATATTTGCCGTAGACTTTTTCCGGCGCAAAAGAAAAAATCTGACGGGGGATCTCCCTGAATCGTTTGATATGGTCCCTGTGTCCGGTCAGCTCCGTCAGGGCGGATAATGCCTCCATGCCGTCCCGGGGCCTCTCTTTTATCCGGGCCAGGGTCTGTTGCTGTTCTTGAATCCGATTCCGGGAGACCGGGGCTAACAGCGTGAGCATATCCGGTCCGCCCCGCCATTCATCTATATTGTTCTTCATCCAGGCCACGGGATCACCCTGGCTGAGCCAGAATGCAAACGAGACCTCAAAAAAGCGGGTTAAAAATTTATTTAAGGCGGATCGTAACTTGGGATCGTCCGGCAGCGCCTCTTTTTTGGTCATCAGTTTAACCAGGGCGTCGGGCTGATAATAGGAGCAGACAAAAAAGAAGAAATCATCTTCCTCCAAAGCTAAAATGCGTTCAACTTCTCGGATTAGTGTCCCCGTGCACACGTCCAGCCCTTGGGGGTCGGATTTGGCAATATAATGAAGGATCTGCATGAGATTATCCGCCGCATTGGATTTGATTTCAGCATCAGATACCGATTCAAATGCCGAGTTAAAAATATCACAGAGCAGATCAAGGACCTTTCGGCCGTCGGGTTCGCTGGTATATAAATGAAAATAGTGCAGGGAGAAGTGCCGGGACTCATTGACAATAAAGGCCCAGTTCCGGTAGGGATGGGATAACTCCTTTAGAAATGTTTCCAGGCGGTTGACAATGCCTACATATCCTTTGAAAAAGTCAAGCAGCAGAAGATACCGATCATCAATGGTGACATCTGCCCGGGTATCGGAAAGGTTGACTTCAAGGGCTTTTGATTTCACAGAAACGACCTCTTTATTTTCTTTAAGGGTGGAAAGATTTTCCCCGACATGGAGACTTTTTACGACGCCTCAAAATTAAAGCATCTTAGTCTACCATGGCCGTCCGGGTTTGTAACCTAAGTTTTCGGGACATTTATCAAATTAATGTTATTTTAATCTCTGACTTGACACAGGTTCCAGCTTGCTTATCTTAGTCGATTTTTATATGATTAAATTTTAATCTATCGAAATGTAAATTCAATTAGAAAATCTAATCCGGTTTTTTAATTTGTGTCTGAACGAAAATCTGGAAATTTTGTCGAGTACAAGGCGGGTGCAAATTTTAACCGGAGGCATACATGAAGTATTTCGAGGATTAAAATTTGAGACCAACGAAGTAATCGGCAAAATTTACGGTTTTCGGTCGGGCACTAATTTGGTGAACATTTAATGTGAGGAGTATAACAACCATGAATAATGATCCGTCTCAATTTACACTTTACAGCGGCGGGCACAGGGGCGCTGAAGCCGAATTTGGAAAGCTTGCAGAGAAATACGGCGTCAAGGAAGTTAATTTTACCTTTGAAGGAAATGTGCTGGACAGGGATGAAGGAGCCAGGATGCTGAACCAGGAGGAACTTGAAAAGGGCAATATCTCAATGGATATTGTGTCGACCCGCCTGGGCAGGTCCTTTTCCAAAGGGAATCGGATAAGAAAGGTCATTCAGTCCATTTTTCATATGATCAATAACGGGTACCAGATCTTCACCGTGGGCTGGATTTTGCCGGATAAAACCGTTAAAGGCGGCACCGGTTGGGGTGTGGAGTTGGGAAAATTATTCAACCGGCCGATATTTGTCTACGAACAGGACCGGAAAGCCTGGTTTTCCTGGGTGGATAATGACTGGCAGATGGCCACCCCCGTGATTCACCATAAGACGTTTGCAGGTACCGGTACCCGCAATCTCACAGAGGATGCTGCCGCTGCCATGCAGGAATTGTTTGAGCGCAGTTTTAAATGAAAGCCTGGGATTGGTTCCAGCGTCAGCCGCTGTAGGGGCGGGCCACCGTACCTGCCCTGACGAGGGTAACCACAGAGGGGTTGCCCTCTGCAAAAAATGGCCGACAATAGAATCAAGCCCGACAGTATCAATCAATTTTTTTCATCTTTTGCCGTGGGCCGACCCGGGTGTTGACGACCGGGTCGGCCCATGGTCGTTCGTGGGATTAATTCGATACCACCCCTTTGATAATTTCGTCGTAGGAACCGTCGGCTTTCATCCCGGCCAAAGCCGTGTTGAATTGCGTCAGAAGTGATTTTTTATCCAGGCTTTTGCCGAATATTAGGTACGTGTCGTTAATGGCCACCGGGGTCTCGGCCATTACTATTTTGTCCTGGAGGCCTTTTTGGGCGATCAGTTTTTGCCCGGCTAATTCGATGGCCACGACACCGTCCAGCCAGCCCTGGATGAGCTTTTTAAAGTTCACCTCGTCGGACTTCCCTTCTTCGGCGGTAAATGCCTTTTGCTTTTTGGCTTCGTCAAAATCTGTCCCATAGCTCCATCCGAGCAGTATCCCAACCTTCTTTCCAGACAAATCTTTTACTCCGGAATAGTCAAATGCCTTGTCCTTATTCATGAAAAGAACCTAAACTTTAAATTTTCCCATCAATCCTGCCAGATGATCGCCAAGCTCTGAGAGGTTGTCTGCATTGGCTTTGACGTTATGGCCGGAAGAGGCCTCTTCCATAGCCGTCGCCACGGAGGTCATGTTCGAGCTCATATCGTCTGCGGCCCGGGCTATCGTGACGGATCGGTCAGGCATTCCCTCGACCTGACTGTTTATACCCTCGGATAAGGAGGATAAAAATAATGATGCCGCAGACAGACGAAGTCTTAAACAAAATACTTGTCCGCCGCCCGGATTTCTCTAAAACCATAATTTTTCCCTCAAAAAGGAACCCCTAGTGGATAGTAATTTTAAGAAGATAGGGGTGATCCATTTTTCGTTGTCTTGTAAAAAATAAATTTTGATTAATGATAACACGGTGGTTGGTTTTTAAGATATCGTACTTGATTTATTCCTGTCAACGTAATTTAATAACGATCTTTTCGCGACAAATGGGGGCGAAGTAGGATAATTAAAAGTCCCATTTTGGGGGGGTGATTTTTCACCAATCTGGGCCGTTCAGATTAGGGAACAATTGGGGAAATCCGCTTTTGTCCGTTCGATACAGATTGAATACCCAGGCAGATAATAAACGCGATGCCTAAAAGAACCAGGATCAGCACCACGACCCCCGGCCAGGCCCAACCGTGATAAATGGTGCCGCCGATGGTGCCCGAGATGCTTGATCCCATATAATAGAAAAACAGATACAAAGATGAGGCCTGGGCATGGGAATGGGCGGCAAGCCGTCCAACCCAGGCCGAGGCCACGGAATGAGCCCCGAAAAATCCGATGGTAAAGAGCACAATCCCCGCGATCACCACCCACAAGGATACGCAGACCGTCAGCACAAGGCCTGCGGTCATAATTCCCAATGCCGAGCATAGAATCCGCAGCCGTCCGTAGGTATTTACCAGGTTCCCCATCACCGTGGAGCTGACCGATCCAAAGGCATAGGCCAGAAAAATCAAACCCACCTGGGTGTGGCTCAGGCCAAAATCTCGACCCAGGAGCCGAAAGGTCACGTAGTTGTAAAGTGTTACAAATCCCCCCATGCAGCAAAAGGCGATCAGATACAATTTTCGCAGCCCGGGGTTCTTTAGATGATCTGCCATGGAGGATAGCAGCGCCCGGGGCCGAAACGTTTTACCCGAGAAATTTCGCGACGCTGGCAGACAGGCCCAGACCATCAGGCCACAGAGGAAACAGAGCAATGCCATGCTCACCAGCGCCCACCGCCAGCCCATCAGATCCGTAAACCAGGCGGTCAGAATCCGGCCCGACATCCCGCCCATGCCGTTCCCCGCAATATAAAGCCCCATGGCCGCGCCCAGGGCGCTGGGCTCGGTCTCTTCGTTGATATATGCCATGGCCACTGCCGGCACACCGGCCAGGATGATGCCCTGGCCCAGACGCAGCAAAAGCATGCCTGAAAATGCGTGGTTCACCGCAGCAATAAAGGCCAGCACCGGTGCAAGAATGGAGGCAACAATGATCAATGGCCGCCGACCCACCGCATCGGACAGGGAACCTGAAAACGGCAGGGTAAAGGCCAGTGAGAAGGTGGCAACGGAAAGCGACAGGCTGGCCATGGCCGGGGTGATACCGTATGCCTGGACCAGATTGGGAAACAGGGGTTGAAAGTCATAGAGGCTTGCAAAGGTGACAAACCCGGCCAGAAAAAGCGCCAGGTTGGCCATATAGTATCTGCGGCTGCCTTTATGCATGAATCTTGTATCGTTCATTTTATCTCCCGTTCTCCGGTTGTGTTCAGCCGATATCGACACCCGCCCCTTTCATCTCTTCCAACGCGGCGTTTGTGGTTTCCGGTGCAACACCCCGGCACAGCTCTTCGAGCAGTGTTACCTCAAACCTAAGCATTTTAGCGTCCATGACCGTGGCCTTGACGCAATAATCCGTTGCCAGCCCGTAAATGATGAGGCCTTTTATACCGGCGTCTTTTAGGATATCCGCCAGGCCGGTCGCTTTTTTTCCGTCATCGAAAAAGCCGGAATAGGAATCAAATGCCGGGTCCATGCCTTTTTTTACAATGGCCGTAAAAAGGGATTCATCCATCAACAATTGGGCGCCGGGACTCTCCTGGACACAATGGGGGGGCCATAATACCTGTTGGCGGCCTTCAATTTCGATCAGATCATAGGGATTGGCGTTGTCGTGGTTGGAGAAAAAAGAGATGTGGTCTGCCGGGTGCCAGTCCTGGGTGGCATAGATGGGAAAACCCAGTGCTTTAAGTCGGCGGGTTTCGGTCTCTGCTGCATCAAGGTATGCCTGGTCGGCACCTCCCACGGCCAGGCTGCCCTGCATGGCCTGGGTAAAATCCGGCTGGATATCCACAACAATTACGGCGGTATGCTCCATTTTTGTATTTATCTGCATAAAGTTTCTGTCCTTTTTGAAAATTATACCCTAAGATAATCCTCTTGGTACTTTATATGAAAGTCTGTGTAAACTACAGAGATCTTTCAAACTTTGTTGTGAGCTATGCCTGGCCGTTGAAATGTCAGGCCGGCCCATGGCTGTTATATACAAAATTTTTTTTAGAAATAGTATAGGCCCATGATTGAGACGATACTTGACAATGATCTGTATAAATTCACCATGCAGCAGGCGGTACATCGGCTGTATCCCAAGGCCCGGGTCCGGTATGAACTGACCAACCGGGGGAAAACCCCTTTTCCCCAAGGCTTTGATAGTTTGATTAAAGAGCGGGTTGCTCAGATGGACGGCCTGCGCTTGACCCGTGAAGAACGGGTGTGGCTGGAAAAGGCCTGCCCCTATTTTACACCAGGGTATCTGGACTACCTGGCCGCTTACCGTTTTGACCCGGATCAGGTGGAAATTTCCCAACAGGGGCCCAGGCTTTCCGTCAGGGTGGATGGGATTTGGAGCCGGACCATTCTATGGGAAGTGCCGTTGATGGCCACCATTTCCGAAACTTTTTTTGAGGTAACCGCCCCTGGGATTTTGTCCAGACAGGCCATCCGGGAGCGCAACCAGACCAAAGCGAAACGGATGTCCGATGCCGGCCTGACCTTTGTGGAGTTCGGCACCCGGCGGCGGTTTTCCAGTACCAATCAGGCCCATTTTCTTGAGGATGTGCTGGCCCTGGACCAGCACCGCATGGCAGGGACCTCCAATGTGCATTTTGCAAGAGTTTACGATCTTGCCCCGGTGGGAACTTTGGCCCATGAATGGATTATGTTCCATGGCGCCTTAACCGATTATACGGACGCCAATGCCGGGGCCATGGATGACTGGCTTAAAGTATACCCCGATGTACTCGGCATTGCCCTGACCGATACCTATACCACGAACAATTTTTTAAAGGCCTTTAACAGTGACCGGGCCGGGCGGTTTTCCGGTGTCCGCCACGATTCCGGAGACCCGGAAACCTTTACCCGGGAGATCATCGGCCATTATAAAGAAAAGGGAATTGATCCGGCGACCAAGGCCATTGTCTTTTCAGACGGCCTGAATGTGGACCGGGCCATTAAAATTCATCAATTCTGCCGGGGAGCGGTCAAGGACTCCTATGGCATCGGAACCAATTTGACCAATGACGTGGGGGTGACCCCTTTGAATATTGTGATCAAATTATCCTGGGTGCAGCCTGAGCCCGATATGGACGGGCGCCCCACGGTGAAGTTGTCGGATGACCCGGGCAAACATACCGGTGATCCCGGGGAGTTGCGATACTGCCGAAAAGTTCTTGGCCTTTGATTTTATTCGTTTTTGCCTGGTGGCGGTGAGGCAACTCCTGTCGGGTTTTATTGTTGCTCTGCCGCCCGGGCCAGTTTTTCCACAGCAATTTCAATGGTGGCTTCATCCGCCATGGTGTAATTGAGCCGCATGGTGCCTTTTCCCTGGGCAGGGTCGGTATAAAAGAACCGGCCCGGCACAAACGCCACACCGTTCGCCACAGCCTTTTCGTACAATGCCAGGTCATCCAGGCCGTCGGGACCGGTCATCCATAAAAACATCCCCCCTTGGGACGGGGTACATGCATATCCTGTGGGCATCATTTTTTTAAGAGCCGCCAGCATGGCCTTTTGCCTGGGTTTATATAACTCGATAATCTTTGGCAGGTGGGCATCAAGGTATCCGCCTTCCAGATATTCAGCCGCCAGGGCCTGGTTAAAGGTTGAGGTGTGAAGGTCCACCCCCTGTTTGACCAGGACCAGCCATTGGCGCAGAAATTCAGGCGCTGCGTAAAAGCCGATGCGAAGCCCGGGGGCAAAGACCTTGGACAAGGTGGAGACATAGATGACATTGTCCGGGGCCAGGGTCTTGATGGCCGGAACCGCATCGCCCTGGTACCGAAGGGAAGAGTAGGGATCATCTTCCATGAGCAGGGCATTGTGCCGTTGGATGATCTCGGCAATCTGCTCTCTTCTTTCAAGGGAGAGGGTCCGGCCCGTGGGGTTCTGGAATGTGGGAACCAGGTAGATCAGCTTGATGGCATGATTTTCCAGCGTCTCATCCAGGGATTGGGGAATCAGCCCTTGGTCGTCCGTCTCCATGGAGACGTATTGGGGCTCATAGGGATTAAAGGCGGAGATGGCGCCAAGATAGGTGGGGGATTCCACGGCGATCTTATCTCCTTTGTTGATCAGAAGCTTGCCCATGGCATCCAAAACCCCCTGGGAGCCGGAGGTGACGTTTACCTGATGCGCTGATGCCGCAATCCCGCGCCCGGCCAAAAGGAGAGAGAGTTGTTCGCGCAGGGGCTCAAACCCTTCGGTGAGATCATACTGAAATGCCCGGGACTGATACTTTGCCATCACCTTTTCTACCAGCTCTCCAAAAAGATCCATGGGAAAACTTTGGGGTGAGGGAATACCGCCGGCCAGGGAGATGATTCCGGGCTTTGATACCACCTTGAGAATTTCCCGGATGGCATTGGTCTGCATAAGCCGGGTTCTGTCCGCCAGAAATGATTGATAATCCATTTTATTTCCTTTGCATGCTGTTCTTTATTACTGCCGGCAATGGCCTTTACACGTTTTGCTTACAGATAACAGTAAAACCATCTCGTTAACAGATACAGAACGATATTATTTTGATCGTAACAGATTTAATTTTTCATAGGCCTAATCGCCTGGTGTTCTATTTACGGTATGGGGCCCCAGGGGAATGAGGATGGTGAAATTGGTGCCCCCGCCGCCGCCGCTGCTCCTGCTGCTGTCACAGGTAATGCGACCTTGCATTTTTTTGATAATGCAATGAACGATGGACAGGCCCAGCCCTGAATTGGATGTGCCTGTTTTAGTTGAATTATAGGGTTCGAACAACCGCTCCCTGATATGTGGCGGGATTCCCGGGCCGTTGTCCCGGATGGTAATTTCTGCCATGCCGGGAAGCTTTTTTTGTTCATCCATCAAAATTTTGGCTGAACCGGGAACAAGCCTTGTTTTAAATTGGATTTCGTCTCCTTTTCCAAGGGCTTCGGCGGCATTTTTAATCAGATTGATGATCACCTGCTTCAATCCGTTGGTGTCCAGGGTGGCCTTTGGCATGCTTTTATCAAGGTCGGTTTGAATTCGGATCTGTCTAGGCAGAAGGATGGACTTTGCCAACACGGCCAGCACCCGGCGGCACATGTCATTGAGATCGACGGTTTCCAGTGTCTCACCGATCCTGGGGCTTGAAAATGAAGTCAGCCCGTCAAGCAAGGATGACACCCGGTTCATTTCTTCTTTGACAACACTGATATCATCCCGGGCCGGATGTTTTTCCGGCAGTTGCAGCGTTTCCAGGTAGGTTCTGATGATGGTAACAGGGTTGTTGATCTCATGTACAACCTTGTCTGTCAGGATGGCATACGCTTCCATTCTTTTCTCGCTGATATCCCCGGCATACCTTTCATAGAAATCAAGATTTTCAAGACAGATACCTGTCTGACGAGCAAAAAGTGCCAGCAGGCTCCTGTTTTTATCCAGGGTTTGGGCAAGATCGCTGTCCACGCCGATTACCATGGCGCCCGGACACCCCTGGTGTCCGGGGATGGGAATTGTGTAAAAGGCCGGTGTTCCAAGAATACGTATAATTTGGCTATCGGATGCGGCGAGATTTTTCTGGTTCGTGCTGGTTGTAATTTTGCCTGTATTGGCGGCTTTTACAATCAGGCTGTCAGTGTTATTCATGGCAAGGGCAATGCTTGTGACAATGTTGAAATCGCGGTCCGCTTTGTCGCAGATTCCGGTGAGCAGGTCTTTTTTTCTATTCTGGAGAAAGAAAAAAATCCGGGGAATGTGGAAAATGATTTCCAGGCCCCGCTGGACCGTTTTAAGGACCGTCTTTACATCCTTTGCCCGGAGCAGGGTGTCAAGGGTCCCGAAACACAGGGATACGTTTTTCATATCATCTGCCAGAAGCCTGTATCCTTGTGCCGAATCCCCCAAAACAAGGTTCATGCTTTGGGCCATCTCCCGGACTTCGTTTTCGGCCTGGGCCGCGATGTCATTTAACACGGCGGAGGGTATATCGGTCAACGAGAGGGCATCCGGTGTCACATTCGTGCTTTCCGGCTCCGCCATGAGATTGGCCGTGAAAAGAATTTTACTGTGTACAGGCGCTTTCCGGATACGTGCCCGGGACAGATCCAGAGATCCCACGGCGTCGGATATCATCGGATCCAGACGCCACTGCTTAAACAGCCAGGCACTGACCTTTGGGCCATCTACCTTGAGTATGTCGTTCTGGGCATCAAATTCGTTTTGTCCCTGGTTTACCCGGGCCTCAATCTCCTCATATTCTTTTGGAAAGGTGGCCATGAGCACCAGGGTGCCGATATCATGGAGAAGACCTGCCAGAAAATATTGCTCCGGATTGGCCTGATTGCTTTCACGGGCCATGCGTTGGGCCAGAACCGCGCTTTTGTATGAATGATACCAGAACCGGTTGATGTTGAAATTGTCCGGGACCTTGGAGAATTTAAAAAACTGCATGGCAGAAGAGCTGATGGCAATATTGCGCACCGTATCCAGGCCCAGATAGACCACCGCAGATTTAATGGTGGTCACTTGTTTTGCCAGGTTTACATGGGGTGAGGCGATGATGGTCAGCAGTTTTGCCGTAAGACCGGCATCCCGGCTGATGATCTGTGTGACTTCATCAATATCGGTTTTCTCTTTGCCGCAGGCCCGGATCAACTGTAGCATCACCTGGGGCAGTTGGGGCAAGGGGGCTGAGCGTTTGAGCTTTTCGAAAATAGTTTTCATGGCAAATCAATGAGTTTGAGTATGTTTTTAAAGAACAGCTTATCTCTCTGGTCCGGGGTCAGGGTGTCGGAATTTTGGATGAGCGCTACATAGGATGCCAGCGTTGCACATCTCTTTGATTGTCTACCGGCAATCGGGATCATGGGGATGCACAGAGCCGAAGAATATAATTCGTTCCGACAGCGGGTCAATTTTTTTAATCCACTCCAGAATCGTTTTGCCGTGTCCGGCACCGGTGGCCACAGGAAGAACAACGGAATAATCTATGCCTGCTTTATCCATGGAGGCAACAAGGCCGTTGTGTGTCCCGTTGGTATGGATGCTTGCAAGCCCGTTGCCGTTTTCCATTACAGTGCTGAGCGCTTTATGCGCGACATCGTCAGGGTAGATATGGGTGTGAGCGTCAATGATCATTGGTCGAAACCTTTTTAAAAACGATAATGGCAGATATTCTTGTATAAAATCAAAGGAAAAGCAACCATACATTCCAGCTTATACGTAGTTTTTTTGCCATATCTTTCATATAGAATATATTTAAAACTTATGCTGTTCTGATGGTGGGTGAAAGTGTACTATTAATCAAAACGGCATTTTTCAGGAAGACCAAATTTTAGGAAATATAAAGATGAACATCAACGCCAGCATCATTGATCAGCGGGTCACCGGGCTTGTCGAGGATCACCCGGAGTGGTTGCCGAAAGGCTCTGATATCAATAAGAAGAAGTCTGCAGCGTTTGTGCTGTTGAAAGGCTCTATCAGCTTTCAACGGTGAAATCGGTTCTGGCAATGACCTGTCCGCTGTTGTTGACAACGTCCACACGCCATGATCCGGCATAGGAGGGTTTCTTTAATGCTACTTTGCTCCAGGTCCGGGTCCTGGGGTAGGGGACCGGGAGAATGACCCGACAGAATTTTTTGCCGTTGAGGTAATAGATGTGGCTCAGCTCCTGGGGGGGCTTTTCGGTCAGGACGTTCATCCATGTCCAGACCACGGGCTTTGCACCGTCTTTCATAGAAAAATTGTTCTCCGCAGATACATATTGCCTGTTTTTTATGCCGCGGCAGATGATCAGTTCCGGGACGGTCACGTCAGGCATACTGACGATTTTAGGAAGTGTTTCATTGGGTGCCGCTTTTTCCGGGTGCTGTTGTACAACTTCAGAAGGCTGTGTCTCCGGTTTTACGGACAAAACAGGAGCGGTGGATGCTTCAGACACAAGCTCTTCGGCCGGTGTTTCTTTGGGGGAGATCTGTTGCTCAACATCCGCTGGTGTGAGTTGCGCCATGGGGGCAGATTTTTCCGGGACAGCAGCCTCTGCTGTTTTTTGGGTGGAGGGGGATTCCGTTATCACGGGATCAGCAGTCATGCTATAGACCATAAACAAGATACCTGCCGTCAGAATGAGTCCTGCCAATGCGAAGACAGGCCATGGACGTCTCTGGGGCGCCTGGGCATTGTGCTGCGCTCTGACTTGCTCCTTTTCCTCGACAATGTTTCGAAATTTTTCCATGAGGCACCGGTCACGGTCCTCGATGCTGGTCCTGTTTATCATACCGTATTTCTCACTGAAGTTATCGACCAAATGGGTTTTCATATCAGCCAGGTTGATTTTTGTCCACCGGCAAAATGGAATCTTATCTATATGTTTGAAGGCACAAAAAATTCAAACGGTATCCGTTTTAGATTAAAAAAGATGGATAGATGCGGCCAACGGATGCTTGCGGAATTCAGGCATCATATTTTTTCAACATCGCGGACAGAGCTTGACTTCCCCACGTGAGGATGGCATAAGACCCCTACTTTTCAACACAATTAATATGGATGGGTTAAACGCGGCATGAGCGAAATGTCTAAGGCAAGCAGTTTTTGTAAAGGGCAACGATGGGTTTCTGAAACCGAACCTGAACTTGGACTGGGCGTCCTTGATTCTTTTGATGCAAGGACCATTACCCTACTTTTCCCGGGTTCGGACTGCACCAGGACATACAGCCGGGCGGCAGCGCCCATTAAACGGATGCGGTTTCAGCCGGGGGACCAAATCACCGGAGAAGACGGAACCCGGATGACCGTGGAGACCGTGGCGGAAAATGAAGGCTTGTTGAGCTATTTTCAGGGAGACACCCAGCTTTGTGAGCATGAACTCTCGTCGGTTCTGGCTGTGGATATGCCGTTTTCCAAACTTCTTTCCGGGCTTGCCGGTTCATCTGCCAAATTTGATTTAAGATACCGTATCCAATCGGCCCAGGGGGCATATCAGACATCTCCGGCCCGGGGACTGTTGGGCGGCCAGGTGGATTTGATTCCCCATCAGGTCTATATTGCCGATGAGGTGTCCGCTCGTTATTTCCCCCGGGTTCTGCTCTCCGATGAAACGGGCCTGGGCAAGACCATCGAAGCGGGTCTGATTCTTCACCGGCTTCTGGTCACGTCCCAAATTTCAAGGGTGCTGATTATTGTCCCCGATACCCTGGTGCACCAGTGGTTTATTGAGTTGTATCGAAAATTCAGTTTGATTTTTCGAATTTTTGATCAAACCTTTTTAACCGAGGCGATCTCGGCTGAACCGGACATGAATCCGTTTCTTCTGGATCAGCTGGGGATCTGTTCCGAATCGTTCGTCAGCGCCTCGGATCAGGTGAAAACGGGGTTGCGCGATGCCGGCTGGGATATGGTGGTCATGGACGAGGCCCACCATATGGCCCAGGATTCAGCACTTTATCAATTCCTGGCGGGATTGAACCCCCAAACCCGGGGGATGATGCTTTTGACCGCAACGCCGGAGCAGATGGGAATCGAGACCCATTTTGCCCAGTTAAAACTTTTAGATCCGGTGCGTTATCATGATTTGTCTGCTTTTGTGGAAGAGTTGGAAGGGTATAAAGTTGTGGCGCAGCAAGTCAGGGAGAAATTGGACCGCGAAGAGTCCCCACAGGCGTTGCTGGACGCCTTTGGACCCGGCAGGGTGATTTTCAGAAACAGACGTCGATCGATCAAAGGGTTTCCGGAAAGGCAGGTGAGCCTGATTCCATTAGAAGGGTCCTGCGCCTCGAAAGACGACTTGAGTGGTGACCCCAAAGTCGCCTGTCTTGCGCAACTATGCCGATCTTTAAAACCTGAGAAAATTCTGGTGATCTGCCGTTCAAGGCAGACGGCCTCAGCGTTGATCAAGGCGCTTGAGGACCATGTCAGCGTGGATGCGGCCCGGTTCGACGAAAGCATGGACCTGCTGACCAGGGATCGTCAGGCGGCCTGGTTTGCCGATCCTGACGGGGCAAGATTGCTGATCTGTTCTGAAATCGGCAGTGAAGGACGAAATTTTCAGTTTGTCCACCATCTTTTTCTTTATGATCTTCCGGTAAATCCTGAGCTTTTAGAGCAGCGCATCGGCCGGGTGGACCGCATTGGCCAAAAGGAAAAAATTGTCATCCATGTGCCGTATATCCGCAACACCGCCCATGAGATTCTGGCCCTGTGGTATGACCGGGGAATCGGCCTTTTTAAAGAGAATGTCAACGGGTTGCACGCCGTATATACCCAATTTAAATCCCGTGTGAGGCAGTTGATGGTACAGGTGGATAAGCAGGCGGTGGGCGTGGCCGATGATGACATGTCACAGAAAATAAACGGTTTGATCCATGACACCGCAGCATTTGTAGATCAAGTTACCCGGAATCTGGACCAGGGGCGTCATATCCTTCTGGAATTAAATTCTTTCAAGCCGGATTCCGCCCATGACTTGATTCAAATAATCCAGCAAACCGAAAAATCCCAGGATCTCCAAAGTTTGATGACGGATCTGCTGGATCTCTACGGCATTGAAACTGATCATATCACCGAGGCGGCGGGCAATTCGGTGGTCTCTTTCATCCCCGACCGCATGACCGATGAAAATTTTCCCTCACTGAGCGGGGGCGGCAAATTTGTTACCTTTGACAGGGCTACCGCCATTGCCCGGGACGATCTTGATTTTTTAACCTGGGATCATCCCTTTGTGCGCCGGGTGATGGAGTATTTTACGACCCAGGGCGAAGGCCAGGCTTCCGTGGCCAGGCTTTCGGGCACAGGAGGTCAGGGCCTGATTCTTGAGACGGTTTTCCTTTTAGACCTTCCTGATGGGAACACGTCCTTGGCCGAGCGGTTTTTCCCCGCCCTGCCCATCCGTGTAGTGGTGGACCATAATGGAGAACCTTTATCCGCGGGAGATCTGCCTGCCGACTGGGAATCTTCTCTGGTGCCGGATGACCCGGGCTGGTTTCTGGGGCTGCCCCAACTGGTTCAAGAGATACTGCCGGATATGCTTGATAAAAGCCGGAACCTGGCCCGCAAAACCGCCCAGGACCATCGCCTTGACGGGGCTGCTGAAATGGAGAAGGTGCTGACCCGGGAAAGGGATCGTTTGGCCGTCCTTTCAAAAATTAACCCCGGGATTTCGGGTAAGGAAGCGGATGCCGTGACCAAAGATCAGGCGCATTTTAAATCCCTGATCCTGAACGCAAGACTTCGGCTGGATGCGGTACGGCTTATTCGGCTTTTTGAGTAGTCGATCAGCCCGTTTAGGGGGCGTGATTAATTGCTTACAACAATGGTTGCGTTGGGATCAAATGGATTGGTGCGAACGGCCAGAGAAAAAAGATAACCATAATTTTTTTTGATATAACCAAGATACCGCAGCCACTCAAATATCATTAATTTATAGACCCTTGAGATATCCCCTTCAAGGTGTTTGCGGTCGGAATCCAATAGTGCGGAGAGGTCGGTGCGATGTGAGAGTTCATCCCGCAGATGGAATATGGCGCGTAGCAATTCCGTGAAATGTTCGTGTTCCTGGATGATGGGATTTTCAATTAATCTTAACAGAAAATCCGACCGGCGTTGCATCTGCCCCAATAAATCCTGCAGATCTCCTTTGTGTGAATCGATAGAGATATGATGTTTTTCTAAAAGGTGATAGGCATTGTTGAAATCCTGACTTTTCCAGTTTATGGAAATTTTAAGATTTTCGTACAACGCTCGAACCTCATTGTCAAATTGAACCAAATATTTTAAAAGATCGTTCCCCATTTCACTGAAAAACAATCCCAATACCATATTGACTTTTTCCTGCCGAATTTTCTCTTCACGACGGTTGACAAACACATCGGTGATACTTGCCACAACACTTAAAAATGTGCCGACTCCGCCAACAATGATGATGATGGTCAAGATTTTACCAATTTCGGTTTGAGGATGGATATCCCCATAGCCCACCGTGGCCATCGTTACAATTGAAAAATAGACGGCATTGGCCAAGGACATATTCTCAAACAGCATAAATCCAATACTGCCGACCGAAAGTAAAACAACAAAAATTGCAGAATATATCTTTAACCTAAAGTTCATGGAGCTGTTTCAGCCGGCCCGAAACAAATAACGTTTGATTCAGATCGGCTATATGGTGCGGTCCTTTGATAAATTTTCCGGGAATACATCCGGTACCCGAACGAGCATCAGTTCTCCGCCGCAAAACGGGCAGAACAGGCTGGCAACATTATTTTCATCCATGATGTATTCTGATTTAAACGTTACTTCAAAGTGGTTTGTCCCCGGGAAAGAACAATTATGGTTTACGCAAATATAAGATAAATCCATCACATCCTCCTTTTCTTGACTTTCTTAAAGGTACACCTTATACATTAGCGATATTTAATCTATGGTACAAGAGTAAAAAAAAATCAAGGCTGTGTATATGGACAGCGAAAAAAAAAATAGGATCGTTTTAATAGTCGGCAAATCCAATTCCGGGAAAACCACGTTGATGGAAAAGCTGATCAGAGCACTGACGGCACGGGGTTTTCGCGTGGGGTCGGTGAAGCATACCCATCATGACATTGATTTTGACAAACAGGGAAAGGACAGCTGGCGGCATAAACATGCCGGGGCGGTGGCTTCCCTTGTTATGACGGATACAAAGGTGGCCCTGGTCAAAGAAGATACCCGTCCGGCCGAAGAGAAGTTTTTTCACTATCTGGGTGATGTGGACCTTATTCTTGGTGAAGGATTCAAGACATTCAATTTTCCCAAAATTGAAATTTTCAGAAAAGCCAGTCCCCATGAAGCGCCTCTATGCCTTGAAGATCCCAATCTTGTGGCTTTTGTGACGGATACGGATATCCGGCCCAAAGAAAAACCGTGTTTCGGGTTGGAGGATATAGAAGATCTTGCGGATCTGGTTGCGCGGGATTTTTTGGGTTCATTACCAGGCCGGGGAGCTTAATGGATGAACGTCCGTCACGTGCTGGTGTTGGGGATCGTTTTTCTAGGCATGGGCCTGTTTACGGGAAATGCCCTGCCCAATTGTCGTCAAGCCCTTGAAAACGGATATATAGACTGGACAACCGGTGCCGTCACGGCCACAGGTCATGTCGCGCCTGAAATCAATGCCGAAGGCAGAGCTGTGGCCATGCCCGGGTCTGCCAGGGCCGAGGCAACCCGGAATCTGATTGCCATTCTCAAACAGATGAAAATTTCAGGAAATCTTACGGTTGGGGAATACGCATCAAGCCATGATAAGATCCTTGCCGGGATCGAGACGGTTGCCCAGGATGCCCGGGTTCACCGTCAATTATATACCTCGGCCCTGGATGTGACGGTTTGGGTGTCGGCCAAATTCCATGGTGGATTTCTTCAACTGGTGCTGCCGGATCACATCCGGCAGATTCCCAAGATCAACGCACTCAAGCCGGGGGCTGCTAAAAAAAAGACGAAAAACAAACCGTCATCAGCTGTCGATGCCAAGCAGCCATATACCGGGCTGATTGTGGATGCAAGACGGTTACATATAGAGCCCGTACTTTATCCCACCATTGTCAGTGAACAGGGCAGAGAGATCTATTCCTCGGTGTTTATCAGTAGGGAATTTGCCGTTCAGAACGGGGTCTGTGCCTATGTCTGCGACATGGACCAGGCCCTTGGATCAGACAGGGCCGGTTCAAATCCACTTGTGGTCAAGGCGTTGAGAAAAACCGGGGACAAAACCGGTGCCATTGTCATGAGCATGGCCGATGCCGAAACCCTGGACAGGGCAACCGAACGTCACACCTTTTTAAAAAAGTGCCGGGTGATTATTGTCGTGAACCTGCCGGAACCCTAACAGGTTAGGCCGGCGCGATAAGGGCATTGTCAATCAGCCTTGATTTTCCCACCCGCACCGCCATGGCAACAAGGGTTTCTGCCTGGATGGTTTCCACGGGCTTAAGGGTCTTCGGATCGCAACATTCAATGTAATCCACCCGGGTGTGCTCAAATGAGTGAATAAAGGCCTGGGCCTCACTGACAAGATCCGGAACAGACCGGACACCCTGGGCAACTTTTTGTTTTAAACGCGCAATGGCCTGGGAGAGGCAGACCGCTGATTTACGCTGTTCCGGGGTAAGATAGGCATTTCTGGAACTCATGGCCAACCCGTCTTCTTCCCTGATGATCTCCCCGCCGATGATTTGGATGTTAAAATCCAGATCTTCCACCATCTGTCTGATGATGGCCAGCTGCTGGAAGTCTTTTTTTCCGAAAACCGCCACATCCGGCATGACAATATTGAACAGCTTGGTCACCACCGTGGCCACCCCGCCGAAATGGACCGGGCGGGAGCGGCCGCACAGGTATTGGGGCAAATGGTCCAAGGAGACATGGGTCTGGTAATCCGGCCCGTACATTTCGTTTTTATCCGGAAGAAAAACCGCTGTCACACCCGCCTGCCGGGCCAGATCCAGATCGTTTTTTATGTTGCTGGGATAGGCGTCCAGGTCTTCGTTGGGACCAAACTGGGTGGGGTTGACAAAAATGCTCAGGACCAGTTCATCACCCAAGGGTTTGCCGATGTCAAGCAGGGACGCATGCCCCCTGTGAAGGTACCCCATGGTGGGTACAAAACTGATGGTCTTTCCCTGTTTTTTCTTTTCGGCAGACCAGGCCTGCATTTCCGTTTTTGTTTTTAGAATATCCATTATTTCTCAAGTTCCTCTTTTACGGCAATGCCCATATCCAATATGGTATAAGGCTTTTTAATAAAGGCACCTGCGCCTATAGACTGGGCTTTTAATACATCTTCTGATTCCGAATGTCCACTTGCAAGAATGGCTTTTTGATCCGGCTGGATTTTTTTGATTCGCCGGTAGGTCTCAAGTCCGGAAATGGACGGTGCCATGACCATATCTAAAATCAATAGATCCACAGGGGTCTGTAAAACAAAGTCAAGGGCACGCATACCGTCTGAAACACTAAACACCTTATATCCTAAATATTTAAGAATGGTTTCTGCAATTTTTCGCTGGCTTGCCAGGTCATCCACAACCAGGAGGGTTTCACCGTGTCCTTTGATCTCTTCAAGGGATGCGGGGCGATTTGTCATGGGCAGTTCCGAGCGAAGGATCGGAAACAGCAGGGTAAATGTTGTACCGTTTTCATCCGAGGCAACGGATATTTTTCCGCGATGGTTGACCACCGTATTCTTTACCACGGTCAGGCCAAGACCCGTGCCGGATCTCTTTCTTTTTTTTTGGGCAAAAAAGGGATCAAAGATTTGATTCAGATCCGCTTCGGGTATCATTTTGCCTGTATCCCGCACTTCAAGCTTTACATATTCATCCGAAGCCGGATTTTGTTTTGCGTGTTCATCTTTCTTGCCGGCCAGATAATAGTTGGCTGTTGAAAGCAATATCGTCCCGTTGCCGGAGTCTGCCGTTGCCGCAGTCTCTTCAAAGGCATTGATCAGAAGATACATAATCGTTTTTTCAACGTGTATATATGAGCCGGAGATGGTTAAAAGTTCAGGTTCAAGGCAGGTTTCGACTTCTATATTTTTGTAGCCGGATTTTATTTTTTTAAATTCAGGACCGTCCATGAACCGTTCGATAAGTGTATTGAGATTCAGGACCTGGCAATCCTCCCGGACGCCTTTGGATATGGTTAACAGGTCACTGACCACGGCAGAGGCGTTCTGACCGGAATCTTTGATAATGGTCAGGCCTTCCCGGACCTTGGGGGCCAGTGCGTCATCAAGAAGCAGGATTTCAGGATAGGTGGCAATGCCTGCCAGTATATTGTTCAGGTCATGGGCAACACTGCCGGCAAGCTTACCCAGGGTTTTAAATTTTTTTGAGCGGTTCACTTCTTTTTCAAGGGCCAGTATTTTTTTCTGGGCTGAGATATCCCGTATGATTCCGTAAAATGTATCCTGGCCTGGGCCGTGGATCGGCTCGGCAATAATTTCCACAGGCAGCGTTGCGTGTTTGCCGTTGCAAATAAGGCATTCCATGGAAAAGGACAGGTTTTCACGAATACGGGCGTTAAATTGAGTTTTTGCGTCTTCGGTTAAAATGGACGCCAGGGGTTTATTTAAAAGCGTCACGGCATTTTTACCGGTTATCTGTTCAAGGTTTCCGCAGACAACCGTAAGGTTCAGCCGGGAGTCCATGGCCCATATCAAATCCTTTGATTTAGATAATATCAATCCGGTTTCCTGCATAAAAACCTTAGCGCTTTTAAGCCATGAAAGGAGCAGGACAATAAATGATCCGTTGATCATGAAAAAAGTCAGGCAAAGGGGTTTGCCTGCCAACGCCGGCAAAAAAAGGATCAGCATGGCGAAAATGATAAACACGGCACCCCAGATCAGTAGGAACACGTTTATTTTTCGTGATAATCGCCTGTATCTGGGGCAATTCAACATGGTGTTATTTTGTTCCGACGACATCATTTGTCCGGGCCTGTTTTATTAATTTGTATATGTTTAAGCAGATAAATAGCGTGAAAAGGGAACAGATGACAAGGAAATCTTCTTCCCGCGTAGATGTTGCTTTCGGCGTCACACCTTTGGCGGGCTCTGGCGAGGGCCTGACGCAGAACCCTGCAAATTTTTCCTGTTTTTGGCCGGGTAATAAAATCATTTTTTATATAATATATTGAAATTTAAAACGATATTTATTTAATTAATCGGTTGGCATATAAGTTGCTTTGTCATATATAAAATGTAGAACTAAACGCGTGCCTGGTGAAAAATTGTCCGGATGCACGACCCGGATGGGTGACGTTTCGTTCAAATAGAAACCAAGCTTTTAAAATAGAGGAAGAACCATGAGCAATAAACCCCTTGATAGATTCAGCCATCGATTATCCGTTGTTTTCGGTCTGGTATTCGGATCTTCCCTGAACAGGACCCATGCTCAGAATAAACTGGCCCGCCATATTGTCGCTTTGAATGGAAAAATATCGCCGTCTGAAATTATAAATGAGGTGGCGGATTGTTTGAAGGGTATTCTCGGGTACAGGCTTTTTGCTTTTGTGAACAAAAAGGATGCCGGGGTGGATGTGTGGCTGGATCCCAGAATGTATAAAACCTCCCTGGAAAGCGTTATCCTTAAAGATTTTAAGGTTCAGGATGCCAAGGACCTGACCTATCTGAATGCGAATCAAGACCGGGAAGAGTGCCTGGAAAAATTCAGCCTGGATTCCCTGGTGCATTACGACCATAAAGAAGACAATTGTTATTCTCGGCTCTATATGATGCCCAGCAGGCCCATCACCGGGTTCCATGATGAGGTGGTCCGCATCGTACTTCAGGGGTGCAGCGCGGCCCTTTCAAAACAGATTAAGATTGAGCAACTCAAGGATGCCGCCGCCGTTGATCCCTTAACCGGATGCTATAACCGCAGGGCCTTTGAAACCCAGCTCAAGGGACATGCCGCAGCTGCCGACCGGCACAAAAAGAGGTTGTCTGTTTTTATGTTTGACCTGGATCATTTTAAGTCTGTGAACGATACCTACGGCCATTTGGGCGGCGATGAGGTATTAAAGGAAGTCAGCCGGTTGGTTCACCGGAATATACGCACGGAGGATATTTTTGCCAGGTATGGTGGCGAAGAGTTTATCGCCATCCTGCCGGAAACCGATCAGGCCCATGCCATTGAACTTGCAGACAGACTGAGACGAAAGATTCTGGCCTTGCGCATCCCCTTTAATCATCGCACCATACGCGTGACAGCCAGCTTTGGCGTGGCTCAGATGGGGGCCGATGCCGATATTGAAAAATTGGTTGAAGATGCGGATTCAATGCTCTACAAAGCAAAATTCAACGGCCGCAATAGAGTGATGCCCGGATTGATAAAGGTGCACAGGGATGAGGTTGCGGAAACACTGATCCAGGCAAAAAGTTGATTTCTTCTACCTGGGGTTTTCTTTGCGCCATGCTTTGGGACTCTGATACGCCTTTCCCTGGGACCACATACCCACCCGTCTGCGCCTGGCATCCGCCTCGGCCTTCCTGTAAGACCCGGCATCAAGGGTTTTGGGCAATCTGCCCCGATAGACTTCGGCAAGCCCCCGACGGATCATGGTCAGATTAATGTTCTCTCCCTGGGAAAAAATTTCCGCCAGTATTCGATTATACCCGCCGGTACCGTATTGTTTTAACCGGACGTTTTTGCCCTGAACAAGCTGCGCTAAAACCTTTTTTGCCTGTTGGGAATAGGGCTGCCCCCTTTTTTTGTATCCACCGGTTTCAGGCGCGTCAATGGCCACCATGCGGATTCGAAACTCAAGATCCTCTCCTTGGACCTCCACGGTATCCCCGTCAAAGACTTTTGTGACCTTGAAGTTGGATTGATCTATGGCAGCACTGACCGCTTCGGGGATTTGTGTGGCCTGTTCGCCATGGGGCAAGCTGACATTGGAAAAATGCCGGATTCCGTTTTCGTCTACCCAGCTGTACACATCACACCGGGCCTGGGATACGCTTAAAACCACAAGCATGGTGATAAGAAGTTGGATGGCAGGTCGCATACGTTCCTCTATGGTTTTTTGGTCAGCGTTAAGGCTCCCCACTGCTTTTCTTCCCGGTCCCAGCCTAAAGAAAATCCCATGTCCCTGTAATGGGTTTTCAGCCCCTCCATTTCCCAGGCCCTGACCCCCGAAAGAACCAGGTGGCCGCCGGGTGCCAGGATGGAACAAATGTCCGGGGCAATCTGCTTCAGGGTGGGAAACCTTAAATTGGCCATAACAAGGGAAAGTTTTAAATCCTGGGGCGCCATGATGTCGTGGATGACATCTATTCTGTTTTCAAGCCCATTGGCGGCAACATTGCCACAGGCCTCGCTGACGGCATTGGCATCTGTTTCCCAGGCCGTGCACCGGGCAATGCCGGCAAGGCAGGCGGCGATGGCCAGCACACCTGAACCTGTACCGATATCCCCGGCTTGACCGCCTTGGAGCCGCTTCGACAACGTTGTCGACGAAAACAGCCGGTCCAGGGCAAATAGACAAAGCCGGGTGGTGGGATGGTGGCCGGTGCCGAAGGAGATCCCCGGGCTTATCCGGATGTCTATATTATTGGGCCCTGCAATGCTTGATACATCCGGGGGCAGAATAAAAAACCGGTCCGTGATCCGGACCGGTTTTAAAAAGCCCTCCATGACATAGGTGGAGCCATACAGGTCCTGGTAGGCCACATCCCGGCTCTGCACAAGGGATGTGAGCGCTTTTTTTGCCGTCATCGGCGTCAGGGAAAATTCCCGGCAAAGTTCACGGATATATGCCCTGGCTGTCAGACGTACCTCGGAGGTATTTAAGATCTCCAGGGCACGGTGCCGGTCAAAGGGGACCATATCCCTCTTTTTCAAGCAGCCTTGCATACCAGAACGCAAAATCAAACATGCCCCTGATCTTTTCTTCATCATTGATAATGCCAAGACACATTTCAAGGGCACCCTGGGCATAGCTGTTGGAATATTCATCCGCATCAATGGCCGTGAGAAACTCCCGGATCAGTTCCTGGGAGGTGCGTTTGGTTTTATCCTTGCGGATGTCAATGGGATCTTTGGGCTCCTGGAACGGGTCCCATTTGTCATATCCCGTTTTCATGATATGACGTTGACCCCGTTTTCCCATGGCATCAAAAATAGCCTTTTTTCTTTCTTCGATTTCCTCGGGGGAGAAGTGTGTTTCAGCCATCTTGTTTCACTCCAAGAAATTCATCGTTAAACTGGGTAACCATGGCCATGGATACAGGGATAAGCAATTCATGCATCCGGATGTTGGTCGATTTAATATCTTTGACCAGTTCCGCAGACAAAAGCTGGAGCTGGGTGTAGATTTTATCCATGTTCAGGGTGGGGTATGCCTTGCCCTGGACAAAATTGGTCCGGCCGCAGATGTGAGAGGCCCCTGCCGTGGAGGTGGGAATCCCGTATACCCTGCAGGTAATGGGTCGGTTGTCGTACATCAGGCACAGATTGTTATCTCCCAGCAGGGGACAGCGGACCCGTTCCTGGGACATTCTTCCCACAATTTCAAGCTGGTCGGCCCCGTCCTTGACTTTTTTGTAAGCATCCCGCTTCATTTTGACCAGCGCCCGGTCTGTTTTATCGGCAATGGCAATGAGATCGGCTTTTTCAGTACCTGAAAATTTTTCGTTAAATTTGTGGTTCAGATACAGTGCTTCGATCAGGGTCAGATCAAAAATGGCATAGCAGCAGTCCGAGCATTTTTCCCTGCAGAATACCTCTTTGGGGTACTCTTTTTTGACCCGGTCAAAGACCTGGTCCACCATGCTGACAACGGCTTCATATTTCACAAAATGTTTATCTAAATCCATGGGTTATACCTTTACTTACCAATGCAGAAATTATTAAAAACAGCATCAAGGACATCCAGAGACGCAGTGTCCCCGGTGATTGTCCCCAGATGGTCAATACAATGTTTAACGTCCAGTGCCAGGGTCTCTTCCTCCCGACCGCTTTCAAGTCCTTCCATCATCGTGGTTATATGCCCAAGGGCCTGGACAAGGGCGTTTTTATGCCGAAGATTGGGGATAACTGCATCATCTCCAATCTCAAGGTTACCGATACAGGTGTCCAAAATTTTTGTTCTAAGCGGGTTTATGCCGTTACCGGTCAAGGCGGAGACTTCCACAGGGCTTGGGTCTGCAAACTTTTCCGGCATTTGGGGCAGATCAAGTTCGTCCGCCAGGTCCATTTTATTGATGGCAAAAATAACCGGTTTGTCTTCGGGTAGAATCGTTGATACGGTTTTTTGGGGAAAGGGTTTTCCCGGTTCAATCACGTATAAAACAATATCAGCCGCTTCTATCTGGTCACGGGCCTTTTCAATGCCGATGATCTCCACAAGGTCATCGGTCTGGTGAATACCCGCCGTATCAACAATGACAAAGGGAATACCTTCAATGGTCAAACTGTCTTCAATGGGGTCCCGGGTGGTGCCGGGAATGGCCGTGATAATGGACTTTTCCTTTTCCAGAATCCGGTTCATGATGCTGGATTTTCCAACATTCGGCTCCCCGCAGATGGCCAGGCGGATGCCGGTTTTCAAAAAGCAGGCATCCTTGTGCTGCCGGATAAGATCTTCAATCTTTCCTGAAATGGTTTGAAGGTCGGTTTTATCCCGGCTGGTATAGGAAAAGACCCCGGCATCGTCGGGAAAATCGATGGCGGCCTCAAGCCGGGCATGAAACTGGGTCAAGACGGATATCATCTCCCGGATGCTTTGGCCGAGCATGCCAAGATTCTGGGACGCGGCAAACTTCAGGGATGAGTCCGAGCGCGCATTGATGATGTCCGCCACGGCTTCGGCCTGGGTCAGATCTATACGGCCGTTTAAAAAGGCTCTCCGGGTAAATTCTCCGGGCTCTGCCGGGCGGGCACCCAGGTTGAACAGCAGATCCAGAATACGGCGAAGCACAATGGTGCCCGAGTGGGCCTGGATCTCCACAACATCCTCGGCGGTATAGGACCGCGGCGCTTTCATGGGGATGACAAGCACTTCGTCAACCGTGGTCTCCCCGTCACATATAAAGCCGTGGCTCACCCTGTGGGAAATAAGCTGCGGTGCCTTTTTTTCCCCGTCTGCCGGTGTCTTTGAAAAAATTTCAGCTGCCAGGTCAAAGGACTGTGGCCCTGAAATTCGTATCACACCGATACCGCCGCTTCCAAACGGGGTGGCTATTGCGGCAATTGTATCTGTCATCTATTTTTTGAACCGTTTTTTTCCCCTGTAGGCGCTGCGTTTTTTGGGGAAAATAACCAGGCGTCTATAATACCCGTCTCCCATGCTCTGGGTGCGAACCTGGGCGTCTTCTTTGAGGGCAAGATGCACAATACGGCGGTCCTGGGCACTCATTTGATTAATGGTGGCCGGCCGTCCGGTTTTTTTGGCTTTTTCCGCCATTTTCAGGGCCAGGTGTTTTAAATTGGCCTTGCGCGTCTCCATATAGCCTTCAATGTCAACCTTGACCCGGACACGGGCTTCGCTCTGACGATTGATGATTTTATCCGTAAGAAACTGCATGGCGTCCAGGGTCTGACCCTTGCGCCCAATCAAAATGCCGGTATTTCCGCCGTTAATCTGGAGGGTCAGCGTGTTATCCTCGGTGATGGCTTCAACATGGGCATCTTCGGTGATCAGGTCCGCCATTTTTTGCACCGCTTCAACGCCCAGATCAATGGATGCCTGGGAGACCGGCACCGGCGGCAATTCCTCTTTATCCGGTTGTTCAACGCTCGGCCTTTCAGGTCTGGGTGCCGGGCGGGCATCCCACCGGCCGGTATCTTCCTCTTCCGGTTTGGGTTTAGTGTCGGGCGTTACGGGTTTTTTATCCCGTCTGTCAGGTGTCTCTTTGGCCTCTTTTTCGATGGGCTGCTTTGGTTTCGGCGCCGGCTTTTTTGGGGCCGGCGCTGTTTGTTTGGGTTTTGGAGTGGGCTTGTTCTGCCCAAACGCTTCATCCACAATGGAGAGAATGCCTTCCTTATCTTCCTGTGCTTTATTGGCCGGGACGGTCACCCGGATCCGGGCGTCTTTGCGTCCGACAATACCGAAAATGCCGGTTGTCCCCGATGAGATCACACTATATTTTAATTCTTTTTGGGGAATATCAAGCTGCCTGCAGGCCGCTTCAATGGCTGAATTAACATTCTTTCCTGTAAATTCAAGAGGTTGGTTCATTCGCCCTCCTTAGGCTAAGATCTTTTGAGTGTAGTACTGCTGCCCCATTGAGATGATGTTGTTGACAAACATGTATAGAACCAGCCCTGCCGGAAAGTTAATAAACAGAACTGTCATGAATATGGGCATAAGCATCATCATTTTTGCCTGCATGGGATCCCCGGCCGTGGGGGTCATTTTCTGCTGGAGCAAAAAGGATGCACCCATGATAAGTGTCAGTACAGGGATTCCGTAGGGGGCGTCCATAAACGGGATGGCGAAATTAAAATGAAACAGGCGGTCCGGGCCGGACAGGTCCTGAATCCATCCAACAAATGGCGCGTGGCGCAGCTCAATGGCCATGTAGAGCATGCGGTACAAAGCAAAGAAAATGGGCATCTGCACAAGCAGCGGCAGGCATCCGGAAGCCGGGTTGACCTTGTAGGTTTTGTACAATCCCATGATTTCTTGATTCATGCGCTGTTTGTCATCTTTGTACTTTTCCCGGATCTCCATCATCAGCGGCTGAACTTTTTTCATCTCGTTCATGGACTTGTAGCTTTTGGTGCCCAAAGGCCAGAATATCAGTTTGATGAGGATGGTCAGCAAAATAATAGCCACGCCGTAATTGGGGATAATGTCATGGATAAAGTTCATGGCAATGAGCAGCGGCTTGGCAATGATGTCAAAAAAACCGAAATTAACGGACTTTTTCAGCAGATTGTCATATTGGCTTAGAATTTTGTGGCTTTTGGGGCCCATGTACAACGTAAAGGACTGCTGGTTTTGTTTTTCCGGGTCCAGCTTGGGCATTTTTGTCACCAGACGGTTGGTGACGACATCATTGGCATAGCTCAGCTTCAATGTGGCATCTTCCGGGGCATCCGGCATCACCGCCTTCAGGAAATAACGGCTGGTGTATCCGGCCCAGCCCACAATCCCGGAGTAGGTGTCCTTGTCTTCGATGTCTTTGGGTTTGATGGTGGTGAACTTGTTGTCGATATAGGCCACCGGTCCTTCATACGCAAACCGGGAACGGGACTTGATCTCATCATTGAAATGGCCGGGTACTGAAATACTGATGCCGCTGTCGATGGGCATACCTGATCCGTTTTGAACAATAATATTGCAATGGATCAGGTAGGAGTCCGCCCTGAAGGTCAGCACTTTTTTTACAGTGATGCCGTCGGGGTTTGTCCAGGAAAATGTAATCGTCTTTTCTCCCTGATTCAAAGAGATGTCCGTGCCGGGGGCATCGGATGAGAAAACAGCATCGCCCAGTCCCCGAATGCTTCCCTGGGGTGTATCAATGGAAAAGATTCCGCCGGTAAGCTCGGCCAGCTCCTTGGCCACCAGCTGTTTTGCCGGAGATCCCGCTTCATTGGTTTCTTTGTAATCATTGAGGGTCAGGCTTGTTACGGCAGCTTTGTGCTCATTGACGGCAATGGTGTAGTATGGGGTGGACAGCGTAATGGTACGAAAGTCCCGTAACTCGGTCTGGGGTGCCGGGGCTTGCCCAGGTTCTGTCCCTGGTGTGAAGTCCGAAACCTTTGCGGCATCGGATTTAGGTACAGTCACCGTCTGTGACGGGGTGTCCTGATTCTGATTATCAGGCTGGGGTGCGGGGGCGAAAAAAAACTGGTAGCCCAAAAGGACCGCAATTGACAGCACCACAGCTAAGAATAATCGTTTTTGCTCATCCATCTTCTCTCCTAAAAACAAGGGGGTTGTCTTAATACTGTAAAAAGAAAGAGGAAGGCAGGTGACGCTTAACAGATTGTCTTTTTAAAGCTGGTTTAAGGGACCGGATCATAACCGCCAGGTCGGAACGGGTGGCAGCGCAATATTCTTTTTATTGCCAAAACGCTGCCTTTTATGCTGCCATATTTTTGAATCGCTTCCAGGGCATAGTGCGAACACGATGGCTCATATCTGCAATGGGCGCCCAGGAGCGGCGATATAAAAATCTGATAAAACCTGATCAATATGGATAACAGCTGCCTGATCATTTAAGCCAATGCAATTTTTTTAAAAAGTTTATTAAGCTTGTCATAAATTTCTTTATTGGACAGCGCTGTCAGGCCTTTTCTTGCAATTATGCTGATGTCGTTTGTTCCGGATACAAAATCTTTCCTGTGTCTGAAATACTCTCTTACAAGCCTTTTTATTCTGTTGCGCGCGACTGCATTCCCCACTTTTTTAGATACGGTAATTCCAATTCGATTGTTTTTTTCTGTTCCCTTGGAAACAGCAGCTATAAAATAGCTGGTTCGTATCTTTCTACCATGTCGTGAAAGCTTTAAAAATTCGGCCCGTTTTCGAAGCCGTGCATCTTTGGGTAAAGAATAGTTACTCAATACACCCCTAAAAGATTTAAACCGTGGTCAGTCTTTTTCTTCCCTTGGCGCGTCTGGCATTGATGATGCGTTTGCCGCCCGGGGTGGACATTCTTTTCAAAAATCCGTGTTTTCTGGTTCTTTTCCGGTTGCTTGGCTGATAAGTGCGTTTCATAAAATCCTCGTTCCTTGTCTCTTGTTATGATTTGTTAATATATCAGTTGCCTAAACTACAATAAACATAGAATATTAATTCAAATGTCGATTAATGTCAATCCTCTCCTTTGGCAGGTTTTGGGGAAAGTGACTCAAAAATGTGATATTCCTCAATATGGTAATGGGGTTCCGGGTAAATGGAGATGGGTTTTGAAAATTGTGATTCCAAGGAAACCCGCAGGTGGTTTTCACTGCCGTGGAACAGCTGGGCTATCTCCGGATGTACTTTTACCGTGAACCTGTTGCCCATCATGTCTTTGGCTTCGGCGACCAGGTCTCTGTAAATTTTGTAGCAGATGGATTTGCCTGACAGCAGGTATCCGTTTCCATTACAGTAAAAACAGGGCTCACAAAGGGTCCGGGTCAGATTTCGCCGGGTGCGCTTGCGCGTCATCTGGACCAGCCCAAGCTCCGTGAGGGGCAGGATATTGGTCTGGCTTTTATCTTTTTTCATGGCTTCGTGCATCTGGGCCATGACCTTGTCCTTGTGAGCGGTTTTACGCATGTCGATAAAATCAATGATAATAATGCCGCCGATATTGCGCAGCCGGACCTGGTAGGCAATCTCCTTGACCGCTTCCAGGTTTGTTTTTAAAATGGTTTCATCAAAGTTGCGTTTGCCGACGTAACGCCCGGTGTTGACGTCAATGGCCACCAGGGCTTCGGTCTGCTCAATGACAATATATCCGCCTGATTTGAGCCAGACTTTCTTTTTCAGCGCCCGGGTGATGTCTCCTTCAATATTGTATGCGTCAAAGATGGGCTCTTTTCCCTGGTACAGTTCAACGGAGAGATTGACATCGGGCATCAGCTTTTTTAAGAAATTCTGAACGCTGTCGTATTCTTGTCTCGAATCAATGATCAGCTTGTCCGCTTCATTGGCCAGAAGGTCCCTGACGGCCCGGAAGGTGGCGTTCAGATCTTTGTAAACCAGGGCTGTGGCGGATATGGTGCGATCTCTTTCCTGGATATCCTCCCAGGTCTTGTTTAAGAAATCGATCTCTTTGGACAGGGTGGCTTCATCAATGTCCTTGGCCTGGGTTCTGAAAATATATCCGAAATTATTTTTACGCAGCTTTTTGAGCATGTCCCTCAGCCGGGTCCGCTCGGCTTCGTCGGTGATCCGCCTGGAGATGCCGATGTGATCCACCGTGGGCATGAGCACCATATACCTGCCGGCCAGGGAAATATGGGTGGTGACCCGGGGGCCTTTGGAGCCGATGGATGATTTGGCCACCTGGACCAGGATCTCCTGGCCTTCCACCAGCAGTCCCTGGATGGCGCACTCGGGGGCGGGGGCTTTCCATGATTCGGACGCTTCGTCCATGTCATCAACGGAGAGATCATCATCCCGTTCTTCTGCATCCGCGTCCTGCTCCAGCTGTCTGCAGAACTTCAGGCTGGCGGAATCCAGTACGTCATCCACATAGAGGAACGCCGCCTGGTCAAATCCAATATCCACGAACGCCGCCTGCATACCCGGCAACACCCGCTGTACTCGGCCTTTATATATGTTTCCTGAAATACTTGTGTCATCCCTGCGTTCATTAAATACTTCTACTATGGTCCCGTTTTCCAGCAGGGCGACCCGGGTTTCATGGGGAGCACAATTGACAACAAGCTCTTTGAGCATAACAAATCCTTATGGTCTACTTAGTGCCGATCGAAAACCGTAAATTTTGCCGATTCCTTCGTTGGGCCGCAAATTTTAATCCTCGGAATATTCTATATATGCCTGTGGTTAAAATTTGCGGTCCGCCTTGTACTCGACAAAATTTCCAGATTTTCGTTCAGACACTAATTTAAGTTAACTCTTTAATTTTTTAATTCTTGCATCCTTTACAATAGTCTCATCAACACCAAATCCCCCGCCCAGAATTTCCGCAGGCCTGACGATGCGTGCATTATAGGGTGTCAGGGTCATTTCAAGGCAATTGGAAGAAATTAGCCGGACAGATGAAAGCGCTTTTCGTAAGTCTGTTTTTCGAATTTTACCCTTTTTGCTGATATCTTCAACCATAAATTCAGGCAAGGCCAGAAACCGGTCTATTTCGTCTTGGCCGATGCAGGGTTCTGCAAATGTAATTTGGTAGGAATCCGGGGCTGCCTGGGTCTGGGGTGATTTTCGGAAAAGGGCGCAGTTGGTAATCTCAATGCCCCGCGGCAGCTGGGCGTTCAGGGCCGCCGTGATCTTGTGGGGCTTTAACCCTTTTTCAAGATAGATATAAAGGATCTCTTCCTTACTTTCCATTCCCAGGGGCAGGGCCGTTGCAAAGGACATGCGCATGGACGGATTAAATCCCTTGGAGTATTTTACGACAAATCCTGTGCGTTTGACGGCCCGCTGGAAGATGGTTGCCATTTCCAGGTGTCCGAAAAACCGCGCGTCATCCAGTTTGGAGAATTTTAATTCATATTTGATAAACGCGTCGTCCGGCAGGCGGCCCGCCTGGGGGGTTGTTGGTTTATCAAACGTTTTTTCTGAAAGCGGCTCCCCGTCAGTGCTCTTTTTTTGAACCACGGGGGCAATGGTTTTAAAGTCGCAGATACCGCACCCGGTGCAGGCGTTCTCCCGGCAATCCGGTGTCAGGGCCATCTGTTCCGCTTTTTTAAGTTCGCTTTCCAGGAACTCTTTTTTGATTCCGGCATCGATGTGATCCCACGGCAGGGGTTCCCCAGACACCCTTTGGCGGGTGGTATAGAAGGCCGGATCTATGCCTGTGCTTTCAAAGGCCTGTTCCCACAGATTAAGATCGAAATGGTCGCTCCATCCGTCCAGGCGGCACCCCAGTTCAAATGCCTTGACCAGCAAAGGGGCTAGCGCCCGGTCCCCCCTGGCCCAGACCCCTTCCAAAAGACTCATCTTCGGGTCCTGCCATTTGAGCTTGACCTTGGGGTGCCGCAGGTTGTCTTTCAGATACTGAAGTTTTTCAAGGGTTTCGTCGAGGGTCATCTGGGCGTGACTCTGGAACGGGGTGTGCGCTTTGGGAATAAAGCAGGTCACAGATGCATTGATCATCTGTTTACCTTTGGTGTAGGTGGATGCCAGGCGCCGGGTAAGGTCTGCAATGCCCTGGATGTCGTCCATCTGTTCAAAGGGAAGGCCAGTCATGAAGTAGAGCTTGATGTTTTTCCAGCCTAAAGCCAGGGCGTTTTCAACGGTGTTTGCAATGCTCTCTTCGGTGAGATTCTTGTTGATGATGTCGCGCAGGCGTTGGGTCCCGGCTTCGGGGGCAATGGTAAAGCCGGTTTTTCGGACGCTTTTGATCAGTTCCATGAGCTGGGGTGTCAGCTTTTCCGCCCGGATGGACGGCAGACTGATGCCATTGCACTGGCCCTGGCTCAGCATCAGAAGCTCTTCCATGAGTGTCGTCAGCTGGGAATAATCCCCGGTGCTCAAAGAGAGAAGAGAGATGTCCGAGTACCCTGTGGTTTCCAGCGAGGTCCTGGTTATTTTAAGCAGGTCTTCAAGGCTTCGTTCCCGCACGGGCCTGTAAATCATTCCGGCCTGGCAGAATCTGCAACCCCGGGAACATCCCCGGGCGATCTCCAGGCGCAGGCGGTCATGCACCGGTTTACCAAAGGGTACAATGGGGGAAACGGGACAGTCGCCAAAGGTCAGTTCCGGCACGATGGCCCGTTTGATGCGTGCGTGGTCCTCATACTTCGGGCTCAGGATCTGGTGGCCGTTATCATCCCGGGATACGGTGAAAAAGGAGGGCACGTATACGCCTTGAATTTGAGACAGCATCCTGAGCAGCGTTTTCTTATTGCCGTCTCCCTCTCGTTTAAACTTAATGGCGGTATCTGCCACCTGGATGATCGACTCCTCGCCGTCCCCGATGATAAAGGCATCAAAAAAATCAGCCAGGGGTTCGGGGTTAAAGGCGCAGGGGCCGCCGGCAATGATCAGCGGAAAACTGTCATCTCGCTGGTCTGCATAAAACGGGATGCCGGACAGATCAAACAGGGTCAGGATATTGGTGAAATTGAGCTCGTATAAAAGGCTGACGCCGATGACGTCAAACTGGTTCAGGGGAACCCGGCTCTCCATGGAGAGGCTGGGTACGTTTCTTTCCCGCATCAGGGCTTCCATATCCGGGGCCGGGGCAAAGAAGCGTTCTGCGGCGATATCTTTCCGGTTGTTCAGAATGGAATAGAGGATTTGAAGGCCAAAGTGGGATGTCCCGATTTCATACAAATCCGGAAAGGCGAGGGCAAAGGTCAGATATACCTGGGACAGGTCTTTTTTTACGGCGTTGATTTCACTGCCGGAATACCGGGTCGGGGTCTGGACCCGGTTAAGGATGTATTGATAATTTTGTTCGTGCATGATACTGATTTTATTTAGCTTCTAACCTTTAGTTTGTCTAAATTAAAAATCAATAATTATATATTTTTAAATCGGAAATTGCAATGAAAAGAACCAAGATAAAGGCAGTGCTGGACATGGCCGCTTCTCCCGGTGACGTCTTTGTACAGGGATGGGTCCGGACCAAACGGGACGCCAAGGATTTTAGTTTTATTGAACTCAATGATGGTTCCTGTCTGGCCAACATCCAGGTGATTGCCGGGAACGACCTGGCTGAATACGGTGAGGTGGAAAAATTGACCACAGGGTCTGCGGCCGGTGTTACCGGGACGTTGGTAGCCTCCCCCGGCAAGGGCCAGAAGTGGGAAATCCAGGCCACTGCCGTGGATGTGATCAGCATTGCGCCGGAAAATTATCCGTTGCAGAAAAAACGGCATACCGACGAATTTTTACGCACCATCGCCCACCTGCGGCCCCGGACCAATAAATACGGGGCCGCTTTCAGGATCAGATCCCGGATGGCCCAGGCCATTCACCGCTTTTATCTGGACAAGGGCTTTTATTATCTGCACTCCCCGTTGCTCACAGGGTCTGACTGCGAGGGGGCAGGCGAGATGTTCCGGGTCACAAACCTGGAACCGGCTGAGATTCAAAAACAGGGGAAAATGGATTTTTCCAAGGATTTTTTCGGCCGGGAGGCCAATCTCACCGTATCCGGCCAGCTCTCCGCCGAAATGTTTGCCCTCTCCCTGGGTGATGTCTATACTTTCAGCCCGGCCTTCCGGGCGGAAAATTCCAATACCCGGCGCCATGCCGCAGAGTTCTGGATGCTGGAACCGGAGATGGCCTTCTGCGACCTTGACGGGGATATGGACCATGCCGAAGAGCTGGTGAAATACCTGGTCAGCCATGCCATGGAATATTGTAAAGAGGATCTGGACCTGTTCATGCGGTTTGTGGACAAGACCCTGGGGCCACGACTGGAAACCCTCGTTAACAAACCCTTTGCCCGGCTCTCTTACACCGACGCCGTGGACGTTCTGAAAAAAAGCGGCAAAAAATTCGAATATCCGGTTGAGTACGGCATTGACCTGCAGTCCGAACACGAACGGTTTCTGGCCGAAGAACATTTCAAAACCCCGGTATTTCTCACGGATTATCCCAAAGAGATCAAACCCTTTTACATGCGCATGAACGATGACGGCAAAACCGTAGCCGCCATGGATCTTCTGGTCCCGGGCATCGGCGAGCTCATCGGGGGCAGCCAGAGAGAAGATCGCTTGGCCCCCCTGGAAGCCCGCATGGATGAAATGAGCCTTGATAAAGAAGCCTACTGGTGGTACCTGGATTCCCGCCGGTTCGGCACCGTGCCCCACGCAGGCTTTGGCATGGGCTTTGAGCGGTTTTTGATGATGATCACCGGAATATCCAATATCCGGGATGTGATTGCCTTTCCGAGAACCCCTGGTTCCATTGATTTTTAGGTCATGCCGGAATACAATTATTGAAAATAAAATTAAAGTTACTTTCCAGTTGAATTTTAAAAAGTAATATATTCAGATATGCATAACTTTCAAACTCTTCATGTTATCCCGTTAGATAAGTGAGCATGAAAGATAAACGGAATTTATAGATTAACTTGTTAGGTAGGAGAGCTATGAATGCTCAACGAGAATGAAAAGACCCTTCTTTTTTCGACCGTGCGAATAGAAGTGGAGAACTCGAGTATGCCTGGAGCGTCGGTAGGAACCGGATTCATCGTTTCGATACCCGTTCCGGGTATCGAAGGAAAGAGTTACCTTTTTCTGGTATCCAATAAACATGTCTTTATTGATCCAGGCCATCAGATTTCCCTGATTTTTACAAAAAAACGCGATGGTGAAGTTGATCCCTCTTTAGGTGAGCTTAGCAAAATCTCCCAATTCAATTTTTCAAAAGGTTACGTAGAGCACCCGGACTCCAAGATTGATTTGGCGTGCGTAAATCTGTCTTCGTTTGGCGAGCCCGAATTAAACCTTTATTTTCGACACTATCCGCATGATCAGTTAGGGCCAGATGGGCCTTTGCCCATTTCAGTGGGACAGGAGGTCTTCTTCATTGGGTACCCAGAGAATCGATTTGATGTTGTTCATAACTTGCCACTTTTGAGAAAGGGCTGTATTGCTTCGGCTCCGAATATCGATTTCAACGGGGAAAAACAGTTCTTAATAGACGCGCACGTCTTTCAAGGATCTAGTGGTAGTCCCGTTCTTGCCGCTGTCAATGGGGAGTACAAGATCATAGGTGTGATCTCTCAGACAATGATCAAAAATTCGATGGTGCAGGCCATTCCTGTTGGCACTGCTCCGGGCGTTCAACAGTTTATTGGTCTCGGAATTACGTTAAAGGTCAACCTAGTCCATGAACTTCTCGAACATGCAGCAAATCAGATGAGTTCTGGATCTATCTAACCATTGATAACGGTGGGACGGGGGCAAATTGGCTTTTGGCTCATTTTGTCGATTCGGTTATTAAAACGGCATGTTTAGATTAGAATCAAGAGGCATGAGAAGATTCAACAGCGTCTACAAACAGTCATTCAACTTAATAAAGATATACTAAGTGAGAAAACAGGATGAAAATAACCAGCCTGACCCTTGAAAATTATCGTTGCTACGACAAAATTCATATTGATTTTAATTCTGATATGACGGTGCTTGTGGGGCGAAACGGTCAGGGGAAGACAGCCATTCTGGATGCCGTAGCCGTGGCCTTGGGGCCTTATCTCGGCGGATTTGACCAAAGCAAGGGGCAGCATTTTTCAATCCATGATGCCCGCAGGGTGCCCCATGAACGTGAAGATGGCAGAATGGATATGGAAACCCTGTATCCGGTCAGACTTGAAGCCAAAGGGAGTTTTCAGGGTGGGGCGTTGGTCTGGGAACGCAGCAGAAAAAGCCTGAAAGGCAGGACTACTATTAAGGAGAGTGCTCCCTTGGTTACGCTGGCCAAGGATCTTCAAAAGGCGGTCCGAGAAGGAGAAAATGTAACACTTCCCCTGTTGGCATATTATGGCACAGGCCGATTGTGGAAAGAAAAACGTCTGACTGAAAAAAAACAAGCTGCCGGGGCCTCCAGCAGGCTTTCAGGATATACAGACTGCCTGAATCCAGAATCCAGCTACAGGGCCTTTGCCGACTGGCTCCGTATGGAAACTATGGTGGATTATGAAAAACAGCTTGCATCAATTGAGCTTGGAGAACCTGTTGAGCCGTCCAAACAGGGACGGCTTTTAAGTTCAATTAAAAATGCGGTCAATACGGTAATCAAACCCAGCGGCTGGAAAAATATACGTTTCAGCCCTTCGGCACGGGAGGTGGTTGCAGAGCATCCTGACTATGGCGTGCTTCCGGTGAGCACGCTCAGTGACGGAATCAGGAATATGATTGGCCTGGTGGCAGATATCGCGTATAGATCCGTCAGGCTGAATCCTCATCTGGGAAATGATGCAGTTCAGGAAACACCGGGTATTGTGCTTATTGATGAAGTTGATATGCACCTTCATCCCGAATGGCAGCAGGTGGTTTTGAGGGATTTAAAACATCCCCGTGCATTTCCGCAGATTCAATTTATTGTTACCACCCATAGTCCCCAGGTGCTGTCAACGGTCCGAAAGGAACATATCCGAATCCTTGAAGCCGGAGAAGAGACCGCCCCGATACCTTTGGCCAGAACTTTTGGCGAGACCAGCAACGATGTCCTTGAAACGGTCATGTTAAGCGCTTGTGCCAATTGTCGTTAAGAATAGTCGTGAGTGCCCTCAAATTTATTGACAACTGTAACCCAAGAGGTTACGTTTGTGATATGATTAAAACATTTAGTCATAAGGGATTAGAGCGGTTTTTCTATACTGGCAGTAAACGTGGGATAATACCTGAGCATTCAAACAAACTGGAAAGGATCTTGGACCGTTTGAATGCCGCTGCCGATATAAAAGATATGAATTATCCCGGTTCGTTTTTGCATCAACTAAAAGGTGATAAAGCCGGGCAATTTTCGGTAAGAGTTTCCGGCAACTGGCGCGTCTTTTTCGAATTCAAGAACGGTGATGCATATATCGTTAATTACGGAGATTATCATTAACGAGGTAACCATATGATGGAAATAACAAGAAAACCAACACATCCAGGCCGAATTATTAAAGAAGACTATCTTTTACCCTTGTCCATCAGTATTAAGGATATGGCTGAAAATTTAGGTGTTTCCAGAAAAACGCTTTCAAAAATTGTAAACGAAAAAGGATCTATCACACCTGACATGGCATTGAGGTTATCAAGGGCCTTCGACACAACGCCTGATCTATGGATGAAACTCCAGAATAATTATGATTTATGGAACGTGAAAAATTCATCAACAACTTGGCAACATGTTAAGCCAATTCCGGCGAACTTGCTTCATTCAATGTAATATGTACTGAAGTGGATCATGATTCAGGCCGATCAGGCCAGGTATACGGCGTCTGTCTGCACCGGGGCTTTTCTTCTGGGCGCAGCCGGTGTTGTAACAACCCTCATCGTCACCACCCACTGGGAAGATATTCCGGCATTGCAGCAACAGTTTCCCCAACTCCAGGTTCACCGGGATCTTCGATGGGTGCCAGAGAGACCTGCTTCGGGCCGACCGAATCATCCGGCGTAAAGAGATTCTGGGTTGATGAGACACATTTATATTATGTTTATTTCCCCCCTGATGCCTGATTCCCACCATTGTTTTGCATATTTGAGCAGGGGCAGGGTTGAACCGACACAAAATTTCTCCGTTGAGGATCGGTCCAGAGCAAATTATACGATTGACTTACTGAACCTCAATGCACCATTCCTGGTGAATTCCCGCCGCAGGTGGCTGATTGAAATAGAAAATGAAATTGAACGGTTGCTGGACGATGATTCCGCACTCAGACAACTTGCCGAGTGTGAGCGTTGCGATACCGGCGGAAAACTCAGGGGGTTTCATTCCACGGCGAAAAAAGGTTCGGAAAATTGGTAGACCTGGTCATGCTAAGCGCTTGTGCCGATTGTCGTTAAGAATGGCCGTGGATTACCCCAAAACCACATTTACAAGTGTAACCCATTAAGAGCTCAAGTCGGCCCTTTATTGAGCCCGGCGCGGGGAAAAATATAGCAATAGGAGATTATAAAAATGACGGAAATAGACGATATTCGGAAAGGTGTGGGGTTTTTTAAGGAGTTTGTGGAGTGGATTGAATCTCTGGTTAATAGAGAAAAGCGCAAATATCTGGGCGCAATCAGGGCGATTCATAAAGCCGCTACGGAAACCAATGCTTATCTCTCCGGCTTACGTGACAGCAAGGCGTCAAACAAAGAAAAAGAGCGGGAGTTGTCCCTGCTGTGGTACGAAGCTATGGAGGCAATTCAACCGATCAACCCGGAGCTGGCAGAAAAATGTCTGATAAAAGGACAATGCTGGTCTGATCCGCGCCTGTTTCATTCAGAGAAATACCGGGCTGTCCCCCTTTCTATTGATTACATGTTTTCCGAGACCCGGAAGATACTAAATGAAATGCCTTGAAAGGACCCCCCGGGCTGAGCCCACAACGAAAATTGAAAGATCTGTGTAAATTACACAGATCTTTCTTAAAAAACAACCGGCAGCGTTACCCGGTTAAACGGAGAACTGGTCAACCATCTCTTTTAGATTCCCGGCCAGTTCGGTTAATTTTGCGGCGCTGGACGAGACCTGTAGCCCACCGGTTTTTACCTCATCTGTCGCCTGGTTCACCTGGTTGATATCCATGTTCACCTCTGCAACCACTGCGGACACCTGGTTGACATTTTCATTGACCTCATTCACCCCGGAAGCGGCCTGGCTGATGTTGCTGGAGATTTCCTGGGTGGTTGAAGATTGCTCTTCAATGGCTGATGCGACTGTAGATACAATCTCATTGATCTCGTTAATAATATCCACAATGGATTCAATGGCAGATACCGATTCCTGGGTTGTGGATTGTACCCCGGAAATTTTTGAGCTGATTTCATTGGTTGCTTCAGCGGTTTGCTGGGCCAGGGCCTTGATCTCTCCGGCCACAACGGCAAAGCCTTTACCGGCCTCACCGGCCCTTGCTGCCTCAATGGTTGCATTTAAAGCCAGAAGGTTGGTCTGCTCAGAAATATCGGAAATGGTTTCGGTTACCTTACTGATTTCAGCAGCGGCTTTACCAAGCTCATCCACCTTGGCGGATACATGGGTGGCTGTTTCTACCGCCTTCGCGGTGGTCTCACTGCCCTTGGCCGTATTGTCGGCAATTTCATTGATGGTCGAGGACATCTCTTCAATCGCTGCAACAATGGTCTGGAGATTGGCCGTGGTTTGTTCTGTTGCCGCCGCCACACTGGTCATATTGTTGGACATTTCCTCGGAAGATGCCGCCACATTGTTTGACCGCTCAGCCGTCTGCTCAACATTGGATGCCATTTGTTCGGAAACAGTGGATAACTCTGCTGCCGACGTGTCAAGGGTCTGAACCCCTGATGTAAGATCCTTGATCATCTTGGACAGATTTTGGGTCATATACTTCATGCTGGCATATACCCCTTGATTCTTTGACTCGGTCTCATGAAAATCGATCTTAAGATTGCCATAGGCGATTTTATTGGCAATTTCAGCGATTTCCCTGGGGTCGCTTCCCAACTGCCCCATGACACTCCGGGTAATGAAGATTACAATGATGATGCCAAATATAACAGCAGCCAAGCTGACAACCGCAATGGTCGTTACAGCATTTTCGTCGAAAGACTGTAGCCTGGGACCGATCTCATCCTGGACTTTTTTTATATCCAGCTTTAGGTCTTCAACAAGTCCCGCCACCTCAGGACCGATCCGGTCCAGTGAATTGTTAATGACATCATTTCGTTCAAATATTGTTTTAGCCAGATCATCAAAGGTTTTTAAGTATAGTTCTTCTGCATTCTTCACCGTGGCCAGCAGTTCCCTGCGCTTTGGATTCTCCAGTTCACGATCCAGAATATCCAGGTTTGTAACCATTTTCTCAAATTCTTCATGAACTCTGTTCACAGCACTTTGGTCATTTGTGTCCAGGAATTTAGCCATATAGAGCCTTGCCAGCAATAAATGCTTCATGGCAAGCCCGCTATAGTAGGAGGCGGTTACGTCACCGTCATCGTGGGCAGAAACCATAATATCCGTCAACGCCTTTTCCATGACCGGGCCGTTGACATTCAGGATCTCATTCACCATTTGATTTGGGTGCGGCTCTTTTACGACATGTCTGACCAAAGCTGGTAGTCATGATATTTGCCATTCTTTGCCAGCATTACTTGATCACTTTTAGATGCCCCCGTCGTTTCGGTGAAGGTTTTGGTAGCTTTGTAGCCGGAACCTCACCATGTTGATAAAGAGCCCGGTGATTACGTTCGTATTCGCAGGCTTCATGAAAATTCCAATACTCATCAAAATCGTTACTACTCCGCAAGGCACGCAGACGCAACACTGCTTCAGCACTGGACAACCGCCATTTGGCACCAGTTATATCCATTCGGTCCTTTACAAGATGACGACATGCGCCCTCAATAACTCCTGTGGCAATAGGGAGGCCAAGGTCAAGATAATGATGGTATTCAAGGTACGGTGCTTTATTTTTCAAATACGTTGCGCAGGCTTCTACAGGTTTACGTTGTTTGTCTGTAAATTTTTTTAATGTAGCACTTCTACGCATCCCCCCTGCCATCAATCCGGCCTTGCCATCGAGTACTTTAGCCAAGCGGTACTGGACCCATTTTTCAAGCTCCGGGCCGGATTTGGGATGAAATGCCCTGCCAGCTTTCCAGAGGTATTCAATAACATGAATAATATCAACAATGATCGTAAGGGCCACATTTTGTCTTTTGGCCATACGTTTCAGGATTCGTAGTTGTTGATTTTCGCCGTCCACTAAGGCAACCCAATGTTTTTCGTGGTTGGGATCACGGTGGGAGGCCTCAGAAAAGGCCGATGCAATGACCTGCTCGGCTGATTTTTCAAGGCTTGCCCATACACGCTTTTGTTCCGGGTGAGGGCTTGTTTTTGTATTCGACTTGTCATTCCCCGGAAGCAAGTCTTGGGGCGTACGTTTAAACGTATCTATAGTATATACAGCGGCAACGGTTGCCATTCGCTTGGCATTTTTCTTTTCCCCTTTGGATAGCCGGCTTTCCATCTGAGGCTTTCGTTTCCGGGCAGCTTTCCGGGTTTGTTCCCGCAGGTCCTGCTCATGCATTACCACGCCCTTACCATCGGTGGTGATTACCAGTATTGGACCAGTAACTGTCTCATCCGCCGGGCTGCATTGCCGTATTTCATAAAATGCGTCAAAATCCCGAGCTGCTCGCTGTGTTAACTCTTCTACCTGACGTTTGGGAATATCGGCTCCAGTGGTTTTCTTGATCGTTTCGACAGTCTCGTCAAAAGAACTCTTTGAAGCGTTTTCAGCCACACGGCGACGAAGTTCGAGGGAATAAAGTTCTGGGGGAAGATTCAATCGGGCATCCAACGGGTGCAAACTTGCCACGCCCTTGTTTCCATATCCGGCACGACTTTCCGATACCGTTCCAAATACGGTTTCGATTTTTCGATCCTGTGGCCTCACTTTCGGTCGAACAATGCCATCGGCTCCACAGACCGGCTCTTCACAATGACTGGGACCGAGCTTGTCTAAATGTTCCTGAAGCAGGATGCGCATCAGCTCACGTCCTCGTTTTTCAAGTTCTTGTTCCAAATCACTGAGTTTCACTGAATGATTCTCCTTGGAATTAAGAAAATTGACAATATCATCATAGCATTTTTGCCCCGGATCAATGACGGGGGAAGGTAAATGCTCCACAGCAGAAAGGGAAACCGCTGGATTCATATCCCCTCCCTGAGTTGGTGAACAGCATCTTTTTCCAGTGGATATACTAATATGGTTTTTACATCAGCGCCATGACGTTTGCCGAATCGGTCCATGCGCCCACGACCAGTGGTTTTCCCCAACTCAATCCAGGTCGATGCCCGATAACAGCCACCGTGGAATTGTTGTCGATCCACAAATGTCTCTACCAGCATGGGTTTAAGACCATACTGCTGTTCCCAATCATCTCTGAGTTCCCGGAGACTACATGACAGTATCATGCTCGCTAAATTTTGGATGGGAGCAAGGATCAGAAAACGGCTGTTGTTCACCACCTTTTGTAGAGCGACCTTACGCCTTTCATCTGTCCAACCGATCCATTCATCGCGAGCACGCATCCGCCAGGCAGGGCTTGAGAACTGGATGCACCCCACAATTTCTCGATGGGGACGGTTTACATAAATCAGATACTGCAATCTGGCGCCAAAAGGCATTGCATATCCCAGGTAATGATGGCGACCGATGAGTTCCTTAAACAGATCCCTCTGCTCTCGATTCTGAACCCGCTGTATCTCAAGAGGTGTAAATTCTTCTACGCTGCCACGCAAAGTGCTGTGGGGTTGCTTACAGGGTGTTTGGGGAATACTCTTGTGAAAAACGATCTTTGTTTGTTGTTTCTTTTCAGGAAGGGTTAGAGCTCCCTTGGCCTCTAAAAGCTCCAAAAAATCACTACATTCCCGGACTTTTAGCCGATCATTAGGGCGTTTCCATTCCAGAAGTTCGCATACGGTATGTGCCAGTTCTCGTCGGCTAAGGCCTCCACAGGTAGCAACGACTTCCTGGATTAATGCGATTTCTTTACCGGTAAACTTTCGACCACAAAAGGTTTGTTGCTTGATTTGCATGTCATCTACCTCCCGCTATTCTTTCATAACGGAATTATGACTCGCTGTCCAGGAAATTTTTGCAATTTACATCAGATAGTCACTGACAAATGAATTATCTTGCTGGAAAGCAGCATAAAAATAAGACTAACAACCCTGAACACCTTTAATGACCATGGCTTTCATATGTTTCAAAAGAGCCGCACCCATTTGATTTCGCACCCGTTGATGATCGACCACCTGGTCAAACCCTTTTTGGTAATCTGCCAAACCCGTTTCAATCGTATCGATTTTTTTGGCGCGTTCAGGATTCTGAATTTCACTCTGGGCCTGGGATTGAAATTTCATCATCATTTCCCAGCGTTTATGAAACTCATTTAGGGACTCCTGGGTCCCGGAGATCAGATAATTTTTGACATTCATCCGGACCATGAGCATATTGGCCTGCACCCGCCCGGCAAGATTGGTGTCCCTTGCCATTTCACGGTATTCGGTAAACCCTTTGGAGGCATGGTCCAAAGACCAGAAGCCGATAAGTGAAACCCCAAGAAGCAGTACGATCATAATGGAAAACCCACTGACCAACTTCATTTTCAATGATAAATTTTTCCAATTCATTTTTTTATCTCCTTATTATTCATCAACCTTGTCTTTTTATTATTTTTTTTAAAACGTTGCCTATATCGGTATAGTCATTGGGCGTGTAGCCTAAATATCTGGGCCTGAGCGCCAATGCTTTTGAAACCAGATGGCCGTGGCCTTCCGGAAGTAAAATAATGAACCTGATGTTGAAAAAACGGGTTTTGTTTTCCAATAACGCATCAAGCTCTATTTCAGAGGAAATTAAAAAAACAAGGATCGTCTCTCCTGAAACTTTTAATTTCAATTGTTGAAGAAGCCCCTTAATATCAAAGACCATCATTGGGACAGGGTGAAATTTTGTTGATATCTGCTTTAGCAGGATATCCTTTCGTGAATTATCGGCTTGGGAATATATGATCACTTCCAATGGCTAACTGTAGCGGCTCGGAATAAAAACGCCCAGGGCTCGGAATAATTCCAATTTTGGGCTCTGATTATACGTTACTACGAGGTAATCTGGGCTCACATTATACGTTAATAGGCTCGGAATAATTGATTCGGGCTCGGAATAACTCAAACCGGGCTCACTTTATACGTTACTACAATCATAAAAAAAATTTCATCAAATTTTCAAATTGGTACCCCAACAGCAAGCATTTCTCGCTGAAGTTCTTGCCCCTGACTGGCCGACAATTTACCTTTTAGAAATGATCTGATAATTGACGGTTTTACATTGAGCATTTCAGACAAATTTTTAACATTGAAGCCATATCGAATCAGCCTGGGTTCAATATCATTAATATCCTTAGCAATCACCGACTTGACGATATCTTCAGTGACTAGTTTTATGCCAATCTGATACTCTCTCTCCGGATATTGAAATCACTCAACCTGAAGAAAGCGCCGAGCTGAAAGAAAATACGCCGACGGTGACAGTTAGTTTTAATGATGAAGATTCCGGGATCAATAAAGATTCTTTTACTGCCACAGCCACCAATGATGTTGATATTACTTCCGATTTCACAGTCACTGAAGCCGGTGCAACAGCCATACTTTCAAGTGATTTGCCCTATAACGACAATGTTATTACTGTCAGCATCGCCGATAAGGACGGTAATATCGGCACCGCTCAGGTCAACTTCAAGGTCCAGCCGGATACGGACTCTGATAATGACGGCCTGCCTGACTGGTGGGAAGAAAAATATTTCGGCGATTCAACGTCTTATCTGGGAACCGATGATTTCGATGGCGACGGTATTACAAACCAAGAAGAATATGAACAGGGCACCGATCCCACAAACTCGGACATCACCGATCCGGAAATCCTGAATCAATATCCACCGACAGAGACGACACTGATTCCTACCGGAAGCCAGCCTTTTGAAATGATGTATTATTTTAACGATGAAGGCTCAGGTGTAGCGACCTGATTTCATAATCGCTCTGGCCTGATTTGATAAAAATTTTCGGCCTGAATTAATCGTTTCTACAGTTCAATCTTGGCCAGCTTTATTCGTTACTGGGCCAGGATTAAATGTTTCTGGCCGAATTTATCTGATACTGAGCCAGATTTAAGTGTTTCTATAAATTTTCTCATAAACTCCAGTATTTTATGGGTACATGAGATTATGTTTTTCGAGACGGGATTTGAGATCTAAAACGTACTAATTTCCTGTTCAAGGAAGAATACATTAAAACAGTATCATTAAACGATCGTTTTTTGAGACTTCAAAATTTAATATGATTTTCATTTTTCCGGCACAAATATTCGAGGGTCTTAACTTTTTACCAAAAGTCTAAGAAAAGCTTTTAAGAAAAAAATTATCTAAATTATAACATTTTTTACCGAGAAGATTATTGCCCATTTGTGAAGAAAATATTGAATTTACTCTAATGTTTTTTTTATTAGAAAATCAGGCATGATCATTGCTGCTATCGATAGTCCTTATTGAATATGAAAATATTGTATCAACCCAGCGGAGATTGAGAATGAATGACCTGATGGAGTGCCGAAAAGAGGTGTCGTTGAATGCGATCATAATCGGATTGTTTAAGGCATATTGGATTTCTTCCGTCATATTGGGTGTCTGGCTTTTCTTATTGCCCATACCCACTATGGCGGCAAACGTAAATAGCAGTATCCAACTTGTTAAAGGACCTGTCTCATATGACGCCCAGGCACAAACCGGAATTATTGAAATCAAATTGAAAAACATCGGGACAGAAAATCTCACCTATCCCATAAAAGTCATTGTCAAAAAGATTCTGTATACCCTTGGTGCGGTAGAGTTAAACGGAGATTCCAATGTCGACGGCAGGGATATCGTGAATTTCACAAAAGTAACGGGAACTCCAGACACCATCGACCTGGAAACATTTGCCAATGCTTTTGGCCGGACAGATTTCATATCACCTTCCGTGGCTGAAGAACCTGTTTTTGAACTCACCAACGCAAGTGGTTACACACCGGACGGCCTGCCTTATTTGATTTATTCAGTTGAAACCCCGGAACAGATTGTTTTGGGTCCAAATCAGGAGACTGAACCATTTTCCTGGAGTATCAGTATCCCAGTCGAAGCCTACCAGGAGGCAAGGAGCTTTCATGTAAAGGTCAGCGTATTTTCAGGTGATGATACTCTCTCTCCGGATATTGAAATCACTCAACCTGAAGAAAGCGCCGAGCTGAAAGAGACCACGCCAACGGTGACAGTCCGTTTTAATGATGAAGACTCCGGGATAGATACAGATTCTTTTACTGCCACAGCAACCAACGGCGTTGATATCACCCCTGATTTTACTCGATGTTCGAGTTTTTTAAATTTGACTGCCAAACAATCCTTGATTAGAATCAGGCTACTTTTTTTTGGAAGCGCACCAAAGATGGAGATGGCTTCATTTGAGGAAAAGTACGGCTGCTCATATGTTTTGTAGAAGGATTGAAAGGAATAATATTATCAATGCGTTCTTTTAACTTATCAAGCTTCTGTTCATTGATTTCGTTTCCACAGAAATCCTGGACAAATTGAACTAAGGCTTCTGTATGAATCCGCTGGGATAGGCTTCCCACACTCCATGCAGGAAGTTTGTTTTCCAGGCGGGCTTTCTGGTGATGATGGAAGAACAATGCATGATCTAACAGCAGGCTCAGGATCAAGGAACTCCGAGATCCATCTTCGCCTGTATGCTTGGTCAGCTTGCCCCATCCTTCATGACCTTTCCAGTCCTCAAAGAAAACCTCTATCAACCAGCGGAAGAAGTATGCTTGAACAATATCCAATGTTCTCCAACTCAAGTCAGAGGCTAACAAATAACGTGGTTTTTTCTCATCAGGATACTGCATGGCGATCACAAAACGCTTGGCATTGTGAGACGGCACATACAGGCGAGCCGATGAGATAAAAATTTCAATATCTTCTTTACCTCGAACCGATACCTTTTGAGATATCAGAGGATAAGATTCAAAAAACTTTTGTACTGAAATTATGCGGTTTTTAAACCGTACATTTTGATTATACTTCATTTTGGTGATGGTTTGAGTATTACCAAAGATGAGGGAACTACCATCAACAAATTCAGCGTGTCCATAAAGACCATCTGCCAAAATTGCTTTGATTTTAATGTCCGGATGTTTTTTATGAAATATGTTCAAAAGCTCAAGAGCCAATTGAACCTTCGTTGGGTATTCAGGGTTCCTCTGTGGCTCCTTGGGTCGCTTTTTCTTAGGTATCTTCTTTTTTTTAAGACGGTCATCTTTCTTTTTCCAAGCTTTCCACAATGGGTCCGGGTGATAAAATTCAAAACCCACGGGAAAAGAGGCCACTGGTGTTACCAAAAATAAAAATACAATGCATTGTCCGTCTAAAAAACCACCGGTGAGTTTATCTTTAAGCTTGTGAACTTTATATATTTTTTTTGTGGACTTTGATCGGGCACGGTCTACATCATCTAAGCAAAGAGCCCCGTCCTTGATGCCATAATGCTTCAAAATATTACACGTACTCTGCTGCAGTAAGTGATCGAAGCTGATTTTTGAATTTCGGAACATCCAGGAAAGAGCTGAAAAACGGAATTTCCCCAAACTGATTCGTTCAAATCGCTTCCAGCAAATACTGTTGGTTAACAAAACACCACTTAAACAAAAACTTAGCCACAGTTTTTGCTTTTTGGATAGCACATAATTGGGGTTCTTTTTCATCAATTCTTGATTTATGCATTCAAGATAGTTTTCAATAAAGGGCAGCGGGCGTTCGAGGAGCATCTCTATCATGAATTTTTTTAAAAGTTCATACCAAAAAATTAACTTCTTTAGCACATTTTTATGTCAACCTCAAAAAACTCGAACACCGAGTTTTACACTTACGGAAGCCGGTGCAACAGCCGAGCTTTCAAGTGCTTTGCCCTATAATGACAATGTTATTACTGTCAGCATCGCCGATAAGGATGGCAATATCGGCACCGCTAATGTCAACTTTAATGTTCGGCCTGATACGGATACGGATGGTGACGGTATGCCGGACTGGTGGGAATTAAAGTATTTTGATGATGCCGTATCTCAGGTTTCAGGAACAGATGACTCAGATGGTGACGGCATTTCAAATCATGATGAATATGTTCAGGGAACCGACCCGAAAAATTCGGACATCACGCCTCCTGAGATCCAGAATCAATATCCGCCTGATGAGACGACACTGATACCAACCGGAAAGCAGCCTTTTGAAATGATGTTTTATTTCAGAGATTCAGACTCCGGCATAAAATCCGTAGCCCTCTTTGACGCAAATGGAGTCGATATAACGGATCAAGCCGTTCTTAACGGCTATTCATTGATATTTACAATTAACAGACCGGAAAGCCGGACCTATTATTTTACGCTTATCATCATTGATGATGCCGGTAATAAGACAGAAAAACCGATTGAATTTACATTGGACTGTGATCCTCCAGATGTTTATGTCTCCAACGATAATGAAGGTGGCAATTACAATGAGGCCGTCACCGTAGAATTAACAACAAACGAGACAGCAACCATTTATTACTCCACAGACGGATACCCGCCATATAAAGGTACGGCAAATACCTCTGTATATATTACTGCCCTGACAATATCAGAAACCACTAACCTGCAGTTTTATGCAGAAGACACAGCCGGTAATACCAGTTCAACACAAAGCGAAATCTATTACCTGGATCAAATCCTGCCTACAGCCAGTAATCTGTCAGTCAGTTTTGAGGCATCAAACTCCTGGAACCATCTTTCATGGGACGCCGTATCCCAGGCTGCAAAATATCACATTTATCGAGCAGTAAATGCCATTGATAAAAAAATTCTTGAGGACTGCGTTAACAACAAAATCGCTCCACCGTCTCAATTAAGAGCCGGTTCGGATACTACAAACCTCTATCAAGACGATTCAGACATTTTATCGGAAACAACCTACTGGTACGGCATTACCATAGAAACCTTAGATGAAGTTGAGGGGCCGTTGTCTGAGCTTGTTGAAGTTACTGTCGGAACGGCTGGATTTTTAGCCACAACGAATACGCAAACAGCCATTTTGCGGGCAAAAGCATGGTTAAAAGCAAACCAGGACCAGTCGGGTTCATGGGGAAACGAAAAAAACAAGATTCTTTCCACAAGCCAGGTCCTGAATGCTTTCAAAGCTGCAGGGGATGACGATGTCTCGATCAGGAGCGGGCTGTTTTATTTAAAAGGCCATTATGCCGACAACAACGATTTCCTCGCCAGACAAATCAACACACTTTATGATTTCGGACAGAATGTTGATTATCGGGTATCGAAGCTGATTTTGCAGGCACATATAAATGAAAACAATGGCACAACATATTTGTTTGGATGGGGAACCCGTCCAGGATATTGTCCTGATCCCGTCAGTACAGCAATCGGGGCCTCTGCTTTAAAGAAAGCTACACAAGGGACGACATTAGCTGATGAGACTGTCATTGGGTTTATAAATGACGTCAATGGCTTTTATTTTAGTTCGGAAGATCGCAAATTCGGTTGGGTCGCAGGCCAGGAAGCGAGTGTCTACGTTTCAAGTATCATATATTGTCTTTTAATTGATGAGTATAACGGCCTTCCCACAAATTTTTCCTATGACTGGATTATTGTAACACAGGATAGTAACGGCGATGGATCATTTGGCAACGGGATTCTTGATACAGCTGCTACCTTACTGTGGTTGGAGCTTCCGGAAACCAACAAAACTAACGCTGTGGAATATCTTAAAGAGCAACAGGACCTTAACGGCAGTTGGGCTGAAGATCCTTTTCTCACCGGTCTATGCCTTGAAGCGCTATTAAAATAAACCGGATCACTTTGAAATGAGCTGTAAAAAAATCCTGACACAATAAGGGGAATGAGATGAAACATTCAAGAAGTATGCGAATCTTTAAAGCCGTCATTTTGGCATTATTGACTACAGCATTATACATAGTACCCGTTTTTGCAAGTTTTGATCCCCCAACGGACGATGACCTTGCCCAGACCATGGAATGTGAGTGGGCGGTGAAGGACGATCCGGAAAATCCCGGAAACGTTATACCTGATGATAACGATGAACTGGTAGCCCTTGCTGAAAGCCTGGATAATGACCCGGTTAAAATTTACAATTGGGTCCATGAGAATATCTATTTCCCACAATTCCTTTATAACAATAGCGGATATTACTTTTACCATCATTCAAGATTAGGAGCCAGAGGGGCCTATTTAAATCGTATAGGCAACACCTGGGATCAGTCTTCTTTATTGATTGCACTGCTTAGAATATCAGGTATCCACGCAAGATATGTTCATCATCCACCTTCAGATTTAGGCACAGACATTGATCGTGTTTATGTTATTGCATGGCTGGATCTGGATAATCCATACGGTCTTGCTGAAGGCAACCAAAAAGGTTGGGTTACACTTATTCCCTGGATGAAGCAAGCAGAGCTTGTCGAAGGGAAAGACCTTTTCCCTTTAAATCAGGACGGATCTACAACCGGCCAGTTAGACCCTGATCCGGATTCTGAATTGAACTTTAATTTTGATCAATACCTGTCAGAGATCAAATACGAATCAGCCATAGAAGGATACGAACAAAAGTTACAGAACTATCTGTCATCAGATGATCCGGGAAAAACTTTAAAAGATATTCCCTTTAAAGAAATTTTTAACAAGAATACAGGGTCCATTCTGCCCCGGTCCTATCCAACCAAAATAAACATAACTCCAGGCACTGAATTTTCTGGAGTTTCAGATGATGACAGACAATACGTAGATTTATCGATAGATAAAACCAGCGGTGGGAATCTGCTGACTTACAGAGTTTTGCTGCCTGAAATTGTGGGTAAAAAATTCTACTTGGGCTGGAAAATATCCGGTTCAACAATGAAGCCGATCCTCAAAATAGATAACGATGAAGTGTGCGGTGGTGACGATTCCGATCCATCAATAGACACCGGGGAATACTTTTCTCTGACCTTCCAAGTACGAGGAAACGCTGCCAAAAAACGTCCTGACCGAATTGCAGGCACTTTTATCCAGATGGGATTTGATCCTCTTGCGGCTTCCGTTAAAACCATCGAAAATATGAAAAAAGAGCTTCAGTCTGTGGATATGAGTCTGGTTCTCGACACTTCCACACATGAAGAATACCTCAGATTGATGGGCGGTATTCTGGTGGATACATATTTAACCAGGCTGTATGAGAATGCCGAAAGGACGGCAGATCTCCTTTATGGCAAAATCGTTTGGGGACTGGCCCCGACATTTGTCTTTACAAAGCCGAATTCTACTGACAACCCTATAGAAACAGCTTCTGAATCAAAATTCTACTATCATCCCCAATGGAATATAGATCAGCAGACATACAGTGGCTTCCAAAAATGGGACAAAGGTCTTCAAAAAATTTCAACTGCAAATTCAAGTTGGGATGATCCTTTAAATGAACTGTGCAGGCGGCTGTATATGTTCGGGGCTTCTTATGATGAGGGCAAAATATTTGAGGACTGGATGGACACGCCGGGAGCCAGCACCATCAAAGGCATTATGGTTGTTAATGAAGAATTCGCCAAAGGAACATCAGATAACTATGTAGTGACACTGACTAAGAACGATATCATTGAAGAAACACAATCTATTACATTGGATTTCGAAACCATCTCCGCTTCGGATGAAGACGATCTGATTGATAATGTATATGCCGGTTTTGACTGGTCAATGTATCGAGTTGATTCAACAGTCACACCAAACTATCTTGGTGTATACAATGGCGCAGTAACAGGGCGATACGGCCTGATTTACAGTGGGCTCGGCAGAATTTTGAGAGGAACGAAATTCAGTTTAGCAAGCGTACGAATGACTTCTGCAATCAATGATAATAATAATGTAGTCTTTAAACTGTATAAAGATGGAGCAACCTCCCCTTTTGTTGAAACAGACCCCCTGACCATAGGTACAACGCCTATTGTTGTATCCTTAAATTTTCCGGAAGCCAATAGAATCGATGTTACTTCAGATAATGGCCCGGTGATAATTGATGATTTTATTTTAACCAGGAATGAATATATTGCCGATCTGGACGATCAAACAGACGGCCATCTTGGATATTCCACCATTCTATCAATCGTATCCGAGCTTAATAATGGGGCCAAAGTTGTGGTCCCGGTGCAGGAAATTGAATATGAGGAGTTGAGCGGGAGCGTCAGGATTGTCTATGGGGCAGAAGGGTATGGAGACACCTATGCATTCGGCATGTACAACGGAGGCTCATCTTCACCAAACACGGACACAGACGAGACTTATGTCGATTTTAGCGACATTGGAGATCTTTCACTATATACAGACATCCTAAGCGATACAACCCAGACCGACTGGTTTGATACATACGCCCTTGAAACCGACGAGACAAGCAGTACCTATACAATCCTTCAAAAGACCAAAGAAACCATCAATGCCGCCAAGACACTCATAGGCGATCCGGTCGATATGGTGACCGGAGAATTCTATGCCGAAGAAAAGCCGGACATCACTGTCAAATCCAGAGGGTTAGGCCTGTCCGTCACCCGTAAATACAAAAGCCAGACCATCTATAACGGTCCCTTTGGTTACGGCTGGACCTGGAACCATGGCGAGCGCATCCTGCCTGTGACCGGTGGCGATGTCAAATACTATAACAACGAAGCCGACGCCCTTGAGATCACATCCAACGGGGACACCTCATACACTTATCCTGCCGGATCTCAATTCATCCTTACGATGGATGCCGGACAATACATCATTACCCAGAATCTGACCCGGCAGAAATCATATTTTTCCGACCAGGGGTATTTGATCAAAAAAGAAGACCGGTTCGGCAATACCCTGTTGTATGAGTATGGAGATACCGACCATCCGACCCTAATCTCCAAAATCACGGACGAACTGGGCAGATCCATATCATTCACTTACAATACCAGCGGCAAAGTAACCACTGTGACCGGCAAAACCGGCGAAGCGGATTCCGGTCGCTCTTGCTCATATAAGTATTCTGAAAAAGTAGTGGATACCGATGATGGCCTTGGAGATGACCTGATTGAGTTCCATGGCCTGGATTATGAGATTGATCCCGAAGACGGCAGCGACAATGCCACAAAATACCAATACCTGAGCAACCAGGAAAACGCATACCTGGACCACAACATGGTCCTGTACACCATGCCGGGGGGTGATACCCTTGAAATCGGGTACTACAAGAATGACCAGGTGGCATACCACACCAACGCCGAAGACGAAACCTTCAACTTTTTCTACAGCCGCCTGAACCGGTATTCAGAAACCTGGAACGAGGAAGGATACTACCGGAAAGTATTCTTCAATGACGCCAATGATGTAATCCGGATCGCGAATGAAGACGGCACTATCGAGACCATGGTCTATGACGGCCATCACAACAAAACCCACCATACCGACGGCAACGGATACACGACTGAGTTCCAGTATTATCCTGACGGCACTCCTGCTGAGGATCAGGAAGCTTTTGAAAAACAGCGCAATCTTTGCGTCAAGACCAATTCCATGGGCCACACCTGGCACTACAAATACGATGACGCGGAGCACCCGTATTCAGTTACACAAAGTGAAGATCCTGTCGGTCGGATTACAACATTTGAATATTACGATGAGACAGATGGTAATTTAGACGGCAGCCTGCATAAAAAAATACAGGCACAGGGCTATGCCTTTAATGGTGACGGAGACCTGGCTGTTGATGAGACTGCCACGGGATTTGAGACAGTATACGACTATGACGATTACGGCAACATCACCCAAATAACGGACACCAACGGCAACTCAGAAATATTTGCCTATGATACGGATGCCCTCCACCTGCTGTCCACAACAGATAAAAACGGGCATCAGACAAGCTTTGACTATTACCTGTCCGGTAACACGGAAAACCAGCCTCCGGACCTGCTGAAATCAAAGACAGTAACGGTCGGCGGCACCGACCTGACCACCACATTTGAATACAATGCCGTTGGTCAGAAAACCAAAGAAACAGATCCGTTAAGCCAGACCACAACGTACGAATACAACACCGACGGCAAACTGGTTAAAACGACGCTTCCAAACGGGGCCGAAAAAAAACTGGACTACTACAAGGCCAGGGATGTCGTTGCCGGTGCCCAAGTGAAAGAGGCCATTGATCCGCTTTCTCAATCCGAACTGTTCACCTATGACGCCATCGGTAAACTCACATCAAAGACCGATAAAAACGGAAACACCACCTCGTATAAATACGATCCCATGGGCAGGCTTGCCCAAACCACCGATGCCCTGGGCAATGTCACCCAATACCAGTACGACGGGAACGGCAACAAAACCGCCGTCACCGATGCGTTGGGCAACACCAGCATCTATATCTATGATGCCGCTAATCGGCTGATCGAAGAAGCCGTCCCATGTGGCCTGGAAGACTCGGACACCAGCGTCATCAGAAAAACGTACACCTACTATGATGACGGCAAACTCGAATCGGTAACCACGGACATCTCGGATGCCGACCACGAAGATATCACCGTATTTTACGAATATGATCAGCTCGGTCACCTGTTCCAAAAAACAGACGGATACAATTCGTCAGATCCTCAGGCAACAGCCTACCGCTATGATGCATCGGGGAACCTGACCGGAATCATCAATCCCCTGGGCGACCGCCAGGCATTTGTATACGACGGCAACGGCAATAAAACCGCCGAGCAATACTACGACACCGGCAACGAGCTGCTGGAAGAAACATTATATCATTATGATGAACGCAACCTTTTAACCCATATAATCGATCCCCTGGGGGATGTTACGGTCCTTGTCTATGATGCGGCGGGCCGAAAAATATCACAAACACAGGGTTTAGATACAGACCTGGTTGAAACCGTCTGGGAATATGATACGGTCGGCAACATCGTCAAAGAAACCGATCCCCTGGGAAGGCTCACCCGGTATTCTTATGATCTGAACAGCCATAAAATCAAACTGGTGGGTGCTGCAGGAGAGACCACTACCTTTGGATACGATCCCAACGGCAACCAGGTTTCTACAACCTATCCGGATAAAACCGTTACCCGGACCTATTACGATGCCGTAAACCGCAAGATCGGCACCGAGGATGAACTGGGCAACCTACAGTATTTCGAATACGACGAGGTCTCCAACCTGATACTGCACACCGACGCCAGGGGCAACAGCACCACGTTTCAATACGATCAGGCCGGACGAATGTTCAGGACGATTGACGCACTGGGCAATACTACGGAAACCGAGTTTGATGAAACCGGCAGAGTGCTTGCTACGACCAACGCCAGAGGCATCGAAACCCAGCACCGGTATGATGTCCACGGTAATCTGCTGGGAACTACCATTGCCCCGTCAAGCTCCGAACCCGTCATTACCGAGTACGAATATGACGAAAATAACCGCAGGATATTTGAGATCCGCAGCCTGAAAGTCAGCGACACAGAAACCCGCGCCCTGAAAACTCAGTTTGTTTATGATGACCGGGGCCTTATGACCACCCGCATTGAAGGCCAGTACACGGAAACGCCCCAATCCTACGGTTTTGAATACAACGCCGGAAGACAACTGGTTCAGACCACCGACCCCAACGGCAATATCACCAAATATTTTTATGACACTCTCGGAAGAAAGATCGCCCAAACCCAGGCCGACGGCATGATCGAGTATTATTGGGAATATGACGTCGCAGGCAACGTTATCCTTGAACAAATGCCCGAAGGTGAGCTGACCATAAAAGGTTACGACAATCTTAACCGCCTGATTTTGATGGTCCAGGGGGATGACCGGAAAGAGTTTGCCTATGACAGTCGGGGCAGGCTGATCCGGGAGGTCAATTTTAACGGAGATATCACCCAATATACCTATGACCTTGTCGGCAGGCTGGACTCCCGCACAAGCGCTGCAGGCATAACCGGCGAAGCTGCAACATCAACCTTCAGCTATGATGAAAACGGAAATCTGCTCTCCGTTCTCAATCCGCTGGAAAACACGCTCACCTATGAATATGATGTCCTGAACCGGAAAATAAAGGAAGCTGATGCGGACGGGAGTTTCCAACAATTCACCTATGATGGCAACGGAAATATCGAAACCATCACCCGCCAGGACAGTTCTCTGGTTACATTTGTTTATGACGATCTGGACCGAAAGATTGAAGTTCGGCTGGGATCAGGGTCGGTTCTGCAGCAGCAGTTCGAATACGACACCTTGTCACGGCTGAAATTGGCCGAAGATTTTAACCAGGGCGCGGCCACGCATTTGGTGATTTTTTCATATGATGATTTTGACCGCCTGGAAACGGAACTCCAGGATAGTGCTTATCTTGTGACAAGTCAGTATGATAAAAACGGCAATAAAGAAACCCTCACTTATCCATCCGGCAAAACCGTTCAGAAAAATTACGACGGCAACAACAATCTGTCCGCCGTCTACGACGGGGTCGATCAAATAGCCCGTCTGGAATACGACCGAAACAGGCAGTTGATATTCGGAGTTTACGGCAATAACACAACACTTTCCGTTGAGTATGACAACCGGGGCCGGGAAATGTATCGAGCTTACAGCACCCCCGGTACCAATGAACTCTTCAGAGTGGACAAGAGCTATGACGGCCAGAGCAACGTTGCCACCAGGGACACGGACTTTAACGGCGCGTCCCTGGCCGAAGCATTCGACTATGATCACCATGACCGGCTCACCGGCCAGGACAAAGACAGTGCTGCCTTTGCCGCCTGGCAGTACGATCTGAACGGCAACTGGAAATATACAGATCAAAACGGCCTTTCTGAACCCCGCACCGTAACCTCCGATAACGAATATAACACCATCGACAGTACAGTGGTCAGTTATGACGACCGCGGAAATATGACCTTTGACGGGACCAATGATTATACCTACGACTGGGCCAACCGTCTGACCCAAGTTTCATCGGACGGCGAGGTGCTGGCATCTTATACCTATGACGCCCTGAACCGCCGGGTAACCCGGACCGTAGGAACGGTAGTGACGACATTTGTTTATGACAGCCAGAGCGTTATTGAAGAATACACCGCCAGCAGTTTGGAAAGAATTTTCATTTATGCGGATACCCTGGATGATCCGGTCTTGGTCGAGGTAAATGGCCAGGATTATTATTATCTGAAAGACAGCCAGCACAGCGTCAAAGCCATTCTTGATGCCGGTGCCGCATTGGTCGAATCCTATAATTATAATCCGTTCGGCTTGATGATGATCTCCGATGACCAGGGGACGGATATCACAACCACCGGCAGCACCATCGGTAATCCCTTCGGTTACACCGGCAGACGGTGGGATAATGATTCCGGCCTCTGGTATTATCGGAACCGGATGTATTCGGCAAGCCTTGGCCGGTTCATGCAACGAGATCCAGCAGGATACGTAGACGGGCTGAACCTTTATACATACGTCCTAAATAATCCTTTGCGGTTTACCGACCCGGATGGGTTGGTTGCGAGGGCAGCTGGAAATTATGCTGTTGATAGTATTTATGCTGCCAACAACATGATCAATGAGAACTTGATTTTTCCTGTTCTTAATTCGGCAGCATACACGCTAGGTCAAGTTGGTACAGGCTGGGATCTAATACTTGATACCGTCACACCCACAATAGCCGAGGAACGAGAGTTTGCAGCCGCATCAGTGACACCAACGGTGCCATTCGATGATATGTTTTTTGCAGGTATCGCAGGTCTCAAAAAGTTTCCAAAAGTAGTTGATGCAGTTCATGATCTCGTTAAGACTGGAGATATAAATACTGACATTTATTTAGTGGGTAGGCATGGAGATATGCCAAATCCACGCCCTACGGGTCATCAATCACATCATGGCGTCAATACGGTTTGGATGGATGTAAATATTCCTGGTTCAAAGGCAATTGATGCTCCTGCTGTTTTAATGCCCAATTCACCTGATCATAATGCCACTCGTGGAGTATTTAACCGACTTAGAACAGAATTTGCAAACAGGCAGGGAGTAAAAGTAAAAGATTTAGATTGGTCAAAAGTTAGTCATGGTGAAGCTTGGCGACTTGCAGAGGAACAATTCTCAGTGACAAATACACCAGATAAAATTATAGACCAATATTTTAAAGAATTTAATACATATCTGGAGAAACTACAATGAACCTCAATCCCCAAAATGTTCCTTTAGAAGTTATGCCATTGTTGCCTATGGCTGAAAAATGGGGTATCGATGATGATATCTACCGCCAAGAAGCCATTAATAGTGCAACAAAAGAACAGTTGCAAGAAATTCTATCTTGCCTTGATGATGAAACCGTAGATGACGATTTTCTGTTTGAATGGCTTGCGGGGCCTGAATCTTTCAACCCATCGCCTTCAGATGAATATCTTGCACTAACAGCACTAACAATGGCATATGACGCTGCAAAGATACGGCTAAAAAAAATGGGGTATCTTTGATTACAATACAGGATTCTGATAAACCCTTGTATGAATATGATGATTTGATTTTTGATTGATTTTTTGCTCTTTTACAATTTTTAGATATCGGCTGGAATGGTTGATATTGTTGAGGTGTGAGCCATAGGCCGAAAGTGCTCTAAAGGATTATTGTCCTAAATAATCCTTTGGGTTATACGGACCCTAGAGGATTGATGGCGAAGGCTGCATGGGATAACCGTCATGATGTTTTAGCAGGGGCAGGATTGCTACCCGGATTGGGAATTATCCCTGATGCTCTTGATACTGCGTTGTATATATCTGAAGGCGATATGGGAAATGCGGCTTTGTCCGGACTTGCCATGATACCCATCCTCGGCCAGGGATCACGAGGCGCTCAATATGCGGCCAAGTATGGAGATGAAGCGCTTGATGCCGCTAAATATGTGTATAAAAACGCAGATGAGGCCCTTGCCGCCGGTAAGGCAACACCGCAGTTGACTACCACGGTTATTACTGATACGAATCGGTTGTTGCCGGCGCCAAACAGTGGAGCAAAGACATGGAACGAATTCCAGACAATGACAAAAGGGCAGTTTTCATCAAGGACGGATGCTGGAACGGCATGGGCGGCATATAAAGAAGCCAACGGAATAGTAACGGGAACAGTTCGTAACCAAGTTCAAAAATCTGCTTACTTGAAACAAATGGCAGAAAGCGGTAAGTCTCCTAAATGGATGAATCAGTGGTTGAGTAAAGGGAAAGTACCACCTGGATATCAGGTTGATCATATTAAACCTCTATCGATTGGCGGCGCAGATGCACCTTCAAATATGAGATTGCAAGGCATTGATCTCCACAAAACTCATCATCAGTTTTATAGACCTTGGGAATAAGGGGAACGTTTGAATGAAAACAAAAAAAATGCCTGTCAGTGTTACGTATGGTAGTTTTAAATCAAAATCTAAAGAGTTCATTATACCTTTTATTGGTGAGGAACGGGACGGTTTTAGGGGCATTAAAAGTGGCAAATCCTCACAGTATGGTTTGATAACTTTTATCGGGAAAGAGATAACCTCAAATGATGTCTTTGCAAAACTGGTTGATAGTGGTCAGAAAATAGACAATGTGGATGCAGTACTTACTGCAATTACGGAGTTTCTTGAACAACTTCAACAGTTCAAAGTTGGGAATGTTATTGGTATTTCTTACTCGGATGATGGTGAAGGGTTCAATCTTGTAAAAGAAGCTAATAGGCCACCAAAGGATCAGCAGAAAAAAAGCAAGTTGCCGTAAAGCTGGTGTTGATTTTTATGCGTGGAGTCAGATCTTGAAATATAAGATTTGACCAACCTAAGGAAAATACTTATAAATTTCACCCCGATGCAGGAACCTGACAAAGCAGACAGTATCCTCTTCAATAACAAGGCCCAGGCGGTAGTCACCCATTCTGATCCGGTAGTGGCTGCCCTGGGCCTTTAATTTTTTAAGGTTCCGGATCGCGTGGATGTCCGGGGCCTCTTCCACTTCCTGCATGATCTGCCGGACCCGGTCAAGCAACGGCCTGTCTGTTTTACGTTTTTTTAAGTCCTTGGCAAAACTCTTTTTAAAATCGAGGATCACGCCCGGCCTTCCAGTATATGAAATATCTCTTCTTTTGTGGCGGTGCCGGTGTTTTGCCCTTCCTGGATCGCCCGGCTCAGGGCAATGTCTTCCATGGCATCCACGATCATGTCATGGAAGATGTTCTGTTTTTCTTCGAGCATCTCGACAAGCGCTTCCTTGAAGACCTGTTTGAGCCTGCCCTCATCCATTACGGTCTGCATGACGTCTCCTTACAAACAATCAGGCCCGGGCCAGTTGTTCAAACTTATATTTTTTGATGAACGCATCCAGAAGGCTGGTCAGTACCTGCTGGTCTTCTTCGGGAAGCTGCTCTATCGCTTCTATATGCTTGAGAAGCTCCCGGCTTTTGATCTTGTTGATTGCCACGTTTGCTTCATCCCGCAGCAGGTAATCCAGGCTGACATCAAACACGGAAGCAATTTTAACGACCATGTTGGTGGGCGGACAAACCACCCCCCGTTCGTATTTGGATATCAACTGGACATTCACGCCCAGTTTGTTGCCGAGCTGCCCCTGGGACAGGCCCCGGCCCTGGCGCAGTTTTTTTAACTTATCAGGCAATCCGGATATAATGGCTTTGCTGTTATTCATAAGCTCCTCCTTGCCTGTATTCTCTATAAATATGGGGCTGTGTGCAAACATATTTTTTCTTGACAATAGCTTTAAAGGATACTAACTAAGCATATAAAGTTATGCTTTTTATCGTAAAAAGCAAGTTTATTTTGATATCAGGGATGTTTTTAGAAAAGAAGGCCATCAACCCGAACTCGCCAAAGTCAACCGGTTGATGGCCGAAAAAAACAAATCACAAAGGGCAAAGCCCGTTTGTAACCGTTTTCTTTTTCTATCATATCTCCCGGTAAAAATTCAATCTGTGTAATCAAGGGAGGGAGAACCTGTGACATTTACCCAACGGTTCTACGAGATCGCCTGCATGTTCCCGGTGATGACCAGCAAAGGCATACAGCAAGGCGATATCCCCGGCATCAGGAAGGATCGATTCTGTGCGGATGACCTGGCCGGGTTTGTCTATGAGGGCGGCGGCAGGGCCTGGAGCACCGGAGAAAAGCTCGTCATAGAATTTCTTCTGAATCTGTACAACCCGGGAGCCTTTGACAAGTTCAACATCGGCTTTGCCATGAACGTATGGGACCCCACCCATATGAGAGCCTGTTTTAAGGCCATGGCAAGGATTTACAGCGGAGAGTGACCCATGAACAGACAACGCCTTCGGAACAGCGGGATAAAACATGATAGAAAAAGAGACCATAGAACGGATCAAAACATCTGTAGACCTTAAATCCCTGGTGGAGTCCAGGGGTATCGAACTCAAAAAAAACGGCAAGGGGTGGTTCGGCCTGTGCCCCTTCCATGATGACAAAACCCCGTCGTTATCCGTCACCCCGTCCAAAAATGAATGGCACTGCTTTGGCTGCGGTGCCGGCGGGGATGTGATCCGGTTTGTGGAGATGTTTGACCGGGTGGACTTTAAAGAGGCAGTCAAACGGCTTGGCGGTGATGAGGTAGAAAAAACCGCAGTTAAAATAAAAAAAGAGGCCCCGGCACCGAAACTGACACCCGGCCATATCAAACTGTTCAACCGGGTTATTGAGTTCTATCACGAAGCCTTTGCCGAAGATGACCGGGCAAGGCAGTACCTGAAGGGCCGGGGAATCACTGATAAATCCTTATCTTCTGACCACCGGATCGGCTTTGCCAACGGCTCCCTGCTGAACGTGCTGCCCAATGATGCCAAAATCACAGGGCAGTTAAAATATCTGGGCATCCTGAACGTCAACGGGAAGGAGCATTTTTACGGCTGTGCCGTGTTCCCGCTCTACGATTTTGACGGGAACCCTGCCGGGATGTATGGCCGCCGCATTGACGGCATGACCAAAGGAGCCGACCACCTGTATCTTCCCGGCAGCCGGGAAGGTCTGTTCAACCGCCAGGCGGCCAAGGCCCACAAAGAGATTATCCTTACAGAATCCGTCCTGGACAGCCTGACCCTGATCAATGCCGGGTTTAAAAACACCATCCCGTGTTACGGCACCAACGGCCTGACAGCATCCCATATCAAGTGGCTTACACAAGCCCAGGTAGAAACCGTGTACATATGTTTTGACGCAGACGAGGCAGGCCATGCGGCCATGCCTGTGGCCCGGGAGCGCTTAACCCAAGCCGGGATCACCACGCATCCCGTCACACTTCCCAACGGTCAGGACATCAATGATTTTTTTCTTTTAACTGCCAATCCCCAAGAGGGGTTTAACGCCCTGATCGGCCAGGCCAACCCTGCGGTTAAAAAAGAAAATGATCAGAAAATCACCAAAACAGACTTCGGCTTTACCATGGCGGTTGCCGACCGCAGATACGAGGTCCGGGGGATCAGCAAAAAGGGCGGCAGGCTTAAGGCCACGGTCAAGGGCATTGACCCTGAAAAACGCATGCACGTAGACACCGTGGATTTTTACTCGGCACGGTCCAGAACCTTTCTTCTCAAGGGACTGGCAGACCTGTTCGGCGCAGACGAGGCAGCCGTCACCCAAGACCTGGCCAAACTGATGGAACAGGCAGAACAGAACCAGGTTCCGGATCAGGACAACAAGACTGCCACAGCCATGACGTTCCAGGATAAGGCCGAAGCGTTGCGGTTCCTGGAGAACCCGGACATGTTCGCCGAGATCCTTACCGATTTTGAAACCCTTGGCTACACCGGAGAAGAGATGAACAAGCTGCTTTGCTACGTGGCGGCGATCTCCCGCAAGATGGACCATCCCCTGTCGGTCATGATCCAGTCCAGGTCCGCTGCAGGCAAGTCCTACCTCCAGGACACGGCCCTGTCCCTTGTGCCCAAGGAAGATTATATCAAGTACACCCGGCTGACGGACCAGGCCCTGTTTTACACGGGCAAGGAGAGCCTGAAGCACAAGATCCTTGCCATTGAAGAACTGGACGGCATGAACGGGGCCATTTACTCTATCCGGAGCATCCAAAGTTCCAAGGATATCACCATTGCCTATACGGGCAAGGACAGTGCCACCGGTGAACAACGGACCATGGAAAACAAGGTGGAAGGGCCGTTGATGGTCTTTATCACCACCACCCAGGTGGACATTGACGGAGAGACCGCCTCCAGGTTCGTGTTCATCTCCATTGACGAATCCGAAGAGATGACCAAAAAGGTGCTGGCCAAGCAGCGGCAGACCCACACCATGCAGGGCATGCTCAATAAGTTCAAGTCAGAAGAGATCATAAAAAAACACCATAACGCCAACCGGCTGCTGCGGCCCCTTCATGTGTTCAACCCCTATGCCGAGTTGCTGACCTTTACCAGCAAATCTTTAAGGGCCAGAAGGGACCACACCAAGTACCTGAACCTGATATCAGCCGTGGCCTACCTGTTCCAGTACCAGAAACAAGTGAAGACCTTTGAGTTTAAGGAACAGGCCATTGAATACGTGAACGTCACCCTGGCCGACATAGAAAAGGCCAACACCATTGCCAATTACGTTTTAGGCCGAAGCCTGGACGATTTAAGCCCGCCATCCAGGAAACTGCTCATGCTGATCCGGCAGATGTGCCGGGACAAAAAAGAGGACTTCCATTTTAATCGCCGCCAGATTCGGGAATACAGCGGGTGGAGCGACTTCCAGGTCAGGACCCATATCCGGCAGCTTGAAGACCTGGAATACATCTATTCGCTCATGGGCAAACGGGGCAAAGAGTACGTTTACGAACTGGCCTATAACGGCGAAGGCGAAGACGGCAAACCCTTTATTATAGGGCTTACAGACATTAAGCAGTTAAAAGAAAAAGCCAGGGAAGCCGGTATCACCGATGACAACGAGGGGGAAAATCACAACTACGAGGGTGGTTCAAGCCCCCATAGAGGGCAATAAGAGATTTTTCTTTTAACGGCCAAAAGGCCCTTGTGCCAAGGCATTGAGGCAAATTAAGCCTTCAGTTCGAGGTGGCCGGGGTAAAAGTTATTAAGGAGGAAATATGGTTAAAAGTCTGTTGTTCCGGTTCCGGGAACACCTCAGGGTGACAGGCAGAAGCCCGTCAACAGTCAACGCATATGCCATGCACACAAGCGGTTTTTTTGATGTCATGGAGATCCGGGATGTTAAAAAGGTTACCACGCCTGTTATAGAATCCTGGATCGCAGGGCTGCGTGACTCAAAGAGTGCCAAGGGCAAGCCTTACAGTGATGCAACCATCCAAATCAAGATACGTTCAATCAAGCGGTTTTTTGAATTTCTGGAGAGGACCAATGTCATCTTTATCAACCCTGCAGAGTTTATCAAGGAGCCCCAAAACAAGATCCGGATCAAGCCGGTGCTGACTTTTGAAGAAATGAAGCGGATACTGGACCAGCCGAACTTAAGTACAATCACCGGCATCCGGGACCGGACCATACTGGAGGTTTTTTACACCACCGGAATACGGCTCAACGAGTTATGTTCCCTGACCATTTATGACGCAGATCTGCAGGGCGGTGTGCTGCGGATCAACAAGGGCAAAGGAGCCAGGGACCGGGTGGTGCCCTTAGGCAAGCATGCAGTCAAGTTCCTGCGGGAGTATATCTCCAAGGTCAGGCCCAGGTTTGCCCAAAAAAACAGGACCTGCCGATCCCTGTTTATGGGCTCTTTGGGCAAGCCCGTGTCCAAGGCGGTTGTAGCCTTCATGATCCTTAAAAACCGGAAAGCGGCTAAAATAAAAAAACAAGTTACTGCCCACACGTTCCGCCATACTTTTGCAACGGTGCTGGTGAAAAACGGTGCGGACATCCGTGCGGTCCAGAAGATGCTAGGCCATGTGGATATCAGAACCACCCAAGTTTATATCCGGTCCCTGGGCCTGGATATTAAAAAGGAACACCGGAAAACCCATCCAAGGGAAAAGGACAAAGAAAACATCGCCAACCCAAGGATAAAAGGGATTATGGATCATCATGAAAGATAATCCGTTCAAGCCGTATATTGACCAGTTCCGGCTGGCCCTGAAGGTCCGGAACCTGACCGGCAAGACCATTGAACAAATCTGTTGGAAGCTGGCCAGGTTCACGACCTGGCTGATGGAAAATCAGGTTTTGTCTGTTGACGCCATCACCAAGGATGCGGTCAGGTCATACCAGGTGGAGCTTTACCAGGCAATCAATGCAAGGGGCAGGCAGAACGGCGTGGCCTATCAAAATGCGATGATGTCTGCGGTCCGGCAGTTCACAAGGTTCCTGTATGAAAGGGACTTTATCGTGTCTGATCCGGCAAGGGACATCCGGTATGCCAAAATACCTAAATCCCTGCCCAAGGGGATATTGAGCCCGGCGGAAGCCAGAAAGATCCTCCATGCCCCTGATGTTACCAGCGTAATCGGATACCGGGACCGGGTGATCCTGGAGGTGTTGTACACCAGCGGTATCCGCAAAGAAGAGCTGAACCACCTGACCCTGGCCGATGTGGACTGCCATGACGGTTTTTTGAGGATAGACAACGGCAAAGGGCAAAAGGACCGGATCGTCCCCTTGGGCCGGATCGCCTGCCGGTATCTTGAAAATTATATCACATCCGTCCGTCCGGAGCTGATCAGGGACCCGTACAACACCCACCTGTTTTTATCCCTGAGAGGCAACCGGCTGTCCAAAAACGTGGTGTGGGCACTGGTGAAAAAATACGCCAAAAAGGCAAAGATACGAAAGAACGTCCATCCCCATACGTTCCGGCACTCCTGTGCAACCGGCATGCTGAAAAACAAGGCGGATCTAAACACCATCCGCAAGCTTTTGGGCCATACATCATTGAATACCACACAGATCTATACCCACCTCAATATCACAGAGTTAAAGGCGGTTCACAAGCAATGCCATCCCCGGGAGAAAGACAGAGAGTAGTTGTTTTTTTAACTGCTGTTTTTAAGACAAGGATCGTCTCCGGTGCTCGGGCTTCACCCCTGGCGGGGTTCCGCTCCCTGCGCCCGGAGCCGGCCCTATTTTATACCCGCCCGCCCGGCGAAAGGGCTGTTCCGGCGCTACGGGCACGCCGGTCGCTCCACATTGCGTAAAGTCGTTCCGTTCGGCGTGTCTGATAAGGCGGCCTTATCGGACACGGCCGGTCCGTCACAGGTCTTGCAAACTACCGCAAGACCCGCGCCGGACCGCCTTCCCTCTCTCCACTAGACATAACAAACATTATGTCTACTTTACGCAATGCTCCGCTCCCTTTGCGCCCTCCGCACCTCCACAACCCTTCCGCTCCCCTTAAAAAAGGATGAAACCCCATTTTATATGCCAAATGCCGGCTGACGCCGGCACCAGGCATGCGGTTAAAAAGAAAAAGCCCATTCTCAATTTTGTTTTTAACTGCCTTGGAAATCCTTTGATCAAAGGTCTGATCCATAGTATGAATCACCAAAGAAACAGCGGCGGAGTTTGGTTACGCTGAAACTATTTTTAGGTAAAAAACCGTTCTTTTACAACTTGGAAGTTCCGGCGAAAAAGGCCGCCAATAAAGAGACTGCGCTTGATGAGCAAAATCGTCTAATGGGATTATTTGTCTAAATAACCCTTTGCGGTATACCGATCCTGAGGGGTTGATGGCGAAGGCTGCTTATGACTATGTCAGTACTGATGTGTCCAATTGGTATGATAACAGTTTTTCATCAGTAATCTACGAAGATACCCCTGATAGAAAATACCTGCCGGTCATGACGAATAATAATGACCTGCCTCTTTTAAGTGCTGCTATTCAAAATAACCTTCTTGCTCCTGCATGGAATACAGCAGCGAGCAGCCTCAATACTTTAAATCATGTTCAATCCGGGGTGCCGGTTTCTGGGTGGGAGCTATTAGAAACTGCAGCTCTTATGGCACCTCTATCCAGCACTGTTACGAATAGTGCGAAATATATCGGTTCTAAAATAGCATCTTGGGTGGGGACCAAGTTCCAATCGTTTACTGGCACTGGAACAGCTTCAACGAGTGGAGAAACCTTCTATAGAACTATGAGCAAAGCTGACTATGATACCTTTATGAAAACCAGAAAAGTTTCTGCTACATCTGAAACATTCACATCACCGACAAAAGCATTCTCTGAAGGTTATGACGGAGTATTAGTTGAATTTAATGTTAAACCTGGAACAACGGATGCATTAAAAAGCATTGGTGTGAGGGATGGCTCTAAGATTGCGAGGCAGCAAGTTGGAGATTTACCCACTGTCTCTAAAGGTTGGAATACTAATAACGCGTTTTTTAAGGGCGAAGGAAATCAAGTAAATATTGGTTTAGGGGAAGGGAAAGCATTAGAAATATTTAATAATAACATTCAAGACTATACTGTGATAAGAAAATGACAAATGCTGAAAAAAAATTAATAGAGGAATTGATGAGCGACACCATTACAAAGATGGAGTTTCGAAACCGATTTCCTGTAGATATACAGCAAAACAGCGATTATATTTTATCCAATTTGGAAAAGGCTTTTAACGATAAAAACGCAGATGATATAGAGGATATATTATTTGTCGGGTTTTCGTTTTCACTATTTTCAAATAAATTTGTAAATGTTTTATGTGATCTCATCATTGAAGAATGGCATTATAAACATGAAGATATCGCTATGATTCTGCAAGAGCTTAAAGACCCTCAAAGCATAGATAATCTTTATAAAACTGCTCTTAGCAAATATGAATATTTGGATTATGATGATAGCTGTGCTTTAGCTGTGAAATGCATTTGGGCTCTTGGTGATATTAATACTGATTATGCCAGAGAAAAATTGAAGCTACTCGCAACATCCGATAATTCTATAATAAAAGAAAATGCAGTAAGACAATTAAACAGAAATCATTAGAGCATACCGATAGTACCTGCGATTAACTCAGGCAATGGATATATTCTTTCATCAGGAAGCATATTCATTGCCTGATCTGTTTTTTTACCTTCCAATGCTTCTTGTATTTCGTTACATAGAAACGTAATATTTTTTATTTCTACAATCCAATTGTTGACATATCGTTTAACCGCTTCACCAGACAAGCCTATTTGAATGGATCTATAATCAAGCTTATTAAGATATATATCACGTTCGGGATCCCATTGGATTCTCACGGGAGCGTTTTGTTTTATGTTAAGCCATTCTTTATTTGATGCATAAACCTTAGATTCAAAGTGACTCAAGCAGGAATTTTGAAGTGCCCATTCAAAGCCCTCCCGTGTAATATCAATAGCCAAGATTTTTTCTTGTCCTGTCTTTTTGCCCCAACCCGCTCTATACATCATCCAAAGAAAGGACGGCTTAATCCATGTCATCCGTTCCATTTTGAATGGTGGAGAAACAAAAGTTCCGACTTGCAGTGCTGCATCCGCTATGCGGTCGGAATATGCTTGATAAACTCGGATAGTGTTTTCAGTATAGACAGCTCTTATTTGTCGATTAGGAACAGTATCCATAGTGACCTCAACTGAATCAAGGGGATTAGGGTATTGCAATATAAGCCAATTTGACCAACCTAAGGAAAATACTTATAAATCTCACCCCGATGCAGGAACCTGACAAAGCAGACGGTATCCTCTTCAATAACAAGGCCCAGGCGGTAGTCACCCATTCTGATACGGTAGTGGCTGCCCTGGGCCTTTAACTTTTTAAGGTTCCTGATGGCGTGGATGTCCGGGGCCTCTTCCACTTCCTGCATGATCTGCCGGACCCGGTCAAGCAACGGCCTGTCTGTTTTACGTTTTTTTAAGTCCTTGGCAAAACTCTTTTTAAAATCGAGGATCACGCCCGGCCTTCCAGTATATGAAATATCTCTTCTTTTGTGGCGGTGCCGGTGTTTTGCCCTTCCTGGATCGCCCGGCTCAGGGCAATGTCTTCCATGGCATCCACGATCATGTCATGGAAGATGTTCTGTTTTTCTTCGAGCATCTCGACAAGCGCTTCCTTGAAGACCTGTTTGAGCCTGCCCTCATCCATTACGGTCTGCATGACGTCTCCTTACAAACAATCAGGCCCGGGCCAGTTGTTCAAACTTATATTTTTTGATGAACGCATCCAGAAGGCTGGTCAGTACCTGCTGGTCTTCTTCGGGAAGCTGCTCTATCGCTTCTATATGCTTGAGAAGCTCCCGGCTTTTGATCTTGTTGATTGCCACGTTTGCTTCATCCCGCAGCAGGTAATCCAGGCTGACATCAAACACGGAAGCAATTTTAACGACCATGTTGGTGGGCGGACAAACCACCCCCCGTTCGTATTTGGATATCAACTGGACATTCACGCCCAGTTTGTTGCCGAGCTGCCCCTGGGACAGGCCCCGGCCCTGGCGCAGTTTTTTTAACTTATCAGGCAATCCGGATATAATGGCTTTGCTGTTATTCATAAGCTCCTCCTTGCCTGTATTCTCTATAAATATGGGGCTGTGTGCAAACATATTTTTTCTTGACAATAGCTTTAAAGGATACTAACTAAGCATATAAAGTTATGCTTTTTATCGTAAAAAGCAAGTTTATTTTGATATCAGGGATGTTTTTAGAAAAGAAGGCCATCAACCCGAACTCGCCAAAGTCAACCGGTTGATGGCCGAAAAAAACAAATCACAAAGGGCAAAGCCCGTTTGTAACCGTTTTCTTTTTCTATCATATCTCCCGGTAAAAATTCAATCTGTGTAATCAAGGGAGGGAGAACCTGTGACATTTACCCAACGGTTCTACGAGATCGCCTGCATGTTCCCGGTGATGACCAGCAAAGGCATACAGCAAGGCGATATCCCCGGCATCAGGAAGGATCGATTCTGTGCGGATGACCTGGCCGGGTTTGTCTATGAGGGCGGCGGCAGGGCCTGGAGCACCGGAGAAAAGCTCGTCATAGAATTTCTTCTGAATCTGTACAACCCGGGAGCCTTTGACAAGTTCAACATCGGCTTTGCCATGAACGTATGGGACCCCACCCATATGAGAGCCTGTTTTAAGGCCATGGCAAGGATTTACAGCGGAGAGTGACCCATGAACAGACAACGCCTTCGGAACAGCGGGATAAAACATGATAGAAAAAGAGACCATAGAACGGATCAAAACATCTGTAGACCTTAAATCCCTGGTGGAGTCCAGGGGTATCGAACTCAAAAAAAACGGCAAGGGGTGGTTCGGCCTGTGCCCCTTCCATGATGACAAAACCCCGTCGTTATCCGTCACCCCGTCCAAAAATGAATGGCACTGCTTTGGCTGCGGTGCCGGCGGGGATGTGATCCGGTTTGTGGAGATGTTTGACCGGGTGGACTTTAAAGAGGCAGTCAAACGGCTTGGCGGTGATGAGGTAGAAAAAACCGCAGTTAAAATAAAAAAAGAGGCCCCGGCACCGAAACTGACACCCGGCCATATCAAACTGTTCAACCGGGTTATTGAGTTCTATCACGAAGCCTTTGCCGAAGATGACCGGGCAAGGCAGTACCTGAAGGGCCGGGGAATCACTGATAAATCCTTATCTTCTGACCACCGGATCGGCTTTGCCAACGGCTCCCTGCTGAACGTGCTGCCCAATGATGCCAAAATCACAGGGCAGTTAAAATATCTGGGCATCCTGAACGTCAACGGGAAGGAGCATTTTTACGGCTGTGCCGTGTTCCCGCTCTACGATTTTGACGGGAACCCTGCCGGGATGTATGGCCGCCGCATTGACGGCATGACCAAAGGAGCCGACCACCTGTATCTTCCCGGCAGCCGGGAAGGTCTGTTCAACCGCCAGGCGGCCAAGGCCCACAAAGAGATTATCCTTACAGAATCCGTCCTGGACAGCCTGACCCTGATCAATGCCGGGTTTAAAAACACCATCCCGTGTTACGGCACCAACGGCCTGACAGCATCCCATATCAAGTGGCTTACACAAGCCCAGGTAGAAACCGTGTACATATGTTTTGACGCAGACGAGGCAGGCCATGCGGCCATGCCTGTGGCCCGGGAGCGCTTAACCCAAGCCGGGATCACCACGCATCCCGTCACACTTCCCAACGGTCAGGACATCAATGATTTTTTTCTTTTAACTGCCAATCCCCAAGAGGGGTTTAACGCCCTGATCGGCCAGGCCAACCCTGCGGTTAAAAAAGAAAATGATCAGAAAATCACCAAAACAGACTTCGGCTTTACCATGGCGGTTGCCGACCGCAGATACGAGGTCCGGGGGATCAGCAAAAAGGGCGGCAGGCTTAAGGCCACGGTCAAGGGCATTGACCCTGAAAAACGCATGCACGTAGACACCGTGGATTTTTACTCGGCACGGTCCAGAACCTTTCTTCTCAAGGGACTGGCAGACCTGTTCGGCGCAGACGAGGCAGCCGTCACCCAAGACCTGGCCAAACTGATGGAACAGGCAGAACAGAACCAGGTTCCGGATCAGGACAACAAGACTGCCACAGCCATGACGTTCCAGGATAAGGCCGAAGCGTTGCGGTTCCTGGAGAACCCGGACATGTTCGCCGAGATCCTTACCGATTTTGAAACCCTTGGCTACACCGGAGAAGAGATGAACAAGCTGCTTTGCTACGTGGCGGCGATCTCCCGCAAGATGGACCATCCCCTGTCGGTCATGATCCAGTCCAGGTCCGCTGCAGGCAAGTCCTACCTCCAGGACACGGCCCTGTCCCTTGTGCCCAAGGAAGATTATATCAAGTACACCCGGCTGACGGACCAGGCCCTGTTTTACACGGGCAAGGAGAGCCTGAAGCACAAGATCCTTGCCATTGAAGAACTGGACGGCATGAACGGGGCCATTTACTCTATCCGGAGCATCCAAAGTTCCAAGGATATCACCATTGCCTATACGGGCAAGGACAGTGCCACCGGTGAACAACGGACCATGGAAAACAAGGTGGAAGGGCCGTTGATGGTCTTTATCACCACCACCCAGGTGGACATTGACGGAGAGACCGCCTCCAGGTTCGTGTTCATCTCCATTGACGAATCCGAAGAGATGACCAAAAAGGTGCTGGCCAAGCAGCGGCAGACCCACACCATGCAGGGCATGCTCAATAAGTTCAAGTCAGAAGAGATCATAAAAAAACACCATAACGCCAACCGGCTGCTGCGGCCCCTTCATGTGTTCAACCCCTATGCCGAGTTGCTGACCTTTACCAGCAAATCTTTAAGGGCCAGAAGGGACCACACCAAGTACCTGAACCTGATATCAGCCGTGGCCTACCTGTTCCAGTACCAGAAACAAGTGAAGACCTTTGAGTTTAAGGAACAGGCCATTGAATACGTGAACGTCACCCTGGCCGACATAGAAAAGGCCAACACCATTGCCAATTACGTTTTAGGCCGAAGCCTGGACGATTTAAGCCCGCCATCCAGGAAACTGCTCATGCTGATCCGGCAGATGTGCCGGGACAAAAAAGAGGACTTCCATTTTAATCGCCGCCAGATTCGGGAATACAGCGGGTGGAGCGACTTCCAGGTCAGGACCCATATCCGGCAGCTTGAAGACCTGGAATACATCTATTCGCTCATGGGCAAACGGGGCAAAGAGTACGTTTACGAACTGGCCTATAACGGCGAAGGCGAAGACGGCAAACCCTTTATTATAGGGCTTACAGACATTAAGCAGTTAAAAGAAAAAGCCAGGGAAGCCGGTATCACCGATGACAACGAGGGGGAAAATCACAACTACGAGGGTGGTTCAAGCCCCCATAGAGGGCAATAAGAGATTTTTCTTTTAACGGCCAAAAGGCCCTTGTGCCAAGGCATTGAGGCAAATTAAGCCTTCAGTTCGAGGTGGCCGGGGTAAAAGTTATTAAGGAGGAAATATGGTTAAAAGTCTGTTGTTCCGGTTCCGGGAACACCTCAGGGTGACAGGCAGAAGCCCGTCAACAGTCAACGCATATGCCATGCACACAAGCGGTTTTTTTGATGTCATGGAGATCCGGGATGTTAAAAAGGTTACCACGCCTGTTATAGAATCCTGGATCGCAGGGCTGCGTGACTCAAAGAGTGCCAAGGGCAAGCCTTACAGTGATGCAACCATCCAAATCAAGATACGTTCAATCAAGCGGTTTTTTGAATTTCTGGAGAGGACCAATGTCATCTTTATCAACCCTGCAGAGTTTATCAAGGAGCCCCAAAACAAGATCCGGATCAAGCCGGTGCTGACTTTTGAAGAAATGAAGCGGATACTGGACCAGCCGAACTTAAGTACAATCACCGGCATCCGGGACCGGACCATACTGGAGGTTTTTTACACCACCGGAATACGGCTCAACGAGTTATGTTCCCTGACCATTTATGACGCAGATCTGCAGGGCGGTGTGCTGCGGATCAACAAGGGCAAAGGAGCCAGGGACCGGGTGGTGCCCTTAGGCAAGCATGCAGTCAAGTTCCTGCGGGAGTATATCTCCAAGGTCAGGCCCAGGTTTGCCCAAAAAAACAGGACCTGCCGATCCCTGTTTATGGGCTCTTTGGGCAAGCCCGTGTCCAAGGCGGTTGTAGCCTTCATGATCCTTAAAAACCGGAAAGCGGCTAAAATAAAAAAACAAGTTACTGCCCACACGTTCCGCCATACTTTTGCAACGGTGCTGGTGAAAAACGGTGCGGACATCCGTGCGGTCCAGAAGATGCTAGGCCATGTGGATATCAGAACCACCCAAGTTTATATCCGGTCCCTGGGCCTGGATATTAAAAAGGAACACCGGAAAACCCATCCAAGGGAAAAGGACAAAGAAAACATCGCCAACCCAAGGATAAAAGGGATTATGGATCATCATGAAAGATAATCCGTTCAAGCCGTATATTGACCAGTTCCGGCTGGCCCTGAAGGTCCGGAACCTGACCGGCAAGACCATTGAACAAATCTGTTGGAAGCTGGCCAGGTTCACGACCTGGCTGATGGAAAATCAGGTTTTGTCTGTTGACGCCATCACCAAGGATGCGGTCAGGTCATACCAGGTGGAGCTTTACCAGGCAATCAATGCAAGGGGCAGGCAGAACGGCGTGGCCTATCAAAATGCGATGATGTCTGCGGTCCGGCAGTTCACAAGGTTCCTGTATGAAAGGGACTTTATCGTGTCTGATCCGGCAAGGGACATCCGGTATGCCAAAATACCTAAATCCCTGCCCAAGGGGATATTGAGCCCGGCGGAAGCCAGAAAGATCCTCCATGCCCCTGATGTTACCAGCGTAATCGGATACCGGGACCGGGTGATCCTGGAGGTGTTGTACACCAGCGGTATCCGCAAAGAAGAGCTGAACCACCTGACCCTGGCCGATGTGGACTGCCATGACGGTTTTTTGAGGATAGACAACGGCAAAGGGCAAAAGGACCGGATCGTCCCCTTGGGCCGGATCGCCTGCCGGTATCTTGAAAATTATATCACATCCGTCCGTCCGGAGCTGATCAGGGACCCGTACAACACCCACCTGTTTTTATCCCTGAGAGGCAACCGGCTGTCCAAAAACGTGGTGTGGGCACTGGTGAAAAAATACGCCAAAAAGGCAAAGATACGAAAGAACGTCCATCCCCATACGTTCCGGCACTCCTGTGCAACCGGCATGCTGAAAAACAAGGCGGATCTAAACACCATCCGCAAGCTTTTGGGCCATACATCATTGAATACCACACAGATCTATACCCACCTCAATATCACAGAGTTAAAGGCGGTTCACAAGCAATGCCATCCCCGGGAGAAAGACAGAGAGTAGTTGTTTTTTTAACTGCTGTTTTTAAGACAAGGATCGTCTCCGGTGCTCGGGCTTCACCCCTGGCGGGGTTCCGCTCCCTGCGCCCGGAGCCGGCCCTATTTTATACCCGCCCGCCCGGCGAAAGGGCTGTTCCGGCGCTACGGGCACGCCGGTCGCTCCACATTGCGTAAAGTCGTTCCGTTCGGCGTGTCTGATAAGGCGGCCTTATCGGACACGGCCGGTCCGTCACAGGTCTTGCAAACTACCGCAAGACCCGCGCCGGACCGCCTTCCCTCTCTCCACTAGACATAACAAACATTATGTCTACTTTACGCAATGCTCCGCTCCCTTTGCGCCCTCCGCACCTCCACAACCCTTCCGCTCCCCTTAAAAAAGGATGAAACCCCATTTTATATGCCAAATGCCGGCTGACGCCGGCACCAGGCATGCGGTTAAAAAGAAAAAGCCCATTCTCAATTTTGTTTTTAACTGCCTTGGAAATCCTTTGATCAAAGGTCTGATCCATAGTATGAATCACCAAAGAAACAGCGGCGGAGTTTGGTTACGCTGAAACTATTTTTAGGTAAAAAACCGTTCTTTTACAACTTGGAAGTTCCGGCGAAAAAGGCCGCCAATAAAGAGACTGCGCTTGATGAGCAAAATCGTCTAATGGGATTATTTGTCTAAATAACCCGCTACGGTACACTGATCCTGATGGATTGATGGCAAAGGCCACTGCCCAGGCCGCTTATGATACTGTAAAATTTGCCAATGACTATATCGCGGCTCCTTTGGTTAATCCGGCTTTAAATTATTTAGTCAAGCCTGTGGTAAATAATGTAATTGTACCTAAACTTGAAAAAGTGGTTGCAATCCAGGATTCTATTGATCAATACATTTATAATAAATTTTCGGTTACACCTGAAGACAGGTTGATAGATGCAGCATCGAATAATGGCCCGAACCCTTTATTGTTCTCAGACGATGTTTTTTGGGGGGCCTGGATTGGTGCTAAAAAATTGCCCAAGCTCTTGCGTTCTTGTTCTATGTCAAGAAGGCTACTGCCTGGAAACCCTGGAGTTGTAACTGGCGGAAGTTCAACTAAATTGGGCAAAAATATGATGGAGTCTATGGGGCTTCTAAGGTCAACAAAATGGTCTGGATATCAGGCTCAGCATGTTATACCCTCAGAAGTAGCTTCACATCCAGTTGTACAAAAAATCGGTATGAATTTAGATGATGCTTCAAACGGCCTGTTTTTAAGAATTCCTGATAACGCTAGTAGCACTATGTCAAGACATAGAGGATACCATTCTGTTTATAATGAAGCGGTTGAAAGCGCACTGAATAAAATGGATGTTAATCAAAGTGTAGATGCGTTGCAGAATCAAGTTTATACTCTTCAACAAAAGCTCATCGGCTTGCAGAAAAAAGGGACACCATTGTATCCTAGTCAAGGAGCAACTGTTGATCTTTGGGAAAGGTTACTTAATAAATGAAATATGGAACACATACCAAATTAGTAGAAGAAATTGTAGATTTTGTAAAGACAGGAAAAATTCTTTTTCTGAGTTCAAATACCATAAACCATGCTTATATCATTGATAGTTTGCAGCAAGCTAAATTTTATGCGTGGGACAAAACCTATGGCAAAGATGAATATTCATGGAGTGATATTCGTGAAAAAGAAATGAGCAAAGTAAAAAAGATAGCCTACGAGATGGAATCCTTTGAAGACATCAGGGTAAACCTGTCGAAACTGTTAAAACTATTTACAATTTACATTCGAAAAAAATTAGATGAGCATTATAACGATCTCTTAGATGATATTATTGGTGATTTGTACAACTGTGCATTTAATCGAGCCGTTAATGGAAAGATAGACAACTTCTACGAGAAAATATATGAAGCATATTTTTCTGGCGGTTGGGTTTGTGGATGGCATGGTGAATATCCTAAAGGAGAGCTATCTGTTTTTTTTCCAAGGGAATGAATACCACCAGTAAACTGGTGGTTTAAGACCCCCTAAAGGGGGGTCTTAAACCAACTACCTTTTTAGTTATTAAATCCCTGTTTCTTCCAAAAGGCCAATGACGTGTGCCGCAGCATATTTGGGCGAGATCGAAAGGCAAAGGTAAATATGGTTGGACTTCGCATGCACCTCAATGATATCTATACCTTTTAGCTGAGCACATTGCTTAATTCTAAGAGATTTCTTTATTCTCGACACTAATCACTGGTATAGCCATTGTTCATACCACCGGCATGTCGATGGTTTATTCCTTCGAATTAGAATTCGTGTGCGTGGATCAGGTCTTGAAAAATAAGATTTGACCAACCTAAGGAAAATACTTATAAATTTCACCCCGATGCAGGAACCTGACAAAACAGACGGTATCCTCTTCAATAACAAGGCCCAGGCGGTAGTCACCCATTCTGATACGGTAGTGGCTGCCCTGGGTCTTTAACTTTTTAAGGTTCCTGATGGCGTGGATATCCTGAGCTTCTTCCACGTCTTGGATAATCTGCCGGACCCGGTCGAGCGACGGCTTGTCTGTTTTACGTTTTTTTAGTCCTTGGACCAGCGGGAGCATTTGAACAGGAATTTACGGTTTCAGTCTCGTTGGGTCATCTCAACCCGTAAATTCCCGTAAAAACAGATAGAGTGAATCTAAAAGATTATCTATAAAAATAGCAGATTAAGAACTACTTTGCCGCTCAGAGCAGCTTCGCTTCCACTACTCCAAATTTGATGAAAAATCTTTTATGATTGTAGTAACGCATAATGTGAGCCCGGTTTGAGTTATTCCGAGCCCGAATCAATTATTCCGAGCCTATTAACGTATAATGTGAGCCCAGCTTACCTCGTAGTAACGTATAATCAGAGCCCAAAATCGGAATTATTCCGAGCCCTGGGCGTTTTTATTCCGAGCCGCTACAGCTAACCTCATCGTTTAGAGTTTCATTTTGACAATACATAATCAAGAGCTATGCCAAATTGGTGATATAGCGTAAAATGCTTTAAATTAAGATGGTTATGGTTTGACGCGTAGGCGGGGAGGCTTAGGAAATACAATGATTTCGCATTTTATAATACGAAAATCAAAAATTTTACGACGTTTTTTGAGTGACCCCTTAGGGCTTGCTGAGGGGCTGATGGGTTTTCAATAGGGCATACAGACGGCTTTTGCTGACACCGGCCAATTTTGATGCTTTTTCCAAATCCCCCTTTGACAGGTTCATCACATGCGCCAGATAGAGTTTTTCCGTCTCATCCGCGGTATACTTTTTTACCTGTTTGAGTGACTGAACAGGATTGAAAAGTTCCTCCGGCAGATTCAAAGAAAATTGCGCCATGGCAGGGCGGGTTCTTTTTTGATTCTCATTGGGTTTAGATTGGTTTTGGATAGATGTCTGAATATGATTCAGTCTTAAGTTTTGAGGCAGGTGGTTAGGATATAAAATAGATGCGCCAACATTGGCAAGAATTGTTTTTTCCAGGCTGTTGATCAGCTCCCGGATATTACCGGGCCAGTTGTAGGATTCCAGGATTTTTAGAAAATCAGGTTTAAATCCCTTGGTCTCAAGGCCATGGTGTTCACACAATTTGTGGATATAATGAAGTGCCAGCGGTTTGATATCCCCACGGCATTCCTTTAATGGGGGCAGTTCAATATGAAAGGTTTTGATACGGTATAAAAGATCGCTTCTGAACGTAGCTTGTTTTACCATCTCTTCCAGATTTCTATTGGTTGCTGAAATAAGCCTGAAATTGCTGGCGATCTCCTTTGTGCCACCGACCTGTTTAAATTTACGTTCCTGGAGTACCCGTAAAAATTTCTTTTGTATGAACAAAGGAAGTTCCCCGATTTCGTCAAGAAAAAGCGTACCGCCGTCAGCTTTTTTTATCAAACCATCCCTGGGGGAATCCGCGCCGGTAAACGCGCCTTTTACATTCCCGAATAAAACCGATTCAACCAATTGCTCCGGAAGTGCCGCGCAATCCACCACAATAAGGCCGGTGCTTTTGCGGGAACTGTTTTCATGAATGGTATTGGCAAAAAGCTCCTTGCCTGTCCCCGTGGGGCCGGTTATCAGAACATCTGCATCGCTTCTTGCACATTGTGCAGTCAGATTAAGACAGGTTGTCAGTTTGGGCGATGAGCCGATAATCTCGGATCGGTTAAAGACGGTCTCGACAGTCCGTTGCAGCGCTTTTTTAGAATCCCTGAACTCCAGTGCCCGTTTGATGTTCAGTAGAATTTCCTGCTCGGAAAAAGGCTTGAGAATGTAGTCCCAGACCTCATTGTCCATGGCTGTTTTTGCCCCGGCAGCACTCCCTTCTGCAGTGATGATGATCACTTCCGGGGTTGAGGGGGATTGTCTGATCTCAGGCAGTATTTCAATACCGTTTCCGTCCGGGAGATTTAGATCAAGCAGGATAAGGTCAAATTTTCCGACAGAAAGCAGAGTCCGGCATTCCGACAGTGTTTCGGCCGCCATCAACGTATAGTCATAAGGTGTGAGGGATTCAATCAACAGCTCTCGTACGTGGGGATCATCTTCAACAATCAATACATTTGCCATTGTCTTTATTCATCCCGGTTTTATCGCCGCCAAGGCATCTTCTGATCTCTTCTGCAAGATGCCTCAGGGGCGTTGGTTTTGTCAAATACCCTATGATACCCAATGATTTCGCTTTTTGTGGATTCAAAATATCGCTATGTCCCGTAGCGATAATAATCAGTATCCCAGGTTTTACCTCAAGTATTTTTTGGGCAAGCATATCACCGGTCATACCCGGCATTGTCATATCGGTAATGATTAAATCAAACTCATCCGGAGCATTTTGAAACAACTCAAATGCTTCGATACTGTTTGTCATGGCCGTTACCTGGTATCCGATACCTTCAAGAATCGACTTGGTTGCATCGGCCAGCAATTCTTCATCATCAACAAAAAGTATCCGTTCGTTTCCTTGGGGATTCTCTTGATATAGTTTGTTTTGATCGTCGTTTTCCCAAGCGCGAACCACAGGTAAAACAATTTGAAACGTGGTTTGGTTTCCGGGGTCGCTGTAGACGCTGATGTCTCCTTTCAGCCCGGTAACAATGCCATGCTCCGTCGAAAGGCCCAACCCGGTGCCTTCGCCTTTCTCTTTGGTTGTAAAGTATGGCTCAAAAATCCTGTCCAGAATTTTTTTGGGTATTCCGGGGCCATTATCGTTGATGGATATTTGGGCATACGAACCGGGTCTCAGGTGAGGCTTGGTCACGATGTCTTCCGGCTTCAGTTCAACCTGTTGCAGTGATACGCTTAAAATGCCACCGGTAAATTTCATGGCCTGATATGCATTTGTACAACTGTTCATTATGATTTGATGAATTTGTGTCGGATTCGCCAAAACCAGGCCGCAGTCATTGCTTATATTTTGCTTAAAACTGATTGTAGCAGGTATGGATGATTTCAACAACTTCAACGCTTCTTTTATGATGAGCTGAATTCTTAAGGGTTTAAGGTCCTGAACATCATTACGGCTGAATGTAAGGATCTGTTCGACCAGATCACTTGCCCGTTGACTTGCCGTGAGTATATTGTCAAGTCTTTGATGGTTTTTACTTGTATCAGGAACAGATTTCATAACCAATTGGGTATAGCCCATGATTGCTGACAGGATATCGTTGAAATCATGGGCGATCCCTCCGGCAAGGGTGCCGATGGATTCCATCTTCCTGGATTGCTGGAGTTGATTTTCCAACGCTTTTTTTTCCTTCTCGGCAGCCTTCCGTCCGCTGATATCCCTGATAATGGCAATGAGGTGGTCTTCCTGCTCTATTGCTGTGATGTCACAGGATATGGAGGCATCAAATTCGTCCCCGGAAGAGCGTTGGCATACGATTTCAAGCCCTTGGACAGTATGGCCGCTTTGTAACCTCTCCAGGATCAAGTGATATTTACTTTCGTCGATCCAGTGTCCGAGTCTTTGAATGCTTTTATCAATGCAGAATTTTCTTGTATATCCAAAGATTCTTTCAAATGCGACATTGATATCTATGATCCTGCTGTTTGATCGCCGAAGCAGAATCGTTGCATCGGGGCTGGAAAAAAACAGTTTTGAAAATCGCGCTTCAGATGCTTTCAGATTTTCTTCTATCTGTTTATGCGAAATAATGTCCCAGGCCATATGGGCAAGGGATGTCAAGAGTTCTCCGTCTTTATCTTCATAATCAAACTTTCGATTTCCAACCCCTAAAACGGCAACGATTTGATCATTTCGAAATACAGGCACAACCAGTTCTCTTTTAATGGGAACATGGCCCTCGGGCAGGCCTTTTTTATATTGCAGCGATGCGTAATCGTTGTGGATTATAATACCTCTTTGTCTTAAACAATCTGCCCAGACACCGGCCTTTTCCATAGTTGAATGGCCCATTTCCTGCCTGGTGCTGCACAAATTGTCAACCGTGTTGGTTGACCAAACCTGCAATGTGGATAGGGAACGTTCTTCGTCTATGAAAAGCAAAAATCCGATTTTACTGTCAGTGATTTTTTCAGCTTCATCTAAAAATGCCTGAAGGAGTTCTTTTGGGGTATAATCAATGGCTAATTCAGACAACCTCACCTGAGTGTCCCTGAGTTGTTCCCCCTGTTTTCGTTCGGTGACATCCCGAAAGAGTTCTATCATCTGGGCCACGTCACCATTTTGATCTAATATAGGGGTGCACGAGATTTCAATTGACCGTTTTCTGCCGTGACTGTCCCGGTGAATGTGCTCAACCTCTTCCGGCATCTTAGAGTTTATAACTTCTTTTAGGGGACAAATATGTTCCAGGCCTGTGCAGGGAAAATTTTGGGCATGGGAAAGCTGATAGCAGGTCGTGGCCGGTTCCACGCCTTGCTTTTTGTGAAGATCCAAAGCAGCCTTGTTTGCATAAGCTAGGGTATAATCTCGGTTTATCACCATCAAACCGTCATTGACACCGTCGATGATGGTTTGAAGAAAGTTTCGATGTTCAAGGAGTCCTTCTTCATTACTTTTATGGTTTGTCGTGGGTTGCTCCCGGGCGTTGATAGACCCGGCCGGCCCATGGCCTTTACCACGGGCATCCACTTGATGCTCACAACTCTTTAAATACATTTGATTTAATAAACAATTATTAATTCGAACAAGTAACTCCGAGGAAGAATAGGGCTTGGTGATAAAGTCATGACAACCTGCTTTAAAGGCATTTTCTTTATCTTTAGCTTCAGGGGGGCCCGAAACAATAATAACAGCCGCATCACTTGTTGCATCTGATGCTTTTAAAGACCGGCACAATTTTATTCCACTATCATTGAAATTTTCAATGTCTATCAGAACAAGATCCGGGTGTGTTGAACTGACCAATTTTAAAACGTTGTCATCTTTTGTTGTATTTATGATATCAAATTTCTGGTCTGATAAAATATCCGAGACAACGTCGTTGGTGTCATCACATTTAACCACAATGACTATTTGTTTGTAATGTTTCATATTAATTTGAAAAATCAATAATTACGGTAAGATGGCCGCACCGGTCTAATTTCGCATCGTTGTGGAGAGATTCAAATATGGTAACGGTGTTGATGTCTAATGATACCGATAAAAATTGATATTTTCAATGTGATTTGAGCATCTTGGATTAAATTGATACAAAAGCCCCATGACCTGGAGTGGATTAAGAATAAGTCCAAAGAGGCAAAGTATACGGCGTCTGTCTGCACCGGGGTGTTTCTTCTGGGCACAGTCGATGTCGTGACAAACCATAACGTCACCACTTTACATGAGGGTAACCCGGAGTGATCCTCAAAATGAACTGGACACCCATGGGGGAATTGGTTATCTTTTCTATTTTGCTGCCTTTGGGCGCAGCATGGATGTTAATGAAAAAAGCGCGGCTGGAATAAAATTATGAAGATTACCGTATTAGACTATGGGGCCGGTAATGTCCGCAGCCTGATCAATGCAGTGGAAAAGATGGGCGGCAGCATTAAAATGGTTGAGAAACCTGAAGATATCCTGGCAGCTGAAAGGCTGATTTTCCCCGGTGTGGGAAATTACGGGGCCATGCTTGAAATCCTTCATGAGCGCGGGTTTGTTGAGCCCCTGCGCCAATATCTCAACGCTGACCGGCCGTTTTTAGGGATCTGTGTGGGCATGCAGGCCCTGTTTGAAGGCAGTGAAGAAGAACTGGTCTCCACCAACGAGAGCATCGCATTTTTCAAGGGCCGGGTGAAACGCTTTAGAACGGAGCTGTCCGTGCCGCATATCGGGTGGAACGGCATCCACATCAAGCAGGATTCCCCTTTTCTCGACGGGGTGGCGCCGGATACCAAATTTTATTTTGTCCACTCTTACCATATCGTGCCCGAGAATCCGATGTCATTTTGACCACCACCACCTATGACTATCCCTATGCTTCGGCTGTCCAGCAGGGCAATGTGATCGGCACCCAGTTCCATCCGGAAAAAAGCGGGGCAGCCGGTATGAAATTGCTTGATAATTTTATCCATTCCGACAGTTTGAAGGCCCGGGGGCCTGCGGACATACCGGCCAAAGGTCTGTCAAAAAGGGTCATTGCTTGTCTCGATGTCCGGTCCAACGACAATGGGGATCTGGTGGTTACCAAGGGGGATCAGTACGACGTCAGGGAAGCGGGCAGTGTCAGAAATTTGGGTAAACCCGTGGCATTGGCCAAAAAATATTACGAGCAGGGCGCCGACGAAATCACCTTTTTAAATATCACAGGATTCAGGGAGTTCCCCCTGGAGGATATGCCCATGCTCAAGGTCCTGGAAGAGACCTCAAAGCAGGTGTTTGTGCCCTTGACCATCGGCGGCGGTATCCGGGAATTTACCGATGCCCAGGGTCAACACTATTCTTCCCTGGATGTCGCGGCCCGGTATTTCAGGGCCGGTGCGGATAAAATTTCCATTGGATCTGATGCGGTGAATATCGCCATGGCATACCTTGAGTCCGGGCAGAAAACAAAGAAATCAGCCATTGAAGAGATCTCACGGGTCTACGGGGCCCAGGCTGTGGTGATCTCTGTTGATCCCCAACGGGTGTGGGTGAACAGCCCGGAAGAGGCCTCCAAACACCATGTGGTCCAAGTGACATCCGGTGAAAAAGGTCCCAACGGTGAAGCGTTCTGCTGGTACCAGTGCACGGTGAGCGGCGGCCGGAAAGCCATGGATCTTGATGCCGTGGCCCTGGCAAAGGCCTGTGAAGAACTGGGGGCCGGTGAAATTTTGCTCAACTGTATAGATAAAGACGGGACAAACTCTGGATTTGATCTGGACCTGATCAATGCCGTGCGCAGCAATGTCACCATTCCGGTGATTGCGTCGTCCGGTGCCGGGTGTGAACGGCATTTTGTCGAAGTTTTTGAAGGTACAAAGGCGGAAGCGGCATTGGCCGCAGGTATTTTCCATCGGGAGGAAGTGCCCATTCAGTCGGTGAAACAACATCTTGCCGAGCAGGGCATTGAGGTGCGAAAGTAACTTCAGATAAAACTAAAACAGCCACGGGCCGGCCTGGTTTCTCTCAGGTTCGGCCCATGGCTGTTAGATCAAATATTCAGGCAACATTTAACATGGCTTCCACTTCTCCCATATGGCAGGTGAACTCCGCAATGATTTTTAATGTATCTTCGGCTGAAATGCCGATGTACTCCATGGCCTGCCGGTGGAATCGATACGCAAGTCCGTCCGCCCCAACCCCCATGCCCATCATCATGCATATGCAGTCGGCCAGATAGACCACGGCGATATCCTTGTCCCTGACCATGGTTTCGCAGGTGAGATGATGGTTGCGGATGATACCGACCATTTTAGGGGAGAACTTCCACATTTTGGCAATCATGCCCCCAAGTTCGGCATGGTTTACGCCGATAATCTGTTTTTCCGCCTCCATAAAACTGAAGTTTTCATTGATCACCAGGTTGTATATTTGTTCAAAGGTATCCCGGACAAATCTATCCAGGACGGTTTTACCTATATCTTTAAGAAGCGAGGCGGTGAATATGTAGTTTTTATTGGATAGGTCCAATTGGTTGGCCACCTGTTTTGCAATGAGGGCGGACGATACGGAATATTTCCACAATGCGCCCTCGTGCAGATCGTACCCTTGCTGGATGCCTTTGGTCACCTGGGCGCTTATCTTCAGCATGACCAGGTCCACAAGTCGATCCGTGCCGATCATGGTGGCGGCTTCCTGGATGGTTTCAGCCGGGTGTTTCAACCCAAAGTATGCGGAATTGGCTGTTCGAAGGACGTCTGCGGTGATGGCTGGATCGTACTGGATGATTTTGGTGATGTCTTTCATGGATGCATTGGGGTCATCGACGATACCCAGAAGGGAGGTGACCACGGCAGGGATGGGCTTTAAATTTTTTATTTCCTTGATCAGTTCTTGCAGGCTGGTCATAACTGCACCTCCCCCAATCCGGATGTATTCAGATAAATATTTCCGGAGGCGATTTCCAATTTTATAGTTCGGTTTGAATACCCCCCCACAGCCTGTTTCCAGATGGGAATATGATGTTGGTTCAATATCTGCATCAGTGCCGAATAGTTTTGTCTGCCCAGATTAAAAATGCCTTCTTGCTCCATGATTTCAGCGCCGCCTGCAGCGAAAACCCGGAGTCTGGATTTTTCAGCTCCCAGCGCATGTACTTGATTGAGCAGCTCAGGGATACCGGTATCCGCGAACAAGAATGGATTATTTTTTGCTTTTTTGTCGTCAATGGCGGAGTTCGGCAGCATATAGTGAAGTATCCCGCCGACTTTGGCCTGGGGATCATATATGGCAACCCCGATGCATGAACCAAGCGAGTATGTCACAATGGTATCACCGGTCCGGTTGCTGACTTTCATATCTGCTACACCTACGATGTGTTCCATGTTACCTCGATTTTTAGAATGAGCGCCGGCGCAGATGGGTTCTCATATGGTGGCGATTATCAAAAGGGATATCATTATCAATCCGCTTACAATTTTGAATTATATATTTTATATCACTGTTCAAATTTTTGTCAATTGGCGATTCCTTCCCCGCCAAATTGATCCTAAGAAAACAGCCATAATTCTTTTATGAATTTTTACATATCTTTTTTCGATGGACCATAAGAAAGACCATCGATTCATGCTTGTCCGATTGCGGCCAGTTTGACCAATTCTTTTATGGGCGGCGTGAAACCAACACCGCTGCCTTAATGGCGTTTTACGCGGCCTTTTGTCGGCGTTATTCTACTTGACGGGGCCAGGTCATAGAAGGTGGTGTGAAACTGGTGCAATTCGATATGAACAATCCGGTCGGAACACGCTGCCAGTTGCATGGTAACCGCTTCCGCGAAAAAAGTGGATGAGCACTGCAAGGTTACAGGTCCTGAGTATTGCTGTGCCAGTTCGAGCAGTTTTAGCGAGGCCGAAATGCCTCCCACGGCAATACAGGAGAATTGAATGATCCCCAAAGTCCCTCGATCGAGCAATGCCCTGAAAATTTCCAGACGGCTTTCGGCTTCAAATGCGATGACAGGTATGCCGATATCCTGGTTGAGCCACACCATGGCATCCCAATCTTGGGTAGGAAATGGGGCTTGCACCGCCGAAACCCCTTCTTTTCCCAGTGGGGCCGCCTGCGCCAAATGGGATTACCACGGTGATACTCCGGTTCGGGTAGTCTCCTGCAAGGCAGGTCCCCTCAGTCAAGAGCATAACGAGGTGTTGCCGTTAGCATCTTGCGATGACGGTGATGGTCCCGTCATAACAACAATAAAGTTTCAACCATTTATTAAGTTGAAAAAAAACTTCTTTCATTATAACTTTTAATTAACTAAATCTAAAAATAAGCACTACAAAAATTTTATATCTTTTTAGCATCTTTTATTGTGTTCAGCGATGATGGAATTCGCTGGCGCGTAAAAGCTTGCATGCAAGCACGTTAAATGGTGTACCTCAGACAAGCGATCTGCGCAGCCTAAAAGACCATGGAAAAAAGACGTGTCTCTGCGCCGGGTAAAAACAGGCCTATGGAAATGGGATGCGGTACAAGATGTCTAAAGCGTTTTACCTCGAAATACTTGATGGCGGCATTGATGGAATTTTTGTCCATGACCTGAAGAAAAACGGTCGGCTGATTCATGTTAACCAGAGAGCCCTGGAAATGTACGGATATGAAAAAAATGAAGCCTTAAGCCTTAATCTTGAACATTTTCACTCAGGGGAGCCCCCATATACCCAGGAAGAAGCCAGAAAAAAATATTTTAAAGCAGCCGAAGGAGAACCCCAGCTCTTTGAATGGCAAGCCAAAACGAAGTCCGGGGAATTGCTTTGGATTGAAGTGGTGATGAAGCGCAGCCGCTTGAAAGGATTTGATTATCTTCTATCCTTTGTAAAGGATATTACCGAACGCAAAAAAAATGAAAAACAAACACAGCAATTACAAAAACTCAAATCCATAGGACAGCTTGCAGGCGGCGTGGCACATGATCTAAATAATCTACTCACCCCCATGCTTGGGTACACTGAAATGCTTCTTGACGAAGAGAACGTATCTGCTTTGAGCCGGAAAAGATTGTCAGCCATTCTTAAGGCCGGAAACAGTGCAAAGGATCTTGTAAACCAACTTCTTGCGTTCAGCCGCAAGCAGGCGCTCAAGTTCAAGCAGGTGAATATCAATGATGTTATCACGGATTTCGAGCCGCTTATCAGACGTACGATTCAAGAAAATATTGAATTAAACATTAAGACAACCCAAGGACTATGTCAGATAGAAGCCGACATTAGCCAGATGGAACAGATTCCCAAGGACTATGTCAGATAGAAGCCGACATTAGCCAGATGGAACAGATTCTTTTAAATTTGTCAGTTAATGCAGCAGATGCCATGCCCGAGGGCGGATGTTTAACTATAGAAACCCGGATGACAGCACTTGACCAATCATATGCGTCCGCAAAGCCGGGGGTGACCCCCGGCCAATATATCCAGCTTAGTCTCAGTGACACCGGGGTGGGTATGGGCGAAAAAACCATCGAAAAAATATTTGAACCTTTTTTTTCGACCAAGGAAGAAAAGGGTACCGGTTTAGGTCTGGCAACGGTTTACGGAATCGTCAAACAGCACAAAGGCAATATATGGGTTTATAGCGAGCCGGGCCAAGGTAGCACATTTAAAATTTATCTGCCGGTTGCCCCAAAAAGCATTCCGGTAAAAAAAGAAAAAAAACAGAAAGTTTCTGACCTGAATGGTTCTGAAACTATTTTGCTGGCCGAAGATAATGATGAAGCTCGCAATATAGCAAAGGAAATATTGGAAAAAAAAGGGTATAATGTATTAACTGCTTCGAACGGAAGGCAGGCCATTGAAACTTGGGCTTCTTATCAAGGGGCGATTCATCTTCTGCTCACCGACGTTGTGATGCCTAAGGCCAATGGCAAAGAAGTTTTTTTAATGATTAAAGAACTGGACCCTCAAATCAGAGTCCTTTATATGTCCGGGTATACTGACAATGTAATTTCCCGCCAAGGGGGGCTTGATGAAGGCGTTCACTTTATCCAGAAGCCTTTTCGACACATGGATCTGTTGATCAAGGTTCGACAGGTACTCACTGATTAGAATGATTGCCGGATCTTTTTAACACGATAAGGAAAGACATGCCGAAGGTTTTAATTATTGACGACAACCGTCAACTCTGTGAAATGCTCGTGGAATCGCTTTCAAAAGACGATGTAATCGTATCATTCCAATTAACCCTGAAGCAAGGACTTGATCAATTATTTTCTGAGCAGATTGATGTAATTTTTCTGGATATAAACCTTCCGGACGGGAACGGCCTTGGGGCCATCGACCGGATAAATTCACATCCCAACCAGCCTGAAATAATTATAATAACAGGGAGCAAAGATCAGGATGGCGCCGAAACAGCCATAAAATCAGGGGTGTGGGATTATATCCCCAAAGGTGGTTCATCCAAAGAATTTCATCTTTCTTTGGAACGTGCCTTGAAGTACCGTAGACAAAAACAACAACGAAGCCTGGAAAACAAATTAAACCGTGATGAAATTATAGGGGAAAGCCCTGCTATAAAGAGTTCTCTTACAAAAATTTTTAAAGCGGCCCAGACTGATGTCCCGGTTTTGGTCAGTGGAGAAACCGGAACCGGCAAAGAGCTTTTTGGAAAGGCCATTCATAAAAACAGCAGCCGACTTAGGGAAAATTTTATTATTGTTGATTGTGCGGCGCTGCCTGAAGATCTGGCAGAAAGTATTTTATTCGGGCACACTAAAGGGGCTTTTACCAGTGCGGATTCCGATAAAACAGGTCTGGTTCGCCTGGCCCACAAAGGGACATTGTTTCTGGATGAGGTGGGGGAACTTTCTCTTTCCCTGCAAAAAAAATTTTTAAGGGTATTGCAGGAAAAAAAATTCAGGCCCATTGGCAGCAAAGAGGAAATTGAAAGCGACTTCAGACTTGTTTCGGCCACACACCGGGACCTGCAAGAGATGGTGAACAATAGTGATTTCCGAGAAGATTTTTATTTTAGAATTAGTGTCATTAAAATAAACATCCCGGCGCTAAGAGATCGCAAGACCGACATTCCTCTTCTGGTACAAAATATCCTCAAACAACACTGTTCGCCCGAACAGGGAATCATTTATGAAGCCTCAACTGCTTTTATGAAAGAGTTTTTGATATATGACTGGCCAGGCAATGTGAGGGAATTGATTAGTGCACTGGCCTATGCCTGTGCCGACTGTTACGGCGGCGGCCAGCTTGTTCCCATGCATTTGCCCGATCAGATCCGAACAACCAATATCGATAAAAAGATAACCACCGACGATGGGTCGGATTTTTCCAGCGACGTAAAAACAGACCCAATTGATTTTGACCAGATGCCTTTGAAAGCGTTTATAGAAGAAATGAAAGCAAAGTATCTCAACCAGTTGCTGCTGCATACCCAAGGTAATATTCAAGAAGCCTGCCGTCTGTCGGGCCTTTCAAGGGGGCATTTATATTCCCTGTTAAAAAAATATAAAAAACCGGTGGCTTGATCTGTCTGAAAAGTCATACAAAAGTCATATAATTCTCACTCCTTCAAAATCTCTATTTTTCAAGAAAAATTCTTGTAGCGCCTGTTTTCCAACATTAGATGTTTGCGGATATGTCTGAAATTCATGACAATTCCAAAAAACGTTCTGTTTTATAACATATTGAAATAAAAATATAATTTAAAAATACGTCTGTGGCACATTTATTGATATTATCATGGGTCAGGAATCAAATATGATGAAAATTATTATTTATTACCATATACAGGCCTCCGTGGACGGGGAAGACTTGGTCCATGAAATTGAAAAAAAATTACCACACCTGGCAACGGAAGTTTTCTGCGGTATAGAGGCGTTACAAGGCAGACTGAAAAGGCCGTCTTTATATCCAAAACAGGATGTGTTTCTTCTTTTAGCCAAAACCTACAGCCAACTGTCTGATTTGCTCCGCATTGCAGGACAGATTGAAGGCAAACGAATTATCCTGATTGTCCCCCGTGACTTGACGCTGTTTTTAAAAACATCGTTAGTATTGTATCCACGGTTTATCGCCATGCTCAGGACAGATTATGGACAATTGTGTCGGGTCTTGGAAAAAATGACATCTGCCATACAAAAACTTAGTAGAAACAAATGAAATGTCTGATGTCTACATTATTTCAAATATATTTGCACGCTGTTTATCACGAATAAAGAATTACCGTTTTTTTTGAAATAAATTGAGAAATAACAACGCCCAATTCAGGTAACTTTGAGCACCAATTATATCTTACAGATAAACCATTTATGAATAAGTTATTACATCAATCAAATATTCGGATTCTCAATATTCTCCGGATAAAAAAGCTGATTCCCCAAAAAGAGTACGAGGTTACCCAAAGTATCCTTGAAAATGAGTTGCATGAGGGCCGGCAGCCTTCACTTGACGCAGTTAAATCTATCAGGGACATCATTTCGTATGAAACACTGTGTCGGGAATTTTTTAAGTATAATCAAATCATCCTGAAACTTTCCCATCAATTTCTCACGAACACCGTTTCCCGGAAGCTGAATACTGTTGGTGAGGACACAAATTCAACGGATAATCGATTTTGCGACTTGGAAAAGATCTTCAAAGAACTTCAGGACACTGCCACCGAGGATTATCTCCAGAAACGACTGAAAATTATTGAATCGGCTTTACTGAAACGTAACATTATGGATTCGTCTCAACTTGAATTTATTCATAAAAATGCAATCCATCTTGAAATTAAAGCCATGGATAAAAAATTTGGAGAGATTGCAGTCAAGAACCAGTTTACCACAAAGAAGACCATTGATAACGCCCTTTCAGAACAGACCCGGTTATATCTTAAGACCCAAGAAAACCATATTATCGGGGATATCCTTGTTAACAGGAAAGAGATGACTCCTGAGATCAGGGACGAAATCCTGTTAATGCAGAATCGAATATTAAAAGAAGACTGGGAGTCTCTTTTGCGAGAAAGCGCAGCCAGCGTCATTCAGGAACAAGAAAAAAATGCTCTGTTTGGTGCAATTATTCTTAAAGAAAAATTGATGGAAGAAAAGGACGTCATGGCTGCGCTAAAGCGCCAGAAAATCGAAAGAAAGGCCTTTGAGGATCACCAGAACGCAAATATCGGCAGTAAGAAACAAGAATCTCCTCCGCCCCGGAAACCCAGGTGGCTCGGCGATATTCTTGTACAAGATTATGGACTTTCTAAAAAAACGCGTGAAAAAGTTGTTGCTAAGCAGCTGCAACAAAAAATTAAGATTATTAATTTCAAATTGGGCGGCAATATTAAAAATGCCCACCAAGAAATGATTAGAGCGTTAGATTCATATTTCCAAATCCATTATACTGAAAACAGACTTCAGGCCTTTATAAAGCTCAACAAAGAAATTCCGAGTTCAATGACCTCAATGAATATCATGTTGTGGCTTTATCAAAAAAAAATCACTAAAGGCATTATCAACTCTTCCATTCACCGACTCCTTGAAAACAAGGTGAACCCAGGAGATAAGGTGATAATTGCCAAAGGCGAAACGCCGGTTCATGACAAGCTGACCCCTAATTTGTATTTTAAAAAAGGGGATGCTTTAAGACCGGTCATTGTTCATCAAAAAGCGAGATTGGCATCCATCCGCAGGACTAACGGGCAGGCCGGAATAAACGTGAATCAGTGCTTTGTTGCACAATATGTTGAGGCCAGCCCAATTCGGATCGGTGCCAATGTGATACGGAAAAATAATACGTTTTTCGCCGCATGTGACGGCGTGCCGGATCTTTCGAAAAAAGGAGTCCTTTCGATCTCTCCCGTGATAAATATTTCTGGAGATTTGGATGATACGGGCCCAAAAATAAATCATGACTGTGAGGTCTATGTTCATGGACAGATTCTCTCTGCTGAAATGATAAATTGCAACAAACTGACTGCCAATGGGCTTAAAGGGGCGATTGTATCATCGAATAAAATAACGGTGAAAGAGCTTATCGAAGATGCCCGGATCAACGCGTCAGGCGAGGTTCATCTGGCATCAATCCGTAATAGCGAAGTAACAGGTTTAAAAACGGTATTGGTACAAAAAAAATCGACAGAAACCACATCCTTGCATTCTTCTCATGTATCCCAATCAATTATTGACAGTGATGATGTCAGTATTTTTACCGATGTCGATATAAGATCCTCGATAATTCGAGCAAGAAATAAAATCATTCTTCGAAAAGTGAAGGTGGAAAATGACTGCAAATTAATTGCCGGCGACTCATTGGAGGTCATTAACCAAAAAAAGAACATCGAGAAAATTGAAAAAGAAACCATTCGGATAAGGGAAAATATACAATCCTTAGAGCAGCAACTTAAAGAGTTGTTCTCAAGTTTGGAGAAAAAAGATATATCGAATTTTGAGGCGGAAATTAAAAAGCTAAGCAATCTAAGGCAAAAGACAAAAGCGGATCTGGATAGGGTTCGTGAATTGAAAAAGAGAATTAGAGCTCTCAAAAGAGAATCTGAAAAAGAGTACAATGAATCTGGAGAGATGTTCCTTAATATGTCTCAACGCATTTCAGCCGAAAAAAAACGAATTGAAGAACTTAAGCAAGAGCAAATTCTGATCCATAAAAAAATTGTAGATATGTACAAAAGAGAAAAAGATCACCCCGAAATTGATGCCCGAAAGGCAATCATAGCAAAAGGGACAGTGCTTCAGTTCCGATTTACCTCTCTGGAATTAGAGTCGGATAGTACGGGATTCGTTTTCAGGGAGCAATATGATGCTCATTCCGGGCGTCATGAGATAAAACAACACCGGTGGTAGGATTCGGAGAGTACTTTACCAGAATAGATGAGATGATATGGGTGCGGCTCTTTTACGACATGTCTGACCAAAGCTCGTAGTCATGATCTTTGCCATTCTTTGCCAGCATTACTTGATCACTTTTAGATGCCCCGTCGTTTTCTCCTTGGAATTAAGAAAATTGACAATATCATCATAGCATTTTGCCCCGGATTAATGACGGGGGAAGGTAAATGCTCCACAACAGAAAGGGAAACCGCTGGATTCATATCCCCTCCCTGAGTTGGTGAACAGCATCTTTTTCCAGTGGATATACTAATATGGTTTTTACATCAGCGCCATGACGTTTGCCAAATCGGTCCATGCGCCCACGACCAGTGGTTTTCCCCAACTCAATCCAGTTCGATGCCCGATAACAGCCACCGTGGAATTGTTGTCGATCCACCAATGTCTCTACCAGCATGGGTTTAAGACCATACTGCCGTTCCCAATCATCTCTGAGTTCCCGGAGACTACATGACAGTATCATGCTCGCTAAATTTTGGATGGGAGCAAGGATCAGAAAACGGCTGTTGTTCACCACCTTTTGTAAAGCGACCTTACGCCTTTCATCTGTCCAACCGATCCATTCATCCCGAGCACGCATCCGCCAGGCAGGGCTTGAGAACTGGATGCACCCCACAATTTCTCGATGGGGACGGTTTACATAAATCAGATACTGCAATCTGGCGCCAAAAGGCATTGCATATCCCAGGTAATGATGGCGACCGATGAGTTCCTTAAACAGATCCCTCTGCTCTCGATTCTGAACCCGCTGTATCTCAAGAGGTGTAAATTCTTCTACGCTGCCACGCAAAGTGCTGTGGGGTTGCTTACAGGGTGTTTGGGGAATACTCTTGTGAGAAACGATCTTTGTCTGTTGTTTCTTTTCAGGAAGGGTTAGAGCTCCCTTGGCCTCTAAAAGCTCCAAAAAATCACTACATTCCCGGACTTTTAGCCGGTCATTAGGGCGTTTCCATTCCAGAAGTTCGCATACGGTATGTGCCAGTTCTCGTCGGCTAAGGCCTCCACAGGTAGCAACGACTTCCTGGATTAATGCGATTTCTTTACCGGTAAACTTTCGACCACAAAAGGTCTGTTGCTTGATTTGCATGTCATCTGCCTCCCGCTATTCTTTCATAACGGAATTATGACTCGCTGTCCAGGAAATTTTTGCAATTTACATCAGATAGTCACTGACAAATGAATTATCTTGCTGGAAAGCAGCATAAAAATAAGACTAACAACCCTGAACACCTTTAATGACCATGGCTTTCATATGTTTCAAAAGAGCCGCACCCTTTTTAAATTGGAAGCTACGGATCAAACTTCTAAAATCGAATATCAGCCCGTTCGATAGTTAACGCCGAGTTCAAAGCCCAAAAGACGTTGGTCGCTGTCTTACAAGGAAAATAGTCTGCCATTGAATCCCAGCAAAACAATGCATTCTCAAAAAATTTAGCACTAAAAAACATTAAGAGTCCCTAAAAATAGGACTCTTAATGTTAAAATTTGCATTTTAATCTATGCCAATTCTCAGAATGGTTCTAAATACCAGTTTTTTAGAACCTTATCCTGTGTATGCGGTTTTTCATGCACTCATTCTACCCGTACGCCAACGTTTTTAAGTCCCAGAAGTACTTTTTCAACAATATCATCAAATTTGATATAGTGCTTGATCAACACCCGGCCGCGTTGTGGAAAGTCGGGTTTGCACGCCAACAGATCTTTTCCGGCCATAAGACCCTCTTCAATCCTTCCCAGCAACCCCAGGCTTGCCGCCTTCATTAACGGGTCCCAGAACAGCAGAGGGGTATTAAAGTTCAGGGTCTCTTCCCAGGCTTGTTCGTATTTTTCCTGCCGGACCCAGTCCACCCACAACGCATAGTGCACCGTGATCAGGTAATACGGATTGAGTTCAATGGCTTTGTGGATGAGCGCCGGCCCCTGCTGCCAGTCGCCGAAAAGGGTCATCAGGTATCCAAAATAATCAAGAAACATTAAGGAGTTGGGATTCAGTTGCCGGGCTCGGTTGACCTCGGCTCTTCCGGCAGACAGTTCATTTTGAAACAACAGAACAAATGCCATGACCAGCCGGACCCGCTGGTTGGTAGGGTTCAATGCCAGACCTTTCCTGGCATATTCAGTCGCTTTTTCAAGGGATGTGTCCATATCGATCAGCTCCAGGGAATAATTGATCACGTAGAGCCGGGCAAGCATGCTCCAGGCCAGACCGCATTCGGGCTCTTTCATGCAGCCCTGGTGAAGCGCCATAACCGTGTCGGCATAAACCTCCATGGAAAAGTCATCCATGAACCGGTAAAATTTCAGCAATGCCTGGTATGTTGTTACATTCTCAGGGGGCACTTGTCTTGATTCCCATGACAGGATTTTGGGAATAATACCGTCTTCGCAGGTTATTTTACTGACCACCGCACTTGCAATGCGTTCTCCAAAGGAGATCATCTCCGCGGGGTTGAGATCTGTTTTATGGGCGTCCCCCCAGATATGAACCCCTGTTGATTCATCGGTCAGGGTAACGATCACTTTTAATCCTGAAATATCCTCTCTTATACTTCCACCCAGCACAAACCGGGCGCCGGGGCCACGGGACTGCCTGGTTTCCGACCCTTGCCTGACCACACGGATCTCCTGATATCGTGTAATTTCCAGGGCGATTTCAGTGGCAAGGCCGACCCCCATATAAGCCAGTTCCTGTTTCCCTGTCAGGTTCTCAAAGGACTGCACCAGAATCTTCGGCTACGTGTCCGGGGCATGGGATTTTGTATCCAGCCCTTGCGCCGGATACAGATCGCCTTCAATGCATGTCTTTTTCCGGAACAACGGTACATAACTACCTTTGGGGATATCGATGCAGATGGGATCGTTCTGTCCTGTGACCAGGTAATACCTTTCAAGCGCCCGCCGAAGCTTGTTGGCCTGAATACTTACGATGGGATCGGTGGCCTGGTCAAAATCCCCCCCCCTCCCGAATACCTCCGTGGCAACAGTGTACCCCTTTATTCCATCAGTCTGCCCGGCCAACGTTTTTTCTACGACATATCTTAAAAAGGCCTTTTGAGCGTCCGTTGCCTTGAACTCTGTTGAATTTAGAAGCAGTTCCATTTGCTCGCGTATGCTTAAAAGTTGCACCCCGAGTTCGTCAGCGGCGATTGTCTTGGTTTTTATCAAATTGTTTTTATTCATTATTTTTCTTTGTATTAGCGCATAATACGAAAACATCACACTAAATGAGATGTATAATTTATCCTAAATTAGGTGTTCAAAACGGTGGTTCACTATTACATAAAGAATTCTATATAACAATCGGAATAATATTAAAATTTAGGGCTTGATCATAAGATCGGCCATTATACCTAACTTGCCATTTTAATTTTATTTCTTCTTGGTCTTGCAGGCAGAAGCATTTTTTTAACGAGCCATTCAAACATGTTGATTGGCTTGTTTTCAAAAAATCTTTCTGCCGCCGTTCTTCCATCAGGCCGTTTTAAGTGAAAGTTATGAATCACCGTCAACCCCTTCATTTTTCGGTCACTCAACCGGTGCATACCATGATGATGCAGGGACAGTTGCGCATTACGGCCTTCTACACATGAACTTGACCTTTGAAAAAATCCTGCGCACTCCTTTGCCGCTCTTACCATGCGGTTGATTTCATCATCAGCGGATTCGGAAAGCTGCCCGTTTCTGTCCTGCAACACCGAGAGTAATTCTTGAGATTTTTGCCGAATCTTCTTTTTTTGTTCCGGATCTTTTTCTTTACGAGCGGTCTTTTGAAGATAAAATCCTGGGATCAGGCGGCTATGCATCAGGTTTAGCTTGTCATCAGACAAATCCATATCGTTGACACACGACTCAATCATGCAAAAATAGAATACGAGGGTTGCCATCATTTTTTCGGTTACACGCCAGGCTTTCTCGATTTTATCCTTGCATCTATCCGGCAGGAGATTCGTTGCTTCCCGGATTTGATCAAAGCTTTCTTTTAGTTGAATGCCAACAGTATCTGAGTCCTGCTTGTTTCCTGTGAGAGGATCATAGGGATGATAGACTTTGCTGATTTGTTTTCTTGCTGTTGTGACGATTTCCTGGTTTTCTCTTGCCTTGTCCAGAGCCTCTTTTGCTTTTTGTTCTTTTTCCATGCAGCCAAGGATTTTCTTATCAAAATCAAACGGTCTACCAACAGGTCGTTTTTCAAGATTTTTATAGTTGTCCTTGTTTTTCTGAGCATCAAGGACTTTCTTCTTACTGTTTTCATGTTCTTTTTCAGCTTTCCGTATTTTTGCAGAGAGTGGAGCTCCAGTTCCCCGACTGATTTCGTACATTACATGAAACAAATCCGGAGAATGATGACCGTTCAAGCCTTTCGTCACATGATGGATCAATCCTTTCCCCTCATCACTCGTACTTTGAATAACCTTGACGGGAAGGTCACCAAGCGCCCCACTCACAGATTGGTTCCACGTAACTCCGGAACGGTCCTTGGCATATTTTTCAAGAATAATATAGTTGGAATTCGGCTCGATAGCCACAAGGCAGACTTGAGGATGAAAGGTTTCATCTTCACATAGGCTGATCCGTTTTTCGGGCATAAGCAGTGAAAGGCGTGCTTGTTCCATATCACCGAACTGGCCTATTTGGGTGTCCATTTGATTTGAAATTTTTTGATGGGTGCCGTAGGATGCGGCCACAAAACTTGATAACCGGGTTAATTTAAGAAAATTGCAAATATTGCGGATGCTGGCGCATCCCACCTTGGTGAATTCGAAATGGAGGGCCTGAATTAAGGTATGTAAAAATTTTACACCTGCCGGACTTTCGAAAAAAGCGACTATCGCCGGTTCCTCATCTATTTTATCCATCCGGTTGAGCCAGTTTTGTAAAGTTGTTCGGGGAACGCCGACATCTCTGGCAAACTCACGCTGACTGAGTTTTTCTTTACAGTTTTTAAAATCTATAATTTTCATAGATACTTCATCTCTGGGCCATTTTGTCTTGATATTTGCATTATGAGAAGATTCAGCGTATGTAGATGTCATGCCCGGGCTTTCTTGATCCTTTCTGTGAATAGTTTTTTGTTTGGCGCATTATCTATTCACAGACCGGGCTAATTTTATCTACATTTTTTTCTTCTAAATTCCTTTTTTAAGATTTTTAGGGCACACTTCTTGGCCGATGTTATGATCAAGCCCAAAATTTAATATTCATTCACAGGAAAATTACAACGATAACATTCTGAAATAAAAAAAGATTTTAAATATAAGAATTTTTAAGGACGAAAACCGCTACATTATAAATTCAGCTGGTTATGATAAATGGATTAATTCTAGTAATATTTTTATATAGACATAACTCAACTTTCGGGTTTAAAAATTACCAGCTAACTTTCGATTTTCTACAAAACCGAATTGCTGGAGGGTTGTTCCCATAACAGCATCAAAAAATGCCGTTGCGGTCTTCTCACAATAGTCACCGATTTTTTTCAATTGGTCACCGGCAATAATCATTATTCTGTAAAGAGCTTCCACAAAAGATAGATCGGCGACCTCATCGCAGCAGGCATAGAATAATTCTCCGAAGGTCCTGTCATCGGTTTGGGTTCGATTTTGATAGGCCAAAAACATATATCGCATGAAAACAATAGTGGTGTGGGCTACCAGGGCATCATAGTCCCGGCATTGCATCTCTTTTGCCAGCTTCAGATGCTGTTTTGCCATTTTGAAAAACACCTCAATATCCCAGCGTTTACCATAAATTCTAACGATGTCTTCATTTGACAATGCAAGGTCTGTGGAGAGTAACACCAGCCAGTCCTTTTTGCGCCGGTCGCGCACGAAAACAAGCCTGGCAGATAATCCACCCTTCAATGTAACAACGGTACTTGCCAAAATTTTTGCCCGACCACGGCGCTTTTTTAGCTGCCGGTAGATCGCTTTCACATCCACCCAACGGCCATTGAATTCATAATGAATTTTTGACGTTTTTTTCACCATACCCACAACATTAATGTATTTGCTCAATGCTGTGACTGTGGCGGGCATCATAAACCAGCTGTCCATCAATATATGTTTTGCACGAACGCCAGTTGCCAGAACTCGCTTAACCATGGCTTCCAGGTTCTCGGGAGCTGTAATTGTAGCCTCTTGCCTTCGTCTCCATGCACTGCATCTTTTATCCATGATTTTTTGATTTTCACAAAGACGCTTTTTGGCATCTGATGAGGACAGAAGACAAAAATCTAAGGGCAGACAACTGGCTCCATCTGACCAGCAGAGCGTCAGCATTCGGAATCCCTTGATAAATTTACCCGTGCTGTGATCCCATACCCTTGAAAGAAGCTCTACTTTTTTTGATCGAGAACGGTCATAAGGGCTATCGTCAACGATCAGGACCGATTCACGATTTTCATCGGTCAATCGATCGAAAAACTGGTACAGTTTGATACCAACAGACAAAAGTAAGCGCCTCCAGTTAGAGTGCCTTCCCTTAAGAACTTCATATGCAGCGTCTTTACCAAATGACACGTCGTCATTGATTACAATTCCCCTAAAGAAATCTTTTTGCAGGAATGGTAATGTAAATATAGCCATAATCAATGAACGAACACTATACCCATGACGTTTTCGGACACCACATCGGTGCAAAGATGTAGCAATGGAAAATTTGCTGAAAAAGTCATCAATTTTGCCTAAAATCTGAATGTCCGTTTGAGTTTTTGTTTCAATATTGGTATGTATCATGTGAGCCCTTACTGTTTGATATTATTGTATTTTTTGACGAATTTATTATATATCAAACAGCTGGGCTCTACAAGTTTTTATGTTATAAATTCAATTAGTTGACAGGATCGGTGGTCTGTTTCAATGAATCCCGAAAGTTGAGACATAATCAATAAGGGTTACCTCGTGAATGGATACAAAATTTATGTGGAAGTCATGTCTGTAATCACCCATAGCCTGTTTTTAGTTATTCAACGTTTTCCTTTGGACAAAGAGAGTCTGATACTGATGTACCAATACAGCGGGCCGTTCCAGGCCCTTTGCGATGACTACCGTAAATGTATGGAAGCTATTGAGCACTGGAGCCGATCCGAGAGTCGTCATGCCGGAGAGCGGGTAAGCGAATACGGAGAACTCAAGAGCAGCCTTGAGGAGGAAATCAAAGAACGCCTTGATGTAATGTGCTAACATATTGGAAATATAACTTAAAATTTCTATCTTGAATAAAGATTTAAGAACAGCGTTGAAGACATTCGACCAATAAAGAAAAAGGACTGATTATGAACAATCGAAGGTATTCAATATTTATTATTCTATTTTTAATTTTTTGTCTGGTCGCCGGGTGTTCAAGCCCGGATGATAAAAAAGAGGCTTTCCTTAATAGAGGTAAAGCCTTGATGGAAGAAAAAGAATACGTAAATGCTGAACTGGAGTTTAGAAATGCCGTTCAGATCGATCCAGAGTATGCAGACGCATTTTTTATGCTCGGTCAAATCGAATTAAAAAAAAAAATTTTAGGCGAGCCTGTCGGATGTTTGAAAAAACCATGCGGCTCGATCCTTCCAATCTTCAGGCCGAGGTCGAACTAGGCCGCCTACTGCTCGGGGCCAAGGCGGTACTAAAAGCCGAAAAGCGTGCAGTTCATGTCCTTGAAAAAGATCCCAAGCATGTGGATGCAAGGCTGTTAATGGCCTCTGTTCATTTTTTTAATAAGGCATATGACAAGGGTAAAGCCATTTTGTCCGGCATGCTGGCCGAAAATATTACCCGTCCCGATATATACATAATGATGGCAGCCTTGTCCGCAAAGGATAAAGATTGGACCGGGGAAAGATTGTTTTTAGAGCAGGGCCTGAAGGCAAACCCGAATAGCGTTCCCCTGTTGGTCAGGCTGAGCAATGTCGCTGTCAAGGATGAACAATTTGAGACGGCAAAAGGATACGTTGAAAAAGCCATTCGTCTTGAGTCCGATCAAATAACAAATAAACTTGCTTTGGCCCGGCTTTACCTGATTCAAAAAGATGTGCAGAAGGCTGAATCCTATCTCAACGGCTTGATTGATGCCCCTGATGCCAACGATTCTGTTTTCATGCCGATTGCCAATTTCTGGCTGAACGCGGAACAGCCGGAAAAAGCGGAAAATATTCTTAAAAAAGCCATTGCCAAAAGTCCAAGAGATTTCGATTTTCGGCTTTTCCTGGCTCAAATATATACCAACACCGGTAAACTGGATGACTCGGAGCAGGTTTTAAGAGAAAGCCTGGAGGTCAACAAAGACCCCGGCCATCCGGGTATTGTCCGGACTAAGATGGCCCTGGCGGAACTGATGCTGGCCAAAGCGCAACCGGATGCTGCTGAAAAACTGGTGGATGAAGTCCTGACAGAAGATCCCAAAAATATTGATGCACACATCCTTAAAGGCAAATTTTACCTGAACAGGAGAGACGGACTCAATGCCATATCCGAGTTCAGAGTTGTCGTGGCGGACAAACCCGATCTTATTCAAGCTTACCTGGACCTGGCACTCGCACACACGCTCAACAAGGAGCCCCTGCTGGCACTGGATGTTCTTGAAAAAGGCCTTAAAGAGAATCCGAAATCCGATAAAATTCTCATGGCGTTGGCCCAGATAAAGACGGTGGTGGAAAAGGACACGGAAAAAGGAGAGGCGTATCTTAAAAAAATTTTGGCCCTGGCACCGGACAATATTCAATCCCTCATCAGATTAGGGGATTTTTATACCGTCACCAAGCAATATGACAAAGCTTTAAAGCAGTATGAACAGATTAAAAAAATTCAAACGGATTCCCCAGCCGGATATCTCAAGACAGCCAATGTTTATCTCAAACGCAATGAAGCGGATAAAGCGCTTTTAGAACTTAAGTCCGGATATGAAAAATTTCCGGACGCAGTTCTGTTGATCTTCAAATTGTCTCAGCTTTATTTGAACAAAAAAAATGTGGATGCGGCCATCGATTTATGTGAAAAGCGGCTTGAGAAAAATCCCAAAGAAGCCTTTAGCTGGAACCTTCTGGGCGGCATTTATTTTGTAATCAAAAAGTATGATAAAGCTGAAACCCATTTTGAAAAGGCGATTGAGATTTCTCCTGAATGGCAGAAGCCATACGAAAGCCTGGCAAAGCTTTACCTGGTCCAGGGAAAAAAAGAGAGTGCTGTCGCAAAACTTGAGTCTGCGATCCGGCAAAATGAAAAAAATAAGGCTGCCTGGATGCTTTTGGGCATGATTTATAAACAAAATAAAGATTATGAGGCAGCAGCAACGGTTTTTAAACAGGCCTTTGATGCCATCCCGACCCTTTGGGTTGCGGCCAATAATTATGCCTACATCACATCCGAATATCTGGCCGAGCGGGCCGATCTTTCCCAAGCCATGGTATATGCCCAAAAAGCGGTGAGCCTGAGCGGCAATGCCGGTCCGGCAAGGGATACCCTTGGATGGGCTTACTATAAAATGGGGAATCTTGAACAGGCTTATGATGAAATTAAAATCGCCCTTGAGCAAAGGCCGGATAACCATATCCTCAATTATCACATGGGCATGGTGCTGGAAAAACAGGGCCGGCATCAGGAGGCTGCGAATCACCTTGAATCTGCATTGGCCAAGAATCAAGACTTTCCTGGGGCCGATAGTGCCAGAAAAATTGTAAATCAGTATGAAAGGCAGAACTGATATGACCACATACGTAACGCAGATTTGATTGACCAAGGAGCACGAATGGAAGTAAACGCGTTTACAGCGGAAGATGCCATTGACATTTTAAAGTACAGAAAAGCAGCTTATCTTTTACCGTTTTTATTTATTGCAATTATTTCGGTTTGTATCGCCTTGATGCTGCCCCCTGTATATAAATCCAAGGCCACTTTGTTGATCGAAAAAAGGGAGATCCCGGCGCAATATGTCACGTCGTCCATCACCACCTTTGCCGAAGAACGGATGCAGAGTATTCATGCACGGATTTTGACCTCGACGCGTCTTCTCGAACTCATTGAGCAATTTGGGCTTTATTCCGATCTAAAGGAAAAAAAGACCAAGGACGAGATCATTGAAATCATGAAGGAAGACATCAAGCTGGCTCCCGTGAATGTTGAGATTGCAGATCGCATGTCCGGGAGGACGGCTACGGCAACCATTGCATTCACCCTTTCCTATGAAGGAAAGAACCCCATAAAAGTACAGAAGGTCGCCAACACCATCACCTCCTTGTTCCTCCAGGAAGACCTGAAAGTAAGAAAAGAGCAGTCCTCGTCCGCCCAGCAGTTCTCAGTGAAGATCGCACTCTCTAACAAATTGGCATTTCGGGCAATGAGTCCTATTGATTTTCGTAATGTCTTTTGCAAATTTGCTATGGAATTAAAGCCCGAATTGATCATATAACCTTCTACTTACGCCAAACACTATTGTTTTAATTTTCAATATATCACACCTGAATGCAAAATATTTATAACCTATTGAAATAACATCAAATATAAAACTAGATTTTTTATATGCTTTATGATAGCCTTATTCAACGATACATTGTATAGGGGCTATCAGCTTGAACACTGGGAAACAACTCAAATTTTCAAACCTTAGAAAAACGGTTTCTAAACGGGCCGATGAGATTGTTGACAAACGCCAAGATGGGAAAACCAAACACTCCATGCATGATTCATGTCTGAGTGCCCTTGCTATGATGTTTTTTCAAGATCCTTCAATGCTTGAATTTCAAAAGCGCCTTGAAGAGGCATCACAATTGAACAATTTGCGGACAATGTTCAAGGTTACTACCATCCCAAAAGATAATCAAATGAGGGCTATCCTCGACGATGTACCTTCGGAGCAACTGTTTCCGGTTTTCTCAGACTTTTTCGGCTTGCTTCAACGAGGCAATCATTTAAACGATTATCGTTTTTTGGAAGATGGCTATATTATTCCGATTGACGGCACACAATATTTTCGATCCGAGAGCGTTAATTGCCCTTCATGCTTGGTGAAAAAACACCGCAATGGAACCGTCAGTTACTCACATCAATCTCTCTGTGCTGCTGTGGTTCATCCAGACAAGCGCCAGGTATTTCCATTAGCACCGGAACCCATAAAGAATACCGATGGCACCAAAAAGCAGGATTGTGAGATTAACGCCGGAAAACGGATACTGCAGCGCATTCGAACGGACCACCCAAAGCTGAAAATAGTCATCACCGCTGATGATCTATATTCCAAAAAACCATTCGTTGACCTTCTTCAAAAATTAAAAATGTCTTTTATTCTGGTGGCAAAGCCCACAGATCATACAATTTTATTCGAGCAGGTCCTGCAGAAAGAAGAACAGGATGACGTCAACCAGATCGAATGGAAAGACAAAAAAGGGCTGATCCATAAATACGAGTGGATCAATGGGCTTCGTTTAAATGGGGACACATCGGCACCGGTAATAAATTTCCTCGAGTACAGTATTCTCAAAGATCAGGATAAAATCATCTATACCAATAGCTGGGTGACGGATATTGAGGTGAACGCCGGCAATGTCAAAAAGCTTGTCAAGGCAGGCAGGGCCAAATGGAAAATTGAAAATGAAAATTTCAACACCTTGAAAAACCAAGGATATCATGCTGAGCACAATTTTGGGCATGGCGAAAATAATCTTTCATTTAATTTTTTCCTGATTATTCTAATGGCATTCTCCATGCATCAGATCATCGAATTAATGGACCCGCTTTTTAAGAAAGCAAGGGCCAAATTCAGTGCCCGAAAAGAATTCTGGAATCAACTACGCTGTACCATTCGGATTATCATTTTTAGAAACTGGGAATCATTGCTACAATTTATAATATCACCATCAACTGAAATTCGAGCACCCTGATCCGAATTCTTCAAAAATTTACCTTTGAGAAAATTCGAGCCTACCCATCAAGGAAGGCCCCGAGATGACTATTGGCTTTGGATAAAAAGCATTGCCATATTTTACGGAGCTGGTAAGGTCATTGAAGAAAATAGAAACTCGACGATTTCCACGGTTCTGTATTGCCTCTGAAACGTACGAGAAATTGATGTGTTTTTAATGATAGTCCCCTTCACTGAGAACTGCTGTCGTCCGCCTATGATTTTCTTCTCGCTGAGAGTGAAAAGGTCAAAGCGCATATTGCTGAATTGGAAAAGAAAATGGCGACGTTCAAGGAGGAAAACGTCGCATCACTTCCCGAATTGTTCCAGTTAAACCAACAGACCCTGGACAGAGTTGACAGGGAGATTGCATACACAAAGGAGGCCTTGCGAAACCTGAAAGGAAAAAAAGAGGAACTACAAGAGATGTTGGACAATACCCCTGTTTTCATGGAAGATACCGAACTTCAAAAAGAGCAGAAATATCAGGATCAAAGGCGCCTTGAAACACTTAAAATAGAATTGATCAATTTAAAAGCAAAATTTTCTGATTTTTATCCGGATGTGATTGAGGTCAAACAGGAAATTCAAGGGCTGACCCTGAAAGTCGAAGAATCAAGAAAGCAAGAAAAAGAAAAACAGAAAAATCCTGCCTACGTCACCCTTGCGTCCCGCCTGGCCGGTACAAAATCCGATATTGCGTCTACCTTGAAGAAAATAGAGGAAATGGAAAAACAAGCGGATGACTACCGGCTGCGCGTTGCCATGACCCCCAGTGTTGAGGAAAAATACAATGCCCTTGTGGCCGAAAGAAACAACCTGTACATGAAACATACCGATCTCCAATCTAAGATGATGGAAGCCAAAGTGGCCAGGGAACTGGAATCCGAGCAGAAAGGAGAGCGGTTCTCTTTGGTGGAACCGGCGAGGCTGCCTGAAAAACCCTTTAAACCCAACCGGGTCGCCATTGTACTCATTGGTATTGTTTTAGGCATTGGTGCAGGGGTCGGCCTGACCGCCCTGATTGAATTTTCAGACTCTTCTTTCAGTAACGTGGAAGCGCTGTCAAATTCGCTGGGTTACCCGGCCCTGGCGGAAATTCCGATTATTGTGACCTCAGAGGACCTGCGAAAAAAGAATTTAAAACGCGTGGCAGTGGTGACCGGTATGGTTTCTACGGTGATTCTTGCCGTCTTTTTGTTTGATCACTTTGTCATGGATCTTGATGTTTTTAATGCCAAACTTGTGCGTAAGTTTCTTTAAGATAAAGGAGTGAGGAAAAAAATGATCCAGGACGCAGTAATAGAAAAAGAATATCCCCAGCATAGGGGAGCCCCTTTGTTTTTCAACGCACCGGTATACAAGACATCTCAGGAATATCGTATTGATCCGGATGTTGTTCTGCAAAACCGGGGGATCTGCATCAACCCCGAGGCACCTGAAGTTGAATATTATAAAATATTAAGAACCCGGATTCAGCAGCAGGCCAAAAAGAAAAAACTAAAGACGCTCATGATCACAAGCCCGAATAAATACGAGGGCAAAACCATCACCAGCATCAACATGGGCTTTGTCTTTGCCCGGGAGTTCAAGCAGACCGTGCTTCTCGTAGACTGCGATTTTAAGGGGCAGGACCTCCATAAATACCTGGGAATTGAAAATGACCTCAGCCTGATTGATTACTTTCTTCACGGCGTTCCGTTAAATGATTTGATTATCTGGCCGGGGATAGAAAAATTGACCCTGATCTCCGGAGATAAAACGGTCGTGAATTCCACAGAAATTCTCTCTTCAGAGGCCATGGAGGCGCTTGTGGCAGAGATGGGGCAGCGGTATTCCGACAGGTATGTGTTTTTTGATACCCCGCCGGTTCTCGAACGTTCCGAGGCCATTTCCATAGCCCCCATGATGGACGGCATCATCATGGTGGTTGAAGCCCGGGTAACGCCTAAGGCGGACATTGAAAAAGCCGTCTCCCTGTTGCCGCAGGATAAATTTTTGGGTTTTGTATTAAATAAAAAAGGTTGATCCGGGTCTACCAACAAAACACCTTTTAAGAGCTAAAGAAGGTGACAATATAAATGTGATCCTTGGCGCCCCAGGGAGGATTGCAATAACTCAAACTTAAAAGAAAGGAGCATAAGAGAACGTATGTTGAAAAGAAAGTTTAAAAAAAGTACCACATGCGCTGTGGGCCATTTGGGTTGTTTTTGGTTGCTGTAGTCCGGTAGGGCTGAGTTCTTCTCGTTCAATCCCGGAACCGAAACCGACGTGGATATCGTTGTTTCCGGTTTGGACAGCACGGACCTGGCGACTTTTACCTTGGACGTCACCTATGATGCCGGCATCTTACAATTTGACGCGTATACCCTGGGAATCACTTTGGGAGATGTCGGTTCGGAAAATGTCACGGATGGGAGCCGGGGCGCTGACGGAACAGGAAGGTATTGTTAAGTTAAAATGATCCGACAAAGTGGCGGTTGCACCGGCAATGAGTGGGGTAGCAAGTTTTAAGCGGCGTCCCGCCTTATGCGTTGACCGATCAATAACCCTGATTAACTAGCGAGGGGCTATGACTGTCTATACCTCAGAAAAAAAGATTGAAATGTGTTCAAACTATAAAAACAATGCTTAGGAAAGGTGCCTTTGTTTTCAAAGAGTGCTGTCTTTTCTAAGCCTTTTGATGTCCATTAATTAATTGAAAAGGAGATTTAGTTTTATGAAAAGGTTTGATTCGTTGTTAGAGTGTTACAAAAAAATTTTAATGGTTGGGGTTGCCCTGGTGCTGCTGAGCTCGGCCAATGCATTTGCGGACGATTATTACATTTATGATGACTGGGGCGGAACTTGGACGGATGTGGATAAAGAATGGACCGACGACACGGTGCTCTGTTGGGCCGCCGCCTCATCAAATATCCTCAATTATACCGGCTGGGGTGCTGTGGCCGGCAACTCTGCGGCTGAGCTTTTCTCTTATTTTAACAATGCGTTCAGTGACGCGGGCAGCCTTGAAAATTATGCTTATGAATGGTGGTTTTCCGGAACCTATCGTCCCCAGAAGGCAGAGGGTTGGGCCCAGTTAGAAGTCGAAAATGCCGGTGCTTTTTATCCTGACTTAAACGTTAATGATTATATGAGGGTGGAAACCCAAGGCGAGGACGGTTTCAGTAATGCATTGTCATTGATTGATACGTGGATGGAGGAAGGCTACGGTGTTTCTCTGGGAATATCTAGCGCGCACTCCATCACTGCCTGGGGCTTTTCATATGATGAAGCCGGCCTTTATACAGGAATCTATGTCACGGACTCAGATGATGGTAGTCTGGCCAATAATGGCCTCATGTATTACACGTTAAACTTAGTTAACGACCTTTGGTATCTTGATGGAAACGGTTTTTATGATGGTGCCGTTGATTACATCAGTGATGTGGTTGGTTTAAAGATGATGCCTACAGCCGTACCGGTACCTTCATCATTGTTGTTAATGTTTTGTGGGTTATTGGGTTGTGCCTGCATGAGAAGACGAAGTGCTTAAATTTCATAAAAGAGTCTTACGCGAGAAAAACGATTTTTTTGGGCTTGATCATAACATCGGCCAAGAAGTGTGCCCTAAAAATCTTAAAAAAGGAATTTAGAAGAAAAAAATGTAGATAAAATTAGCCCGGTCTGTGAATAGATAATGCGCCAAACAAAAAACTATTCACAGAAAGGATCAAGAAAGCCCGGGCATGACATCTACATACGCTGAATCTTCTCATAATGCAAATATCAAGACAAAATGGCCCAGAGATGAAGTATCTATGAAAATTATAGATTTTAAAAACTGTAAAGAAAAACTCAGTCAGCGTGAGTTTGCCAGAGATGTCGGCGTTCCCCGAACAACTTTACAAAACTGGCTCAACCGGATGGATAAAATAGATGAGGAACCGGCGATAGTCGCTTTTTTCGAAAGTCCGGCAGGTGTAAAATTTTTACATACCTTAATTCAGGCCCTCCATTTCGAATTCACCAAGGTGGGATGCGCCAGCATCCGCAATATTTGCAATTTTCTTAAATTAACCCGGTTATCAAGTTTTGTGGCCGCATCCTACGGCACCCATCAAAAAATTTCAAATCAAATGGACACCCAAATAGGCCAGTTCGGTGATATGGAACAAGCACGCCTTTCACTGCTTATGCCCGAAAAACGGATCAGCCTATGTGAAGATGAAACCTTTCATCCTCAAGTCTGCCTTGTGGCTATCGAGCCGAATTCCAACTATATTATTCTTGAAAAATATGCCAAGGACCGTTCCGGAGTTACGTGGAACCAATCTGTGAGTGGGGCGCTTGGTGACCTTCCCGTCAAGGTTATTCAAAGTACGAGTGATGAGGGGAAAGGATTGATCCATCATGTGACGAAAGGCTTGAACGGTCATCATTCTCCGGATTTGTTTCATGTAATGTACGAAATCAGTCGGGGAACTGGAGCTCCACTCTCTGCAAAAATACGGAAAGCTGAAAAAGAACATGAAAACAGTAAGAAGAAAGTCCTTGATGCTCAGAAAAACAAGGACAACTATAAAAATCTTGAAAAACGACCTGTTGGTAGACCGTTTGATTTTGATAAGAAAATCCTTGGCTGCATGGAAAAAGAACAAAAAGCAAAAGAGGCTCTGGACAAGGCAAGAGAAAACCAGGAAATCGTCACAACAGCAAGAAAACAAATCAGCAAAGTCTATCATCCCTATGATCCTCTCACAGGAAACAAGCAGGACTCAGATACTGTTGGCATTCAACTAAAAGAAAGCTTTGATCAAATCCGGGAAGCAACGAATCTCCTGCCGGATAGATGCAAGGATAAAATCGAGAAAGCCTGGCGTGTAACCGAAAAAATGATGGCAACCCTCGTATTCTATTTTTGCATGATTGAGTCGTGTGTCAACGATATGGATTTGTCTGATGACAAGCTAAACCTGATGCATAGCCGCCTGATCCCAGGATTTTATCTTCAAAAGACCGCTCGTAAAGAAAAAGATCCGGAACAAAAAAAGAAGATTCGGCAAAAATCTCAAGAATTACTCTCGGTGTTGCAGGACAGAAACGGGCAGCTTTCCGAATCCGCTGATGATGAAATCAACCGCATGGTAAGAGCGGCAAAGGAGTGCGCAGGATTTTTTCAAAGGTCAAGTTCATGTGTAGAAGGCCGTAATGCGCAACTGTCCCTGCATCATCATGGTATGCACCGGTTGAGTGACCGAAAAATGAAGGGGTTGACGGTGATTCATAACTTTCACTTAAAACGGCCTGATGGAAGAACGGCGGCAGAAAGATTTTTTGAAAACAAGCCAATCAACATGTTTGAATGGCTCGTTAAAAAAATGCTTCTGCCTGCAAGACCAAGAAGAAATAAAATTAAAATGGCAAGTTAGGTATAATGGCCGATCTTATGATCAAGCCCATTTTTTTTAAAGAAATGATATCGCTTCATGCTTCACCACTTTGTTGAGGATAGCGTAAAGAAGGTTGTTTATAAAAAGTTAATTTTAAAATAACATCAATTGAGCAGGGTGAGGTCGGTGAATGACACTGGTTTTCATCCTGCTCTATTTGAGATGTTATATATCAAGTTGGGAAATATAAAGGGATACCTGTATTTGAATCAGCGAGTAGCTTATGGCGTTCACCGCTACTCATAATGAAATATTTAGTCACTATTTTAGCCATGCAAGCCTCTAATTTTTACAATTTATTAAAGGTGGCATACATCAAATTTTTAGTCAAAAAAATTTTACACAAAAAAAATAGCAAGAAGCCTATTAAAAAAGGCTCTTGCTATAAAAGTTTACAGATATCTATTAGGTATCAATCAAAAGGGTTATAAATACCAGTTATTTTAAGACTCTATTTAATAGTCTTTATTTTCAATATGTTATTTTATATTTATGTTGTAAATGTAAATAAAAATGTAACTATTTGTTATTGAATCAGGCGAAATGTTTACAGTTTTAAACCTCGTCAGAACCCGGTCGATTTCTTTTTGGGGGGCTTTTTCCCCAAAAAAAATCGACCGGGTTCTGCGAGGAGACAAAGGAGCGAGAGCGACTGCGTCAGTAGCCCTTTTTTCCCATCCTCAAAATTCTCTATGACGGATTGCTAAAACAGATATTCAAAAATCGTTCAATTTGCATTTCGGCGCGTGTCAAGCAAGTTGTCGCCTTTTCTATAATATTTTCTAATTTTGCCGCACAACCCCCTCATGACCTCCGACGGGTAATTGGGGGCCCATTCTCAGCCATGAGGGAGTTGTGCTAATGCCGTGCTAAATTCCAACGATCAAGCAAGCCTTTTTCCAGCAGCGGTTTCAGGCTTTAACCGCTTGAATTTTTTCAAACTTACTTCTGTAATTGGCTTCCAGGCTCTTGTTCCCTTGGACCACCTTTCAGGATTCTTCAACCGGGCTTCCATATACACTTTATGTCGATCCTCAAGGATTTGAACATCTTTTCCGCGGTGTCTGTCATCAGGAGTAACAAAATTGAGACTGCTATGGAAATGCACAGTATTATACCAAGTGACAAAATTATCCGCCCAATCTCTTGCTTTAATTACATTTTCAAATGGCTTTTCCGGATAATTCGGCCTGTATTTCATTGTTCTGAACAATGACTCTGAAAAAGGGTTATCATTGCTGACACTGGGCCGGCTAAAGGACGGCATGACCCCTAAGTCTTGCAGCTTGGCCAACATAGTTGCTGATTTCATTGGAGATCCGTTATCAGAATGCAAAATAATCTGTTTTTTTGATATCTTTTCACGAATGCAGGCGTCTGCTATCAAATCTGAGGCAAATTCTCCGGACTCCGATTCATAAACCTGGCAGGCGACAGCTTTCCGGCTGTATAGATCCATCACCATATAAAGGTAATAGAATTGACCTTTCACTGATGAAGGCAAATATGTAATATCCCAGGACCATATCTGATTAGGACCACATGCCGTGAATGTTTCCGGGCTATGTCTATGCACTGGATTGCTTGCCTGACGGTGCTCGTTCATCTTCAGCGTTCTCAAAATTCTATACATTGTAGACTCAGATCCCATATAGATACCCTGATCAGCAAGCTTTGGAACGATTTGATTGGGGCTGAAATCTGCATATTCCTGAGATTTCAGTACATTGACAATGTTATCTTGCTCTTCAACCGACAACTTATTGGCAGGAACGGCACGAGAACCCTTACGGTGATCTGTTGTCCCCTGCTTTTTCCAGCGCTGAATCGTTCGCACTGTTAATCCCAATAATTGTGCCGCCTTACTTTTACCGGCGCCGGCTTGGCAGGCCTCAGATATCAAGGTTAACACGGACCGTTTATCCTCAGAGGTTATCAATCTTCCTCTGGCTCCCCCCAGATCGCCTGGGCTTTTTTTTTAAGAACCAGCAAGGCCGCTGTTTCTGCAAGTGCTTTTTCTTTACGGGAAAGGTCGCGTCTTAAAGAGGATATTTCTTTTTTATATTGTTTTTCCTTTTCACTTTGCCTTTTATCTGCAGTGTTTGACATACCGGAAACGGCATCTTTTCTCCATTGCTCCAAGTGATGGCAAAAAATTCCTTTTTTACGGCACCAGGCAACACATTCTTCAGAAGTCATAGTTCCTGTTTCTATAAGTGCTGAAATTCTTTGCTCAGAAGACCAGTCTTTGGGGCGTTTCGCTTTTGATTTCAATGCAGTGTTGCCGCTTTCTTTATATTGTCTTAGCCATTTTCCGATTGTTGATCGGCCAACTCCGAATTCTTGCGATATCTCATGGTGGGGTTTGTTGCCCAGTAGTACCTTTTGTAACACAGCCTCTTTGATTTGGATAGAATGTCCCATTTTTATAACCTCAATGCCCCGAATTTAATTTTCAATTGAGGCGACATCTATCCTGACACAGGGGGATTTTTGTCGCACCCTTAACAACAACAACAATTTATTTCATGGCTATAGTTAATGTATATCATAACGAGTTAACTAAATATTCTGATTATAACGGATTTTGGGGAGGCCATTAATTCGGCTTTCTGGTGCTTCCCTATTTTTCAAGCTTCTTGACCCTTGAACATGAATTTCATGTCTTATTTTGATCACAATTCCAGGACAAGGCATAAAACGCCTCATAATAAATTCAGATGGTTAAGTTTGGTCCCCAAAATCCGTTATAATCAGTAAATATTGTAACCCAGAGATGAACTTATGGCCGAAAAACTGGGATCTGTGAATCGTATCAAGGAGGTAGCGGTAGCAAGTCAAACTGCCAAAGAAAAAGGAATTCTTACTGGGGAACTAAATACCCTCTGCCAGAAACTTGCCCGGCGTAAGGATACATGAAATTTTATTTTTGGGAATCGCGAGCATTGCCAAAAACATCGAACTTTCTATGGATAGAAGGCCCGACGCCGGAATAATAGACATAGTCTGGGGTTATTAATTCCTTTAATTAATCCGCCTCTCAATAGTTGTGATTAGGATAATTATTCTTGAGTCTCGCGTTCTCCACTTAACACTTTTCTCTTCGGCATAATTGAATCACAACTAAAAAGATATCCTACAACAGTGCTTTGTTGTGTGAGTTTCCCTCAAGAAGCTTCCTCACACATGAAAACCTGATCTATTTCTTTAAGCAAACTCGTCATTTGTTCGAGGATATTATTAAATGCTTGAATTAATGCGTCATCACTTATTCCAAGTCGTTCAATGGTTGTTTCATACTTAGAACCCCGTCTATGAGCAACACCAGTTGAGCGCACTCCTTGTAATCCTCCTAAGAATGAAGCTGCGTCAAACTGGACACCACCATCACTGAGGAAGTCTGATAGAAGTTTTATTGAACCGTCGCTTTTAACTGTGACATGCTTTCTTAATTCTTTTACATTAATAGAATCAATTGTGATCTTCACTAAAGAAAGCACCTGGGAATCAAATTCAGATTGCTCATTCCTAGTTAATGAATGAAGTGTTTTAAAACAATGTACATCGGCTGCTGCGAGAGGTAAAAATAATGTCCACCCCTTAATCTTTAACCATTTATCCTGAAATCGTTTAAACTGTGATTTGAACACTAAATCCGGGCTTTCTGCATCTGCAAAAGCTCCCATCATACTCCTTTTAAAGTATGTATCACTCATTTTTCGTCCTTCAGGAGCAAGGTTGAAACTTTTCCAGTAAACTTGCTCAAAGTGAGGTATATCTTGACCAAGATCGCCCAAGAATACACACACGTGATCTGGAGAATTATTATCAAAGCGCAACATCCAATAACCATGTTTGTGTATTACACTATCTTGAACCTCATACTCTGTTGCCGACCCAAAATATTTTTGAAGCACTGATTTATGGAAATAAACTGGAGTCAGGTAATGTGGAGCCCCCTTATTCTTCCCAAAAGAATCTGATAGCAGTTCAGGATTGCAAGAGTGGATTATATTGTCATGAGCATCACCATCTATGATAAACGACTCATATTCATTCTGAATCTTAAATGGGCTGTAGTGCTCTTCTGTTCTTGGTAGGCAGTATAATAATTTCTTACCTATCACTCTAGTAAAGGTACTAAATCCGTCGACATATGAGCTGTCCCAGAATCGATGGTAAGAAATTAAAGGCTCATTTACACGTTCATCTGGAAGGCGGTCATTTGTCGTTTTGTGACGAGAATTTTCAAAAAATAGAAGTAGATTAAACTGCCTTGCACACATGAAGGCCGTTAGAAAAGACTTTCGTATTAAAATTTCATTTTCTGAATATTTTATAACTTCAATCTCAGATCCATTTTCATCATCTACAACATAATTTTTATTTTCTGAATCGTGATAAAGTTTGAGGTATAAAACTAATTCTTGCAAAATTTCACGGTAGGATTCTCTTGTTCCATGAAATTCCCTATAGATAACAAGTGGTAGGTATTCAGAGCAGTTCGGTTCATACCAAATGTTATCCTTTCCGCTCCAAACAATAGATGGACCCCCATCTCCTGGCAATAAATTCCATCCATAGCTTTCCATAGCTTTTTCTGTTAGCTCAGGTGGAATCAGGCAAGAAAACAGAGAACCGTCCTCAGATTTATCATCCTTATTTAGATTTTTATAAAGCGGAATCCAATTTTCTTCTCCCAATTCATACTTAGCAAATTGTAAAAAATCGTCCATATCCTTAGGTTCTGTCATTATTTTTCCTTCAAAGTCGAGTCTCGCCTCATAATAATCTATGAATTTGGCCGGTTACGTGTTGTGTTGCTCTTTAGGAACGGGGAATAATTCTTTTGATTTTTTTTGTATCGTTTCCCTCAATTGAGAAAGCTTAGGATGTGAATCTGTAATTTTTTCTTTCCCACCAGATTCATCGGAGCCCTCTAAATAGACCACGGCAAGTGATGCTTGTTTATATGCTTCAAAAAGTTTAAATTTAATTTCTGTAGTAGTCACCTCTCCACTTTTAAGCGTTTGAAGCCAATTGATTGCATCATTGTAATGTTGAAGATGGTTGTAAAAGGTTCGAATATTGAAACGAGCCCAATCAGTAAACTTATCTGCCACTTCAGGATAGTAAGAATCGAACACGGGAGTACTCAATTGTGCGCCGATTGAAAACCCAATAATTCCATTTTCTCCACACTTAAAGGCAGATTTTTTTGCAGATTCAGCCCCATCATTTAAGAGCATTTTCAACTCAAACATTTCTTCTACTACGGCTTTCTTTTTTGAAGAAGTATGGAGGTAAGTTTTGATTACTTCCGTTGCTTGAGCAAGGAGCCATCCAAATAAAGTCGCCCCCAGTGCAATTTCCAATTTGGTCATGATATTCCTTGTTTGAACATATAAAAGAGATTGACAGTTTTGGATATTTTTTATGGATACCATGGTAAAGTTTCTTTTACCAAGATAAATTATTTACCCAATATCAGAACTCAACCATACTTGCATTACTCTGGATTTCAAAATGTCTGATGCATCCGGATAATTTACATGACGATTGAGAAAAACCGAAGTGAGTCTTAATGGTATTCAGTGTCGCTGAGCCAAGTTTTAAACCAGGCAGGAATAACAGAAGTAGCCAACGCCTTCAATAACAAGCATCACAGCGTTTATGTATAGACAAAGTCAACGTTACGCCTCTGAGGCGATAGTTGGACATCTTTTAATCCCACCAAAAGAACCATGTTTTCCCGCCTTTAAGTATAGACGCTAAATTCGCAAGGTTGTCTGTACCTTGATAAACGATGTCTGCACAGTAAAAAAATTGTTCATTTGCTAGTGCCATCGCCTCATCCCGTGTTTGGGGAGGGCTTGAAACTGTGCATTCAATCACATCGTTTTTTACTGTGATTATTTCTGCTCCAAATTTTTCGTTCCAATATTTTAGGATAGCAACATGTTCTTCAGCGGAAGGACATTCATTCCATCCTCCATAAAATAAATAGGCAGGAACCTCCCATGAATTTGGAGTGGGAACTTTGCAAATGAGAACCTGTTTCAATGGTCTCGATGTGAAAATACCTGTATGGCCAGTTAAGTCATTTGATGGTTTGGCTGAGTTAGGCCACTGGCCGAGTTCAACATTAGCATAATATTCTTCGTCTTCTAATTTCCTCTGTTCCATAAACTTTTTCATCTCAATGTTCTGAGACGTTTTAATGATCTCTTCTGGAGATGGCGAGGGCTCAGAAATTCCATCCAGCAGAATTGACAATTCTTTTGGATTCCCGAGAATAACGGGGGTAAATTGTCCTTTTCCTTCTTCTCTTAGTTTCATGCATGTGGAAATGGCATCCTCTCCCGAAACGATCAAAGACTCATATGGGAGTTTTATGTCGGAAATATCAAAAGGTGTTTCTTTGGTAGGTATAATTTTTTTCTTTTTGGAGGCTATGAATATGAATCCTATTACTACTAAAACTATTATGATGATTGTGTATTTCATTTTTTCCTCTGTCTGACAATATGTTCAGCAGATCCGTATATCATTCAAGATTGATTATCTAACTGCTCAATATGATTAGTTTTATGTTAACCAGATCTGCATAATTCCTTTTTAAAATCACCACCCATGGAATGATTAAACATCCCCTGCGCCAAATTGCAATAGTCAATTAAACACCATGTACAAATTATCGTTATTCCGGTCAAAAGACCGATGACTTATGGTATTTTTCCGGGGGCATCAAGGAAAAAACCCAGTCAGCATTACCTGAACGATTGAACCCTTTGAAAGTTAGTTGATATTCAGAGGGGTCACAGAATGCTCGCCTTGTTCAGGATTTAATCGGAGGCAGGAGTATGTTCTATAAAATTGATTCTGGTTGATCTTCGAGCAGTAACGAAAATAATGTATTAAATGTAACACGTGGCTAAGTTGCCATGCCCGCCGCTTTTGAACGGGTATTTTCGGCCTTTAGCCTTTTGTTAGGAGCTTTTTGATATCATACGTTTTTTAAATTCATCCAGATAATCATAAAATGAAATACCAAACGAACTTTGAAATATTTTTTCGTTTTCTTTATTTTTCAGTAGATGGTGATAATAGTCTATGAAACGGTTTCGTCCATATGTGTTAATAAGATCGCTCACAATGCAACCATATTCTGAATATATAAAATAATATTTGTTTTTTAATTCGAATTCCTTAGACTCAATCGGAGCCTTATGAAGTGGCTGAGGCCACCAATTGGGATGATAGAAGAATCCTTTTGATAAATACGCAGAAACTTCTTGTTGATTAAAATATCCAGCTTTTCCAAATTGATCAGATGAGTATACCGCAAGGCCCTCATCAAGCCATGCGGGGAAAGTAAAAGTCCTGAGTAAAGATAGGTTCTGGTGAGTAAGCGAATGTGACAGTTCATGTTGAAGATACATTCCAAAAGGCTTTTCATGAGCAACCGCTTCATCTTGAAGTTTTCTTGAAACTACAACTCGCCCAAACAAAAAAAATGATTGAGCGCGAGTTAAGGATCCCGTTATTCTTTTCTTTTCTCTGTCTGACTCGCAGAGAATAATATCAACATTTCTTTTATATTTAAGATCATGAGTGCTTTCATTTTCCTCAATTAAAGTATCAATTTCCTCCAAGGGTGGAAGATTATATCCTTTATGATAATAAATAGTCGCCATTTTATAGGTTTTCTTTTCAAAACCCACAATAACAGGGCTATAAGGCAGTAATATTCCATACGCTGTAGAGTATCCGACCAGGATTAAGCAAACAAGAGAAATTATGGTGCCTATTATTTTGATTTTTAATTTCATATTTTATCAGCGCTCCTGACAAGTTGATCGGTGGTTTCCGTTTATCTTTCATGTCCACTTATCTAACGAGATAACATGCATATTTTGAATGCTATACGGATATAGATAATTCTTTTTTAAAATCAATTTAATTGGAGATTAACCATTCCTGACAACGAAAGGCAAGAATAAATTTAATATATTATTATCCCCCCTCAACAGAATAAAGAAGGGTACAAGATGTTGTGCCCATCGACGCCTCCCCAAAAACGAGCTTTTATAGACAACGTCAACGTTTTGTATATAATCAGCACGCCATCTTTCTTTCCACGATTAGCGCCGTATAGCCTCCTCGCGTCTGGTTGATACCATTGTAAGTCGATTCTTTTTTGAACGAAATACTTTCAATTATCAATCAAGAATTATATTCGTTTAAAAGAAAGAGCTATGTTTTTAAATTCTTTAACATATCTTTCTTTTTCTGATCTTGGAGCTATACCTTGCATTATATAGTAATCGGTATCCCCAAATATTATTACCTGATATACAAATTCAGGATCTTGGCTTTTTTTATGTATGCTATTAGCTATTATTTCAAACCCCTTTAAGCCATCTATTTCTATTGAGTTGGTGTTTATAATTTCAACATTGGTCATTGTGCCAATTGATTTAATTCTTTTTACGGAAAATACCTCTTTATTATCAATGACCATTCCTTGGCTCACCGAAGATCCAACAATGAATAGAGGGTCAGAATTTGGTTTCGGTGAAAAATTACCATCTTTAGTCATAAGAACCATGTTACTTATTCTTTTCGCTACTTTAAATGAAGAAGAATCTTTAACTCTAAAGAGCAAGCCTGCATAGGGGTCAATTTGACTTTCCGAGCTTAATCGAGAACTGAGAACCGATTTTTTCATTTCAATGGATAGTTGTTGCTCTAGTTCTTGTGGAAAAGTAGCTGTGACCATAAACGTGTCTGCTTCAGAACCAAAAACAAAAATCCACTTTAAAAATTGCCTGCCATATGCCTGTTGGCTTAGCTTTAATAGTAGCCCTGCATTAGGTTCTTCTTCTATTTCCTCTTTTGAGATAAAATTCATTCCTTTGGCAGCAAATCCTGCCACTGTAAAACCTTCCGAGACTTTCGAAAAGGGACCGGGAATTTCTGTGACAAGAATAGAAGAAGCCGCTTCTTCTAACATAAAACCGGTAAAATTTTGAGCTGGTAAAAAATCTCTTGGTGGAATGATGTTAATTCGAGTTCCCTGTACTTGAATCCTATCAGCGGCATCTAAGCCTGTAGTACAAAATAGGATAAAAATACTCAGCATATAAATAGATATTTTTTTCATAAATTCCAATCCTTTGTGAACGTTGAGTTGAGCGTCAAAGCCAAGAGCAATATGTTCAGCAGATCTGCATATCATTCAAAATTTATTATCTAACTGCGTAACATGATTATTTTCATGTTAACCAGATCTGCATCATTCCTTTTTTAAACCACTATTATTGGAATGACTAAACATCCCATGCCAAAAATTGCAACAATAAATTAAATGTCATGTACAATTTATATTTATTTTTGGTCAGAAGACCGTTGACTTATGGTATGATCAGTCGCAATTGCTTTGGAAAACACCATGAGCATTAGCGTTTCTATAGTTGGGGATTGACCCCTCTCCAAATTTCTCCGAAATCTTGTAAAATAAAATCCAAATTTTATATATAATTGTATTTCAATAGGTTGCTTTATTTTGCCACTTGATAAAATTCAAAGAACCAGCTAAACATGTTCCCCGCTAAAAATAATGACGGGAGTAATGAATATGAATACACTTGAATTAATTCAGGTAATCAAAGATAGAACAGGGCTGACCAAACAGGAATCCAAAGACATCGTGACGCTGTTTTTCGATAACCTCACTGAAACCATGATAAAGGGGGATCGGATCGAGATTCGGGGACTTTGTTCTTTTTTTATAAAAGAGTACGCCAGCTACACTGGCAGAAATCCCAAGACTGGGAAAAAAGTTATGGTTCCCGCAAAAAGGCTCCCTTTCTTCAAGCCAGGAAAAGAATTGAAGGAGAGGGTTGATTATCCAAATTCAAAACAGTCTTCCCAGAAACGTAAATGATTATTAAGGCCCAGTGAGTGGTACATCAGCATTTAAATGTTTCTCCTGGGCCTATAGATGGAACACTATATTCTGAATCAGGGAAAAACTTACACCGCCTGAAGGCTGGGCTTTTTTGCCTGTAGGGGATGCCGCGGTTACAAGGCAAGTAAAATATCATAGACGGATGATTTCAAAAGGAATTTGGGTTCCCGCTGACAATATCCTGGCCGCAAACCAGGAGGTGGCTGCCAAAAGAGCAACTATAGCCTATGGCAATGAGCGGAAGCGGGATCTGGCACGAAGACAGGCCACGCAAACCGCCTATACACAGGACTTTAATGATCAGAGTAACATACGTGGCTGCATGTCTTCGGAGGCCGTGAGGCTTCTCCTCAATTCCGATTTTCTTGCCAGCGATCTTAACGATTTCTCTGGCCTGGGGATATCCCAGAGGAAAAATACGCTTATCCTACAAGATATTTTCGGCGGTAATATATTCGCGTAACCGGTCGGCCTCCTTTTGGGAAATAAAAACGATTTAGATACCATGGTCCTCCCTTTTGATCTCTGCCTTGACAAGCGTGTAGACCCTAATGTACCAATGTATATGGTTTTCATACAGGGCCTTTTTCATCGCCCCGTTTCCGTTATTCTGTAAGGCAAAAAGGATTCACCATGGGTGAAAAATCAATACTTGTAGATGATTTTGTGGAAAACTATGAGGTTATCGCTCCTTTGCAGTCACTACCAATGATGGAACATGCGGTTCATGCCGTATGCCCAGACAACAAAGACGGTGAATTCGTAGGGACCACGGTGCATGGCTTTGAAGGCGATTAGATATTATGAACCGCTTTATCTTCAATCTCATTGTTTGTTTCAAGCCACTGGAGAACCCTTTCCCGTGTCCGGAAAACGGTCGTTTTTCTTGTGGTTTAAATTGGGGTTAATTATTATGTTGGTTGGTGTAAGAAAACTCGTCAAGAAAAACAATACAAGATTGCTGTTGGTACTTTAAGTTTTTTGACAAGGAACTGCACAAAAATGATGATTGGTTATATCCGAGTATCAAAAGCAGACGGAAGTCAGGTTTTTGATTTGCAAAAAGATGTGCTGATTGAGGCCGGGGTCAATCCGAAAAGGATTTATAAAGATATGGCATCTGGACGTAAAGATAACCGGCCTGGACTCCGTGCTTGCTTGAAGGCACTGCAACCTGGAAATACATTGGTTGTATGGAAACTGGATAGATTGGGACGCGATCTCAAGCACCTTATTAATACGGTTGACGATCTCAATAAACAGGAGGTTGGTTTCAAAGTACTTTCTGGGACTGGAGCTCAAATCGATACAACAACCCCCAATGGCCGCCTTATTTTCGGGATTTTTGCCGCTCTGGCAGAATTTGAGGCCGAATTAATCCGGGAACGAACAAAGGCTGGCCTGGCCGCGGCGCGTTCCCGTGGCCGATTGGGCGGTCGGCCTCGGAAAATGACCATTGAAACTTTAAAAATGGCGATGGCTGCTATGGCTGATCCAAAAACAAAGGCCTCTGAAGTGGCAAATCGATTGGGAATTACCACAACAACTCTATATTCGTATATAAATGGTGATGGTTCTGTGAAAGAACTTGGACAGCGATTGTTGGACAAAAATAATAGTTAATGGAGAGATGATTGGGAAACTATCGTCAATCCCAAAATCTTACTCGTCATCCACGAATCATTCACTCTATAAGTTTGAGAAAGATTTGGACTGACAGGGATAGTCCGGGGTTTTTATTTGCCTAAAAAACGGGCCTCGCCTTGGACGTAGTCCTCACCTCAAACACCTCAGCATGATCTGCCAAATTTTATATTTCAGTCCTCAAATATCAAAAAGCGGCTTAACCTTGGAAAACGCCAACGCCCCATTCCGCTATCTGTGCCAATATTTCATTCTAAACCTGATTAAACCCAACTAAACCTGATTGACAAAAGACAGATGCCATGTAAAAAGACAGACTGAACCAATTTGGACCTATACTCTTCAAAGGTGTAAAAAATGGAAGATCGTTGGTTGTCAGTCGAGGAAATTGCTCAATACCTTGGTATCAGCAAAGATACTGTTTACACATGGATAAACAAAAAGAAAATGCCAGCCCATAAAATCGGCCGTCTTTGGAAGTTCAAGAAAGACGAGGTTGACACCTGGGTCCGTGATGGGAAAGCAATTAAATCTAAAGAGGATGAAGATCAGTGAAGCCGTTTGCGGGAATCCTTGATAATAAATCTTTGGGAAATGTTGTTTCTGAACTGAAAGCAAATATCACTTCCGGATGCACTCTCTCTGTGGTTTCCGCGCTGTTTTCTCTTTACGCCTATGACGAGCTGAAAAAGGAACTTTCAAAGGTTTCCAAGTTCAGGCTCCTTGTACCAAATCATGGCGATCGAGAGGGTTTTCTTAAAACCCTGCCTGGAAATCACTTGGACCGTCGTTTACGCAATCGGCTTGATGTTACTCGCATCGCACGGGAATGTTCAGAGTGGCTGAAACAGAAGTGTGAAGTCCGCAAGTTACCCTCACCGGTTCATCAGAATCTTATTCATTTATCTCATGCCGGTAGTGATGAACATCTCGCCATTGTGGGCAGTTCATCTTTTACCACCGATGGTCTGGGTATCGTTCCATCTGAATCCCACCATATGAACACCTGCTTTCGCAGTTCTGATGAGGCACATTCGCTCATCAAGTGGTTTGACGAACTGTGGGCTTCCGGAAGGAACAGCAATGATTTTGAAGCGATTCTTCAAGACGCTCTTGCGCTTTTTTATTCTGATAAGACTCCCCAGCAAATCTACTTTCTGACTCTGTTTAATATTTTCAGGGATTTTATCGGCGAACTCGATGAAGACAAGATCATCAAGACCCAGACCGGAATCAAGAGCACACAGGTCTGGCAGAAGCTCTACAAATTTCAGCGGGATGGCGTTCTTGGAGCCATCGATAAAATTGAACGCTACAATGGCTGCATCATAGCAGACAGCGTGGGTTTAGGTAAAACCTTCGAAGCGCTTGCAGTCATTAAATATTACGAACTCCGCAATGACCGCGTTCTGGTTTTATGTCCTAAAAAGCTCCGGGAAAACTGGACCTTATATACGGTTAATGACAAACGAAACATCATGGCCTCGGACAGGTTCAATTATGATGTCCTCAACCATACGGATTTGACCCGTGTGCGAGGAATGTCCGGGGAGATTAATTTAGCGACCTTGAATTGGGGTAACTACGACCTGATCGTTATCGACGAGTCGCACAATTTCAGAAACAACCCTGCCCGCAAGGATGATTCTCTGACCCGCTATTCAAAACTGATGAATGAGATCATCAAGGCAGGCGTAAAAACCAAAGTGCTGATGCTTTCGGCAACACCGGTAAACAACCGGATGAATGATCTGAAAAATCAAACGGCTTTCATTGTGGAAGCCAAAGACGATGCGTTAAAGGATAATGGGATACTCAGCATCGAGCAGACACTTAAAATAGCCCAGACTCGATTTAATTCATGGCTGAAAAAAGATGAAAAAGACAGAACGACTGAATCCTTACTGGACGCTCTGAATTTTGACTATTTCAAATTGCTGGATCTTCTCACCATTGCCCGATCCAGAAAACATATCGAAAAATATTATGATGTAACGGAAATTGGAAAATTCCCGGAGAGGCTAAAACCCGTCAATATCAAAACAGACATTGATACAGAGGGACGCTTTCCGGCACTTGAGAGCATTAACCGAGATATTCGACTGCTTAACCTGAGCGCCTATGCGCCACTGAAATATGTCCTGCCTCAAAAGGCTGAAGAGTACAGCCGCAAGTATGACCGAAAGGTTGCTGGCGGTTCCGTATTCAGACAAGTAGACCGTGAACAGAGCTTGATTCATCTGATGCGGGTTAACCTGTTCAAGCGAATGGAAAGCTCGATCAACTCCTTCACCATGACGCTGGAAAAACTGCTCGGCGAAGTAACAGGGTTGATTCAGAAAATTGCAGAGCATGACAACAACGCGGCTGTTGAAGAGTTTGATATCGAGGAGATTGAAATTGAAGATGATGCTTTCTCTCCTTTTGTTGTAGGCAAGAAAGTCAAAGTCCTGATTCAGGACATGGATACGGTACGCTGGAAGCAAGAGCTTGAAGAAGATCGGAAAATTCTGGAGAAGCTCATTTCGTCTGCACGAGCAGTTAAGGCTCCGCAAGATGAAAAGCTCAGGAAACTGAAGGAGCTCATTCGTTACAAAGTCTCCCATCCGATTAACCCGGAAAATAAAAAGCTCATCATTTTCACCGCATTTGCAGATACCGCAAAGTATCTATATGAAAACACTGCAAAATGGGCACAGCGGGAGCTTGGAGTCTATGCTGCCTTGGTTACCGGCTCCGGAGAAAACAAAACCGAGATGCCCGGCATACGCAAAGATCTGGCCTCGATCATCACTTCCTTCTCTCCAGTATCAAAAGAGCGTGAAAAGATCGATTCCTCTCTCACTGCTGAAATTGACCTGCTGATTGCTACAGACTGTATTTCAGAAGGGCAAAACCTACAGGACTGCGATTACCTGATCAACTATGACATCCACTGGAATCCGGTTCGAATCATTCAGCGTTTTGGCCGTGTTGATCGACTGGGCTCGAAAAATGACAAAATCCAACTCGTTAATTTCTGGCCCAACATGGAGCTGGATGAATACATCAATCTTGAGGCCCGCGTTTCCGGCCGTATGGTTCTGCTGGATATTTCGGCCACTGGTGAAGAGAACGTCATTGAGTTTACCGATTCAGGGAAAATGAATGACCTCGAATACCGCCGTAAACAGCTCGAAAAGCTTCAGAACGAAGTGGTCGATATTGATGATGTCGAAGGTGGCATCTCCATCACCGACCTCACATTAAACGACTTCCGCATGGATCTCAGCGATTACATAAAAGAGCATGAGAACCTGCTGGAGCGTATACCATATGGCGCATATGCCGTGGCCGCCATCGATAACTCTTTAAAAGATGAGTTCTCACCCGGAGTGATTTTCTGCCTCAGAAATGAAGGCGCTCAAACTGTTTCAGACTCCACCTATGCCTTGTCGCCTTACTATCTGGTCTACGTGAAGAACGACGGTTCCGTTCTTTTACAGTTCACCCAGACAAAAAAGATTCTGGATCTGCTGAAGAAGATGAGCATCCATGGAAAGTCCGTTGATGGCGCAGCCACAACCCGGCTTTCCGGACTGACTCGGGGTGGCTCCGATATGTCGCAGTATCGCGACCTGCTTTCAAAAGCAGTGCAGGCCCTGACCGGCGCAGCTGAAGAGCGCGGCGTGGAGAGTCTTTTCTCTCCCGGCGGCACCGTCATCAATAAAAACAGCTTTAAAGGCATGGATGATTTTGAAGTGGTCAGCTACCTGATCCTGCTGGGTGAGGAGGCGGACGATGCCTGATAATAAAAAGGTGGCCATTGAAAATATCTGGAATGCCATCTCCTTTCCGGAGGCGGCCCTGCTGGGCAAACGGGTTCCTAAAAAGCAGTTCCTTGAAAGTGGTGAACTTGTCGCCAGTGATAAAAAGCTGTTTCGGGAAAACGTGAAGAATGTGTACTGGGAATACACCCTGAAGCCATCAACCTGTCCGGTTCTTCCTTACAGAGATAATGAGCGGGAATACCTTGAGGTGGCGGTTCTGCAGGTTGAAATGAATTCTCAGAAAGGCCACAAACGAATCGCAGAAATTATCCACCGGGTCATTCCGTATCCATTGATGCTGGGCTTCTATACCGAAAGCGGAGATATCGCCCTGAGCGTTGCTCCCAAGCGTTTCAGTCAGGCCGAGCATGGAGCCTTTGTTGCCGAGCGTTTCTACACCACCGGCTGGATGAATAGCGAGGCATTGAAGACCCAAGAAGCAGCCTTTGTCGCATCACTTGCGTGGGACAGTATGCCGCTTCAGACCTACGGCACTTTATACAATGCCTGGACGGATCGGTTCACTGGATATGAATGCTCGGTGCTATCCGGGGCCTTTACGATCGGCAAAGCAGGTGACCGGCTGGAACAGCTGACGCGGTGCCGGGAAATTGAATCAAGAATATCGGAGCTGCGCGCGCAGCTGAAAAAAGCGGCTTTTAACCGGCAGGTGGAGCTGAATACACAAATTAAGAAATTTGAACAAGAGCTCAAGCAACTGGCTGCGAGCCTGTAATAAGAGAGGTTTAATCATGGAAAAAATGGATGGTAAAACAATGGACATCGTAGCCGAAAACGTTGGCAAGCTGAAGGAGCTATTCCCGGAAGCCTTCACCGAAGGCAAGGTCGACTTCGAAGCCCTGAAGGAAGTGCTCGGCACGTTTGTGGATGACCGTGATGAGCGCTATAGCTTTACATGGAACGGCAAGAGCAAAGCCCGGATGATCGCCCAAACACCCAGCACAGGCACGCTGCGCCCCTGCAAGGAAGAGTCGGTGGATTGGGATTCCACCCAAAACATTTTTATTGAAGGCGACAACCTTGAGGTGCTCAAGCTCCTGCAGAAGAGCTATCACAAAAAAGTGAAGATGATCTATATCGATCCACCTTACAATACCGGCAGCGAGTTCATCTACCCGGACAAGTGGCAGGATAACCTCGACACCTACCTCCGCTACACCGGACAGGTAGACGACGAGGGATTCAAGATCTCGGCGAATGCCGAGGCGGGCGGGCGGTATCATACCAACTGGCTCAACATGATATACCCGCGCCTGAAGCTGGCGAGGAATCTGCTTCGGGATGATGGTGCAATCTTCGTCTCTATTGATGACCACGAAGGTCACAACCTCCGGCAGGTGATGGACGAGGTCTTTGGCTCTGAAAATTTCGTCGACACAGTGATTTGGCAGAAGATCTTCACCGTCAAGAACTCGGCAAAGTACTTCTCCGCAATGCACGACTACGTGGTCGTCTACGCCCGCGCCAAGGACCAATGGGAGAGGAACCTGCTTCCCCGGTCCGCCGAACTTGATGCTTCGTACACAAATCCCGACAACGATAGCCGAGGCCCTTGGACCACAAACGCTGTGCAGGCACGGAACTACTACGGCCAGGGCCTCTACGAAATAATTTCACCAGCCGGCGAGACATTCACTCCGCCACCGGGCACGTATTGGCGGGTATCCAGAGAATCCTTCGACAAGCTTGATGCTGACGGTCGCATCTGGTGGGGCAAGGACGGAACGAATACTCCTCGAATCAAGAAGTTCCTATCTGAAGCGAAGCAGGGCGTGGTGCCGTCCACCCTGTGGCTTCACGCAGACGTCGGCACCAACGCCGAGGCGAAAAAGGAACTGCTTGAGCGTGTGCAGTTCAAGAAACCTGAGACGGTCTTCGATACACCGAAACCAACCCGCCTCATTCAGCACATGCTACGAATTGGGAGCGAGGCTAATGCTGACGATCTTATAGTGGACTTCTTTGCTGGTTCGGGAAGTGCCGGAGAAGCAGTGGTGCGGCTCAATTCAGAGGACGGTGGAAACCGAAGGTACTTGCTGGTGCAGTTGCCTGAACAAACGGGAGCGAAGGACTATGCCACCATCTCCGAGATCACTAAAGCGAGACTGCGAGCGGCTGCCAAGGCCATTGCGGAGGAGACATCTAAAAAGCTGCCGGGGATTTCGGCGAACGCCGTCGACATTGACCTTGGCTTCAAGGTATTCAAGCTCGACTCCACCAATATCAAGCCGTGGGAAGTCGACTTTGAAATGACGGAGCGCACTCTCGAAGACTTTATTTCCAATATTAAAACCGACCGACGTGAAGAAGATGTCCTTTACGAGGTTCTACTGAAATATGGCCTCGACCTGACCTTACCTATCACTGAACACGCTATCGCCGGGCAAAAGGTATTCGATATCGGAATGGGGGCGCTGATCATCTGCCTTTCGGATGCCATTTCCCTTGGGGTGGTCGAAGGCATTGCCAAGCTAAAGGATGAGCTCAATCCGGAAATAATGCGCGTGGTATTCAAAGACTCCGGGTTCAAAGATGACGTGGTCAAAACCAATGCGGTTCAGATTCTCAAACAGGCTGGCATTGTCGATGTAAGGAGCTTGTAAAATGAAGATACAATTTGATCCGAATCTGGACTTCCAGATGCAGGCCATAAAATCCGTCGCCGGGGTGTTTGAAGGTCAGGAAATTTGCCAGACCAATTTTACCGTGGCTCCGCTGCAGTACACGACCCAGCAGGTCATTCCCGGCATGGAAAATAATCTGGGTATTGGAAACCGCTTAAAACTTTTGCCTGAGGACATCCACAAGAACATCCGCAAGATACAGCTGCAGAACGGGCTGGCCCCTTCCGAGAAAATGGACTCCATGGATTTTACCGTGGAGATGGAGACCGGAACCGGAAAGACCTATGTCTATCTACGCTCCATCTTTGAAATGAACCGGCTCTACGGCTTCACCAAATTCATCATTGTGGTGCCGTCCATTGCTATCAAGGAAGGCGTTGCCAAGTCTTTAGAGATTACTGCCGAGCATTTTAAAGAACTCTATGAAAATGTGACTTTTGATGCGTTTGTCTACGACTCCAGCAAGCTTTCCGACGTAAGGAACTTTGCCACCAGTCCGGATATCCAGATCATGGTGATCAATATCGATGCTTTCCGAAAAAGCTTCACCGATCCGGGAAAGGAAAACAAGGCCAACATTATCCACCGTTCCCATGACCGGATGACCGGGGCCAAGCCGATTGAATATATTCAGGAAACCAACCCGATTGTTATCGTGGATGAGCCCCAGAGTGTGGATACCACGTCAAAGAGTAAAGAGGCTATTCGCTCACTCAATCCGCTCTGCACGCTGCGTTACTCCGCTACTCATATCGACAAGCATCACATGCTTTACAAGCTGGATTCGGTTGATGCCTATGAGCAGAAGCTGGTCAAGCAGATTGAAGTTGCCGGAGTTGAAGTCAAAGACGGCCACAACAAAGCCTATATAAAGCTCTTGAGCGTAAACAACAAGAAGAGCCCGATCACCGCCAAAATCGAGATCGATTGCCGCATGAAGAATGGCAACATCAAACGAAAAGCCGTGGTGGTCTCAAGCGGTGCAGATCTGCTGGATGCAAAGTATAGCGGTGGCCGAGACATTTACGATGGCTACATCATCGAGGATATCTACTGCGAAAAAGGCAATGAATACATCAGCTTCACCAGCAAGCCGGAGATCCTGAAACTGGGTCAGGCCATTGGTGAAGTTGACCCGGATGAATACAAGCGCCTGCAGATCCGCAAGACCATTGAGGAGCATCTGGATAAAGAGCTGCGCCTGCGTCCTCAGGGCATCAAGGTCCTAAGCCTGTTTTTCATCGACAAGGTGGCTAATTACCGCTGGTACGACGAGGACGGCAATCCGCAAAAGGGAAAATTCGCTCTGATGTTTGAAGAGGAGTATGCCCGGGCAATCCGCAAACCTAAGTACAGCACCCTCTTTGAAGGAGCCGATCTGGATACAGTGGCTGCCGGTGTACATAACGGGTATTTTGCCGTCGATAAAAAGAAGGACGCTACCGGCAATGAAATGTTGAAGGATGCCTCGGGTAAGACAGCAGCGGATGAGAGTGCCTATAACCTCATCATGAAAGAGAAGGAGAAGCTGCTCAGCTTTGACTCAAAGCTGAAGTTTATTTTCTCCCACTCCGCGCTTAAAGAGGGTTGGGACAACCCCAACGTATTCCAGATCTGTACGCTCAACGAAACCAATTCCGTTATCAAGAAACGGCAGGAAATTGGCCGTGGTCTGCGCATATGTGTCAATCAGGATGGTGAGCGCGTTCACGGGTTTGAGGTCAACACCCTCACGGTTATGGCCAACGAGTCCTATGAAAAATTTGCCGAGCAACTGCAGAAAGAGATTGAGCAGGAAGAAGGCATTAAATTCGGAGTGGTTGAAGAGCACCTGTTTGCCAACATCGTTGTTCCGGTTGACGACTACAACAATGAATACCTTGGTGTCGATGCCTCCAAGAAACTGTGGGATCACCTGAAAACCACTGGTTACATTGACACCAAAGGCAAAGTTCAGGACTCCTTGAAAACAGCCCTGAAAAGCGGCGAGCTGGAACTCCCTGAAGAATTCAAAGAGCACGCCCCGCAAATTGCTGCGGTGCTGAAGAAAGTGTCCGGCAATCTCAATATCAAGAACTGTGACGACAAGAAGAAGGTGTCGCTGAATAAGGCCGTATTTCTAAGCCCGGAGTTCAAGGAGCTATGGGATCGAATTAAATACAAGACCACATTCAGAGTCGATTTTGATGTCGAGGCACTTGCCACAAAATGCGCTGAAGAAATTAAAGCCAATTTGCAGGTGGGCAAAGCCAGGTTTATTTACCGGAAGGCCAAGGCCGAGATTGACCGTGGCGGCGTTCACGCAGAACAGGTTCAGGAAACTGCTTATGCTTATGATGCAAGATCTTTTGAGCTCCCGGATCTGATCACCTATCTACAGAATGAAACCAACCTGACGCGCCGAACGATCGTTAAAATCCTCAACAACAGTGGGCGACTGGAGTCATTTAAGAACAACCCTCAGAAATTCATCGAGCAGGTGTCAAAAATTATCCAGCATCAGATGCATCTCTTTGTGGTTGACGGGATTAAGTATCACAAGATCGGTGATGACCATTTTTACGCTCAGGAACTGTTTAGTGACAACGAGCTGTTTGGCTACCTTCAGAAGAACATGGTTGAAAGTCAGAAATCGGTCTTTGACCATGTGGTGTACGATTCCGATATCGAGCTGAAATTTGCTACTGCTTTTGAAGGAAGTGGTGACATTAAACTGTACGCCAAGCTCCCGAGTTGGTTCAAAATCGACACCCCGCTGGGCACCTATAATCCGGACTGGGCTGTGCTGATTGAATTGGATGGCAAAGAGAAGCTCTACTTTGTTGTTGAAACCAAAAGCACCTTATTCACCGATGCGCTACGCCCAACTGAAAAAGCCAAGATCGCATGCGGCAAGGAACACTTCAAAGCTCTGGGCAAAGAGGTTGAGTTCGCTGTTACCAATACATTTGAGGACTTTTCAGGGAAATACGTTTAATTCAAAGGGAGAATGGGCAGATGGTTTCTTCAACAACAACGGAGTGGTTAACACAAAGGCCAAAGTGGCTGCAAGTCGCTGCCAAGCGCCTGCTTGAATCCGGCGACTTAAATGATGCTGCTATTTCAGAAATGGCAGTGTTGTGTCAGCAAGAAGCTAATAATGAGTTTCCAGATGTTGATTCCAGCATCCCCGCTGGGGCTTTTGATGCACATGATTCCGAAGAAGTCCGTTTATGTTCCATTAGTGATGTTGCAGGGGTGAACAAGCTGGCTCCTCGGACACCACTCGATTTCGGCAAGAGCAATGTTGCTGTCGTTTACGGTCAAAACGGCTCCGGCAAATCCGGCTATGTCAGGCTCTTGAAGCACGTTTGTGGAGCCCGTGATTGTATTCGTGGTCAGCTGCATACAAATGTGTTTTCACCAGAGGATAAAACGCAGAAAGCAAAGGTCTCGCTTCTTAAAAGCAGTACGCCGGAGGAATATGAATGGGCAGGTTCTGGAGTATGTGACGATCTTTGTTCAGTTGATATTTTTGATTCTTCGTTTGGCCGGGTGTTTATGGGGAGCGAAGACGTGGTCAGCTATGAACCTCCAGTCTTGTCTTTTTTCAGCAGGCTGATCGATGTCTGTGATAAAGTAGCGGCAAAACTTGATGTAGAGGCCGGTGCATTAAAATCGAAAATGCCGAACATCCCCAATGCCCTCCTCGGCACCACTGGAGCGATTTGGGTTGGAAAGGTCAGCGCAAAAACAACGACTGATGACGTTGACTCCCATTGCTCTTTCTCACCGGAAAATGAAACAGAACTTCAGGAGCTCCAACAAAGGATTTCTGTGATATCTCCAGCTGACAAAGCAAAGCAATTCAGGACTAAAAAGAGCCATGCTGATGGCCTTGTTAAAGATATGCAGACGTACCTCAGTCAACTGTCTGGTGAGAATTGCAAAAGGATCATCGCAGCAAAAAAGAAGTCCATTTTAAAACAGTCAGCCGCTGAAGCAGCGGCAAAAGATGTTTTCAGTGGTGCAAAACTCGAAGGCGTTGGATCTGATGTCTGGAAAGAACTGTGGAATGCCGCAAGAAAATATTCGGAAGAAGTGGCATACACTGGACAGGAGTTTCCCCATGTTCAGGATGATTCTGTTTGTGTACTTTGTCATCAACCTTTATCCGAGGAAGCCAAACAACGGTTCACCTCTTTTGAGGTGTACATAAAAGGTGAAATACAAAAACAGGCTACGGAAGCAGCCAGAGAGGCCAAACAGGCAATTGATGCGCTACCCGATATTCCCAGTGCCGAAGCGTTAAAAACAAAAATCGATGCTGCTGGCATTGAGGATCAGGACATTGTCAAGGCACTGAATGATACCGTCACTACTCTTCAAGACAGAAAATCAAAAGTACCGTCACTTGATTCTGATAATGCCTTGGATACCGTCAGTCAATCCCCTGAATGGATTGAGGGTATAGGCAAAATTTCAAAAGGCTATGAGGAGAACGCCAAGAAATATGAGGAAGATGATGAAAAGGATAACCGTGTAGAACTGAAGGCTCAATTAAAGAACCTGCAGGCAAAGAAGTGGCTCGCCGAACAGAAAGCAGCAATTCAGGAAGAGGTCAACCGTCTGCAGGCACTGGATCGACTCCAGGAGGCTAAAAGGAAAACCAACTCCAAAGCGTTATCCACGAAAAAAGGAGAATTAGCAAAGACGCTTATTACAGATGCTTTTGTTCAACGCTTCAACGATGAGCTCAAAACCTTAGGGGCATCTCGGCTCAAGGTAAAACTCGTCAAGTCCAAAGTCTCGAAAGGCAAGGTCCTCCATACCCTTCAACTGGACGGTGCCACGCACAACCTGAATGAAGTTCTAAGCGAGGGCGAGAACCGGATTGTATCAATTGCGGCGTTTCTTGCTGATGTCACAGGCAGAACCTATCCAGCCCCATTTGTATTTGATGATCCGATTTCGTCTCTTGATCAGGATTATGAAGAGGCAGTTGTTCAACGTCTCTGCGCTATCGCCTCCGACCGGCAAGTTATCATCTTCACCCATCGGCTGTCGCTTTTGACCATGGTTCAATTATATGCTGGAAAGGTTGACATAAAGCCTGAGGTAATATGCATCCGGGAAGAACCTTGGGGAACCGGCGAACCGGGAGATACCCCATTTTTTGCTAAGAAGCCCGACTCAGCTCTAAAGCAATTAATCAATGATCGCCTTGCAAAAGCAAAGAAGTTCCTAAATGAACACGGGAAAGAAGTTTATGAGCCCTATGCAAAATCTTTATGTAGTGATTTTAGAGATCTATTAGAGAGGATGATCGAAGTAGAGTTAATGGGCGATATTGTCCAGAGGTATAGACGGGATGTGCATACAAAGAAAATAGCAGGCTTAGCCAAAATATCTGAAGCTGACTGTAAATACTTTGATGATTTGATGACAAAGTATTCAAGATATGTGCACCCCCAGCCAATAGAAGCACCTGTTCGCCTACCAGAACCAGATGAGCTTGAAACTGACTTTAACACGTTAAAAGACTGGCAGGCAGAATTTAAAAAGAGACCGTTGAAGCCAGCTCTGCAGGGGGCTCAATGAAAATCCTCCACACATCAGACTGGCAAGTAGGTAAAACATATTCCGTTCCAATTTGTACCGGAGTATTTGAAGTTTTTCACTGCGGACTATGTCAAAAATGAGCTCCTTCCACTATCGAATTTAAGCGAGTGGACTATTATTAAAAGTCGCGTCCATGAATTATTTATTTGGCTATTGGATTCAATTCTCAAAATTCCGTTTTCTGCCTATCTATATTGGGCAAGGGCCTATCTAAATATTCTAAGTCAAGTCCTCTTATATGGGCGTTGTATGCCCATCTTGCAAATTGTTCCAATAGCGAATGGTTTTCAGCCTTCAGTCGTTGATTTTCCGATTTTAGCCTTTTAACCCGCTCCAATGCTTTTTGAAGTGGAATTGATTTAGTTGGGGGGGGAGGAGGTCCTGTTTTTAAATTTTCTTTTTTTAACTTAAAGGCTCGCTGGATACGTAGATATCTCGCGAAGGCTTGACGGGTATAAAGGCGGCCACCAAGACGCATTTGTGTCGCAAGCAGTAAGTTCTGCCAAGTTAATTTTTTATTGTTGGGCCAACCATCTATGATTTCAACAATAATTTCAACGTCTTTGTCTTTTAAATAAACCGACATTATTTTTTGTCCCTTTTATCTGACAAAGTCGAACGAGATAATGCAAATTTATTATTATTTGTAATAGAACGAATTCTGTTTAACAACTTGGCGTCCGCATCTTTCTTTTGGCATCTATCTTCAATAGCCATGCCAATTAAGGAAAATTCCTTATCGTTAGAAAGTTGAATAATTGAGCCTATTGGCACCTTCGGATTTTCCATAATCGAAACCAGTCCTCGTAATCGCTCAACCGTCAATTGATGATGCGCGAGCCATCTATCGGCACCGGCATAGTCCTCTTGTTTGGCGGACTCGGCACGCTTTAATTGTTCTTCTGCGTCTCTCAGACATTGTTTGATACGTGCCGTTTTTTTTGTGTCTCCTTTAATGCACACATTTTCGGTGCAGTTCATACAGTCACGGTGTTTCTGGCACGGAATCATGGTCCAGTCGTGAATACAAAAGCCGATCTCAGTTGTATGAACTGTAGGAAATTTTAACGACAAGAATTCATCACGTGGGATTGGTGATTTTGCTATAAATTCTGCAAGCGGGCCAAACATGCTTCCATCATCTATGCTGCGCACCTTTTCGATGAGTTCATAAGCTGTCATATGATCATAATTCGCATTCTGGTGAATATCCTTTCTACCGGACCATTTTGCAATATCAAGCTGGCTAAGACCACCTCTTTGAGCAATCGTATTGAGCCAATGCCGCAGTTGGTGCGATGTGATTTTTATCGGACTGCCGTCTGGCTCTGTGAAATCAAAGCGGCTAAATAATGATTCTCGCCCATGTTGCAGCCTTGATCCGAGTTCATCATTAACGAGATCAACGGTAATATCTTGAAACATGCAGGAATAAGTTGCTTTGCGAGATTGAAAAAAATTTAATTGGGTCACAAGTAAAGCGTCTTTATATTTAATACCCGATTCGTTATCCATGATCGGGAAATTTTTGGGTAACATTGACAGAATTGCATTTTCAACATCCGTGAATAGATAATAGCCCTTTCCATTCATTCTAGTGGCTATCAGTTCGTTATGCCTAGCCCACTCATATGCTCCGTCCGCAGAAGACAATCCAATGATTCCTTTTATGTCCGATGTGCTTAAAAATACTTGTTGTCGTAAATATTCATTAGTTTCAATAAGATATAATTTGTCAGGATGTTGCTCATACCAGGCTGCTATTTTACGAGCTGGATCCGTTTGCTCTCGAATTTTTGAAACAGCTTCCTTGACCACCTCTACCATTGAATCGACAACCCACTTCACCATAGGCTCAGCACCTTTGGATGGCCACCAGCGCAAGCCATAGGCTTCTTTGCCATTCTTTTTCTTTTGAAAAACTTCACAATCTACCGGAAGTCGAAGAACTTCATTGATACGGTCAGGGGCAGAACAAAGCAGTGCCATAATGGAGGTTAGTACGACATCTCTTGGTTCAATTGCAAGATGAAAAGCCTTTGCTAAAGCATCTAGGGCAGCTTGGCTTGGCAGCAATTCAGCTCTTCTTTTGTCGGCCTTTTTTCCCACTCGATTTCTATCATTTGGACGCCCGATGGGATTTTTCCAATTGAATCCAACGGCAACAAGATTATTTGCATTCAAAAATTGGGCTATCATATTTAGCTGTAAAGCAATTCTGTAAGCGGTGGTTTTTTCAAATTTATCATTTATTAATTGAGCAGCGAGATTGAATATAGCTGGGTCTGATGTCTCAACCTCTGCTTTGCCGTGCTGTAAAACCAATGCTCGATCCAAGGCTCTAAGCGCAGATAGCCTAAACCCAACAACTTTGGTCGGCCGGAAGGCATGCTGATAGCGCATGTAACTTTTCGCGAAATCGATGAAAGGCTTCTCCATGATGGCACCTGGCTTTATTTTTGATGTATCATGATTTGTCCATGCCAGGGGCACCCTTCCTCGGCGTCCTTTCAGTTCACACCAAGGAGTAATATCCCATGATTCATCCCAATTGAGGTCTTTACCGAATACTTCCAGGCGATTGCGACACAAATCAATAAATCCATTGAGGTTTTCAGCGGCAGTCAATTGCGCTTGAGGAACAAATTGGATGATTTTTGTCATGACGAGGCCTTCTTGTTTAGTTTCATTTCAGCACACCGTCGCACGACTTCAGCGACTGCCATAATCGTTCGGTCATTGGCAAACGCTATTCTTTCATCATCCGTTTCTTTTAAAAGCCGTTCACGTTCTGAAATAAGGCTTTCGAGTATTTCAGTATGAGGCCCATCAAGCCAGGCTTGGAAATTGCGGCACGTATAACAGGCTATAGGGGCAAATGCACTACAAAATCCATATTTCCCACAATTACCGACAAACCCCATGGCCGGATCTCCATTGTGAATACGGATACGGCTGCTTGGATCATTGCTCCGTTTAGCTTTTGATTCATTGAGAATAATTTTGCCCATAAAAGCTTGGGCTATTGGTGCCAACTGCATTGCAACAGCCTTGTCAATACGTTCTATGATTTCCGGGGTGGCTTCGACATAGACACCCACATGCTGGGTGTCGGAATGGTCGAGTAAATCGGCTATGATTAGTTCCCCGTGCCCCTCCATGGCGGCACGAGTGCCCAAAGTATACCGAAATCGGCGTATACCGATCCGCAATTCCTTGCCCGTTCGTTCGGAAATAACAATTATTTTGTAAAATAACTCTTTAACTTCTTTGGCAAGATGGCGACCTGTTGAGTGATGATCAAACCCTATAGGGTTAGGGAATCCCCATAAAGGGAAAAGGGGTAAATTATCATATTCAATAGATTGTTTTTTAAAACAATCTGGTAATTTCGAATATTGATCTTTGACGTGTTCGATCCATGTCTCAAGTACCGCGCCTATTTCTTCGATCAAAACCCTTTGCTTGAACTGATCTCTAATTCGGTTGGCACGTTGTTTTGCCCGGGGGACGTTAAGAAGATAGCTGGAGCTACCGTCACTTGCATGTTGGACATTAAAATCTTTAAGCTTTAAGGCTGCGACTTGTATATTCCTAGCTCCCAAGGCCATAAAAAGCCATATCAGAATATATTCACGAATGGTAATACGGCCTGTTCCAAAGGCATCATTAATCGCAGCCTGAATGGAATGTAGTTCTATTTCAGTATATGGGCCTTTTTCGGGATCCATTGTACGAACGGCATCGCCTTTTCTATTTCCTTTCAGTCGTATTTGTTTGAAGAAGGAGATCGCATCTGTCTCTATTCCAAGATATCCAAGTTCATACCATTTTTTAAAAAAACCAGATAATCTGCCCAGCTGCCAATCATGGTTAGCTGATAAACCGGCCTTATAATTAATAAGATGGGTGCTATTGATACTTGACAATATGTCGCCATCACTAACTATTGAACGGAGAAAGTAGATAAAGTTATAAAATATATTGACCGAATGGTTGGCTGAATAATTTTGGATATAAAAAAAAAGAACTTTTTGAAAAGAAGAAAAAAACTCTGGATGACAATAATTTATAACTTTATTAAAATCGAAATGCTGTGTCATGCTTTGATCTCTTAATTTCCAAATTCTATCTCTTGGATAGAATTCAAATCCGGCATGAGATGAAGCTTTTTCTGGTAATTCGGAGACTTCCGTACCCAGCTTGCTGAGTTTATTTTGAGACATATTTTTTACCCATCGTCCTTTAGATCCATCCTTCGTTGTAGTTGGAGTGAAACCTCTTTCGATTTTTTACGTATATGACGGCGGGTATATGTAGCTGCAGAATTAGATGTTTCAGACCATCCCATAAGGTATGATCGATGCTTTTTTTCTTCCTCCTCAGGCACTTTATTCTTATCCATCATTTCTGAAAATCGATCATTCCAAGTATGTCTCAACACATGATCCGAAAGGTCATTGGGCAGGTCAGAGATTCGACTTCTCAGCGTGGCAAATATTTTGGTAACAGAGGCCATGGAAAGTGGTGCGCCGGTGTTCAGTGCTACAAACAGAAATTCATGTTTTTTTGCTGCTTTTATTTTACCACGCACGCCTATAACGTAATCATAAAGAAGTTGGCAAAGATCCGCTTCCAACGGCAGAATTCGATCACGAGTTTTAGCATTTGGTTGATAGGTGCGAGGGTCGTTGGGATCATCGGGAGCCCTCCTTATTAATAAAGTACCCTCTTGAAAATTAACATCTTTAACTCTGGCCAACAAAAGCTCTCCGCGCCTGATTCCTAAAGTTAGAGATGTCAAGATGAACACATGGTTCCGAATCCGCACATTTTGATTTTGCCAGGGGTTCTCCTGTGATTGGGGGTTAATGACCTCTCTCATGCGCTTTTCGGCTTCATGTGACAATCCTTCACGTTTCCCGAAAAAACTTAAATTCCGAACAGTCGGAATCCTTGCTTGGATGGCATGGGACATATATTTTTGCTTACTTTCGATTTCAGCGCGTCTACCTGAAGAGCTTAAAACACCCTTTAAATATTCAAAAGCAAGCCAATCTAAATAATTACAAATGTACCGCAATCTAACAGCCTTTGTCGCAGAATCAACTGTTAAGCTGTGGGTTTTGGCTCCCGTCCTGAACCTTTCTATTGAGGGCACAATTCTCTTGCTGTCTGAAGGGTTGTCCTGGTTTCGTTTTATCATTTTTTTTAAATGATCGTATCTCATGCCAACCGCATCAGTTAGGCTGTCAATTTCGATCAGATTCAAAAAATTCCCTTTTCCAAAACGCTGCTCTAAATCGAATCCGCTATTGTTTGCCCAAGTATAGAGATGCATGATTGCTTGTAGATTTCTAACGATGGTTGCTGTTGATGCATTTTCCGCCCTGATCATGGAAATGGAATAAACAGTTGGCTTAAATAACGGCATCCCTCCCAGCCTTTTTGCCAACATCGGAAACCGTTCCCCATCATCAAATTTTATTAGCTTAATCTGTAAAGATGCATGCATTGTTTACCTTTTTTAAAAGGTCATCATAAATCACGATCAAGCATAGCATAAGATGTCTAAGCGTAAAACAAAAAACGGTGTATATTTAAATATATACACCGTTTTCTTTACAAAAAAAGGATTGGTACTGTCTAAAATGGAATATCGTCATCTGGAATGGACTGGTCCGGTCCGTCCGGCATGCCCGGTTGGGAAGGTCCCTGGTAATTATCTGAATTGGGTGCAGGCCGGTTCGGGGTATATCCCCCCCCACCGACTGAATTGGGCTGATTTTGATATCCGCCCCGTTGCTGGTACTCTGAACCGCCGGAACTGCTTTGTCCGTACTGACCTCCGCCTCCGCCATCCCGGCTGCCTAAGAACATGAAGTTTGAAACGACAATTTCCGTTGTGTAATGTGTCTGGCCGTCCTTTTCCCAGGACCGGGTCTGCAGACGGCCTTCTATGTAGACTTGTTTTCCTTTGGAAAGGTATTTTTCACAGGTCTCAGCCTGTTTTCCGAATACCACTATCCTGTGCCATTCGGTTTTGTCCTGGCGCTCCCCTGTGTTCCTGTCCGTCCAGGATTCAGTGGTGGCCAATGAAAAATTCACCACTGCCAACCCCTGCTGGGAATATCTGATTTCAGGGTCTCTTCCCAAATTACCGATCAGGATGACCTTGTTTAAACCTGCCATATTTATTCTCCTTTCTAATGTTCGGACGAAAAATTATATCTGTCTAATGTTTCGTCCAAACACTGGTTTCCGTTCAGACGCTGTTTAATAATCTAAGGACGACACTTCCAGCGCATGCTTCTGGATAAAATTACGCCGGGGCTCCACCTCTTCGCCCATGAGCAGGGTAAATATCTCGTCAGCCTTTTCCGCGTCTTCAATATCCACCTTGAGCATAATCCGTTTTTCCGGATTCATGGTGGTTTCCCACAGCTGGTCCGCATTCATCTCGCCCAGACCTTTGTACCGCTGTATGTTGATCCCTTTTTTGGCTTCGGCCATGATACACTCATAAAGGCCGTCTAAATCATCAAGGGTGGTTACGGTTTTCGCCTCTGCCGCCCTTGAGGACATGGAAAAGGGGGGCTGGTTCAGGTCTTTTATTTTTTCATAGGCCTGGCGCATTTTCTGGTAGTCGTTGGTGCTGAGAATATCTCTGCCCACTCGCAGCAGTTTTGTCTGTTCTTCGCTGTCCAGAATATCCATCTCATAAATGTTGCGTTCCTCGTCAAACTCAATTTGTTGGGGCGTGTACCCTTTGTCTTTGAGCTTTTGGGACAACGCTTCCAGATTGCTTTTTTCTTCCAGAAAGCGTTTTGAACTGACCCCGTCCCTGATCAGGGTAACCAGAAGAGACGTATCATAATCGCATTTGTGAAGCTGGTTCATGCTGTTGTAGTAGTCGGTCATGTCTTGCAAAAATGCATAGAACTCATCCTCGGTCAGCGGGGTGTCCCGGCCGTTGAGCACAATCTGTTTCTGGGATGAAATTCTGCGGATCAGGTAATCGGCGTATTCACTTTCATTTTTCAGGTAAACGCCGTTTTTCCTTGATCCCACCCTGAAAAGCGGGGGCTGGGCAATATACAGATAACCGTGTGATATCAAATCGGGCATCTGGCGGTAAAAAAAAGTGAGAAGCAGGGTCCGGATGTGTGAACCATCCACGTCCGCATCCGTCATGATAACCACTTTATGATAACGGATTTTCTCAATGCTATACTCTTCCCTGCCGGCCCCTGTGCCCAGCACTGTAATAATGTTTTTTATCTCGTCACTTCGAAGGATTTTATCGAACCTGGCCTTTTCCACATTGAGGATTTTGCCTTTCAATGGAAGGATGGCCTGGAAGCGCCGGTCCCGGCCCTGTTTGGCAGAGCCGCCAGCAGAGTCGCCCTCCACGAGGAACAGTTCACGTTCTGCAGGATCGGCATACTGGCATTCGGCAAGTTTGCCCGGCAGGGTGGAGTCAAGCAGGGTTCCCTTTTTACGGGCAAGCTCCCTGGCCCGTTTGGCCGCATCCCTGGCCCGGGCCGCATCCACGCCCTTGGCGATGATTTTTTTGGCGACATTGGGGTTCTCTTCCAGGAACTGGCCCAGTTTCTCATTGAGCAGGGATTCAACAATGCCCTTGACCTCATTGTTGCCCAGCTTGGTCTTGGTCTGACCTTCAAACTGGGGCTCCATGAGTTTGACCGAGATGATGACGGCCAATCCTTCTCTCATGTCATCGCCGCCGATCTTGATGTTCTGCATGTTTTTGGGCAGATTGCCGTTGCCTGAAATATAGGCATTCACCGTACGGGTCAGGGCGCCTTTAAACCCGGATACATGGAATCCGCCTTCGATGGTCCTGATATTGTTGGCAAACGAGTACAGTTTTTCCTTGAAGGTGTCATTGTACTGGATGGCCACTTCAATCTGGACATCGTTTTTATCCCCTTCGATGTGGATGGGATCGTGCAGCGCGGTGCAGGAGCGGTTCAGGTATTCCACAAAGGAGATAATCCCCCCTTCATAATGAAAGTCGTCTTTCTGGGCGGAGCGTTCATCTTCAATGACAATTCTGACCCCTTTGTTCAAAAAGGCCAGTTCCCGCATCCGCCGGGACAGGGTCTCATAGCTGAACTCATTCTGGTTCATAACGGTAAAGTCAGGGAAAAACGTGATCCGGGTTCCTTTTTTTTCCGTGTCTCCAAGCACCTCAAGTTCAGTGAGTTTGTGCCCCTTGGAATAGGTCTGGTTATAGATTTTGCCGTTTTTAAACACCTCCATGGTCAAGTGTTCGGACAGGGCATTGACAACGGAGATACCGACACCATGCAGGCCGCCGGAGACTTTATAGGCGTCTTTATCGAATTTGCCGCCGGCATGCAGTTTGGTCATGACCACCTCGCAGGCCGGTATGTGCTCGGTGGCGTGCATTTCAACTGGGATACCCCGGCCGTTGTCCTCCACACTCACCGACATATCCTCGTGGATGGTGACAAGAACTTTGTCGCAATATCCTGCCATGGCCTCATCGATGCAGTTGTCCACCACCTCGTATACCAGATGGTGCAGGCCTTCAAGGTCCACGTTTCCGATGTACATGGACGGTCTTTTCCGGACAGCTTCAAGGCCTTCTAAAACTTTGATGGCACCTGCGCCGTAATCTTTATTTCCTTGGTTTTTATTCATGATAGATGTATGGACATTATTACGCATATAAGGTTATTGTTTTTCATGCTTTTAACGATGCAGGGGCTCTTGCTGTCTTTGATGTTCAGTGTCACAATTTCGTCGTCAAACAGATTCAGCGCATCCATAAAGTATCTGGGGTTAAATGCGCTTTTTATCTCTTCGCCGGAAAAACCGACCATGAGCTGTTCTTTGGACTCGCCGATTTCAGGGTTGGTGATGGTAACGGTCAAACTGTTGTCCGTGAAGTTGAATATAACGCTTTTATAATCATCCGAGGTCAGGATGGATACGCGTTTCATCAATGTGAGAAACATTGACCGCTCAACTTCAATGGGAATCATGTCCGCCATATTAATGACAAGTTTATAGTCCGGATAATCGCCTTCCAGCAGTTTGATCATGATGGATTCATTGGCCCGCTGGGACACGAAATGGTTGTCCTTGACCCCCACCTTGATGGTCTCTATATCGGAATCAATGAATTTTCCAAGCTCGGCCAGCCCTTTCTTGGGGATGAGTACCCGGGAACTTCCCAGATCAAGTTCCCCTGTAAACGGGACATCAAAGCAGTGAAGCCGCCTTGAATCCGTTGACACGATCCGCAGCATCTCTGCGCCCTCCACCTCAGCCTTTTCAATCAAAGCCCCGAGAACATAGGTTCTTTTTTCGTCATTCTGGTAGCCGATTACAGAAGAGACGGCCACCATTTTTTTCAAGTCTTTGGATGCCACTTCTATGAAGCTGACGTTTTCGATCACAGGGGTTTCGGGAAAGTTTTCATAATCCGAGGAGACAATGTGGTAAACGCTGTCCCCGGATCCTATTTCAACCCACCTGTTTTCAACCTCATTGATGCAGATATTCTCATTGGGATATTCCCTGATGATTTCAAAGAATTTTTTTGAGTTGATAGACAGAATTCCCGGCGTTTCAACCTGGGCCTCATAGGTGCCGGTGAAAACCGTTTCAAGGTCGTTGGCCGTGATGATGATCTTTGATTCTACTGCCTTGATCAAGATATCAGAGGTGATTTTTAAATTTGTTTTTCTGCCGGTGATCCCCTGGATTTTTGCCAGAACTTCCAGGATATCCTTTTTGTTGAAGGAGAATTTCATTTAGAATCCTTTTTTTATCATCTGTTAAACCAAGTAAGTCTATAATAAACTGTCTGATTTATCAAGAGAAATGGCGGGGGAGAAATGCCCTGAATCTTTGTTTATGGGCATGTTCAGGGCGTTAGGAAACAGATGAACGTTTTAGGGTTCTGCGGCAAAAAAGAGCTGGGCTGCTTTGGGTGCTGAACAGGTTTCGTTCAGCCATTTGGCTTTATCTTTGATCGGTCCGTCTTTCATCTCCCGTGCATGTTCAGGACAGACCTTGATGCAGGCGCAGCACAGAATACAATTTTCGGCAACGGTGGCAAACCCGCGTTCGGCGTCAATGGCATTTGAGGGGCATGCCGTGACGCATAACCCGCAGTTTGTGCAAAAGTCTGTCACCCGAATAAAGTTCGGGGCGCCTTTGCCCATGCCCTCTTTATAGGGAGAATTTCCCGGCACCTTTAACTCACCCATTTTCTTTAAATCATCGGTCTTTTTGAGTAAATTTGCGCTGTCGGCACCAAAGTTTTCGGCCAGCTTTAAATCTTTTTCATCGGGGCGGTTCATGGCAACGGGAATATCTGTGCTTGCAAAGGAGTGTTCGCCTATGAATGCCGCCCCTGATACAGGGATAAATCCACATGCCGATGCAATATCCTTTAGTTCCAGCAGTGCATCCTCATATTCTCTGTTGCCGTATACCACGGTGAGTATGGCCGGGGTGCCCACCGCCGTCAGTTTTTTAAAGAAATCGGCGGCATAGGCGGGCAGACGGCCGGCATATACCGGTGCGCCCAGCAGTACAATGTCATTGTCATCAAATGGTTTAAACACGGTGTCCCGGACTTGTGGGCTGGTGAAGTTGACGGCGTTTATTTCAGAACCGCTGATTTCCAGGCCCTGGGCAATGCCCTGGGTGATGGCCCGGAGTACGGTTTCGGTTGTTTTGGTGGGACTGAAATATATGAGGGTAATCTTTTTCATGCCAGACGTCTCCATTCTGTGCCCGATCGATAAAATTTCCAGATTTTTGCCCAGGCACGATCTGTTTTTAATTCATTGCGGCCTAAAATGTGCGTTTATCGAATCCTGGTATTTTCCACAAAAGGTAACACGGTTTTTTTCAATGCTGCCATGTCATCGGCGTTTAAAAAATGATCTTCCCCGGCTGCAAATTCCGGGTCCAGCATATCCACATTCTGGGAACAGGGCTGGAGCACATAGGATGCCGCCCCCCGGATCATTTTGCCGATATTGTTGATGATGGCAGGTGTGATAAACGGCTTTACGCAGGTGGTTCTGAATTCATAGGCCGGGGCTTTATTCATTACAAGTGAAATACTTTCCAGGACCTGATCCAGGTGTTCCGGGTGTTTCATGACCATGGGATAGTGTTCTGTATCTGTCTTAATGTCCATGGCCAGGTAATCCACAAGGCCCTGGTCAAAAAGCGTGTCCAGAACTCTTGGGGCCGTGCCGTTGGTATCCAGCTTGATCTTGTATCCCATCTGCCGGACCGTCTGGATAAATTTAATCAGATCCGCTTGCAGGGTTGGCTCTCCACCGGTTACGGCAACCCCTTCGATCAAGCCTTTGCGTTTTTCCAGGAAATTCAGAATCTCTTGCTGGTCAGGGAGGTCCCCGCCCCCAACAGCGGAGCCGCCGCTCCCTTGGGGCGCGGCGGTTCCGGCAACAAGATCCGGGTTATGACAGTAGGGGCAGGTGAAGTTACACCCCCGGGTGAAGACCACACAACTGATGGTTCCCGGAAAATCAATCAGGGAGTTTTTTTGAAATCCGCCAATATACATAGGTATCGGTTTTCAATCGCCTATGACGCGATCTTTGCCGCCACTTTCTGGGCGGTATAGGTCTTGCGCATGGTGAATTCCGTCTGCTTGCCGTTGTTCCACTGGCTCACCGGCCGCAGATAGCCCACCACCCTGGAGTAAATTTCCGTATCGGCATTGCAGGTTTCGCATTTGGCATGCTCCCCTGAAATATATCCGTGGGAGGGGCATACACTAAAGGTGGGCGTCAGGGTGAAATAGGGCAGATGGAAGGAATTGGACACCTTGGCCACCATGTGCTTGACCGTTTCGATGTCCGAGACTTCCTCGCCCAGGAACAGATGCTGAACCGTTCCACCGGTGTACTTGGTCTGCAGTTCATCCTGCAGTTCCAGTGCTTCAAACAAGTCGTCGGTATAGTTTACCGGCAGGTGAGTGGAGTTGGTGTAAAAGGGGTCTGAGCCGTTTTTGAACTCTTCTTCATTGGCGCAGATAATGTTTTTGAATTTCTTTTTATCCAGCTTGGCAAACCGGTAGGTGGTGCCTTCGGCAGGGGTTGCTTCCAGGTTGAATATTTCACCGGTACTCTCCTGCAGGTTTTCAATTTTGCTGCGGATATGGTCCATGGCCTTGACGGCAAAGGCCTGTCCCCGGGGGGTGGCAATGCCGTTCTCCTCGCCCAGGAAATTGAGGCAGGCTTCATTCATGCCCAGAACACCGATGGTGGAAAAGTGGTTGCGCCAGTAAACGCCGGTATTTTCCTTGATTTTTCTCAAATAGAATTTTGAATAGGGATACAGGTCGTTTTCGGTGAACTTTTCAAGGATTTTGCGCTTGATACCCAAAGATTCGGCACTGATGTCTATCAGTTTATCCAGACGGCTGAAAAAGTCGGCCTCATCCTCGGCCAAACGACCGATTCTGGGCAGGTTCAAGGTGACAACGCCGATGGAACCGGTCAATGGATTTGCACCGAACAGCCCGCCGCCGCGTTTGCGCAGTTCCCGGTTATCCAGTCTGAGACGGCAGCACATGGAGCGTGCATCTTCAGGGTCCATGTCGGAATTAACAAAGTTTGAAAAATAGGGAATGCCGTACTTGCCCGTCATTTTCCAGATATTTTCCAGTTTGGGATTGGCCCAGTTAAAATCCGCTGTAATATTGTAGGTGGGAATGGGGAATGTGAACACCCTGCCCTTGGCATCGCCTTCCATCATCACTTCAGCAAAGGCGGAATTGATCATATCCATCTCATTCTGGAATTGGGCATAGGTGTCTTTCTGGTATTTTCCGCCGATAATGACAGGGGAATCCTTGAGCATGGACGGCACGTTCAGGTCCATGGTGATATTGGTAAAAGGCGTCTGGAATCCCACACGGGTGGGGATATTGATATTGAAAACAAATTCCTGCAACGCTTGTTTGACCTCTTTGTACTCAAGATTGTCATACCGGACAAACGGGGCCAGCAGGGTATCAAAATTGGACATGGCCTGGGCACCGGCGGCTTCCCCCTGCAGGGTATAGAAAAAGTTGACGACCTGGCCCAGGGCGCTTCTGAAATGTTTGGGGGGCGAGGATTCCACCTTACCGGCCACGCCTTTGAATCCTTCAAGAAGCAGATCCTGCAGGTCCCAGCCCACACAGTATACGGACAGAAGGCTTAGGTCATGGATATGGATGTCCCCGCTGTAATGGGCATCCCGGATGGCCGGGGGATAGATTTTATTGAGCCAGTATTCGGCGGTGATATCCGACGAGATATAGTTGTTCAACCCCTGGAGGGAGTAGCTCATATTTGAGTTTTCCCGGACCTTCCAGTCCATTCGGCTGATGTAGGATTCCATGAGGCAGACGTTTTCATTGATGGCAATTTTCCGAATCTGGTTATGCTGCTCCCGGTAGATAATGTATGCTTTGGCGGTTTTGTAAAACGGAGAATCCAGGAGTACCCGCTCCACAATATCCTGGATTTCTTCAACTTCGGGAATGGCCCCCAGCTGAAGATCCCGGGCAAGTGTCAGTACCCGCATGGTCATTTTTTTTGCATCTCTGCCGTTGAATTCTTTGGTGGCTGCACCGGCTTTGATTAAAGCGTTTGTTATTTTAGAAGAATCAAACGCAGCTACCCGTCCGTCTCTTTTTTTGATTTGCTCAAACATTATGTCTACCTCTTGAAATCTGATTGATATTCACATACTCTGATGGGAATGCAGACCGGGGACCCCCAGGCTGCAAATCGAATTTAACCCAATATGTAGTTGTGTGTCAATAGGAAAAAAGCTATATATAGTGTTTCACGCGCAATAACTCACGAGAGCCTTATGCAGCTTGATCAAAATCCATTTTTTAGAAAAACCATAACGCCATGGTACGATTCCAATTTCGCCTGCTGGGTCCTGATCTGGTCTATGGTGCTGGTTTTTTGCTTTGCCGTGGGCGGGGTGATTGTGGCCGGTGACGACCCAAAGCTTGCCCCCCATATCTGGTTTCCGTTGTTGTTGGCCGGGCTTTCCGGTTTTCTGGTTGTTAAGGTATATGTACGCCTAAACAACAGAATCAACAACGAATAGTGTTTGGGCAAAAACTTGCCCATCTGCGGCGTTGCAGAAAAATATGCAATCCTCACATACAAAAGTATGCTCCGGTTGCAGATTTTTCTGCGCCTTGCATATGGGCAAGTTTTTGCCCAAACACGTGGAACGATAGGCTGGATTTACGCTGAAGATATGTCTCCTACTACCTCTATTAGGTGATGGACAATCTGTGCGGTCACGCCCCAGATCACCACATCTTTGTATGGATATTTTAGTTCCATGACATTGGGTCTGTGGCCGGCGTAGCCGTTTTCCTGGTGGGTTTGCAGGAGCGTCTGATAGGGGATTTTAAGCACCCTTGAAACTTCCTGGGTTTCAACAACGATGTCGTCTTTTTGGTTCCAGACGCCTGTAAACGCCTGGATGTCCCGGTTTTTCAAGGTCTGAAAATGGCCCAGTGATCCGATGTATTCGACGTTGTCAGACAAAATGCCCGTTTCTTCATGAAGCTCACGAAAGGCCGCCTGCCGGGCAGACTTGTCTGCCTGGTCCACATGGCCGCCGGGAAACGCCATCTGGTTGCGCCAGGCATATCCTTCCCGGTCCGCTTTCTGGATAAACAGCAGTTCCGGTTCCCGGCGAAAAAGAAAAAGTGCCATCACCGCCGTGGCTTTAAACTGCTCTGGGTCCGGGGCCGGCGGGTGGGCCGCGGAGACAATCGCGGAATTCATTATTTCAATATATGATGAGATGTTCATGAACTATCCTTATTAAACAATGCTGTCAATTAAACTACATGCTTAATTTGTCCTTGTCAAATCGGGTCATTTTGAATTTTAACCCGTTGTCTTGACAATCAGTTTTTTGCGACAATTATTATTAAAAAAATTAATTTTAATCGTTCAACTGTTAATTTCTTAGGAGTTATAATGGCAGAAAAAGAAACCCGACAATTTAAAACCGAAGTTCAGCAGCTGTTGCATCTGATTATTCACTCTCTGTATTCCAACCAGGAAATTTTTGTCCGGGAGTTGATTTCAAACGCCTCGGACGCCATTGATAAGGCACGATTCAAAGAACAGACCGAGCCGGATCTGTTTGCCGATGACAATGATTACCATATCCGCCTGGCTGCGGACAGCGAAGCCAAAACCTTCACCATCACCGACAACGGCATCGGCATGACCTTTGACGAGGTCAATGACAATATCGGTACCATTGCCCAGTCCGGAACTGCTGCGTTTATGCAGGCTCTGGAAAAGTCAAAAAATGAAACCGGTCTCTCCCCGGAACTGATCGGCCAGTTTGGTGTGGGCTTTTATTCTGCGTTTATCGTGGCGGACAAAGTGCGGCTGGACACCAAAGCCCCGGGTCAGGAAAAAGGCGTGCGGTGGGAATCCGACGGCCAGGGTGAATATACCCTTGAGGAGATTGATAAGGAAACACGGGGAACACAGATCACCTTGTTCCTTAAGGAGCCCGAAGAGGGCGAAAAGGATTTCACCGAAGAGTACGTCATCCGTAACGTCGTTAAAAAGCATTCCGACTTTGTTACCTATCCCATCATCATGAATGTGGAGAGCAGCGAACCCATTCCTGAAAAAGAAATTATCAAAGACAAAGACGGCAAACCCATCGGGGACACCTATCGCAAGGTTAGAAAAGATGAAACCCTCAACTCCATGAAAGCCATCTGGGCCAAGTCCAAGGACGAGGTGACCGAAGAGGAGCACAAGGAGTTCTATAAACACATCTCCCACAACTGGGACGACCCCTGCGAAATTATTCACAAAAAATTTGAAGGGGTGACCGAGTATGATGTACTGATGTACCTTCCCTCCAAGGCCCCCTTTGACATGTTTCGGCCGGAGCGCAAACACGGTATGCAGCTTTACTGCAAGCGCGTGTTCATAATGGACGACTGCAAAGAACTTTTGCCCGAATATCTGGGCTTTGTCCAGGGTATTGTGGATGCGCCGGACCTGAACCTCAACGTCAGCCGCGAAATTCTCCAGGAAGACCGCCTGGTCAGGAATATCCGCAAGAATCTGGTCAAACAGATTTTCAGCACCCTCGAAGGCATGGAAGATGAAAAATACATTGAATTCTACGAAGAGTTCGGCCAGGCACTAAAAGCCGGTATCCCCTCGGATTACGATAACAAGGAGCGACTGGCCTCTCTGCTGCGTTACAAAACCACCAAGTCCGGTGATAAATATGTGACCCTTGATCAGTACATCGAAAACATGAAAGAGGACCAGAAAGAGATTTACTACATCACGGGTGAAAATCTGGCCTCCCTTGTGAATTCCCCGCTGCTTGAGGCGCTCAAAGAAAAGGACTACGAAGTCCTTCTCATGGTGGACCCCATTGATGAATGGGTGACCCAGTCCCTGCCCGAGTACAAGGAAAAGAAACTGAAAAGTGCCGAGAAAGGCGACCTTGACCTGGAAAAGGTGGATGACGAAAAGAAAAACGAGTATTCAGCCTTACTCTCTTTCCTTAAGGGTAAGCTGGAAAGCAAGGTTAAGGATGTGGTGGTCTCCAACCGGCTTAAAAATTCCATCTCCTGCTTGACAGGCGATGAGTGGGCCATGAGTGCTTATATGGAAAAAATCCTTAAAGCATCCGGCCAGAAAGCACCGGAACAGAAACGTGCCCTGGAAGTCAATGTCAACCATCCGGTCATGGAAAAGATCAAGTCCGTGTTTGAATCAGATACCACAAATCCGGTGCTGACGGACTATTGCGATCTGCTCTATGATATCGCCGTGATTTCCGAAGGCGGCAAGCTTGATAATCCGGCACGGTTTTCCACACTTGTGGGAGATCTTATGGCAAAATCCATATGAAAATTTACCTTGAAAGCCTGGGATGTTCCAGAAACCAGGTGGACAGTGAGATCATGCTTGGCCGGTTGACTGCAGCCGGCCATCAGGTCGTCCCTGACCCGGTTCAGGCAGAAGCGATTATCGTAAATACCTGCGGGTTTATCTCAACCGCCTCCCAGGAGGCGGTTGATGTTATTTTGGAGATGGCGGAATTTAAAACCTCCGGTGCTTGTCAGCGACTGGTTGTCACCGGCTGTCTTGTCCAGCGGTATAAGGATGATCCGGATCTTTTCGGCAGTCTGCCGGAAGTGGACGCGTTTTTGGGCACGGCCGCCTGTGACCGCATTGTCAGCGCTGTGGAAAATGACGGTTCGGAGCCATTTACCCTGTTTCCTGCACCCGATGCCCGGCAGGTGGACATACCCGTGCAGGCCCGGGAACTTCTTTTTGAAAAAACCGCCTACATCAAGGTGTCCGAAGGGTGCAACCGTCATTGTACCTACTGCATTATCCCCAACCTGCGGGGCCGCCAACGCTCCCGGCCCGTGGAACTGATCTGCAAAGAAGCCTCCGCGCTGCTCGATCAGGGCGTTCAGGAGATTATCCTCACAGCCGAGAATACCACGGATTACGGCATGGACCTGGGGGGCGCGGATTTTCATACGGTGCTTGAAGAAACATCAAAAACGATCTCCCAAAAAGATCCCTTGGCTTGGCTTCGATTTTTGTATACCCACCCAAGCACCCTTGATAGCCGAGTCATTGAGGCTGTTCAGCGCCATGCCAACATCTGTTCCTATTATGATGTGCCCATCCAGCATGCCCATGATGAGGTGCTAAAGCGCATGGGGCGGCCCTACACCCGTCAGACGCTTACCCGGCTTTTTTCCGATATCCGACAGCGGGACCCGGATGCCGTGTTACGGACCACCGTAATCGTGGGGTTCCCCGGTGAAACAGAGGATCAGTTCAATGACCTGCTGGCATTCATACAAGAGGTGGCGTTTGATTATCTCGGGGTGTTTACCTATTCTGATTCCGAGGATCTGCCTGCCCACCATTTGGGCGATCATATTTCCGAAGAGGTGATGGAACTGCGGCATGACACCATTATGGCGGCCCAGGCAAAGATTTCCGAAAAACGCAATGCCCGGCATGTGGGACGTGTCTATCCGGTGCTTGTGGAAGAAAACCCCGAAGAGGGGGTATACATCGGCAGAACCCCGTTCCAGGCCCCGGACGTGGATGGGGTGACATTTATTTATTCAGATGGACTGGACACAGGCCGCCTGGTTCAGGTAAAAATAACCGACGCATTTGAATATGATATTGCCGGGGAGATGGTGTGACAAAAAATATAAAAAAAGAGATTATGGAACTGGCCGGTCCGGACCTTTTACTGGTGGAGCAGGCCCTTGAAGCAAATTTGACCCCGAACCTGGAGCGGGTAAAGCAGGTGGCAGGCCATCTGCTGTTTGCCGGGGGTAAACGGCTGCGGCCGCTGCTCATGATTCATGCTGCCCGCATGTGCGGATTCCAGACCGGCCAGGAGATCGAATTTTCCACTATTTTTGAATATCTTCATGCCGCTACATTACTCCATGATGATGTGGTGGACGGGTCCGATACCCGCCGGGGCAAACCTTGTGCCCATACCCTGTGGGATGCGCCCACGGTGGTGCTCACAGGGGACTTTCTTCTGGCCACGGCCCTTGTGATTTCCGCACGAACAAAATCCCCCCGGGTCATTGAAGTGATCGCACAGATTACGGCGGACATGGCCCAGGGCGAGATCCTTCAGATGGAAAAAACGGGAAACCCGGATCTTACGGAAGAAGAGTACAATGAAATCATAGAACGCAAGACCGCGGTTCTGATCCAGGGTGCCTGCCGCACGGGAGCCCTTGTGGCCAAGGCCGATGACGATCGGGAAGCGGCCCTTAAAGATTACGGCCGGCATCTGGGCATGGCCTTTCAGATGGCCGACGATTTGCTGGACTACACGGCCACAGCCGAACAGCTGGGTAAAAACCCCGGGGCGGATATGCGTGAGGGCAAATTAACCTTGCCCCTGATTTACAGCCTTGGTAAGGCGGATACCCGGGACCGAGAATGGATGCTGGCGGCCATGGCACGGCCCCAGTTTGACCCCCAGGAGTTTGAAAGTCTAAAAGAACGCCTGACCCGTCTGGGCGGCATTGAGTATACAAACAACCGGGCCATTGCCCATGTGCAGGCCGCCCGAACCGCCCTGGATATTTTTCCTGAATCCGCCTCCAAACACCTGCTGGAACTGATTGCGGATTATTCCATCCTCAGAAAGGTATAATCATGATCTCTCGATTACGATGTTTGTGGATTGTCTGTATTGTTGCCGTTTTCTGTTTTCCCCTGACCGGGGTTATGGCTGCCGGGCAGGATGATGTCTACATCACCACCGGCCGGCACCAGATAACGAATCAGGATGACTTAGGTGCCAAAAAGTTTGCAGTGGCGGACGCCCTGGAAAAAGCAGTTCAACTTGCATTTGCCTCTGCGGTCTCCGATAAGAAACTGGGCGAACATCTTGATTTCTTATATGACCAGCTTCTTGCCCATACCATGGATTTTGTGTCCACCTATCGCGTCATCAACGGTATGACCCACAACGGGGCATATCTTGTGGGTGTAGAATCAAAGATCAGCCTGGCGCTGGTAAAAAAACGCATTCATGATTCAGGGCTCTTCAACCAGGCCCGGAACAATCCAAAGGTTCTTTTACTCATTTCAGAACAAAGTCCAGAGGATACACAACCCCGGTGCTGGTGGTGGCAGCCGGAAGGTCAACCTTACGATTCTTCCATTTCCTCCGTTGCGGAAAAGAGCCTGAAAACCATATTTGATCAGGCCCGCATCCCTTTGGTGGTAACAGGGACTGATTATCCGGACCCTGGTGCCTATCATGTTGACTTTTCCGCCATGGATGATCAGGCTGCTGCCATGGCGTTGGGCCAGGCCCTTGGGGCCGACATGGTGGTTTTGGGTACGGCCTCCGCCCAAAAGTCCGCCAATCGCATGGGCGATGAAATAACCTTTGAGGCGCAGGTCTCTTATACGGTGCTGGATATGGCTTCCCAGAAAGCGGAGATCCAGACCACAGCGTCAGCCACAGCCAAAAGCACAGATGAAAGTGGCGCAGATCAGGCCCTAAACCAGGCGGCAGACACCGCAGGGCAGGCCCTGACAGAAAAAATAGACACGTTCTGGGCCCAGGCTCTGAAAGAGAAAAAAGCCTTTGATCTTTATGTGGAAGGGGATAATTTTTTAACCCGGTTCATTGCCCTGAAACGTCAACTCAAAGAAATCCCGGGGCTTGAAGATATTGCTCACCGTGAGCTTGGCTCTTCCTATGCCATTATGGAGGTCAGCTACAAAGGGACCCCGGCCCAGTTTGCCAATGCCGTAATGCTGAAAACCTTTGAGGAATTCGGTATTGAGGTCTCCATGGTTTCCGAAAATGCGGTGAAAATAAAATTTGTGGCCGAACCCGGCAGCAACCCGGCTCCCCAGGACGGTAATGATTCAGGAGGCGTTGCCCCGCAACCGTCTGACGTTCCTCAGGGGGCAGACACCTCCACCAGCCAGGGAATTATTCAGGAAACACTGCAAGAATAGCTCCAATATTCTTGACATAATTTTATAGGTCTGGTAAAAAGCCATCTAAGTTTAATGGCGCGTAACTCAGTTGGTAGAGTGCTACCTCGACACGGTAGAAGTCAGCGGTTCAAGTCCGCTCGTGCCAACCATAAAATCAAGGGGCTTACGAAAGAATTTTCGTAAGCCCTCTTTGCTTTTAGATAAGGGTGCCTCTAATAATTAGAATTTTGGTTTGAGTTTGAGGCGCAATAAAATTTTAACCGGAGGAATATATTAAATATATATTAAATATTTCGAGGATTAAAATTTTATTGCAGCGAAGAAATCATAGCCAAAAGGCCATTATTAGAGGTGTCCATAAGTCATTCCCCTGAAAAAGAGAGTGCATCTTCCAGCCAAGAATCCTTTTTCAAGACGTTTTTTCTTTGTTCAAAGGCCTGTCTTTGTGCCTTTTTTTGTGCATACCCGGTTATTTTTTTACCGAGAAAATCTGATAAAGAATGATGTTTGTCTTGTTTTGAAATAAGTACTTTCCGGATTTTGGGTGGAACAAACCGATGTATCAACTCGTCTTCAAGGGATGCAAAGGCCTGGACACTTCCGGGATCTCCCTGCCTGGCGCATCTGCCGAAAAGCTGACGGTCAATTCGACCGGAGTCGTTACACTCCGTGGCAATAACATGAAGGCCGCCCAGCCCGGATACCCCGCTGCCAAGTTTAATATCGGTTCCACGGCCTGCCATGTTGGTGGCAATGGTGATCATTCCAGGTGTTCCGGCCCTTGCGATGATGGCGGCCTCATCTTTGTGGTTCACGGCGTTGAGGAGGTTAAAGTCATAATGTTGCTCTCTAAGGATATCAGCAAGGTGTTCACTGTCCTTTATACTTTTTGTACCGATGAGAATGGGCCTGAGTGTCTTATGGCATTGGGCCACGGCCCGGGCAATTTGTGTCCATTTTTCATTTGCCGTTGGGAACACGGCCGGCGGCAGCGTTTTCCTGCGGCAGGGGCGGTTGGTCGGGATCGGTTGAACCTTAAGGCCGTATATGTGCCAGAATTCGGATGCCGCCTCTCTGGCTGTACCGGTCATTCCGCTGAGTTTGGTAAAGAGACGGAAAAATTTCTGGAAGCTTAATCTGGAAATGGTTTCACTGGGATGTGTCATTGTCACACCTTCTTTGGCTTCAACAGCCTGGTGCATCCCCTGCCGCCAGGTCCGGTTCGGCATGATGCGGCCTGTAAATTCATCCACGATTATAATTTTATCATTCTGGACAATATATTGCTTGTCGCGAATATAAAAATGCCGGGCCTTGAGTGACTGCTCAATCAGTTCTGCTCTTCTGGGAGCGCTTTTCCAGATTCCATCTATACTTTGGGTCAGGGTGTTAATTTTTTCAAATCCCTGTGGGGTGATCCTGATCTCTTTATATTTATCAACCACGGAGAAATCTTCTCCCGGCTCAAGCTGCTCCCCGATTGCATCGGCGCAAAGAGATGCCTCTACCAGGGGCTTGTTCTCTTTTGGCCTGGATATGATCAACGGGGTAACGGCTTCATCAATGAGTACGGAGTCTGCTTCATCCACAATTGCGGTATGCAGCCCCCTCATAACCGGTTTATCTCTTTCCACGCCCACGGGGTCCATAAGACTTCGCAGCAACTGCCGGGATGGGCGGTGGAAACGGCCCAGCGTCAGCCGGTCCCTTAAAAAATCAGCTGTCAGTTCTTTGCTTGTGGTATAGACAACGTTCCCTGCGTAATTTTCGCAGCGCTGTTTTTGATCCATATCTCCGGTAACGAACCCCGTTTGAATTCCACAGGCGCTATACATGGGCCCCATCAGTGTTGCATCTCGGTGGGCAAGGTAATCATTGACGGTGACGATGTGGCAGGGCTTCAGGGTCCAGGCATTGAGAATGGCCGGGAATACGGCAGCAAAGGTTTTTCCTTCGCCTGTGGCCATTTCGGCAAGTCCGCCTTTGTACATGACCATGGCCCCCATAATTTGTACGGGGTACGCCCGCATACCCAGTGATCTGTCCCCGGTTTCGACCAGCAGCGCCAGGGTTTCTTTGACGCTTTCCCAGGGCAGGATCTTGGTTGTTTGAAATAGATGCTTTAACCTTTGGCGTTTGTTTTTTAATTGTGAATTTGTGACCCGGCTGAGCGCCATGGATCGGTCATGGATTTTTATGGCGTCGGATTCAAGGGTTTTTGTAAATTCAAAACGTCTTGCCAGGGCACCGATAAGGCCGTAGACCAGGCCATCAGCCCCCTGGTGGAGTTTGCCGGGCACAGGAATATGTTGTGTCGTATAAAAGCTGGAGGGGTATTTCATATCCGGTACCGTTTCTGGAGCAATTGCCTGATTTTGCGTTCCCATTGAAAGAGAAGCGGTGCCGGCGGAAGGGTAAACCTTATTTTACCGGATCTCCCGTGGAGAAAATCTGCGGCGGTTGTCTTTTGCAGGTCGGCATGGACCAGGAAAAATGGTTCTTTGGTTTGAAGCCCCCCATCGTCGGACAGGGATACCGGAACATCTCCGCCGCCAAGCCACCCCAGGGCAGCCGATGGCAGCCGCTCGTGCCGGTATGGGATGATGCGGTAACCGGACACCTTAATGTTTGTATCCGCCTGTCCAAAAAGCCGTACCTCTGCTTCTTGAATGTTCTTTTCAAATAGATTGGACGCTTCATCCTGGGAAATAACTGCAGAGAACCGAAACGTTTTCGGATTGATGATTTCGCCGATCACACCTCCCCGGGGAGACCAGGTACCGATCATCTCATCTGCATGGGGCGACACCCATGTACCGCTCTTTCTGGCCTTAATGACCAATACGTCAATCTGGTCTTTAAGGTTGGTGATGGCGTCCTGAATGGTTTTTAACCGCTGTTTTATTGGCTTTAGATCTGCCAGGGTCTTTTCCATGGCGTGTTTTTCCATGGCCAGGGTTTCATTCAACTGGGCCTTGAGCCGCGCCATCTCCATGAATAACTCCTGGTTTTCCATGCGGATTAGTGGAACCCCTTTTTTAACAGCCTCTCCTGAAGATATGTATGTTTCAGCCACATAACCGGCCACAGGCACAACAACCTTTGCATAGGTATTGGCTTCAATAATACCGGGAGCTCTGAAGCGGTTGGGCATGGGAATCACGGCGGACAACAACAGAAAAAATGTTAAAAAGGCCGTGGTCATGGCCACAGCCCGCAAACGATTGCGCTCAAGTTTGGGACTGGATGAAAGATAAATCAGAAAACGGGAGAGGGGAATGAAGACCCATGAGACAAGACAGATGATGGCCATAACCATGCCGGCCAGCAGAAATTTGTCCGCAATGAACAGGATGATTCCACCGAATACGATGACACGGTAGATACTGCTCAGTACACCGTAAACCACCAGCCAGATCGCTTCTTTTTTTGACACGGCAGGTGAAACACAAGCCTTTATCCCAAAACCATATTTTTCCACGAGGTGCCGCAGTTGATGGGTGGCTTTGACCGACAGGTTCGGGATGTCTAAAAGATCCGAGAGGATGTAATATCCGTCAAATCGGATCAATGGGTTTGCATTGAACAGTACCGTGGATACCGATGCAATAAACATAATATTATAGGCCACGGAATGCAGGACGCCCTGGCCGGTGGTGGCCCAGACAAATACGGCCAGTCCGGCGATAAAAAGTTCCACAAGCATCCCGGCTGATCCAACGGCCATACGTTTCCACGGTTCTCTGAATCCCCAGCTTGATGTGGCATCCATATAACCCCCATGTCCTAGCGGACACAACGAAGCATGAAACACTTGCAAATTTTGAAAAATGGTCATAGCTATCAAATTTTTTTTTCGACCAAGAAAATATAAGGAGATAGCCATGACCAAGAGATCAAAAAATAGCACATTAATCCAAATCGTTCACCCAATTTGTTGTGGTTTGGATGTTCACAAAGACAAAATTTCGGCCTGTTTAATCACTGTTGATGCTAATGGGAAAGAACAGCATGAGATTCGAGAGTTTTCATCATTTACTCAAGATTTGCAAAAAATGAAAACGTGGTTGATTAAAAATAGCTGTCCTGTAGTGGCAATGGAAAGTACCGGGGTATATTGGCATCCGGTTTATAACACCATCGAAGCTACGATGGAGGTCGTTTTGGTTAATGCCAGGCATATTAAAAATGTTCCCGGCAGGAAAACAGACATTTGTGACAGTAAATGGCTTGCCGGGCTGCTTCGTCATGGGTTGGTAAAAGGGAGTTTTATCCCTCCCGAACAGGTCCGTGAATGGCGAGAATTAAGCCGATTGAGAAAGATATATACAGAATCTCTCGCTGATTATAAGCGACGTGTTCATAAACTATTTATCACGGCAAATATTAAAATTGATTCGGTCGTTTCTGATTTGTTCGGGCTTACCGGTTTGAATCTCATTGATTTGTTATGCAAAAACGATGAAGTGACCTTGGAGAAAGTTCAGGAATGCACAAAAGGAAGTCTTAAAAAGAAAATTCCTGAATTGTACCTAAGCCTCCATGGATATTTTAAAGATCATCATCGATTCCAACTGATTGGCATGATGGAGGCCATTGAGATGTTTCAAAAACAGATTGAACAGATTAATGTCAGATTGGAAATACTTACCCGTGACCATGAAAATTTACTGGAAAGACTAGATGAAGTTCCCGGAATCGATAAAAAATCAGCACAATCTGTTCTTGGAGAAGTCGGGGTCACACTGAATGAGTTTAAAAGCATGGTCGCTTTTGTTGCATGGGCCGGATTGTGCCCTGGCAACAATGAAAGCGCAGGTAAAAGGAAAAGTGGCAGGAACGCGGTTCGAAATCATCCATTCAAAACGATTTTAGTCCAGATCGCCTGGGCCGCGATCAAGACGAAGGGTTCATATTACAAAGCCAAGTATTATAAGCTCAAAGCCAGACGAGGTGCCAAAAAAGCGATTGTTGCCATAGCCCATAGAATTGCAAAAGCCATTTACAACATCATCAAGAATGGAGACAGATATAGAGACCTCGGAGAAGAATACTTAAGCAAGCCCAACAAACAAAGGATGTTGAAAAATTTGGCAAAAAAGGCTGATGAATTAGGGATGAAACTTGTTCCTTGTGAAGGTTAATTGATCTATCAAAATATTTTGTGCAAATATTGGTTAAAGGGGTACAGCAGACAATAGATTTTTAATTCAGCAATAAAAAGTCGGATGTTGAAATGAAGCCTTAGAGCGCGAATATAACATGACTGGCCGGTTTTTTGCACAACGAACTGTCGGACTTCCTTGGAGAGGTACCACGTATATAAAACTTTTATAGTATAAACCGGCCGCCGCTGATGATTTAAAAAGTTGTCATCTGTGCTTTAATTTTTACCCAAAAGAGATAATAGCTTTATTGATTTGATACCTTCAACTTGTAGCGGTAATGAAAGTGTTGTGGGACAAAAAGCCATAAACCAACGGGACACTATTCCTTTTTTGGAGGGAGGTGTTTCATATAAAGGCAGGGGAGAGAAAATCATGAGCATGACACCCATGACGTGAACTTCTCCCCCGAATTTCTTGCACATGACGGCATGGCCGAATTCATGGAGAACCTTGACGATGACAAGGCCGGCATAGAGCCATATCAGGTTGTCCTGGGCCAATACCCCCTGGGCCTGTTCAAGGGCCTGCTCAAAGTTATCCACCAGGGTTTTGCCTGCAAAAAAGAGAACCAGGCACCAAACCAGAAAACCGGGGATGCTGAATATCTTTTTTATGACCGGCATCATCCGGTTTAAAAAAAGGTCCGGATCCAGCAACGGAATCCGGATAAACATGATACTCATAAGTTTTGAGCGAGTCTCTTTTTGTCTCCTTTTTCTGTATCGTTCAAATAGTTTTTCTATGTCCGGAGTACTGTTATAGTAGAGGAGATCGGCGTAATAAAGCTGGCTTAAAAGCTGGAGCACTTCTTCTTGTCCCGGTGCCGTTTCGGGGTATAAACTCAGGCATTCTTCCCATACCTGTTCGACGGTACGCTCTTTTTTGAGCCTGGAAATAAAATTGTATGCTTCCGGTCTGATCCTGAAAAAATGGTTGTTGAACGGATCCTGGAGCAGATACCATTCTTCACCCCTGAATAGCTGTCTTTTGACCTCTATGGTGGGGCGAAGGGCAATGTTTAAATCGGCAATGCGGTACCAAGATTCACTGAATGTTTTCTGCATATTGAATTAACCCCTCACAAGATATCACCACCATAAAAACAGCCGGCAAAAATCAATGGTTCGCCGGGTGATGATCCAGGCAATGCTTTTTTTCCCTGCATTGATTTTGGCAATGCCGCTCATCCCCGGACGCCACCAGTCTGCCGGGTTCTGTGTGAACTCACACCGGACAATGAATTTGTTTCCCTCTTCCTTGGATACGGCCACAGGGTCTACCCTTTTGACGGCAATGTCATACTTGAATTTGGGCTGGCTGATAAAGGCGATCCGGCCGGGGGCATTTTCCCGGATATGGTGAATATCCTTTTCATCCACATCCAGCTCCACATAGGTTTTATCTAACTTTGCAATTTTGAATAACACATCACCCTTGCGCACAGGTGCCCCCAGCATTTTTTCAAGATCCCCTTCAACCACAACGCCTGCAAAAGGGGCACGGACCTGTGCATTTTTAAGGTGGTACCGGACAATTTTCAATTGTGCCCGGGCCTGGGCGGAAAGGGCCTGGGATATCTTCATTTCCGACAGGTAATTGGACGCTCTGGCCTTTTGTGCCTCCCTGTCGTAGCGTACCTGGTTGGCCACTGCATTGGATTCTTCCAAAAGAAGTTCCCGGGTGTCCAGGGTGAGCATCATATCTCCTTGATTAACAATGTCACCGACATCCACTTTTACCTGATCGATATAACCGTCAAAAGAGGCGGGCAGGTAGGCGACACTGTCTGTCTGGATGACAAACGGAGCTTCTATGCGAAAATTCACTTTGACGAGAATCAACACGGCCACAAGCACGGCCAGCAATACCCCGCCTGCTTTGGCAAGGGTGTTTTCAACGCCCAGAAGTCCGGCCAGTTTTTCTCTTGCACCGGCCGCCAGCCTGGCACCAAACCACCGGTCCCCGGTCCTGAGGTCATGAAGGTGCCGGGCCGACTGCACGCAGATAAGGCTGATGGTGGACACGGTTTCCTGGTCAAAGGGAGGGCCGTCGATCCGCTCGCAGGTCAGGGCCCCGGTAATTTTATTGTTTAAGCGTATGGGAAAGGTGGCCACTGCCTGAAGCTGGTTCGCTTTTGAAAAAGCGTTATGATGACGCATGACAGATGTGTTTTCCACGGGTGCCGGGAAAATGATTTCAACATCCTGGCATACGGATTCTTCCATCACTTTTTCAAGTTCCTGGACCACGGCCATTTTTTTTCGAATTTTTCAATATGGCTGATGGCCTGGATCCGGATATAACCGCCTGTGGCCCAGCCCAAGCTCACCCGGTCAAATGCGTAGCGGGCCGCAATTTCGTTGCAAAAAGCCATGGCCGCAGCCATATAACGTTCCTGGCTGTTGATCTCAAGGGCCACATCCAGCACCTTGGAAAATCGTGAAGCATCTATCCGGCTTTGGTTTAATTTCTGCCGTAGCTGGTAAATAAGGGGGATTTCGGCGATGGCATGAAGCCGGGTGCAAGGCAAAGAGGGGTCTCTATGTTTTTCATTTTCACTGATAAACAAGGCCACAGCAGGCGGCTCTTCTTCTTGGAGCTCCAGACGGATAGCGGCAAGTTCTGCCGGGCACGCGTTGGGAGGAATCTCGATTTGACCGGTGGCATCACCCTTGGCCTGGGCGTTCCGGCATAATTGCTCAACAACCGGCATCAGTCCGGACGTTTTTAATATATCTTGGGCGTTGGGCGGATGGAGCCCCGCAACGGTCCAGTTGTGCGTGTCAGGCCTTAAAATGCACACCAGGCCGTATCCGGCGTGGGCAACAAGGGCTGCTGTTTTGAGAAATTCAGCCCAGAAATATTGGGGGCCCTCCTGGATGCCTGCGGTATTCCGGCATTGCGCCAGGGCATCTTTGAAATGGTCTGTTGGTTCTTGGTGGTTGATATGTTCTGCCACAATTTTTATCTCGGTTAATGTGTTTCAGATGCTTTGTTCAGTGACGTGTTTTCCAGCCCGGAGCCAAGGGTAATGTATTGGCCTGAAGCAAATGCTCTGTTGCCCTTAAACTCAATACAGTACCAGGGCAGGGTGGCTTCTCGGATAGTGACCTGTGTGCCTTTGTACAATTTGCCCAAGAGCTTCCCCTTTTTCTGGGCTGTTTCTCTAACCATCAGGGTGTCGGCTGTGACGATCCCGGTCAACTCCGGTGCGCACTCTTCAGGCGGGATGGGTTTTGCGGCGTGTGCATTGCCTGATATCGATTCAGACTCTTTTTTGGCAGGTTCTTTTGCGTGGGGTTCAATCATCAGTATCCCGGCAATTCCGGGTCTTACGGGCTCTTTTTTATTTGGGAACTTTACCCTGACCTGGAGCAGACCGGAACCGGGATCCGCCACCGGAGATATAAACGTGATTTTACCCTGCCGGGTCTGGATGCCTGATCCGGAGTTTATTTTTAAGGAGACCAGGCCCCCCGATTTCAGGTAGGCAGCCGCGGTCTCTTCAACATTGCAGACAAAAAGGCAGGGATCCGTACTGACCAGCCTCAGGACAGGGGCCGGCGGTTCGTAGCTTTCTCCCGGGTCGGACAACACTTCGGTCACGATACCGTTGATCGGGGACTTTATAATCTTACGTTCCAATAACTCACAGGCAATCTGGTATTCGATTTTTTCCCGGTCCTTATTGGCTTTCATGCGTTTAAGATCTGCCTTGGCTGTCTGTAGTTCAAGCGCAAGGGTGTCCAGTTCCTCTTTGCTGATGGATTTTGTTTCCATGTACAGGGTTTTGTTGGATTTGAAGATGGCGTTCAGGGTGTTGACTTTGGCCTGGGCCGCTTCAAGTTCCGCATGACTTTTCATGGTAACCGCCCTGCGGTTCACTTCAAGTTGTTCAAGTCTGTGGGCCAGGGAAAAAAGAACCTGCCCTTTTTCTATTCGGCTTCCCACCTCAATATTGATTTTCTGGATAACCCCGGCATCTTCTGCGCCCAGCAAAACATCATGAATCGCTTCTGTAAATCCGTTTACCTCAATTGGCTGGGCATTTGCAGAGGTTAAAAAGGATAAAACCATCAACAGGGTAAAGATAAATACCGCTTTCTTTATCATCATTTTTTATCGTCGTCCTCTTCAATGTTATAAACCGCCAGGAGGGTGCCAGCGATCATCCTTAACCCCATGAGCGCTTTTTGATAGTTGACTTGGCTGGTCAGCCGTGCTTCTTTGGCCTCAATATAGTCCTCTTCCTTTTGCAATACGATTCTGCTGTTGCTTTTTCCCGCCTTCATCCTGGCTATTTCCGTTTCCAGGATAATTTGATAATAATGGGCGGCTTCGGTGTTGCTCTGCACCTGTTCATTGATGTGGATTACATTTTTTATGACGGACTTCAGGTCATTGTTAAGAGCAACTTCAACGGCGTTCAGTTCCAGGTCGGCCTGGGCTTGACGATGCTGTGCCGCAGTCAGTTCGCTTTTTGTTTTTTCTCCCCCAAATATCGGTAGTCTAAATTCAAAGCCGAGGCTCCATACCGTATATTCATCATCAAGGGTTCTTTCCAGTGCGCCTTTGCCGGCATCATCATAACTGGCGGTAACTACTCGCCCCAATCGGAATCGACGTCGGGAACTTCGCTGGCCAAAGCCAGCTGAATGGCAACCAGCGGATTCACCCCTTTGTTTGCCATGGTTTGCAGATAACTCGAAATCCGACAATAAGCATCGGCATATCGTTGGTGTCTAAAACACCCTGATACTTTCTGTTTAACCTTTGCCATTCGAAGATCACGCTCTGCCCGGTTATTGGTGAAAGGAACATATGGATCCTTGGCAAACAGCAAAACAGCTGTTTCATGTTCTTTCAGCCTTTCCCAAAGATTGTGGGCATCTGACTTGGCCATTTTACCACGTTTGCCTTTTGGTTTCGGCGGGATTTCCGGCAGCTCTTTATCTCCTCGTGTAAGAATGTTGCGGTAACGCTTCTGCAAGTTCGCGTATTCTTTCTCTGTCAGACATTTATCTTCTCGTTTGGCTATTTTCCGGCAAGTCTCCTGCAACAATTTTTTCATATTTCGGGCCCACCTGTACTGATTGGAATCGACAATAAATGTCAACTCCCTCAAGAGGTGAGAACCACATAGCCCGTGGCCACAATGATCGTATGACAAATATGATGCCCAGCAATCATGGATTATTACCCCGCCATAGCGGGGGATGATGTTCAAATCGACAATCGCCTCCTTACCCCGCTTTCGATGAAGTAGCTTTAGCGTGATTCCTCCGGAAGAATACACATGTATCCAGTGATTTTTTCGATTCACCCGGAAGGATGTCTCATCAACATGAATGGATGGAGCCTGAAGGATACTCTCAATTGATTTGGCTTCCCATTGTTCAAGTGCTTGGTAAAGCCGCCAGACAAATTTGAGAAGGGTCGCTTCAGAAATAACCGCCCCGATCATGGCGGAAATCTGTTTTTGAACCCGGTTAAGGGCAACCATCTGGCTGATGATCAAGTGGATGGCGAATGCCTTGAGCCCAGTTCCGTATTGTAAGGGGCCAGGCATATCCTCAGGAAAGCCTGCCTTTACCTCCGCGGCACAGTTGGGGCATTGTTTGATTTCGGCATCAACATGTTCTACGACTTTTTCAAAGACAATATCTATTCTGGTACGTCGTTCATGTCCCCGGCTGGGTGTCTGGTCCAGGGAAGTGCCACAAACATCACATGTTTCTGCTTTAGAGATGGTGGTGGTTTCTATTGTACGGGTATTGCCGAGTTCTCCACTGACCTTTTTCCCCTTACCGTTGCTTTTCGGATCCGACTTGGCAGTCTCATCTTTTGGCGTTTGTGAGGATGGCAGACTTGAATTCTTGTTGCCTTTGCGAGTTTTTTTCTCAAGGAAGACTGCAAGTATCAATTCCACAATGAGCAGCATACTATTCATTACTGCCTGTATCTCAGGAGACGCTTTGCCCTCAGAACAGAGCTTTTCAAAGTCCTGTTTCAGACGGTCTACTTCTTCTCGAATACTTGTCTTATTCACTGTTGCCATGTCTGTATTATAACACGGCTTTTTTCGACCTTCTCATTCGCCCTACAATTGACTTTCACGGTATTTGACATCATTTCCCATTGGTGCCGCGATAAATTTCAGAATACACGACTCGTAGTGGGCTTCAGTAGTCAATTTGACAGTCATTTAAAAATTTTGAAAACTCTCTCGAAAAAACCTGTCAAGTCTTTTTTTAGTTTTTTTGCATTTTTTTATAGGGGTGAGCAGTTACAACTGGCGTATCCATAGGATGCCTTTAAATCAAGGTCGGGAAGGGTTTGATTTTTGGCGTAAGATACGCGTCTTTCTTCCCTGCCTTTTTTAATCCGGGCTGAGATATATTCGGGGAGGTTTTGTCTGGCATTTTCCATCATGAGGTCAAAATCAAGTTCAGGGATTTTTGGGTCCGGGGCCGCGTCGATGGTAACGGCCTCATTGTCGTAGTGCCCGGTGTAAGAGATATAATTTTTAAGGTTTGCCCTGTTGGCTGCCAGTTGCTGGCGGGCTTCAAAGAGAAGGGCTTTCCTGTTGTTTACACCGGCCATGGCTTCATAGATCATTGTTTCGGCCAGTTTGCCCGCCCTGACCCTGGCCTTGGTATCTTTAAGCAATTGCTCTGTTACATTTACCGATTCCCGGAGTATCTTTATGACCTCCATAGACCGGTACAAATCCCAAAATGAAATAATCCCGTTTCCTACAATTTCCATGGTTCTTTTCCGGTAATCCTGGAATGAAATCGCAGCATTGTCTTTTGAAATTTCGATGTTGGCCCGTGTGGTTTCTACGCCCCAGTTTTTAAGAATGGGCTGCACCAGGCTTATACCAAGAAAGCCCCTGTATTCGTGCTTGTCTTCCAAGTCAAAGTCATTTGTGAGATCTTCCAGGGTATGTCCCAGTTGTATCCGGGTCCCCAGGGGTGAGAGTCCTGCTACACCCAAAGCATATGCACTGGTTCGCTCCTGAACCGTTCCACTTGAGAATGCAGTCCTTTGAAAGTCGGTTTCGTCATTGTAATCATAGGAAGCGAAAAATTCGGGTTCAAAAATGGCCTCTGAGTTTTAACCGCCTCCAGGCTGATGGCCCATTCCAGGTTTTGGCTCCGGATGTATTCGTTTTTTTCTTTGACACGCCGGACAAAATCCTCGATGGAGAGCGTCAGTGAAACATCGCCGGCCGCATTCGCAGGCGGGCTGCAGACCGTTAAAAGAAGCGCAATCCCTGCATAAAAACACCAGGTATACAGATGGTCTGTGAAATCTCCAATTCGCTTCATCTTTTCTCCTGAATATGAATGTAATGTGAAATATAATGTAACGTCTGATAATTATATAAGGAAGCGGATTCCCTTGACAACTTACAATATTCTTACAAAGTATAGGTAAGTTGCTCAGATTTTTCAATCTTTGTTGTGGACTGTGCCCGGTTGCTGATATGTCCGGTCGGCCCATGGCAAGAATAAGATATCTGTACTCTTGGACGAGATGTATTGTCTATGGCCGGACTGCTACCGGTAGCAGTCCAACGGTCCGGGTTAGAGTCTTCGTGGCTTGTTTTTATAAAAACGTCCGGGTAAGTTACCCGGATTTTTTCCGCTTTGTTGGGGCTGGGCCTGGGTGGCGATGGGTTAGGCCGGCCCTTGGCCGTTATCAAGTTTCTTTTCTCAGTAATTCAAGAAAATTTTCAAGCGTGTCAATAAGGTCTGATTTGGTCTCGGCCGTCATAACGATACCGCCTTTTCGGGAGCTGATGTTCGACGGGAGTGGAAAGTTAAAGGTCATCGGGGCTTGTTTTGATTGCTCTTTACGGGGTACGGTTTTCAATCGGTTACAATGATTTTGAATTTCTCTGCGGGACATCTCTTTTTCCACAGCACTGACAACAAACGCATTGAATGTGTCAACGGACGGGAACAGTTCCCTGTGGCGATGGATGAGGATTGCTTTTGAGCGTCCAAGCCGTTCTATATTTTTTTGAATGATCTCCGGGGTCTCCAGCAGTTTGGCGATATCGTGTATGGAGCGTTCGGAAAGCCCTGTAATGTGTATGATCTCATCAATTTTAAATGATTCTTTTTTTAATTTCACAATGGCATTGGCCCGGTCAATATCATTGAGGTTTTTTCGCTCTTCATTTTCTATAATGGATATGCGGTGGGCTTCCTGGTCGGAAATCGTATCATAGACAAAGGCCTTGATGTTGGGAGTACCGATTTTTTGCAGTGCCCGGGCGCGCCTGAATCCGCAGATCAGCTGGTATTTGTTTTGTTTTTTTCGTACCATCGCCGGGATTTTTTGACCGTCTTTTTTAAGCGATTCTACCAGTGGCGCAAGATCCCTGATGATCCGGTACTCAAATTGGGTGTCATCGAAATCGATTTGGGACAAAGGGATGTTTTTAATGTCATCCTGTGAGATGATGCTGTTCAGCATTTTTTCGCCAAAAGATTCCTTGAACTGGTCGCCAAAGCCCATTATACCCCCCACCTGAATTCTATGATCAGTTTTATAATATCTTCAGCACTTTTCAAGTGGTGCTCAAAAATGGATTGATAATTGGCTGAGGCTTCAATGAACTTGGTGTTGATGCGGATGGTACTGTCTGCCATTCTATCATTAAAGGTGCTTTGGAGAAGTTTATTGCTTTCACCGGAGATCTTAGTACGGTTGTCAAGTTTATTTAACAGTACTTTTACGGTCGGTTCTTGGTCCAAGATACGTTTTAATGCCGCAATTTCTTTAAAAATGATATCCATGTTCTCCAGGCTTAGGGACCCAGGCTCCACACAGATATAGATATCCGTGGAAACGATCACGCCCAGAACAGCCAGGAGGCCGAACGTTGAGGGCGGGGTGTCGATAATAATGATATCAAAATTGTTTTTGACCTCATCCAGGTCCGCTTCAAATTTTCCCAGGGTTGCAAGATCGTATTTGGCTGTATTAAAATTGAATAAGATCATGTTTGAAGGGATGATTTTTAGATTGTCTATCTGGGTATCGCATATTAAATCCGACAGTACTTTTTCTCCTGTCAGGTAGTTGTAGAATGATTTTTCAAAATCGTCCCTGCCGCTCACAATTATTGTACCGTTTGCCTGGGGATCAAAGTCAAGAAATAGTACTTTCTTGCCCGAGAGCGCCAAACCTGCAGCCATATTTGTGGATAATGTGGTTTTACCGACACCCCCTTTAATATTCATGAAGGTGGCGATCTGTTTTTTCCGGTTATTTAATATGGTGTCAAGGTCGTGGACTGAATAGTAGCTTTTGTTATTTCTTTTGGTCAGCGAAGGGTATTGCCCTGCGGCAATTTTTTCATAAAGCACAGAAAGTTCTATGTCCAGAATTCTTTTTGTGGTTTCAATATCTATGATTTTTAGACTCATGCAGGCTCCATCTCTGTGATCCCGGGGGATGTTTATATGAAAGAATCAATAAGTTACTAAGTCGCTTTGATGTTTTGTTGTGGGGCGTGCCTGGGTGCTGATAGACCCGGTCGGCCCATGGCCGTTTATATGAAAGAGCTCAGTAAGTTACTGAGTTCTTTCATTCGTTGTGGGCTGTCCTTCTTTTCAGGTCAGCGAAGGGTATTGCCCTGCGGCAATTTTTTCATAAAGCACAGAAAGTTCTATGTCCAGAATTCTTTTTGTGGTTTCATATCTATGATTTTTAGACTCATGCAGGCTCCATCTCTGTGATCCCGGGGGATGTTTATATGAAAGAATCAATAAGTTACTAAGTCGCTTTGATGTTTTGTTGTGGGGCGTGCCTGGGTGCTGATAGACCCGGTCGGCCCATGGCCGTTTATATGAAAGAGCTCAGTAAGTTACTGAGTTCTTTCAACCTTCGTTGTGGGCTGTCCTTCGTGCTGATATGTCAGGTCAGCCCATGGCTGTTATAAGAAAGTCCGGGTCAGTTACTCAGATCTTTCAAACTTTGTTGTGGGCTGGGTTTGGGTGTTGATACATCAGCTCAGCCCGTGGCTGTTATAATAACTTCGTATCGTCTTTGCAAGGCGTCTGCAAGGCAAATAATATTACAAAACATTACAAAAATTTGCTGCATGTTGTTTTTTCCCAGGGCCTTATATATAATAATCAGAATAAAATCCATGAAAAATATAATGTATTAATTTGGGTGCGGCTCTTTTACGACATGTCTGACCAAAGCTGGTAGTCATGATATTTGCCATTCTTTGCCAGCATTACTTGATCACTTTTAGATGCCCCCGTCGTTTCGGTGAAGGTTTTGGTAGCTTTGTAGCCGGAACCTCACCATGTTGATAAAGAGCCCGGTGATTACGTTTGTATTCGCAGGCTTCATGAAAATTCCAATACTCATCAAAATCGTTACTACTCCGCAAGGCACGCAGACGCAACACTGCTTCAGCACTGGACAACCGCCATTTGGCACCAGTTATATCCATTCGGTCCTTTACAAGATGACGACATGCGCCCTCAATAACTCCTGTGGCAATAGGGAGGCCAAGGTCAAGATAATGATGGTATTCAAGGTACGGTGCTTTATTTTTCAAATACGTTGCGCAGGCTTCTACAGGTTTACGTTGTTTGTCTGTAAATTTTTTTAATGTAGCACGTCTACGCATCCCCCCTGCCATCAATCCGGCCTTGCCTTCGAGTACTTTAGCTAAGCGGTACTGGACCCATTTTTCAAGCTCCGGGCCGGATTTGGGATGAAATGCCCTGCCAGCTTTCCAGAGGTATTCAATAACATGAATAATATCAACAATGATCGTAAGGGCCACATTTTGTCTTTTGGCCATACGTTTCAGGATCCGTAGTTGTTGATTTTCGCCGTCCACTAAGGCAACCCAATGTTTTTCGTGGTTGGGATCACAGTGGGAGGCCTCAGAAAAGGCCGATGCAATGACCTGCTCGGCTGATTTTTCAAGGCTTGCCCATACACGCTTTTGTTCCGGGTGAGGGCTTGTTTTTGTATTCGACTTGTCATTCCCCGGAAGCAAGTCTTGGGGCGTACGTTTAAACGTATCTATAGTATATACAGCGGCAACGGTTGCCATTCGCTTGGCATTTTTCTTTTCCCCTTTGGATAGCCGGCTTTCCATCTGAGGCTTTCGTTTCCGGGCAGCTTTCCGGGTTTGTTCCCGCAGGTCCTGCTCATGCATTACCACGCCCTTACCATCGGTGGTGATTACCAGTATTGGACCAGTAACTGTCTCATTCGCCGGGTTGCATTGCCGTATTTCATAAAATGCGTCAAAATCCCGAGCTGCTCGCTGTGTTAACTCTTCTACCTGACGTTTGGGAATATCGGCTCCAGTGGTTTTCTTGATCGTTTCGACAGTCTCGTCAAAAGATCTCTTTTGAAGCGTTTTCAGCCACACGGCGACGAAGTTCGAGGGAATAAAGTTCTGGGGGAAGATTCAATCGGGTATCCAACGGGTGCAAACTTGCCACGCCCTTGTTTCCATATCCGGCACGACTTTCCGATACCGTTCCAAATACGGTTTCGATTTTTCGATCCTGTGGCCTCACTTTCGGTCGAACAATGCCATCGGCTCCACAGACCGGCTCTTCACAATGACTGGGACCGAGCTTGTCTAAATGTTCCTGAAGCAGGATGCGCATCAGCTCACGTCCTCGTTTTTCAAGTTCTTGTTCCAAATCACTGAGTTTCACTGAATGATTCTCCTTGGAATTAAGAAAATTGACAATATCATCATAGCATTTTTGCCCCGGATCAATGACGGGGGAAGGTAAATGCTCCACAACAGAAAGGGAAACCGCTGGATTCATATCCCCTCCCTGAGTTGGTGAACAGCATCTTTTTCCAGTGGATATACTAATATGGTTTTTACATCAGCGCCATGACGTTTGCCGAATCGGTCCATGCGCCCACGACCAGTGGTTTTCCCCAACTCAATCCAGTTCGATGCCCGATAACAGCCACCGTGGAATTGTTGTCGATCCACCAATGTCTCTACCAGCATGGGTTTAAGACCATACTGCTGTTCCCAATCATCTCTGAGTTCCCGGAGACTACATGACAGTATCATGCTCGCTAAATTTTGGATGGGAGCAAGGATCAGAAAACGGCTGTTGTTCACCACCTTTTGTAGAGCGACCTTACGCCTTTCATCTGTCCAACCGATCCATTCATCGCGAGCACGCATCCGCCAGGCAGGGCTTGAGAACTGGATGCACCCCACAATTTCTCGATGGGGACGGTTTACATAAATCAGATACTGCAATCTGGCGCCAAAAGGCATTGCATATCCCAGGTAATGATGGCGACCGATGAGTTCCTTAAACAGATCCCTCTGCTCTCGATTCTGAACCCGCTGTATCTCAAGAGGTGTAAATTCTTCTACGCTGCCACGCAAAGTGCTGTGGGGTTGCTTACAGGGTGTTTGGGGAATACTCTTGTGAGAAACGATCTTTGTTTGTTGTTTCTTTTCAGGAAGGGTTAGAGCTCCCTTGGCCTCTAAAAGCTCCAAAAAATCACTACATTCCCGGACTTTTAGCCGGTCATTAGGGCGTTTCCATTCCAGAAGTTCGCATACGGTATGTGCCAGTTCTCGTCGGCTAAGGCCTCCACAGGTAGCAACGACTTCCTGGATTAATGCGATTTCTTTACCGGTAAACTTTCGACCACAAAAGGTTTGTTGCTTGATTTGCATGTCATCTACCTCCCGCTATTCTTTCATAACGGAATTATGACTCGCTGTCCAGGAAATTTTTGCAATTTACATCAGATAGTCACTGACAAATGAATTATCTTGCTGGAAAGCAGCATAAAAATAAGACTAACAACCCTGAACACCTTTAATGACCATGGCTTTCATATGTTTCAAAAGAGCCGCACCCAAATCAAACAATGCCCCAACTGTGCCGCGGAGGTAAAGGCAGACTTTCCTGAGGATATGCCTGGCCCCTTACAATACGGAACTGGGCTCAAGGCATTCGCCATCCACTTGATCATCAGCCAGATGGTTGCCCTTAACCGGGTTCAAAAACAGATTTCCGCCATGATCGGGGCGGTTATTTCTGAAGCGACCCTTCTCAAATTTGTCTGGCGGCTTTACCAAGCACTTGAACAATGGGAAGCCAAATCAATTGAGAGTATCCTTCAGGCTCCATCCATTCATGTTGATGAGACATCCTTCCGGGTGAATCGAAAAAATCACTGGATACATGTGTATTCTTCCGGAGGAATCACGCTAAAGCTACTTCATCGAAAGCGGGGTAAGGAGGCGATTGTCGATTCCAATCAGTACAGGTGGGCCCGCAATAAGCAAAAATTGTTGCAGGAGACTTGCCGGAAAATAGCCAAACGAGAAGATAAATGTCTTACAAAGAAAGAATACGCGAATTTGCAGAAGCGTTACCGCAACATTCTTACACGAGGAGATAAAGAGCTGCCGGAAATCCCGCCGAAACCAAAAGGCAAACGTGGTAAAATGGCCAAGTCAGATGCCCACAACCTTTGGGAAAGGCTGAAAGAACATGAAACTGCTGTTTTGCTGTTTGCCAAGGAGCCATATGTTCCTTTCACCAATAACCGGGCAGAGCGTGATCTTCGAATGGCAAAGGTTAAACAGAAAGTATCAGGGTGTTTTAGACACCAACGATATGCCGATGCTTATTGTCGGATTCCGAGTTATCTGCAAACCATGGCAAACAAAGGGGTGAATCCGCTGGTTGCCATTCAGCTGGCTTTGGCCAGCGAAGTTCCCGACGTCGATTCCGATTGGGGCGAGTAGTTACGTTCAATGAAGAATTCTGTATGGCCACCAGACGAGAGAATAAGTTACTGGCCCGGATTCTACAGAAAGTGGTCGGCAGTATCGGCGACGCAGAGAAGAAAAAAATTCTGGATAAATGGATCTCTGTTAAATATGAAAAAGGAATCAACTACACGCTGGTGTGGGGGGGTGCTGCCGCTTCTTTGTTTGTTCTTACCGGCATTGCTTTTTGGAATCGCAGTTTAAATATAGAAAAAAAACGGGCTCAAAAGGCATTGGCCGCCCAAAGGGAGGCTGTTAAACAAAATGTCAATTTCATAGATATGATTTCCCATGAGTACCGTACACCCATGTCGGTAATTATTTCAAGTATTGAGCTTATGGAGATGAAGCTGCCCGGGGCCGTATATCCAAGTGTCAAACCGCAGTTGGATGATTTAAAAAAATCTTCGGAAAGGCTGGTGGACATTTTTAATACAGCCCTGCATGAAAAGCGGATTTCAGAAAAGGGAATTTCATCCCATCTTGAAGCTGTGGATTTGAATAATATTATTTTAACAGCCATAGAATATGCCCAAGACAGGGCGCCGGAAAATGAGATTGTGTTTCATTCTGACTCAACCCGGATTTTTATGAAAGCGGATCCCGATATGATGGGGATTGCCATTGGAAATATACTTAGCAATGCCTGCAAATATTCTAAACATAAGGCCGCGGTGGAAATCTTTCTTGATAAAACCCAGGATAACGCAGTCATACGTATCAAGGACAATGGTATCGGTATTCATAAAGATGAACTGCACCGTATTTTTGAAAAATATTACCGTGCTGGTTCTGTTCGGGAAATCCCAGGTGCCGGTGTCGGGCTCTATCTTGTAAAAAAGGTGGTGGAGCAACATGGCGGCAATGTCAGTATTTCCTCCAAATTGGGAAAAGGAACAAAGGTTGTTGTCAGGCTGCCTTTATAACAGCTGCGGGCGGGCCTGACATATCATTTGACGGGCTCAGCCCACAACAAAGTTTGAAAAATTTGAGCAACTTATCCAGTCTTTGATATAAAATTGATGTTGCAATTATAGATATTAACCTGCCCGACAAATCCGGATTTGAGATTGTTCATCATCTTCGTGAAAACACCCAGTTGGGAATCATTGTGATGACGGCAAGGGATACAATCAATGATAAGGTTAAGGGGTATGAGTGCGGGGCGGATTATTATTTTGTAAAACCCGTTCACATCAGGGAGCTTGAGGCATCAATCAACAATTTGCTGAACCGCCTGGGCAAGGCCGAAATTCAAAATAGTGAGGATGAGGCCCTTGGGGAATGGGAATTCAATGCCGCGCAATTGGTACTTTCAAACCCCATTGGCAGAGCAATTGATCTGACGGTAAAAGAGTCCGATTTTGTCAGGGTTTTGGTCCAGGAATATCCGAACGCAGTATGCCGGAGCGTGTTTTTAAAGGCGCTTAACTATGAGGCAACCGGCACCTATGGCGAGCGAGCCCTTTATGTGATGATTACCCGCCTGCGCAGTAAGATCCGGGATGAAACAGGCAAAGATGCCCCCATCAAAACACTTCGGACCATTGGGTATTGTTTTTCTGCGCTTGTAAAATTCGCGTGATTGATTATTGTACCTGGCTTGAAGGCGCAAAGGGTTCTAACAGCCCCGAATGGATGAATCCGCTTGTGGATTCCGAAAGTTGAATTTTATTCCATTCCCCTTTTTGTTTTATGGCAAAGACAATATCCCCCTTTTTTTTTCCAACCAAATACCGGTAGTCTTTCCCTGGCCCGGTCCGTACCAGGGTGTTGTGAGCCGTGACGATCATCGGCATTGGGAAAAGCCCTTCCCTGTCCGGTAACGGTTTTTCTTCAACAATTGTTAACGTGGAGGGGGGGGCAATGCCGGACGGATGGTGGATATCCCTTTGGGATGCCGGTTTTGATTTGAGGCGGCCGGCATATTCAAAAACCGGTCCCTCGCTGAATCCGCCGTTTGGGGATTTTAATCTTAGATATAATGTCGATTTTTCAAATTTTTTCATTTGCCGGAAGTTTCCCCGGTCTTCTTCTTTATTAACTCAACTTTCGGGATTCATTGAAACAGACCACCGATCCTGTCAACTAATTGAATTTATAACATAAAAACTTGTAGAGCCCAGCTGTTTGATATATAATAAATTCGTCAAAAAATACAATAATATCAAACAGTAAGGGCTCACATGATACATACCAATATTGAAACAAAAACTCAAACGGACATTCAGATTTTAGGCAAAATTGATGACTTTTTCAGCAAATTTTCCATTGCTACATCTTTGCACCGATGTGGTGTCCGAAAACGTCATGGGTATAGTGTTCGTTCATTGATTATGGCTATATTTACATTACCATTCCTGCAAAAAGATTTCTTTAGGGGAATTGTAATCAATGACGACGTGTCATTTGGTAAAGACGCTGCATATGAAGTTCTTAAGGGAAGGCACTCTAACTGGAGGCGCTTACTTTTGTCTGTTGGTATCAAACTGTACCAGTTTTTCGATCGATTGACCGATGAAAATCGTGAATCGGTCCTGATCGTTGACGATAGCCCTTATGACCGTTCTCGATCAAAAAAAGTAGAGCTTCTTTCAAGGGTATGGGATCACAGCACGGGTAAATTTATCAAGGGATTCCGAATGCTGACGCTCTGCTGGTCAGATGGAGCCAGTTGTCTGCCCTTAGATTTTTGTCTTCTGTCCTCATCAGATGCCAAAAAGCGTCTTTGTGAAAATCAAAAAATCATGGATAAAAGATGCAGTGCATGGAGACGAAGGCAAGAGGCTACAATTACAGCTCCCGAGAACCTGGAAGCCATGGTTAAGCGAGTTCTGGCAACTGGCGTTCGTGCAAAACATATATTGATGGACAGCTGGTTTATGATGCCCGCCACAGTCACAGCATTGAGCAAATACATTAATGTTGTGGGTATGGTGAAAAAAACGTCAAAAATTCATTATGAATTCAATGGCCGTTGGGTGGATGTGAAAGCGATCTACCGGCAGCTAAAAAAGCGCCGTGGTCGGGCAAAAATTTTGGCAAGTACCGTTGTTACATTGAAGGGTGGATTATCTGCCAGGCTTGTTTTCGTGCGCGACCGGCGCAAAAAGGACTGGCTGGTGTTACTCTCCACAGACCTTGCATTGTCAAATGAAGACATCGTTAGAATTTATGGTAAACGCTGGGATATTGAGGTGTTTTTCAAAATGGCAAAACAGCATCTGAAGCTGGCAAAAGAGATGCAATGCCGGGACTATGATGCCCTGGTAGCCCACACCACTATTGTTTTCATGCGATATATGTTTTTGGCCTATCAAAATCGAACCCAAACCGATGACAGGACCTTCGGAGAATTATTCTATGCCTGCTGCGATGAGGTCGCCGATCTATCTTTTGTGGAAGCTCTTTACAGAATAATGATTATTGCCGGTGACCAATTGAAAAAAATCGGTGACTATTGTGAGAAGACCGCAACGGCATTTTTTGATGCTGTTATGGGAACAACCCTCCAGCAATTCGGTTTTGTAGAAAATCGAAAGTTAGCTGGTAATTTTTAAACCCGAAAGTTGAGTTTATTAAACAATACGGTGAGGTTGTTGGTCTCTCCGCCCGGTCCCCAGCACCACATATATTCGGTACCATCCGGTGCAAATGTCTTCATTCTGGCTTTGTTCATTTTGACAAACACAACATCCCACAGCACCACCGGCGCATTGTGGCTTTGGGAATGCCGTTGAATTTCATCCAGGGATATAATGCCTGGAACAAAGCCTTCCGGTTTTAGCGTTTGGTCTTCGGGCATTAAAGGAGACCTGATCCACCCTTTGATAATCACCTTTGACCATTCGTTGTTTTTTTCTATGGTTTCAAGGTTTGAAAAATCATTTACATAGCCAATGGGCGGTCCCCCGGGGCTATGTAAAACAGGTATCGATATCTGACTGCCTGCATATGAGTTCAGGCTGTAAAATAATAAGGAAAATAATATGGTGTTTAGAAGCCTGGGATTTTTCATTGGACGGTCCTTTTGCAAAAAAAAATTAACCGGGGCCGCTGCCGTTCTTTAAAACGGTAAATAGGGACATAAGCAAACCCATCAGGATGCAAACAAAAATCATGGCCCGGATTTCTTCTGGCCCAAGTTTTCTAATTACAGGATATTTTACTGCCATGGTTACAAGAAAAAAAATGACAATAAACGGCAGGGCCGGAAGATACAGGTTCACGGATCTTGCGATCACAATGGAGAAAATCAGACCGATGGCTCCCACAGGGAAAAAGAGTCGGGATTTGTTTTGACGTTGTGTTGATCCGGCAAGGCTGAACAGGTTGTCATCCATGCCGAAGCGAAGCGCGCCTGCAGACAGTATGGCTAACACGATCCAGTCGGAGATGCCGAATACGGGCATGAAATAATCATTGCCGGGTATGGGCATTTTGACCAGGAGATAATCCACCAGGGGGGCAGGGCCTGCCATGCCTCCTTGGTAATAGTCGGAAATATCTTCTGCGAAGTTGCGGGTGGGGCCTGAAAAAACACTGAATATATCGGACAGGGCCACGGCCATGCCGATGGGAATAAATTCGGAAGGGCGTTTCAAAGGCGTGACCAGCCAGTGGCCCGCCACACAGGCGAAAAGGACCAGGGTAGCCGTTGACAAAGCGGTGATGACATTGCTTCTCAGATCTGCCTGGTCCACAAGCAGGTAGAGAAGTATAAAGATCAGCGTCAAGGCGCCTAACCAGGTCAGGCGCCGGGGCGTGTTTGTGCCGATGGCCGGTTCAACCTGTCGCTGATAAATTCGGGTCATCCAGGCCAGGCAGGCAATAAGCCCCACAATGATAATATAGTCAAACCCGGCCCGGGCCGTTTCCGGCACTATCCGGCCCAGGAATTGGAAGCCAAGTGTCCCAAATCCCCAGACCAGGTATATACTGATTACATGTTTTATGGTCATTCGTCTCCGCCGGCCGCGCTGCCGATACCCAGAAGATCGGCGATATTGGCAGCAGGGTTAATTATAGGTTCTATCTGCGGGGTTGCACAGGTCAACAGCGTGGAGACGCCGGGACCGTGACCGGCCAGCAGGCAGTCGGAGTGCACTACAATACCGATGGAGACCGCGCCCTGGACATAGGCCCTGCCATAGGAGTTGTCATGGTCCATGAGGGCCACAAAATCCCCAAACCTGATTTTATCCAGATTGTATTTTTTTACGGTTGCCGGGTCCGAAGTCATGACATCATAATCGCCTGCCCCCACATGGGCCCGACCAACCCCCGACCCCATGCAGGGCGCCGGGACAATGGTGGTCACCGGCACCTGGAGGGTCCCTGAACCGGTTTCCACAATATTCATCTTTTCCAGCAGTTCGGGGTCCAGGTTGAACAGCTTGATATCAGGATAATCGGTCAGGGCCAGTCCCTGGCCTTTGGCCCGGATCATGATTTTGTCGTCATAGCTCATCTTTTCCTTGGTCTTTTTAGGGAATTCCACGATCACATGTTCGGAACCTCCGTGGTGACCGATGACCACACCGGTGTCGCCTTGGGCATCCCCGGAGATGATCTTTGCCAGGTTGCCCACACAGGAGAACAGTTGCAGGGTATTGTTGGGAAAATCATTGGGCTTTTCCATATTGGCCGTGCAGGAAACCCCGGGCTCGATATGGTCTCCAGCCAGGCCGAAGGCCGAATCCCCGGCCTGGACATTGAGGGTGATGCCGCCGATGCCGGGCAGAAGAAAGGGATTGCCTTTGTGGTCCACTTTCCATCCGGCCCCGGCCCGGGGCATGCCGGGCTTGCAGGCCAGAAACATTTCAACTACTTTATCTTTGTTAGTTTTTAACATGGTATATCCCTTATTTTTTTAATCTGATTAGAAACGGAATTGCCGTGAAACCTGCCAGGGCGGATATGATAAACATCATGTCCAGGCCGAATGCGTCTGCAAGGGCCCCTGCCACCACAACAGCTATGGATCTTACGGCAAAGGAGAGCATCATGAAAAGGCCATTGGCGGCTGCCGGGCTCTCCTTGGCATTCTCCTGGACCAGGGCCAGCATGACAGGGGTGGTTGACAATACGGTGAACCCTGTTATCAAAAGCGAAACGATCTGGATCACCCCCGTGGTTGTGGCAAATAATAAAATGGTTACGGGGGCTACAGCCAACGCCCAGAATAACACTCGTCTTCGCCCTAAACGGTCGGACAGGGTCCCTGCGGAAAGGATGCCTGCAACACCCATGGACTCATACAGGGTCAGTGCCGTGCCGCCCAGCCACAAAGAACCTGTGGCCTGTTCCACATACACCGTTAAAAACATCCCCATGGAACCGTGCATCATGGCCCGGGCAGAAAGGATGCCCGCCAGGGGATTGAGCACATGCCGGATCTCTTTATAGGCATGGGTTAACGATCCACGCCGTTTGGTTTTGACCGACTTTTGGACGGGCTCTAGGGTGATGAACAACAGCACGGAGGTGGCCAGAGCCAGGGCCAGAACAAAATGGAACCGGGCCAGTCCCAGGTAAGATACCGCCGCCACGGCCAGGATGGGTCCCATTGTCCTTGCAAGCTCGCCGCCGGTCATGAAAAAACTCATGCCCCTGCCTTTGAATTTGCCCGAATACCTTGCCACCGTTACCGGGGCAGGGACATGGAACAGGGATACAGAAATCCCGGCCACAAAGACCAGGACCAGCAGCATGCCGTAGGACGGGGCAATGCCGATGAAGCTCATGGGAATGGCGGTCAGGGTCGGGGCCAGGATCACCAGCCATCGTGCCAGCCCTTTGTTGTCGGCAAACAGACCAATGAACGGGTTGGCCAGGGACGGGATCTGCATGACCGTGGATAAAAGGCCGGCCTGGCTCAGGGTAATGGACAGCTTTTCAATGATCAGGGGCAGCAGGGGGGCCAGAAAACTTGTGTAAATATCATGGACAAAGTGTGCAAATGCGATGGTGGTGACCCTGGATGCCTGAAATTCAGGCGCTTCAGCCGAATTGTTATCTGTAGTTGTCATTTAAAAATCAGCCTTTGCGATCATATCCATGGCGGCATGGGCAGTCATGTCGCATTGCAGCGGTGTGATGGAGATACAGTTTTCAAGCAGCGCACCGTCGTCGGAACCTTCACTGGCATTTGTCTGCTTCATGCCGGCGTACCAGTAGTATGTTAGGTCCCGGGGATTCCGGCGGCGATCGAACATGCTGATCAGGTTATTGTCCGCCTGGGATGTCACCTTTGTTCCGGCGATACGGTCAAAGGGAATGGCCGGCGCATTGATGTTCAAAAAAATCCCGGGTGGAAGATCCAGGGCCATGGCTTTCTCCAGAATGGAGGCCGTGTAGCCGGCCATCCCCTGAAAGTCCATGTCATCTCCGTACTGGATGGAGACGGCAATGGCGGGAATGCCGTTAATGGCCGCTTCCCGGGCTGCGCCTACGGTCCCGGAATAGTTGATGTTTACGCCGGTGTTGGACCCGGCATTGATGCCTGAGATGACAAGATCCGGTGTCTGCCCACAGATATCAAACAGGGCCAGCTTGACGCAGTCGGCCGGGTTGCCGGCAACCGCATGGCCATAATCGTTGTGTCCCAGGCGCACCTTCTGGTGTTTCAGGGGTGTATGCAGGGTGATGCCGTGGCCGACGGCACTTTTCTCCATGTCCGGGGCCGCCAGAACTACCTCATGATCCGATTTCAGGGCATTAAAGAGGGCCCGGATGCCCGGGGCCTGGTATCCGTCGTCGTTTGTTACTAAGATTTTCATAGCTTGTTTTATTCCTGTTGCAGATTTGAATGCTTAAAAACGTTTTAATGCTTGTGTTGATAAAACATAAAAGAGAAGCTAACTGCAATAAAAATTGACAAAAAAGATTGCACCCTTATATATTATAAATTGATTAGCATATAAACAATAAAAATAGGCAAAATAATTTATGGGAAGAAAAAGCATATCTCATATCAGAAAACCTGAAATACTGAGACATACCTACAAGGTTGTGGAAGAAGAAGGCTTTAAAGGTATGACCATCGGTAAAATCGCAAAACGCATGGGCGTCAATTCGGGCCTGCTCATTCATTACTTCAAGAGCAAGGAAGGCCTGATCATGGAAATGGTGGATTTCCTTTATGAGACCTCCATGAATAATTATCTCAAGGAACTGGAGACACTCACCAGTGCCAAGGAGCGCATGGATACCCTGCTGGAAATCCTTTTTGACGCCCGGGGCACCTGGCCCCAGCGGGATGCCGTGTTCTGGTCCTGTTATGCCATGGGATTCAGGGATGAGAATATCAGGGAAAGAATCCGGGATATGATGCTTAAATTCATTGAATTCGGCATTGAAGAGATCGCAGGCTGGGAAAAAACAGGGCTTGCCAGTGTAGAAAATAAAAAGAGAGCCTCGGCCCAGATTTTTGCCCTGTCCGAAGGCTTCGGTATTGTGAAAAATTCATTGGATGATCCCAAGCTCATCCAGGAAGTTGCAGATTCTTTTAAGAACACCACCCTGCAAATTTTAAATTGTAAATCATCAAATAAAGCGTAGTCCTTAAATACCGTCCTGCTTTGTTGGTCCCGGCAAAGCTGTTTTACTTCTTTTCGATTTCTATAAAATCAGCGCCACGGACAGTGAAATAAAGGAGAGTAATGTTGACACCATCACTGCTGTGGAAGCCAGTTCCACATCTGAATTCAACTGGGCTGACAATACGGCAATGGCCGTGGAGGTCGGCAGGCTGAAATAGATCATGCCTGTCCTGAATGCCGTATCCGATACGGAAAACAGGTTCAGCATAATATATCCTGTGACAGGCATGATCATCAGTTTGATGGCCGCAGCCGCCAGGGCATTGGGCCAATGCCTTGAAATGCCTGAAAACGTAAGGGTGCCCCCCATGGAGATCAGGGCAAGGGGCAGGGTCATGGAGGCGGTCAGGGCAAGGAAGTTATCGATAAAAGCGGGCAGGCGATATCCGGTACCGGATAAAAGCAGGCCCGCGGCACATCCAATGATCAGCGGATTGGAGATCAGTGCCCGCAATAAAAGCCATAGACGCTGCCCCATGGACGGGGTCCGGCCCGAATGCCATATCAGCACGCAGACCGAAAAGACGTTGATGACAGGAATCAGGCATCCGATCAGAATGCTGAAAAGCCTCACCCCCTCTTCTCCGAGAACCGTCAGGACCGTGGCCATACCGATATAGGTGTTGAATCGGAACGAGGCCTGGAAAAATGATCCAACGTCCTTGTCCGCCATTTTTGTTTTGCGGATGTAAACATATGAGATCACGGATGCCAGGCAGACCGTCACAAGAACGGCCAGAAGGAGTCCTGCGCCGGATGTATCCGATCCGGTGGGTTTGGCGGTTTTCCAGAAAAGCATGACCGGGAAGAAAATATAGTACACCAGTCGATCAAGGGTTTTTAAAAATTCCCCGGACGTCATTCCCTGGCGTTTGAGGCCATAGCCCAATGCCATCATGGCCAGCAGGGGGAACAGGGTGTTGATGATTATCATTTCAGATCTCTTTGTTTAGTTTAATTTTTATTCGCGGACTATACACTAATTGAATACAAAAAAACTAGCTTCTTTCAATTTTATCCTTGAACAGGTAAAAGTTTATAAAATCAAATTTAATTTCCCATGGGGGGGACCATGACCGATATTTATAAAAAACTGGCCCTGCATCTGGATAAAATGCCGGCGGGTTTCCCGTCAACAGATTCCGGTGTTGAGGTGAACATTCTCAAACGGCTTTTTACCCAAGATGAGGCCGTCATTGTGCTTGGGTTGAACATGTGGCCGGAACCTGTGCCGGTGATTGCCGACCGTCTGTCCATGGATCCGGAAATCTTGGGGCATACGCTCATGGAGATGTCCAGAAAAGGGCTGATTTTCAGGAGCGGCAAAGATGACTCCCCGTCGTACATGGCCATACAGTTTGTGATCGGTATCTGGGAATTTAATCTGAACCGGCTCAACAGGGATCTGATCAAGGATGTGAATGAATATCTGCCCCAGTATATGAAAAAAAGTTGGGTCAAATATAAAACCAAGCAGTTGCGTGTCATTCCCGTGTCAAAATCAGTGACGGTGGATCTGGCCACCATGCCCTATGAGACCGCCGAAGAGATTATTGCCAAACAAAAGAAAATTGTGGTCAGTGACTGTATCTGCCGCAAGGAGCATGGCATGGTCGGTCAAACCTGTGACTATCCCATGGAGGTGTGTCTCACCTTTGGCTCCGGGGCCTACTATTATGAAGGAAACGGCCTGGGACGGGCCATTGATGTGCCGGAAGCTTTAAGCCTTCTTGAAAAGGGGCGTCAGGCAGGACTTGTCCTTCAACCGGGCAATGCAAAGGATCCCGGTAATATCTGCATGTGCTGCGGATGCTGCTGCCAGGTGTTGGGAAACTTGAAAAAGCTTGAACACCCGGCAAAGGCCGTGCACTCCAACTATTTTGTCCAGGTTGATGCGGATGAATGCGTGGGGTGTGAGAATTGTATGGACCGGTGCCATATGGATGCCATTTTTATGGAAGAATCTGTGGCAACGGTAAATTTGGATCGGTGTATCGGCTGCGGGGTGTGTGTGCCGGTCTGTCCGTCCGGGGCCGTTGCCTTGGTTAAAAAGCAGGAGGCGGATCAATATGATCCGCCTGAAAACACATTTGAGACCTATCTAACCATGGCCCAAGAACGGGGAAACATTTAGGGTGCGGCTCTTTTACGACATGTCTGACCAAAGCTGGTAGTCATGATATTTGCCATTCTTTGCCAGCATTACTTGATCACTTTTAGATGCCCCCGTCGTTTCGGTGAAGGTTTTGGTAGCTTTGTAGCCGGAACCTCACCATGTTGATAAAGAGCCCGGTGATTACGTTCGTATTCGCAGGCTTCATGAAAATTCCAATACTCATCAAAATCGTTACTACTCCGCAAGGCACGCAGACGCAACACTGCTTCAGCACTGGACAACCGCCATTTGGCACCAGTTATATCCATTCGGTCCTTTACAAGATGACGACATGCGCCCTCAATAACTCCTGTGGCAATAGGGAGGCCAAGGTCAAGATAATGATGGTATTCAAGGTACGGTGCTTTATTTTTCAAATACGTTGCGCAGGCTTCTACAGGTTTACGTTGTTTGTCTGTAAATTTTTTTAATGTAGCACTTCTACGCATCCCCCCTGCCATCAATCCGGCCTTGCCATCGAGTACTTTAGCCAAGCGGTACTGGACCCATTTTTCAAGCTCCGGGCCGGATTTGGGATGAAATGCCCTGCCAGCTTTCCAGAGGTATTCAATAACATGAATAATATCAACAATGATCGTAAGGGCCACATTTTGTCTTTTGGCCATACGTTTCAGGATTCGTAGTTGTTGATTTTCGCCGTCCACTAAGGCAACCCAATGTTTTTCGTGGTTGGGATCACGGTGGGAGGCCTCAGAAAAGGCCGATGCAATGACCTGCTCGGCTGATTTTTCAAGGCTTGCCCATACACGCTTTTGTTCCGGGTGAGGGCTTGTTTTTGTATTCGACTTGTCATTCCCCGGAAGCAAGTCTTGGGGCGTACGTTTAAACGTATCTATAGTATATACAGCGGCAACGGTTGCCATTCGCTTGGCATTTTTCTTTTCCCCTTTGGATAGCCGGCTTTCCATCTGAGGCTTTCGTTTCCGGGCAGCTTTCCGGGTTTGTTCCCGCAGGTCCTGCTCATGCATTACCACGCCCTTACCATCGGTGGTGATTACCAGTATTGGACCAGTAACTGTCTCATCCGCCGGGCTGCATTGCCGTATTTCATAAAATGCGTCAAAATCCCGAGCTGCTCGCTGTGTTAACTCTTCTACCTGACGTTTGGGAATATCGGCTCCAGTGGTTTTCTTGATCGTTTCGACAGTCTCGTCAAAAGAACTCTTTGAAGCGTTTTCAGCCACACGGCGACGAAGTTCGAGGGAATAAAGTTCTGGGGGAAGATTCAATCGGGCATCCAACGGGTGCAAACTTGCCACGCCCTTGTTTCCATATCCGGCACGACTTTCCGATACCGTTCCAAATACGGTTTCGATTTTTCGATCCTGTGGCCTCACTTTCGGTCGAACAATGCCATCGGCTCCACAGACCGGCTCTTCACAATGACTGGGACCGAGCTTGTCTAAATGTTCCTGAAGCAGGATGCGCATCAGCTCACGTCCTCGTTTTTCAAGTTCTTGTTCCAAATCACTGAGTTTCACTGAATGATTCTCCTTGGAATTAAGAAAATTGACAATATCATCATAGCATTTTTGCCCCGGATCAATGACGGGGGAAGGTAAATGCTCCACAGCAGAAAGGGAAACCGCTGGATTCATATCCCCTCCCTGAGTTGGTGAACAGCATCTTTTTCCAGTGGATATACTAATATGGTTTTTACATCAGCGCCATGACGTTTGCCGAATCGGTCCATGCGCCCACGACCAGTGGTTTTCCCCAACTCAATCCAGGTCGATGCCCGATAACAGCCACCGTGGAATTGTTGTCGATCCACCAATGTCTCTACCAGCATGGGTTTAAGACCATACTGCTGTTCCCAATCATCTCTGAGTTCCCGGAGACTACATGACAGTATCATGCTCGCTAAATTTTGGATGGGAGCAAGGATCAGAAAACGGCTGTTGTTCACCACCTTTTGTAGAGCGACCTTACGCCTTTCATCTGTCCAACCGATCCATTCATCGCGAGCACGCATCCGCCAGGCAGGGCTTGAGAACTGGATGCACCCCACAATTTCTCGATGGGGACGGTTTACATAAATCAGATACTGCAATCTGGCGCCAAAAGGCATTGCATATCCCAGGTAATGATGGCGACCGATGAGTTCCTTAAACAGATCCCTCTGCTCTCGATTCTGAACCCGCTGTATCTCAAGAGGTGTAAATTCTTCTACGCTGCCACGCAAAGTGCTGTGGGGTTGCTTACAGGGTGTTTGGGGAATACTCTTGTGAAAAACGATCTTTGTTTGTTGTTTCTTTTCAGGAAGGGTTAGAGCTCCCTTGGCCTCTAAAAGCTCCAAAAAATCACTACATTCCCGGACTTTTAGCCGATCATTAGGGCGTTTCCATTCCAGAAGTTCGCATACGGTATGTGCCAGTTCTCGTCGGCTAAGGCCTCCACAGGTAGCAACGACTTCCTGGATTAATGCGATTTCTTTACCGGTAAACTTTCGACCACAAAAGGTTTGTTGCTTGATTTGCATGTCATCTACCTCCCGCTATTCTTTCATAACGGAATTATGACTCGCTGTCCAGGAAATTTTTGCAATTTACATCAGATAGTCACTGACAAATGAATTATCTTGCTGGAAAGCAGCATAAAAATAAGACTAACAACCCTGAACACCTTTAATGACCATGGCTTTCATATGTTTCAAAAGAGCCGCACCCAAACATTTAGACCATAAACACCTTGTTGGGGGCGATGCTTATAAAACGGCTGCCGGTTTCCGTTATCTGGATCACACTTTCTACGCCTGCGGCAAACCGGTCGTGGAAAATGAATTTGGGCTCCACGGCAAACACCATTCCCGGTTCAAGCACTGTGCTCCGACCCTTTGCAATGATGGGGTCTTCCACCAGCTCAACACCGATGCCATGGCCCAAAAATTTGGACTTTAATCCGGGAAGACCTAAAAATTGTTCCTCGTATCCCAGCTTTTTAGCCAGGGTTACGGACGTTTGAAAAATCGTTTTCATGGCAACACCGGGCTTCATGGCTTCCTTGACATGGAAAAGAATGTCAATGGCAGTCTGGCCGGCTGCATCGGCCTGTCCGGACAGTTTTCCGGCCACAAACATCCGGGATTCATCCATGTGATAGCCAAAGGCCATGGTACCCAGGTCAATGAGTACGGGATCATTTTTTCCAATCACCCGGGAGCCTGCACCAAAGGGAAAGGCGGTGTACATGCCGGTGCCGCATACCGGAGAATCAAGGGCACCTGACTGTCCGCCGCTTTCCCCACCCATGATGTGAAAGGTAAACCCAATGGATCTGTAATGCCGGGTCTGGAGACGGCCCGAGTGACCCTGGGTTCTGGCAAAGGCTTCAATGCGGCCGGCCAGGTCTGTTTCCCGGATTCCCGGCTCAAGGGTCTCGGCGATAAATTCAAACACCCGGCAGGATATGTTTGCCACATTTTCCATAATCCTGATTTCATAGGCAGATTTTATTGCCCGGCAGGACATGACCAACGGGGTGGCATCCTGCCAGGCGCAACCAAAAAACAATGATTGGAAAAATTGGAAATCCCGGACGGGAACAAGGTCAAAGGCGATGCCCATGGTTTTTGCAAAACCGCCGTGACTGTCCTGGATGATCTGGGGGATTTCCGTAACGGAATGAACCGGGAAAATCTGGGTCAGGGGGCTTTCGGCAACGGCCCTGGGAAGATACCTTTTAACAAATAAAATAGGCTCATGGTTTAGGGAAACATAGAGCCATGCATCCTGGGCCGAGCCGCTGAAGTAGTAATAATCCGGTCTATGGGTGAGGAATACCCCGTCTATACCGGCCTGGTTCATCTTTTCTTTCAGCGTCTGTATCCGCTGGCTGATCTCTTTTTCAGGTGTCAAATCCAGGGGTAAAAGTTCGTCTATCATTTTTTTCACAATATTTTTTGTTAATTGTTTTTTTTAAACTTGTTTACTTTATCAACATATTCTAGATTTTCAAAGGGTTTGGATAAAGGGCCGCCTACCGGCTGCCGAAGCCGCTTTTGGGGAGCAGTGGTTGGTCCTTTTTTCTTTTTTATATTTGACATCCGGCGATTTTATATTAATTTCAAATAAATTTATTTTAATTTTCAGGAGAAAAACATGGCAGATTTGACAGCAATTATGGAAACTTCAAAAGGCACCATTAATCTGACGCTTTATGCAGATAAGACGCCTTATACCGTCGGCAATTTTGCAAACCTCGCCAAACGCGAATATTACAACGGGTTAACCTTTCATCGTGTGATTTCCGATTTCATGATCCAGGGCGGATGTCCTTACGGTAATGGTATGGGCGGCCCGGGATACGAATTTGAAGATGAATTTAAAAAAGATCTCAAACACGATAAGCCCGGCATCCTGTCAATGGCCAATGCCGGTCCCGGAACAAACGGCAGCCAGTTTTTTATCACCCATGGCCCCACACCCCATCTCGACGGTATGCACACAGTCTTTGGTGCGGTTGTCAGCCAGGAAGATCAGGGCGTGGTTAACAGCATTACCCAGGGCGATACCATTGAAAGCATTACCATCAAAGGCAATGTGGGTGCTGTGTTCAAAAAAATTAAAGCCAAAGTGGATGAGTGGAATAAGACGCTGAATAAGTCCTTTCCCAGCCTCCCCAAAGCTTAATGGGTATTTGAAGGAAACGTCACCCACCTGCGGCGTTGCAGAAAAATTTCCGCCCAAACACAGGGTGTGAGTCTAAACAAAAAAGACCTTTTGCCGTTTGATTGAGCGGCAAAAGGTCTTTTTATTCCGGGATTCTGCGGTTTTGTCGTTGTCGTTGGGTATCAGTCCAGGTCAATGTACAAAGGGATAATATGAAGGGACGCCGAATTTTCCTCGGTATCTCCTAAACGCCAGCTTTTTGCCGGAATTCCGGCTGCTTTGATTTTTTCAATCATGCCTTTGATGTTAATCAGGGGGTGCCGGGTAAATACATTGGGCAGCCCGTATGTCAGGCTGCATACCAGGCATTTGTCCGGCCGGCGTTGCAGGTTAAAGGCAAGGACAATCCGGCTGCCGGAAATACTGATAGGTTCCAGCCTGATGTCATAGGCACCTTCCGAGGCATCACCATACAGCGCGTCAAAAAACTGATCACTTCTTTCAGGCGGTAACAGCTCATCTAAAAATTTCTGGGTGAGTATGCTGTCAAAATCTTTTTGAACCATTTTTTCTCAATCCTTTTTTGTGGCCGGTATATTCATTAGATCGAATTTCTCTTCTATTCTTTCTATGCTGGAAAATCAAGGGATAAAGCAGGAAATCCAGGGAAATTACATGTAGCTTGCTTGTCGCCTGATATCAATTTCAACGAATTATGCCGATCATTAAAAAAACTGTTAGCCTGTTAAAATCTTGCAGCTTACCCATTTGATCTTGCGCCGGTATCTGCTACAATGACAATTTAAAAAAAAGAAGTGGGCTTTGTTACGGATATCCGTTCGTAACGAACATCTAAATTTTTCTGTTCACCGCCAGTTATAAAAAATTGGGATAATTATAATGAAAACAATAAAAATTTCCCGGGGGTTTAACCTGGATGTGCCTGAACAGCCCGATTTGAGCTGTGCCGAACTGGCACTGCCGTCCAGTTTAGGCTGTTGTGCCGGGGACATTCCGCATATCCGGCCCAAATTGCTGGTTAAAGAGGGCCGGCGCGTTAAAACCGGCGAAGCGCTGTTTACGGATAAACGGGATACAACCATACAATATGTCTCTCCGGGAACCGGCCTGGTGGAAACGGTTGTTTACGGCCCCCGGCGGCGTCTGATGGAGGTGGTGATCGCAACCGAGGCCGAAGATGAGTATGTGGAATATGATCCGGTTGATTTGAACGGCATCACCGGGATGCCCCGGGATGCACTCGTCTCAACATTGAAAAAGGGCGGCCTGTGGCAGGTCATTCGTCAGTTTCCTGCCCTGGATTTCGCCGATCCGGATCACTCCCCGGCCATGATTATTGTGGCCATGGACGGAAGCGATCTTTTTTCGCCGCGTCCGGAGATTATTCTTAAAAATAATATTACCGCCTTTGAAGCGGGCATGGCGATTTTACGCAAATTTTCAAATCGGATTGCCGTGGTCTGCCGGGAAAGCAGTCTGGAAGGTATTGGGAATATCGGCAGTTCCGTGGCGGATCAGATTACCCATACCGCCCCGGACATCTATCCTGCCTGGCACCCCGGTGCCGTGTTGTATCAGATAAAGCAGGAGGCGGCCGAGAACAGCGCCTGGTGTGTCCGCCTGGATCACCTGATCATGATGGGCGTGTTTCTGCTTTCCGGTCGGTATCCGGTAGACAAAATCGTCACCGTTACCCAACCGGGGACACAGCAGCCCCATATGCGGATCCGCCAGGGTATGCCGCTGTCTGCCCTGGTCGAAAACATGCCTGAAAACAGCATTGTCACCACAGGCCGCTTCAACGGCCGGATTCTGGAAGCCGATGCCCATATCGGCTTTTTTGAAAACACAGTCAACATCATTGAAGCAGGGCCCGGGGAGGAGCTGTTCGGCTTTGTCCGGCCCGGCTTTAACAAGCCCACGGTGTCGTCCACATTTCTGTCTTCTTTGTTCAAGCGGCCGGCGAAAATGGACTGCACCCTTCACGGGGAAGTCCGGGCCTGTATCAATTGCTCCTATTGTGAACGGATCTGCCCCAATGACCTGATGCCGTCTTTTATCATGAAGGCACTGCATGCCGATGCGCTTGAAGACGCCCTGGCCCTTGGGCTCATGGATTGCTGCCGATGCGGGCTGTGTTCCTTTACCTGCCCGTCCAAGATTGAACTGACCCGGATACTTTCGGACGCCATGGACGCCTATTACAAGGACAAATAATGAAGAATCTTTTAAAAAAGTTTTTTGATGACACAAAGCCCTTGTTCACCGGGGACGGGAAGTATAAAAAGTACGAACCGGTCTGGGACGCCACAAAAACATTTTTCTTTTTGCCTTCGGACAAGGTCCGCAGCTTGCCTTTTGTCCGGGATCATCTTGATCTGAAGCGCTATATGACCATCGTGATTCTGGCGCTTTTACCGGTAACCTTGTTCGGGATATACAACACCGGATATCAAGCCGGTATCGGGGCCGGAGAGTCCTGGTCCGTAACCCAATGTTTTCTTTGCGGCACCTGGTATGTGCTGCCCCTCATTATTGTCTCCTATGCGGTGGGATTTGCCTGGGAATTTCTTTTTGCCATCATACGTGGCCATAAAATATCCGAAGGACTTCTTGTGTCGGGACTGCTTTTTCCTTTGACCCTGCCGCCCACCATTCCTTTGTGGCAGGTTGCCTTGGGTATCTCTTTCGGGGTGGTCATCGGCAAGGAGGTATTTGGCGGAACCGGCCGCAATATCCTTAACCCGGCACTGACCGGCCGTGCCTTTTTGTTTTTCTCCTACCCGGTCTCCATGTCCGGGGATGTCTGGGTGGCGGGCAAGCAGCTGGTGGACGGCGTGACCGGGGCCACGGCACTTGCCGTGACCGGTTCCGGCAGTCAGTCCATTATAACCGCCCTGGGTGATGCAGGGTATACCCTGGGACAGCTTTTCACGGGGTTTGTGCCGGGCAGTGTGGGGGAAACCTCTGCACTCTGCTGCCTGATCGGTGCCGCCATTCTAATGGTGACCCGTATTGCCAATTACAGAATTATTATCGGCGGCATTGCGGGGCTTGTTGTTACAAGTTTTATCGTCTATCTGATCCCCGGGGGAGAGGAGAGTTGGTCCAATGCCGGGCCCCTTTACCATTTGTGTGCCGGAGGGTTCTTGTTCGGCATCTCATTTATGGCCACCGATCCGGTCTCCGCACCGGGCACAAACCCGGGCCGCTGGATTTTCGGGATTGCCATTGGTTTTTTTACCGTGATCATCCGGGTGGGCAACCCGGCGTTCATGGAGGGGGTGATGCTGGCGATCCTGTTTATGAACGTGTTTGCTCCGTTGCTGGATCACCTGGTAATCAAGTATAAATCATCAAAGAGGATTCCCAATGTCTGAGAAAAATTCAAAAGCCCATGTCATCCTTTTTGCACTTATTCTGTCCGTGGTGTGCAGCCTTTTGATTACGGCGGCGGCAACGGGGTTTAAGGCCCGGCAGCAGGAGAACATGGCCCTGGACAAAAAAGTCAATCTGTTGCGGGCGGCAGGCCTTGTCGCTACCGGGGAAAAACCTGAGAAGGAGACCATCAGCGCCCTGTATGACGAACGAATTGAAGAGGTGGTGGTGAATCGTGAGGGGCAAGTGATGGAAACCCAGGACACTGACAGCATGCATCTCTACTTTGTCCATGCCCGGGGCGCTGGGGACAGCCATGATCTGAACAATATTTCCGGTTATATCGTGCCCATCAATACCCGGGGGCTGTGGGGGAAAATCCATGGATACCTGGCCTTTGAAAATGACGGAGAGACCGTTTCGGGATTTTCGGTGTTCAGCCACTCTGAAACCCCGGGGCTTGGCGGAGAGATCGAAAGCGCCTGGTTCCAGAAAAATTTCAAGGGTAAAAAGATTCTCAATTCCCAGGATAAGTTTGTCTCCATCGGCATCGCCAAGGGAAAAGCCGGGGAGCTGCCCAAAGATAAACAAACAAACTATGTGGACGGTATCTCCGGCGCCACCCTGACGGGCCGGTATCTGTCCGAAGGCATTAAAAATACCCTGATGAAGTATGAGGGGGTTTCGGTCACCTTCCGGCAGAAACAATTGAAGGCGGAAGGTGCGGGCCCATCCCATGACTGAAATTTGCAAAAGGTGAATCATGAGCGTTAAATCCAAAAGTGAATACCAAGATATTTTGATCAAGGGGATATGGAGCCAGAACCCTGTGGCCTACCAGGTGCTGGGGATCTGTTCTGCCCTGGCCGTAACCGTGAAGATGTCCACGGCCATTGTCATGGCCCTGGCCCTGACCGCTGTCACCGCCTGCTCGTCCCTGATTATTTCATCCATGAGAAAGATCATTCCCTCCAACATCCGGATCATTGTGGAGCTGGCCGTCATCTCCACCCTGGTGATTGTTACCGACCAGGTGCTCAAAGCCTATTTCTATGACATCTCCAAACAGCTCTCCATTTTTGTGGGATTGATTATCACCAACTGTATTGTTCTGGGCCGTGCCGAAGCCTTTGCCCTTGCCAATGACCCCATTGACTCTTTTGTGGACGGCATTGCCAACGGCCTTGGGTATGGGTTGATTCTTGTGGTGGTGGCCTTTATCAGAGAGCTTCTGGGATCAGGGAAATTTTTAGGATTCCAGGTGGTACCCGGATTTATGTATGACCTTGGCTTTCAGAATATGGGGTTGATGGTACTGGCCCCTGGCGCCTTTTTTGTCATCGGCCTTCTGGTGTGGCTGAAAAATTCTTTACCCGGCATATCAAGCCAAAAAAAATAAGGAGCTGTCATGGGTGATTTGTTCAGTCTGTTTATCAATTCCGTTTTCATCGGCAACATCCTTCTGGCCTATTTCCTTGGGATGTGTTCCTTTATTGCGGTATCTAAAAATGTGGATACGGCTGCAGGATTGGGATTTGCCGTTATTTTTGTGTTGTCTGTGACAAGTCCGGTCAACTGGATCATCTATCACGGATTTCTGGCGCCGGGTGCTTTGTCCTGGTTGGGATTTCCCGATCTTGATTTAAGCTTTTTGAAATTCATTACCTTCATTGCCGTGATTGCCGCCCTGGTCCAGGCCGTGGAGATGGTCATTGACCGGTATTCGCCCAACCTTTACGCAACCCTGGGGGTATTTTTACCCTTGATAGCCGTAAACTGTGCCATTTTGGGTACCAGTCTTTTTATGGTGGAGCGCAATTACACCTTTATTGAGTCCATTGTGTTTGGTGCGGGGTCCGGTACCGGCTGGATGCTGGCCATTGTCACCATGGCCGCCATCCGGAAAAAGGCCCGGTATTCGGATGTGCCGGAGGGGCTCCAGGGTTTTGGGTTTACCATGATCATTGCCGGATTGATGGCCATGACGTTCATGATGTTTTCAGGCATCACCCTATAAGGAGGTTTTTCCTTGATTTATATTATCAGCATTGTGGTGTTTACCGTTGTTATCGGTATCCTGGTTGCCGTGCTTTTGTTTGTGGAAGCAAAGGTTACCACAAAGGGAGAACATGTGGTGACCATCAACGGCAAGGCAGAAGATGCATTAAAAATTGCAGGCAATCCGACCCTTTTGTCTGCTTTGTCCGGTGAAGATATTTTTCTGCCCTCGGCCTGCGGCGGGTCCGGGTCCTGCGGGATGTGCCGGTGCAAAGTGACCGAAGGCGGCGGCAGTGTATTGCCCACAGAACTGTCGCATTTAAGTCGCAAGGAAAAGGCGGAAGGGGTTCGGCTCTCCTGCCAGCTTAAGGTCAAAGAGGACCTTGCCATTGAGGTCCCTGAATCCATTTTCGGCATTAAAAAGGTCGAAGCCGAAGTGGTATCCAATCAAAATGTGGCCACCTTTATCAAAGAGCTTGTGCTGCGCCCTTCAGAACCCTTTGATTTCAAGGCCGGGGCCTATATCCAGATTGACGTGCCGGAATATGAAGTTGATTTTAAAAATTTTCATATTGCAAGCAAGTATGTCAGCGAATGGAAAAAGTATAGGCTTTTAGACCTGACGTCCAAGGGTATAAAGCCTGGATTCAGGGCCTATTCCCTGGCCAATCCGCCCCATGATAAAGAGATCCTCATGCTCAATGTGCGCATTGCAACGCCGCCGCCGGGCACCGAAGGCATTCCCCCGGGATTTGGTTCATCTTACGTGTTCGGGCTTGAACCCGGGGACCGGGTCATGGTGTCAGGTCCTTACGGGGACTTTATGGCAAGGGACACGGAGCGGGAAATGTGCTTTATCGGCGGTGGTGCCGGTATGGCGCCTTTGCGTTCCCATATTCTGCACCAGCTGGACGGGATCAATTCCGGCCGCAGGATCTCCTACTGGTACGGGGCCAGATCCATTAAAGAGATGTTTTATGACGAAGATTTTAAAGAACTTGTGGAAAAATATCCCAATTTCTCCTACCATGTGGCGCTGTCCGCCCCCGACCCGGAAGACAACTGGACCGGGCAGACCGGGTTTATCAACACCTATCTTGTGGATACATACTTAAGCACCCACGAAGATCCGGCTGAGATTGAGTATTACCTGTGCGGTCCGCCGCCCATGATTGATTCGGTTATTGACAGCCTTTACGAGATGGGTGTGGAAGATGATATGATATTTTACGACAAGTTTTAAAGGATAGGCGCATGTTGCCTTTCAGGATCTTTAGATGAAAGTTCCAATAACGGCCATGGCCGACCTGGTCTTTCACCGAGGTTGGACCACAATAAATCATGAAAGAAACTAACCGGTTGGTTCAGTTCTTTCATATAAAGATGCTAAGTGACTTTCATTTTTTGTTGTGGGCTGTGCCTGGAGACTGATATGTCAGCCCAGCCCATGGCTGTTATATCAAAAAAACATGCCTAGCTCTTTTCCTGGCTGTTTGCACCAATCCGTGTGATCCGGACGCAACAATTGCTGTAGTGCGATAGTACCCTCCAGCATTAGTCCATCTTCTTTGATAGGTGATCAAGATACCACTTCATTGGATCAAAGAGTTCAAATCCCAGCTCGGTGAGCTTTTTTTTTATTGTTGCCACATTATTGGTCAACAGATAGGGGAAGACCGCTCGTTTTTCTTTATCCCAATATTTTGCCACAAGTACACTGCCCAACGAGACCTTCTCTTCTGCTACGATATCGATGATCTTTTTCATCTGCCCATATTCTTCTTTCACCAGGATACACAGCAATGAACCGGGGTCTCCAATACCCATGATATTGACAAAGGCGCTCATCAGATCCCTTGTTGACATGATGCCCCTGAGCTTGCCCTCTTCGTCCACGACGGGTAAGGCACCCACCTTTTTCTTTCGACCCATGATTATAAGGGTATCCTGCAGGGTAAAATATACCGAAATTGTCGTGGGGTCAGGTGTCATTATTTCTTCTACACGATGTTCCATAAGTTTCCCGTAGGACGCCTTATACTCATCCTCCGGTAACAACTTCGACGGCATGGCATCACGCATGTCACGGTCCGATACGATGCCTATCAAGTTATCGTCGTCATCAACAACAGGAACATGGCGAATGTTGTTTTCCGTCATTGCCTGCCACACCACCGATAATTTTTCCTTCGGACCTATGGTAATAAGATCGGTACTCATGGATTCACTTACAAACATAATCCCTCCATTATTATTGGCAATCTCTCTTTATTTCGCTTATATTCCAGCTAACATCTTCACATGATCGACAACCAGTTTGGACAGTACCTCAAGATTATATCCCCCCTCGAGGACAGATATTATCCTGCCGTCTGTATATTGATTTGCAACATTGACAATTGTCTCATTGATGAAATCGTACCCATCGGCTGTAAGGTTCATCCCGGACATAAGATCAGAAGCATGGGCATCAAAACCAGCCGATAAGATCAGGACCTCCGGTTTGAATTTTTTTAACGCCGGCACCATATCCGTGGTGATTTTTCTTTTGTATTCACTATCTCCCTGCCCGGGTAATACCGGGGTGTTACAGGTAAAACCAAGCCCCGTTGCCACACCCTCTTCAAACTCCCGCCCCGTTCCGGGGTAAGCAAAAGACGGGTGCTCGTGGATGGAGTAATAAAACACTGTATCATCCTTTTCGAAGGTATGCTGCGTACCGTTACCGTGGTGGACATCAAAATCGATTATGGCAACGCGCCCAACGCCCCAGTTCCGCTGCAGATAGCGTGCTCCGATGGCAACATTATTGAAATAGCAGAACCCCATGGCCTGATGTTCCTCCGCGTGGTGTCCCGGAGGCCTCACCGCACAAAACGCATTGTTTACCTCTCCTTCCATCATTTTATCAATGGCACAGAGAACACCACCCGCCGCCAGCAAGGCGGTATCATAGGTATCCCGGCAGATAGCGTTGTCCTGGTGGTCAAAGTCAGGCATCCCCATGATACAAGCCTCTTCGAACCGCATGATATAGCGTATATCATGCACCATTTCAATCCAACGCTGATCAGCAGGTTCAGCCTTGATCAATACCAGTTTCTCCAATATACCGGACGACTTCAAACCATTCAGAATAGCCACCAACCGTTCAGGGCACTCCGGGTGACCTTTTCCCGTCACATGCTGTAAATATTTCGCATCAAAAATCAATCCCGTTTTATTCATTATTGCATTCCATATTTTCCAGACTGCCGCCCGGCAGCCCTGACAGGTCTTCGACGAGAACTCGCCCTCGCCCCTGGCATAATCACTTGCCTCCAATCGTTTAAAGCCGTCTTCCCTTGTGTAAAAATAACATATCTTTTAGGAATCGTCACCCCGGCAGGCCGCCACAAATGACATATCAATTTCCCTTAACCCTTTGTTTAACCCAATTGCAAAATCAATACTTTTATGCCGCCACAAATATATGTTGTATTGGATTTAGCTTCGTTAACCAAATACTTCAAAGGAGCATAGGTATGAGTGACGAAAAGAAAGTTCAGGCAACGTCAGAGGCGGAAATCGCCGTTCATTGGCAGGAAGAGGATTATTTTTACCCCTCCCCAACCTTCACAGGCCAGGCGAATCTGACAGACGAAACGATCTTTGATCGTTTCAACCTAGATAATTTTCCAGATTACTATACAGAATTCGCAGAACTTTTAACATGGTACAAGTATTGGGATGAGGTCTTGGACACAAGCGACACCCCATGCTGGAAATGGTTTAAAGGCGGAAAGCTCAATGCCAGCTATAACTGCATTGATCGTCATCTCAAGGCGAACAAAAACAAGACTGCCATTCACTTTGTACCTGAGCCGGAAGAGGAATGTACTGGTCACATAACATACCAGGAACTCTACATCCGCGTTAATGAATTTGCCGCTCTCCTCCGTGATACGGCCGGTTTAAAACGCGGTGACCGTGCCACAATCCATATGCCCATGTCGGTTGAGTTGCCCATCACCATGCTGGCCTGTGCCCGGTTGGGGGTTATTCACTCCATGGTATTCGGCGGTTTCTCCGCCAGTGCCTGCGCAGACAGGATAGAAGATTCTAATTCACGGGTTCTCATTACCATGGACGCCTACTACCGGTCGGGTAAACTTTTAGACCATAAAGCTGTGGATGATGAAGCCTGTAAACTGGCGGAAGATATGGGCCAAAAGGTAGACAAGCTGTTAATCTGGCAGCGCTATCCAGGCAAGATGTCCAGTCAGGCACCCCTGGTTGAGGGCCGGGATGTCGTAGTTAATGACGAAATAAAGAAATATTACGGCCAACGTGTTGAGCCCGAGCAGATGCTGGCCGAAGAGCCGCTTTTCCTTATGTACACCAGCGGTACCACAGGTAAACCCAAGGGGTGTCAGCACGGCACCGGCGGATACCTGTCCTATGTCGCGGCCATGTCAAAATATATCCTGGACATCCACCCTGAAGATGTCTACTGGTGTATGGCCGATATCGGTTGGATCACAGGCCACTCTTTCATTGTCTACGGCCCATTGTCTATCTGTGCTTCAACTGTTATTTACGAGGGTGTGCCCACCTATCCTGATCCCGGACGCTCCTGGAGAATTGCCCAGGAACTCGATGTCAATCTCTTTCACACGGCACCGACAGCCATCCGCGCGCTAAGAAAGGTCGGGCCCGATGAGCCTGCCAAGTATGAATATCACTTCAAGCACATGACAACGGTTGGTGAGCCCATTGAACCCGAGGTCTGGCGCTGGTATCAGAAGGAGATCGGCAAAGGAGAAGCGGTTATCGTGGATACTTACTGGCAGACGGAGACGGGCGGTTTCCTCTGCAGTACCGTCCCTGGAATGGCTCCGATGAAGCCCGGCAGTGCAGGACCAGGCGTTCCAGGTATCCATCCCATCATATTTGACGATGAAGGCAATGAGATTCCAGCCGGTTCCGGCAAGGCTGGTAACATCTGCATCCAGAATCCATGGCCAGGCTGCTTCCAGACCATCTGGGGCGACCGCCGGCGTTTTGTCGACGCCTATTTCGGTATGTATAATAAAAACCCGGACAGTAAAGACTGGCGCGATTGGCCATACCTCACAGGCGATGCTGCTGTTCAATCCCAGGATGGTTACTACAGGATTCTTGGCCGTATTGATGACGTTATTAATGTCTCCGGCCATCGTCTGGGTACCAAGGAGATTGAATCTGCGGCACTCACCGTGGAAGAAGTCGCCGAGGCTGCTGTTGTCCCGGTCAATCACGACATTAAGGGCAAGGAGCCTGAGCTGTATGTATCACTCAAGCCGGGTTATAAAGCATCCGATGCCATTGCCCGGAAGGTGGCCGATGCCATTGTTGTCCAGATTGGTAAGATCGCCAAGTGTAAGAATGTCTGGATCGTTCCTGATATGCCAAAGACCAGATCAGGAAAACTCATGCGGCGAGTACTCGGAGCCATCTCCAACAACGGTGATGTCGGTAATGTGATGACCCTGGCAAACCCTGAAATTGTGGAAGAGATCCAAAGAATGGTTGATTGACCGCTGGCAATAAAACAGAATCGTTAAATTGCTGTTACTCGATAATCCGGTTTTTGGGGCGAATGCCCCCGCCCGGCCATGGCGGTTTTTTATGCTTTGGCGTCAAAAAGCAGATTCTTATTTATAAATGATGGCTACCCAACTTTGTGAAGGCGTGGTAAAAAAGCCATAGGTAACCCTTTAGGATAAGGAAAAGCGCTGCTTTATTCTCTTGCAGCGTTTTGGATTAAATAAGGCCCTGGAAGATAACATAAGCCAAAGGATATCGATGCAAATCAGTTTTTTAGGAAAAAACCTTCACACGCCCCTGGTATTGGCATCGGGTGTGCTCGGCAACAATAAAGCCATTTTAGAAAGGGTTTGGGAAAACGGATGCGGTCTTCCCACCATGAAGTCCATTGGGCCTGCCCCCCGGGAGGGCCATAAAAACCCAACGGTCATTGATCTTGGCAACGGCATGATCAATGCTGTGGGCCTGCCTTCCCCGGGCTACCTGAACATGGAAGAGGAGTGGCAGGAACTGTCGAGCCGGGATTTCCCGGTAAACGCCAGCATCTACGGCGGGTCCGTGGATGAATTTGTCCGGGTGGCGGAGTTTGTTTCCGCCAAGGGACCGGATTTTATTGAATTGAATATATCCTGCCCCAATTCAGATCAGCACGGCATGATTTTCGGAGTGAATGCCCAGTCTTCCCATGATGTTGTGGCCGCAGTTAAAAAAGTGGTTGATGTGCCTTTGATCGCCAAACTGACACCGGCGGCCCCGGATATTGCCGGTATTGCAAAGGCGTGTGAAGATGCCGGTGCCGATGCCATCTGCGCCATTAATACGGCCGGGCCGGGCATGGTGATTGACATTGAGTCCCGGCAGCCTGTGCTTGCCTTTAAAAAGGGCGGACTTTCCGGTCCCATGATCAAACCCGTTGCCGTGCGCTGTGTGTACGATATTTTCCGGTCCGTATCCATTCCTATCATTGGCCTGGGCGGCATCAGCACGGGAAAAGATGCCCTGGAGATCATCATGGCCGGGGCAACGCTTGTGGGAATCGGCACGGCCGTAAGATATAGGGGAATCACTGTGTTTGATAAGGTAAATAAAGAGATCGATGACTGGCTGGCGGCCCGCGACACCACCATGGAAGAGATCCGGGGTGCAGCCCACAGGGAGGCCCTATGATTACACAGTTGATGCCCGCCATGGTTAAAGTGGCGGAAAAAGAAGTTCACAGCCCTGAGTTTGCCACCCTTTATATCAATGAATCCATTGACTTTAAACCGGGCCGGTTTGTCATGGTGTGGATTCCCGGCGTGGATGAAAAACCTTATACCATTTCCCATCACAGTCCGGACCGCTTCGGTATTACCGTGGAAGCCAAGGGGCTTTTTTCTAAAAAAGCCGTTTCCCTTGGGCCTGGAGATAAAATTGGTATCCGCGGACCCTTTGGCAACGGATTTAATATGGGAATCGGTTATAAACGGGTTGCCGTTGTGGCCGGCGGCTGCGGCATGGCCCCCCTTGCGCCCCTTGTGGAGGCGTTTCAGTCCGCTGACGGACCTGAAATTCAGTTGATCCAGGGGGCCCGGTCCAAGTCTTTTCTGCTTTACCCGGACAGGTTTACGGCCAACGCTGAAATCTGTACCGATGACGGCTCAAAGGGATATAAAGGATTTGTGACGGATATCCTGGTCCGGAAAATAGAAGACTTGTCGGCAGCATCTGCCCCTGGGTTTGATATGGTCTATGCCTGCGGCCCGGAGATCATGATGGCCAAGGTGTTTGAGATCTGTGAAGCCCACGGCATCCCCTGCCAGGTTTCCCTGGAGCGATACATGCGATGTGGGTTCGGGGTGTGTGGAGCCTGTGTCTGTGGACATGCTGTGGTGTGCAAAGATGGGCCGGTATTCGGCTCGAAAATGTTGAGAACCATGGAAGATTTTAATACCCGGGCATTGTTGAAGACGGGTCAACCGGTCCCCTTAAATGAGTATGCCACCTGGCGATGCCAGTGAAAAGAAGGATGATAGATGAATTATAAAGAGGAATTTATAGAGTTTTTGGTAGAGTGCAATGCCCTGAAGTTCGGTGAATTTGAACTGAAAAGCGGTCGGATTGCGCCCTATTTTATCAACACCGGCATGTTTGACACCGGCGCAAAGATTCAAAAGCTGGGCACCTATTATGCCAAAGCCATTAACGCCCACTTTAAAGACAATTTTCACGGGATTTACGGGCCTGCCTACAAAGGGATTCCGTTGTGCATCACGGCAGCCTCTGCCCTGGCCGACATGGGCATTGACAAAGGATATGTGTTCAATCGCAAGGAAGCCAAAACCTATGCTGACAAAAGTGCTGTGGTGGGCATGCCGCTGAGCTCGGACACCCGATTGATTCTGGTGGATGACGTCATTACATCGGGTAAAGCCATCCGGGAATCCCTGGAAGTTTTAAAAGGATGTAACGATCCCCAGGTGTGCGGCATCATCATCAGCGTCAACCGCCAGGAAAAGGGAAAAACAGACAAAAATGCCCTGGCAGAGGTGGCCGATACCCTTGGCATTCCCATTTTCGCCATTGTCACCATCCGTGAAATCATTGATTTTCTTCACAATCGGGAGGTCGCCGGCAAAATTGTTCTGGATGACCCAATGAAAGCAAAGATTGAAACATATCTTAAAACCTATGGCGCTGATCGATAACGCTGATAACACCTGTGGTGTAAAGGTGATGAAACAATAACGTCCATCATAGAGCCTCTTTTTACCCGCATTGAATGCGGGTAAAAAGGCCTGTCTATTCCCTCCCGCCTCCATTTTTCCCAACAGTATTAAAATTTATTGCTAATGTTACGGTAACATTCTCTATCTATAGCTGAATGGTTGTTCCCAAATCCCTAACGTGGAGCCGTTTTCACTTTTCCGGGATTTTTTAATTCTCACCACCCAAGAATAGAGGAGAAAAACTATGAAAAAGCTTGTCGCTGCAGCCGCCGGGCTTATGCTGAGCCTGTGTCCGGTTGCGGTGTTTGCCAACGGCCATGGATTAATAATGAAAGATAGTCATCATAAAAATACAGCCCAGCAGCGTTTCCATCATGTCGGCACATTTGATGTTATGGCGGGCAACGGATCCGGCGTTGCAGAAATTGTTGACGTGACAGGCAACGGTAAACAACTGGTCTATACGGACGGGGAAAACGGGGCCATCGGCTTTGTGAATATTGCTGATCCGGCCAATCCGGTCGGGCAGGGTACCGTATCCGTGGGCGGTGAGCCGACCAGCCTTGTGGTGCTTGATCCTTTGGTGTTGGTGGGTGTCAACACATCCGACAGTTATGACAATCCTTCCGGTCAGCTGGTGGTGGTGCATCGCAAAACCCGCCGGATTGTTGCCGTACATGAGCTGGGCGGTCAGCCCGATTCCCTGGCCCTGGCCCCGGATCACAAACGCGCCGCCATTGTGATTGAAAATGAGCGGGACGAAGATCTCAACGACGGGCTTCTTCCCCAACTGCCGTCCGGCACCCTGCTGATCGTTGATCTTCGTGGGGCTGCCGCAAATTGGAAGATCACCGAAGCCGACCTTTCCGATGTGAAAGACGCCGCCTTTGCAGGATCTGACCTGGAAGCTGAATATGTCGACATCAACCGGCGCAACCAGGCGGTTGTCACGTTCCAGGAAAATAACCATCTGGCCATTGTAGACCTTGTCACCGGCAAGACGGTGAATCAGTTTTCTGCCGGATCTGTGGTATTGAACCATGTGGATACCGAGGAAAACGATCTGATCGAATTTAACAGCCGGATCGAAAAACGTGCCGAGCCTGATGCCGTCGCCTGGATCAATAACAATTTTTTTGCCACGGCCAATGAAGGCGATTATGAGGATAAAGATGGAGAAGAGGGCGGCAGCCGCGGATTTACCATTTTTAATACCAAAGGAGAGGCCGTCTATGACTCCGCCGAATCCTTTGAACTGTGGCTGGCCTCCATGGGGCATTACAATGAAGGCCGTTCGGAAAATAAAGGCTGTGAACCCGAGGCCGTTGAAGTCGGTGTTTACGGTAAAAATCAGACCCTGCTTTTTGTGGGGTCCGAACGCTGCAATGCTGTGGGGGTCTACTACTTGACCAAATCCGGTGGGGTCAAACCTTTGCAGGTGCTGCCCACAGGTATCGGTCCCGAGGGGTTGAAAGCCATTCCCCAGCGCAATCTGTTTGTGGCTTCCACCGAGGAGATGGATCTGGCCAAAGACGGAATTGCCACCATGATCAATATTTACCAGCTTAAAAAAGGGGCACCTGCCTATCCCATGATTCGTTCGGCTTCTGACGACGACGGCGTACCCATTCCCTGGGTGGCCCTGTCCGGTCTTGCCGGTGATCCGGAAAATCCCGATATCCTTTATGCGGTGAGTGATTCCTTTCTTGCCCAAGGGTTTGTTTATACCATTGATGTTTCCCAAAAACCTGCCTTAATTGTTGACCGTCTGCCGGTGACTGGTGCCGGCGAGGACCTTGACCTTGAAGGCGTTGCCGTGGGGCCTGACGGCAGTTTCTGGGTATGCAGTGAAGGCAACGCCAAAGGCGATGACGGCCGCCCCAATCTGATTCTTAACGTGAACCCCGAAACCGGTGGGGTGTTGAGCAAGGTGAAATTGCCCGAAGAACTGGAATCCAAAGCCCGTAAGAATGGGTTTGAAGGTATTGCCGTAACCGGTAACGCCGGTGCTGAGGTCGTTTATGTGGCAATTCAGCGCGCCTGGCCGGACAGCGGTGACACGGACAAGGTTCACACCAAAATCGGCCGTTATGATGTGGCCACCGGCGCCTGGTCCTTTGTCTATTATCCCCTGGAAGCAGAGGGCAATGGCGGCTGGATCGGACTGTCCGAGCTGACGCTTCTGCCGGACGGCACCTTTGCCGTCATCGAGCGAGACAAAGGCTGGGGGCCGAGTACCGGCCTTAATGCTGAACTGAAAGCGGTGTATGGAGTTGATCTTGCCGCTGCTGAATTTCGCACCTTGGCCGATGCCGACGGGCTTGTCACACTGGATAAGAGGCTACTTGGGGATTTGCTGCCGAAGATGACCGATGCAAGCATCTGGACGGCTGAAAAACTTGAGGGACTGGCTGTGGCTGCCGACGGACAGGCCTATGCCGTAACGGATAACGACGGGGTGGACGACGCGACCGGTGAAACCCTGTTCCTGCGTCTGGGGTTTTGGAAAAAGTAATAACCACCTAAGGCTTTGGATGTTTATAAAAGATATCGGGCTTAAGGCCGAAACAGGATAGCGTTAACCGGGCCCGCGATTTGTCGGTCCGGTTAATTTAAGAAATCGTGCCCAACCGATCATGGGCCTAGGTTGCTCGCGGCCACCTTTCCAACGTGGTACAGCCCCTGGTTAAAATCAGCCATTATTTTTTCACCGTCTTTTATCTGTTTTGATACAATCAGGTAAAAATTTTGCCGCATCAGCGGTTTGGGGTGGTGGGTGAACAAGGCGGCTGTTTTGGGGGGAAATAGATCTCTTATGGTGTCATACCCGCTTTCTAGGATAACCGGGGTGTAATCAATCCGGCCTGAAACCAGTTTTTTAAAATTGTCGCCCTCATTTTCAGCGGTCTTTGACAAAAGCCGCCCTGAAAAAACAGCCGCATCAAAACGGTCTTCATAATGCATGCCGTCGACAATGCCCGCCCTGTATTTACCCAGGTCGTCAAGCTGCTCCCAGTCAAATTTCTTTGATTTCAGATGAAAAAAAACAATGTCGGCGGTAATGAGCGGATTGCTGAAATAAAAATAATTATTCCTGTTTTTGGTTTTCCGCCACGGAATCGTTCCGTCAACCAGCCCGTCCTTTGCCATGTTATACGCGGTGAGCCTGGATCGGAAAATAAAGGAGGCCTGGTAGTTTTCCAGGGCAAATGCCCGGGTAACGATGTCTGATATCTTGTAAGAAAAAGAGTTTTTCAGATTACGAGACGATTTTTGAGGTGGCTCAAAACCTGTACTGATCGTAATTTTACGGGCCGGACCGAATACTTCCTTTTGGGCAGTGAGAACATATTTGTCAATGATATGTTCTTTTTTCATCTGTTTGAGTACGGCTGCAAGGGGGGCTGCCAGGTGGGCATATTTCTTGTTAAGATAGGGGTAAAGGGGCAGGGTTGCCACGGCGCCCGCATTGTAGATATCTTTATCTCTGAATTCTTCTTCCTTTAGAATGTTGTCAATGGCGCCTGAGACCCCTATAAACAAATCAATTCTTTTGGAAATAAGCATCCGCAGGCCCTGGGTATAATTCAGCGCGCCATAGAACGTTTGGCTGTCGGCACGATACTGTTGAGCCATTCGGTCAAGATAGCCCCCGTCTTTGCTGAATCCGACAACGCTGTTTTCATGTCTTTTTAAGTCCTGCCACCCATCCACCTGGGTTTCCGGACTCATGGAATACACACAGATAGGGCTTTCCCATATGGGTTCCTTTACCCGTATCAGATTGGGATATTTTTTCTGCAACGCCGGAGGCATTTGACCTCTTGCACACTCTCCGTCAATGCGTCCGGCATTGGATTCCACAAAAGATCGTTTCAACGGGTAGAGATTGTAGGCAAATGTATACCCCAGTCTGGAAAAGGCTTCTTTATAAAAGAGTTCCATGGCCCGGTTACACATATCGCACCCGATATTGTGCATGGCAAACACAATGGGATCTCTGTTAATGTGCGCCAAGGGTTGTTGATCCTCGGCATTTTCCTGTGCCTGTGCTGGGGAGCCGTCTGCAGCCACGGAAAACAGAGAAGAAACAAGGCTGAACCACAGTATGACCACTGCTTTTTTCATTGCGAGCCTTTTATTTTAGCCTACCCGTAAAAATTATAGGACCGGGCTAGGTTACAACGTCCGGCCGATGATTCTAAGACCGTCCAGAGTCAGGGCCAGATCCACGGTTTCGATGGCATTGGACACTTCGGCGATGAGCGGAGAAAGTCCGCCCGTGGCAATGATCATGGGCGTGGTGTGCATTTCCTGTTTCATCCGCTCCACCATACCGTCCACCATGGCGCCATTTCCGAAAATGATTCCGGACTTGATGCTTTCAATGGTGTCATCTCCGATCACCCTTTCCGGTGCTTTGAGCATTTCCACCCGGGGCAGGCGTGAGGCTCTGTGGAACAGGGCTTCGGATGAGATCATCACGCCGGGGCAGATGGCACCGCCTAAATATTCGCCTTTTTCCGAGATGGCGTCAAAGGTGGTGGCGGTTCCGAAATCAATGACAATCAATGCCTTTTTATATTTTTCATAGGCGGCCACAGCATTGACAATGCGGTCGGCACCCACCTCATTGGGATTGGAATAGAGAATGGGCATCAGCCCTTTTACGGACGCCGCATTGATCCACAATGGCGTAATACCCAGATAACGGACGCAAAAGGCGTTTAAAATCCTCACGGAAGACGGTACCACCGAGGAGATAACGACTTTTTTAATGTCGGTGAGCTGAATGCGTTTGTCGGCAAACAGCGCCCGGGCCAGGATATTAAATTCATCCGCCGTGGTCTCTCGGATGGTTCTGATGCGCCAGTCCTGCTTTAACACATCGTCTTCATAGACACCGATCACCGTATTTGTATTGCCCACATCAATTACCAGCAGCATGTTTTCTCCTTTGGACTCCCCAACGTTGGGGACTATTCAATTTTAACGGTAAATACCCGGGGGGATGCATTGGTCATGACCAGCTCCACGGGGATATCAATATAGGCGTGCCGGGCATAAACGCCGGGTGTAAGCCCATCAAGATCCATGAACGCATAAATTTTGCTTATCAGGGTCGTGTTGTTCAACTTTTTCTGGGGGCCTTTAAGTTCAACGGCGATGGTTGACGGTTCAATGATGACTTTTTCACCGGGGCGGTTTTGAATCTCGATGGGAATCCGTTCAATGGTCCGGGTCCCGGTGAGCGGCTGAATCCGCACGGACACCACAAATAAAGACCGGGCTGCCGTGAAGTGTTCTGACTGCCCAAGGTCCAGGGGGACCTCCTTTTTAAAATTTTCATCGGCATTGGTCAGGTCCACGGGCTTGGTGGAGAGATGTTCAATCCGGTTGATCAGCGATTGTGCGCCGGTCAGCGCCACGGTGGCAGGTTCACACACGGGGGACAGCGCCATATATCCCTTGGCCGGTTTCCCGATGGCCGGCACCGTCACCTTGAAGACCCGGGTTACCTTTTTTTCCAGGCGGATGTTTAGGTAGGATGGTGTGATGTTGACAATGGATGCAAACCGTCCCAATGGAATCCGGGTTTTATCCACAGGCAGCAGATAGCGGCCCGGTTCTATGGCATCCGTTCCCCCTGCCGGGTCAAAGGCCAGGTCTGTATAGATGTCCGCGGGATAGACCAGGTTTTTTTGGGACAGGTTTTCAATGTGCCTGGGCCTGCATTTGATCCTGACTTCAATTTTGTCCGTGTGGAAATTGGTCAAAATCATATCATCTGGGACATTGGCATAATCCACGGGCAGAAGCAGGTTTGTTTCCCGGGGTTCCTGGGTGCAGGCAGTGAAAATGATGATGGTGAAGGCGGCAGCCGCCATGGCCATGGGGAGGGCCATGCGTAAAAGGGAAGATATCCGTCGGTGCTTACACATTCCTGATGGCGTCGATGATGTGTGAGAATGCGCACACGGCTTCAACATCATGGACCCGGATAATGTGTGCGCCGTTCATCAAGGACGCTGCGCAGGCCGCCAGGGTCCCATATTCCGTTCCGGCATCCCTGGGCCCGGCCTTTTGGCCCGAAACATTGCCCAGTACATTCTGGATAAAAGATTTTCTGGACGGGCCCATGAGCACGGGATATCCTAACGCGGTGAGCTGGTGAAGTTCCTTGATCAGCACAAGGTTGTGGGCAACGGTTTTGCCGAACCCTATGCCCGGATCCAGGATAATATTTTGGGGATTCATGCCCTTTTCAACGACAAAATCAATTCGGTCCTGCAGATAGTTGATAATTTCGCCCATGAGATCCTCATAGCTTGGGTTTACCTGCATGGTTTCCGGTGTGCCTTTCATGTGCATCAGAACGGCAGGGGCACCTGTCTCTATAGCCAAGTCCACCATGGCCGGGTCTTTCTCAAAGGCAGAGATGTCATTGATGATGGCTGCACCTGCGGCAAGGGCTTCTTTGGCCACCCTGGCTTTGACCGTATCAATGGATACGGGAATGTCGATCCGGTCGGCAATGGCCTCAATCACAGGAATGGTCCGGTCAAGTTCCTCCTGCTCACCTACCGGTTCGGCAAAGGGCCTGGAGGATTCTCCGCCGATGTCCAGGATGTGCGCACCCGCCGCCACCATCTCCCGTGCCCGGGTCAGGGCTTTATCCAGACTGGTGTATTTTCCCCCGTCTGAAAAGGAGTCCGGCGTGGTGTTTAAGATTCCCATGATACATGCCCTTGGCCCCAGATCCAATTTGAAGCGGCCAAATTCAAGTGTATAGGTTGTAGCGCTCAATACAATTTCCCCGGATCATATTTAAACGCAAAGTCACCGCTCTGTCACTTGTAGCCGGGCAACTTTGCGTTTAAACTACTTAAGTTTTAGCTTCGATGCTATTTATCTTCTTGGTTGTCCTTAACCTCATCCGCCGTGTCAGGATCAGGGTCTTTGGGCTCCGTCTCGTTGTCATTATCTTCATCCAGCCCATCTTTGGGGGCGTCATTCACCGGGGCTTCTTCCGCTTTGGGGGGCTCCGGGGCTGTCCGAATGTTACGTCGTCCAAAGAAATCAAACTCCGGTCGCAGGCTTGCAATCAAGTCATCAAGTTCAGGCCCCATAACCGTTTCTTCTTCTAACAGCAGGTCCGTCAGGGCATGGAGAATGTCGATATTCTCCTCTAGAATGATTTTGGCTGTGGCGTATGCACGGTTAATCACTGCGGCCACCTCGGCATCTATTTTCTGGGCCGTTGCTTCGGAATAGCCTTTGGCCTGGGTCATTTCCCGGCCGATGAAGATATTGTCATCATGCTCTTCATAGGAGACCGGAGCCAGGTTATCACTCATGCCGAAACTTCGGATCATGCGGTTGGCAAGCTTGGTGGCCTGCTTGATGTCATTGGACGCGCCGGTGGAGATCCGTTTGAATATGATCTCTTCGGCCACACGACCGCCAAAGGCAATGGCCAGTTCGCTTTCCAGCTGGTCTTTGTATTTGAAATCCCCTTCTTCGGGCAGAAACCAGGTCACACCGGCAGCCCTTCCCCTGGGAATAATGGTGATTTTATTTACGGAATCGGTATTGGGCAGGAACCGGGCCACCAGGGCATGGCCGCCTTCGTGGTATGCCGTGGTCTTTTTTTCATCTTCTTTGATAACCTTGGATTTTCTTTCAAGCCCCATGTACACCTTGTCCTTGGCATCTTCAAAATCGCGCATGGTCAATTTTTCACGGTTTCGCTTGGCTGCCAGAAGGGCTGCCTCGTTGCACAGGTTTTCAAGGTCTGCGCCCGAAAAACCGGGGGTGCCTTTGGCCAGGATAACCGGATCAACATCATTGGCCAGGGGGCTTTTTTTCATGTGCACCCGCAAAATGCCTTCACGGCCCTTGATGTCGGGCATATCCACCACCACCTGCCGGTCAAAACGGCCCGGACGCAGCAGTGCAGGGTCCAGAACATCGGCCCGGTTGGTGGCGGCCATGAGAATAACCCCTTCATTGGATTCAAACCCGTCCATCTCCACCAGGAGCTGGTTCAAGGTCTGTTCACGTTCATCGTGCCCGCCGCCAAGGCCAGCCCCTCTCTGGCGGCCCACCGCGTCAATTTCGTCAATGAAGATGATACACGGGGCATTTTTTTTGCCCTGGGCAAACAGATCCCTGACCCGGGATGCGCCCACACCCACAAACATTTCAACAAAATCGGATCCGGAAATGGTGAAAAACGGAACCCCGGCCTCGCCGGCCACGGCCCGGGAAAGCAGGGTCTTGCCGGTACCGGGATTGCCCACCAGAAGCACGCCTTTGGGGATACGGCCACCCAGTCTGGTATATTTATTGGGGTTTTTCAAAAAGTCCACGACTTCGGTCAACTCCTCTTTAGCCTCATCAATGCCTTCGACATTGGCAAAGGTGACCTTTTCCCCCTTGTCATCCATGAGCCTGGCCCGGCTTTTGCCGAAAGAGAGGGCTTTCCCCCCGCCGCCGCCGCCCTGCATCTGGCGCATGAAAAAGATCCACACCCCGATGAGCACAATCATGGGCAGCCAGGAGACGACAATGGACATGAACCAGGACGATTCCGCCGGTGGTTTGGCCTTGATGGCGACCCCGTTTTTGCGCAGGATATCAATGAGCTGGGCATCATTCGGGGCATAGCTGTTAAACCTGGCACCGCTGGTATCGGTAATGATCAGATCCCGTCCCTGGATAACTACATTTTGAATACGGCCGTCTTCCACAAGGGAGATAAATTCTGAATAGCCGATGTCGGACTGACCGCCCTGCTGCTGGTTGAATATGTTGTAAAGCATGAGCATCATCAGGGCAATTACCAGCCAAAGGGCAATATTCTTATAGAATTGATTCAATGTATTTCCTCTCTTATATCTTTTTATATGAAAGATTTCGATAACTTATTGAATTCTTTCATTCTTCGTTGTGGGTCGAAGCCTGGGTCATGATAGACCTGGCTCGGCCCATGGCCGTTATAAGTAAAGTTCTGCGCTGGCAACACAGATCTTTCAACTATCGTTGCGGACTGAGCCTGTCGGTTCGTTCATGGACCGATTCAGCCCATGGCCGTTTTCCGGCTAAAAACATCAATGAATATATATAAACATAAAATTATTTTATACAAGGTTTATCTCCCGGGGTTTTCGTGGGGGGTAACGTTTTGATACCTGCGGGTTTTAAGGTGTTTACCAAGGGTTCGCAATGATGTCTCCTCCTTTTTAATACGCAGAATATTTCTTTGTCTGTATACCCGGATCCGGCCGGGAAGATCCAGGCTCTTTCCCGATTCTCCTTGTTTGTTTGAAAAATTAAGGACATCCCGGATATGGGTGTTGGAAATTCGTCTTAAATCCTGTTTCACCGACAACAGTGCCGCCCGGATGACCCGGGCGCCCAAGGCCCGGTCAAGCCTGTTGATTTCGGGTATGGATAACTCAATCTGCTCTTTTTCTCTTCCGGTTGTTGCGTTGTCCAGGGCGATTTGGGCCATCCGGTCCAAAAAGTTGTCTTCCTGTTCGATGATGCCTGACATTCGGGCAATCCCGGTTCTAATGTCCGGATTGAACTGTGTTTCAAGAAACGGAATCAGGCAATGCCGGATTCGGTTGCGAAGGTAGGACGTGTCCTCATTGGACCCATCAACCCTGTAGGTCTGATTAATTGCATCAAGAAATGCCAGGATGTCGGCTCTGGAGATCCGGATCAGCGGGCGTATAAATATTTCCTGCCTGACCGGCGGAATTCCCCGAAGGCCCCGGGGACCTGTTCCCCGGACAAGATTCATCAAAACCTGCTCGACATTGTCATCCCGGTGATGACCTAACGCAACACGGTGAAAGCCTTTCTCCGAGGCCAGCCGGGTAAAAAAATCATATCGGGCATTTCTGCCGGCCTCTTCGACGCAGAGCCGCTGTTTTTTCGCAAGTTCGGCTATATTTTTTTTTTCAACGACAAGATCAAGGCTGTGTTTCCCGGCAAATTCACGGACAAAGGCTTCATCGGCCAGGGCGTCACTGCCCCGGAGCATATGGTTCAGATGTGCCAGGCCAATGCGGATACCCAGTTCTTTTTTTAAATGGGTTAAAACCTGTGCCAGTGCTATGGAGTCTGGGCCGCCGGAAACGCCTATCAGCACTCGCTCCCCGGGCGCAAGCATGCCGTGCTCCTGGATGGTGTCAAGCACTTGGTCTGCAAATTTTTGGGCAAAAGATACTTGGGCCGTCATGTATAATTGATGTTTTTGTAAGAAAGTCTGGGGCGGTTATTCAGATCTTTCAAACTTTGTTGCGGGATGAATCCGGCTGTTTACAGACCAGATCAGCCCATGGCCGTTAATTGTGAAATACGGATGATTTTTTTATCATGAACTCTTAATAGCAGAAAACAGGTATAATATGCAATGCCCGCAGCGTTTTACGTTTCAAAAGTATATTTGGACATCTCCCGGGTGGAAAAATCCGTGGCCAGGGGGATCTTGATCTGTTTTTTTTCCTTTGCGGACAAGTATAGCGCCAGAACGGATTCAACGGACACCAAACCCGATGCGGCATCGGCAAGGGGTGATGTGTTGTTGAGGATCGAATTCTTTAGGTCGCTGTATATGCCTGCATGGGGATTTTTCAGGGAGAACAGGCCGGAAAGCCCCCTTGACCCAATCTCTTTTAAAAAATATTCGATGTTTTTATTTTTACCGTTAATCCTGATATCAAAATACGGTTTGCCCCGGCGAATCCCCATGCGAAAACTGCCCCTGTCTCCGAGCAGATAGAACGCCGCTTCATGGTCCCGGGACGGCGAGTTGGTTGTCCCCTCGATTTGGCACAGTGCCCCGTTGTCAAGTTTGAGCGTCCCAAAGACGAGGTCTTCGGCCTCCATGTCATGGAAGCGTTTGCCAATCATTGCATTTGCTAGGGTGGCCCGGCCGTTCATAAGCCAGCAGATCAGATCAATGGCGTGGACACACTGGTTCATGAGCACGCCGCCGTCGTGGGCCCAGGTACCGCGCCAGTCGCTTTGATCGTAATATGCCTGATCGTGCCCCCAGCGTACAGCCACCGCGCCGTGACTGATTTTACCGAACCGTCCGGCTGCAACATCTTTTTGCAGGTTTTGGACAACGGGAAAATAGCGGAAGATGTGCCCCATGGCAATTTGTCTGTTGTGTTGTTCGGATATTTTATGCAGCTCTCCGGCATGGCTTGCGCGCATACTCATGGGTTTTTCAAGAAGAATATGAGATCCGCTGAGCATTGCCGTTTTTGCCATGGCATAGTGAAGTCCTGAAGGCACCGTGATTGCAGTGATATCCGGACTTTCCGTTTCAAGCATCCGGGTGTAATCTGTATATGTTTTTACGGTTCTTCTAATGTGCCGCTTTTTTTTGTCTGGCAGCTTGCAGGACTCCAGCAGTTTGTCGAAATCCCCGGGAGATGTGCCTGCCGCGGCACAGAGCACAAGGCCGCTGCTCTTTTTTGTTATGGCCATGATGTGTTTGACGGCAATGCGTCCGCAGCCGATGAGTGCCACCCGAAGATGTTTTCCTGCCATTTTGTCTCCTTAACGATTGGCGTGAGTATAATCCAGGGGCGCTTCTCGCACAACCCTCTCCTTTTGTTAATCTATGGAGATCCCAACTTGAGCATAACATTCATGGGTTTACAGGTAACCGCCGGCCCCGGAATTCAGGACCGACGGTCTACGGCTGTTTAGAGCGTTACAAGGCGATCATTACATGCTTGGTCACCTGGTAGTCATGCACGGCTTCCATGGACAGGTCTTTTCCAAAACCGGATTGCTTGAACCCGCCATGGGGCGTTTCAGAGGCAAGGGGCAGATGCTCATTCACCCATACGGTGCCGAATTCCAGGCCAGCGGAAAATGTCATGGCCCGGGAGACATCCTGCGTGAAGATGGATGCGGCAAGTCCGAAATCCACATCATTGGCCATGGCAAGGGCCTGGGCATCATCTGCAAAGGTCTGAATGGTGATCACAGGGCCAAATACCTCTTTTTGAACAATTTCGGACTTTTGGTCCACGTTGGTGATCACGGTGGGTTCAAAAAAGAATCCGGTGTCAAACCCGGCAGGTCTACCGCCGCCCTTAAGGATTTTTGCACCTGCGGCCCCCGCACGTTCCACAAAGCCTGTGACCGTTTCCAGCTGGGCAGCAGAGACCAGCGGCCCCATCTGGGTGGATGGGTCAAAGGGCATGCCGACTTTAATCTGCTTCACCGCTTCCACAATGGCTTCGGTGGATTGAGCTGCAATGCGTTGATCCACCAGAATCCGAGTCCCTGCGGTGCAATCCTGGCCGGAGTTAAAAAATCCTGCGATGGCAACGGTTCGGGCCATTTTTTCTATATCGGCATCGGCAAAGACCACCATGGGCGCCTTGCCCCCGAGTTCCAGATGGACGCGTTTGATGGTATCGGCCGCCGTTTTCATGATCCGGCTGCCGGTTTCCGTTGCCCCGGTGAGGCTGACCATGCGCACATCGGGGTGTTCAACCAGGAGATGGCCGGCATTGCCGGTCAAAATATTAAGCACGCCGTCGGGCAGGCCGGCTTCTTTTGAGATCTCGCCCAGGAATTGAACGGACCGGGGGGTAATGGTGGCCGGTTTTAAAATGGATGTACATCCGGCAGCCAGGGCCGGGCCGATCTTCCATATGGCCATCATAAACGGATAGTTCCATGGCGCGATGCCTGCGGTGACGCCGCAGGGCTCTTTTCGATAGATGGAGGTAAAGCCTTCTGCGTACTCTCCGGCGTGGCTGCCCCCGGTATCCCGGGCGGCACCGGCAAAAAATTTCAGATTGTCCACACAAAAGGGCAGGTCCGCGCCCAGGGACACAAATTCATAGGGTTTGCCTGAATCTTCGGATTCAATGCGTGCAATTTCTTCTTTCTTTTGATCCACAAGTTCGGCCATCTTGAGCAGGACATCGGCCCGCTGGCTTGGTGTTTTACGGGACCAGCGGCCGTCCTCAAAGGCTGTTTTGGCCGCATGAACGGCTTTATCAACATCCTGGGCACATGCATTGGCCACCTGTCCTGTGACCTTTTGTGTGGCAGGATCTATAACATCCACCAGATCCTTATTTTCAGACTGGGTCCATTGCCCGTTGATCCATAATGCATTTTCCATATGTTTTCCCTTTCCTGAAAAGAATTTTATTTGATTTTTCGTCTATTTTTAGACGGTCATATACCCGGCAAAAAGAAACATGATCCCGGTCAATGCGGCCCCCAGAAAGCCATAGGGCATCTGTGTCACCGCGTGGCGGTAGTTGTCGCATCCGGATGCGGCCGAGCTTAAAATGGTGGCATCGGAATAAAAACAGATGTGGCTTCCCCACACCCCTGCCGAACAGATCGCACCCACGGCAAGGAAGATGTTGCCCCCCATGGCCTGGGACAGGGGAACCACAATGGGGACGGCAATGGCGTACATGCCCCAGCTCAGCCCCATGATAAACTCCGTGATTCCCAGGACGATAAAGATGACAAAGGGCAGAAGCTGGGGGGTCATGACCTGTTTTGCCGAGTCAATGGCAAAGCTCAAAAATCCGATTTTTTCGTTCATGGCCCCGAAGGTAAACGCCAGGACAACCATCAGCAACGGAAACAGCATCTGTTTGATACCGGTGACGCAGGCGTCAAAAAAACCTTCCGGGCTCAGCAGGCCCTGGGGGATGTAAAGCAGGAACATGAACGCCACCGTGGCAATCACCCCGGCCTGCATGTCCACGTCAAAATAGATGGTGGAGGCGACCAGAAACAGGATGGGCAGAAAAAAATTGAAAATTTTCGGGTTGTCCGGAATGTCATAGGAGTCATTGCCGTGAATATCAATTTTTTCCGATCCCGGAGGAGCCAGGATTCCCTCTTCTATAGCCCTTTTTTCAGCCTTTTTCATGGGGCCGAACAAGGGGATAATGCCAAGGATCACCAACGGTACAATAATCGCGGCGATCCATCCGTAAAAATTAAAGGGAATGGTCTTTATAAAAAATTTGACCCCTTCTCCTTCTGCCGCCGCTCCGGACTGCTCCAACAGACTGCCGATGTATACGGCCCAGGTGGAGATGGGGATAAGTACACATACCGGGGCAGCCGTGGAATCAACGATATAGGCCAGTTTTTCCCGGGAGACCCTATGTTTGTCCGTGATGGGCGCCATGCAGGCGCCAACGGTCAGGGAATTTAAATAATCATCAATGAAAATCACCACGCCCAGAACCCAAGTCCAGAGCATGGTGCTTTTACGGGTTTTGGCCCGTTTGGCAACCCACCTGCCAAAGGCCTCGGCCCCGCCGCTTCTTTCCACCAGGGCAATGATACTGCCCATAAGCCCGCAGACAATGAACAGCCACTGGGTGTTTCCGTCTGTGAGCACGGAGGTTAATGTTGTATTGATTTCTGAAAAAAAGGTAAGTTTGCCGGCCATGAGAAAACCGAGCAAAGAAGCCAGGGTGAGGCCTTCAAGGACCCGTTTGGTGTAAAAGATAAAAGCCAGAAGAAAGATCGAAGGAATGGCTGACAACACGCCAAACGACTTCACATCATCGGGAGAAAGGACGGTTATGGCCAAAAAGCCAATGGCGATCACGATATATTCCATGGTGATCCGCCGCAGGTTGTTCATGGAAGATACTGCCGGTGGTGCTGCGTTTATGACACTGGTTTCACTCATAAACCTTGTCTCCTTTCAAATACAGGGAAAACTTTTCCCTTTTTTATAAGAAAGTCTGTGTAACCGACACAGATCTTTCAACTTTCGTTGTGGGCCGAGCCTGGGTGTTGATAGACCAGGTCGGCCCATGGCCGTTTATAAGAAAGTCTCCAGCAGGCAACTGGATTTTTTTTATCCTTGTTGCGGGCCAAAAAGCCTCGGTGTCGATAGACCAAGGACGGCCCGTGGCCGTGCCACTTGATATTCACTTGGCACTAGTCAGCGATGGCCTTAAACGTATCTTCAAGGCGAACCAGCATTTCATCAATGATCTCATAGGGTACATTCAATGCGGGTTCAATGCGGATGGTTTTAGAGTTGGTCAATGTGCCGGCCGTTAAGACCTTGCGGCTGAACAGGCCCGATGCAACCTGGTATCCGATTTCGTCGGAGGGAAAGACCATGCCCAAAAGCAGGCCTTTGCCCCTTATCTCTTCGAGAATAGCGGGATATTTTTCTTTAAGTTTTCCCACTTTATTTAAGATGTACTCGCCTTTTTCAGCGGCCTGGCCGGGAAGATCTTCTTCGAGAAGAACCGTTACCGCCGCAAGGGCTGACGCACAGGCCAGGGGGTTGCCGCCTGTTGTGGTGGTATGCATGAACGGATTGGGTTCCATGCACTCCCAGATCTTTGCGGTGGAGAAAAAGCCGGACATAGGCACAACACCTCCGCCCAGCGCTTTTCCAAAACACATGATATCCGGTGCCACATTCCAGTGGTCCACGCCAAAGACCTTGCCGGTCCGGCCGAACCCGGTCTGTACCTCATCGGCAATGAGCAGGACATCGTAGTGGTCGCAAATCTCCCGGAGCATGGGCCAGTAATCGTCCGGCGGCACAATGGCACCGGCCTCTCCCTGAATTGGTTCGGCAACAACGGCGGCGATGCCTGCGCCGGTGATTTTAGCGGCTTCAAGGGCATTTTTTACCGCATCGGCATCTCCGAAAGGCACATGGTGAATCCCCTCCAGCAGCGGCAGAACAGGTTCCCGGTAGACCGCTTTTCCCAAAAGGGACAACGCCCCTAAAGATTTGCCGTGAAATCCTCCCATGGTGGCGATGAATCCTTTTTTTCCGGTGTAGAATTTGGCCAGCTTCATGGCCCCATCAACGGCCTCCGTGCCGCTGTTGGCAAAAAAACCATATTGAATATCGCCCGGGGTCAGTTTGGCGATCACTTTGGCCAGGTGGGCTCTCAATGGATCCAGCATCTCCTGGCTGTACTGGGGGCTTCTATCCAACTGGGCTTTGACGGCGGCAACGATTTTAGGATGACGGATACCGGGGCCATAAAGACCGAACCCACCGAGCATATCGATGTATTCTCTGCCCAGCACATCCTTGAGAATCGATCCCTCGCCGTACCAGTCCGTCAGGGCAAAATCCCGGGTTTCGGTCACGGATTTTCTGTATTCAAGGAACCCTTTATTCACATGATTGGCAAAATTATTGCTGACTTCGGCGGCCACCCACTCACGGTCTGCCTGGCTCAGATTCGCTTCGGGTGTTGTGATCAGATCCACCATTTTCCGGGCCTCGGAAAAGGCGGTATCCATATCGCGTTCACATGCCGGCTGATCAATTTTTTTGTCTAACATCGTTTTTCCTCCGTCTCTATTTTTGGTAGTTGAAATGATTGTTTGAACGAACAGTTAATTTAACTGAAAAGATGGTTAAATTTATTGAACGATCAGTTAATAATAAAATATCCTCCTAAAAAAGCGTTTAACGCATTGATTAAACTAAAAAATTAAAACAATTTTCCCAAGGGGCGCCCCCCAGGCTATTGGAATCCGCCTGTTTTTAAACCGTGCACCACCATCTTTTTGGTCGTTTCGGCAAATTCTTCAAACGGGCGGTCGTCGGCAAGGAATTGTGCATGAAACTCAAGGCCTTCCATTACGGTAACAATATAATCCGCCGCTTTTTTTTCATCGGCAACGCAGATGACCCCGGCCCGGTTGAAATCGGCCAATTGTGACACCAGGTAGTCCCTTAACCAGACAAACATGATTTTAAATTGTTTTAGGATTCGCTCATCTCTGAAGCTCAGATAATAAAATCCAAAATGCACACCCGGGTCCACAGTTCGGGACCACTGGAATGAGAAAAGAATTCCCATCAGTGTTGAAAACCGTTTTTCAGGGTCTTCAATGTGACTGACATCAATCATCTGGCGGGATTCGAATTTTTTGATCAAAAGCGCCACCAACTCTAATTTCATGTTCTCTTTGCTTTTGAAATAATGAAGAATCAGGCTGGGATGGATGTCGAGACGCTTTGCAATTTTGCTGATGGAACTGCCTTCAATCCCCTCCTTGATCATTACCTGGTAAAAACTTTCAAGGATTTCAGGTTTTCTTAAATCGGCATTTTGATTTCGTCTCATAATTCCCAGCTATAAAAATTAACTGAATGTATAGTTAAATTGCTTTTATGTGGAAACATTTGTAGGATAAGAAGACGCTTTTTGTCAAGAAAAGTATGACAGGCTAATTTCTGTGCCTGTTTTTTTTAGGCACTTGCTTTATGTGGAATTTGAACGGAGTGACTGTAAATAAAATCAGGTGTTGGGTTTTGTTAAATCTATGGTGATGGCGTAAGCGCCGCCGTTAAGTTTGGCGGTCAGTTGATATTCGCCCTTCTCAAAAACCTTGAGCATGGCCCGGTTGGAGGAGAGGACATCTGCGGTTATTTTCACTGCCCCGCGTTCCTTTGCCAGCCGGGTGAGCATCTTGAGCATAAACGAGGCAATGCCACGGCCCTGGTATTCTTCGTCCACGACAAACGCGATATCCATGAACGGTTTCTCCGGGTGTTTGGCAATCCTTGCCTCGGCAATGATGGTCTGGTTGCCTGGTTCACCCACAAGGCCCACAACGGAGAGTACTTCCCTGTAATCCACGTTCACATAGGCCTGCATTTTTGCATGGGGCATGGCTTTGAGGGGGGCAAAGTAGCGATAGTAAATGGCGTCATCGGAAAACCGGTAAAACAACCTGCGCATCTGTTCTTCATCCGACGGCTTGATGGCCCTGAACAGCACCTGCAGGTTCTCGCTGAAACGATGGATGACTTCGATCTCCTTGGGATAAAAACGGGCGGAGTCATCGATGAACATCTGGTCCGGGTAGAGCAGGTTCTCTTTTTTGCCGCCTTCCACAAGGCCCGGACGGTCTTCGGGGTGGGCAATCTCGATCAGGGCCTGGGCCCTTTCCCGCAGGCTTCGCCCCCTGATGTGGGCCACCCCGTATTCCGTGACCACCAAGTCAACGCATTCGGGAAAACTGAGCTGGTTCGAATTATCATCAAGAAACAGACGGATATTAGGGACACCCGCCTTGCTCCGGCTGGGAAGGGCCACAATATTGTACCCGCCCAGGGAGAGTTCGGCACCGTTCATGACATCGGCAATCTGGCCCGGGTCCGCGGAAATATTGGCCGACTTGGCGTGAATGGCCACCCGGCCGGAAAGGGCCACCCGCCGCACCGGCAGAACCATGACAAATTTTTTGTTCCGCCCGATCTGCAGCGGGTTTAATATTTTGTCGATTCCCTGGAACTCCACCATGGGGTTTTTGTCGAGCCATGCCATGAGCTTTTGGGAGCCTATGGCATAGGTGGTCGAAGACCGACCCTCGAACAATCCTTTTTCCCGGTTGGTCACCGCCCCGCTTTCGGCAAGCTCCATGAGCGCATCCGTGAAAAAGGGTGTATGAATCCCAAGATTTTTTTTCTTTGCCAGGTGCCGGGCCAGGGCTTCATAGATGGGGCCGTAGCTGAAGGCAACGCATGATCCGTCATCAATCACCGAGGCCGCATTTTCTGCGATTTTATCAAACACCCGGTTTGCGGGATATCTTGGCACATAAAAGGGCGGCATCTGGGCCTGGACATGCATGTCAAATTCGTCAATATGGACAAAGGTGTCCCCCAACGTGAAGGGGACATCTTCATTGATTTCAGCCACCACAAACCCGGCCTGCTTCATCACTTGTCTTGCCACATCCACACCCAGGCCAAAACTGCAATACCCGTTTTCATTGGGTGGGGTGACCTGGAGAAAGGCCACATCTATGGGGATCAGGCCGTCCCTCATGAGCACCGGGACTTTGGAGAACCGGGCCGGGATGAGATCCACCCGGCCTGCGGTGATGGCCTGGGCCGACACCCACCCGGAAAAAAAGGTTTTCAACCGGTACCTGTGGGATTCCAGAGTATTATAGGACACGGCATCCCCGAAACTGACCAGCTGGATCAGGGTCAGATCCTCCAGGTTATAGCCCTGGGCGCCCATGAGCGCATTGACAAGGGTTCTGGGTTCGGCCGTTCCCGTACCGATAAAAATGTGCATGCCCGGCGCAATTTGGGCCAGCACTTTATCCGTGGGTACGCAACGTGTTTTCCAGGCAGGTTTTTTTTTCCGGAACATGGGGGTCGCTATTGTTTCAGTTTTTTAATGTTATCCCGTGCAAATTCAATGGTTGGGTCAATTTTTAAGGCCATTTCATAAAATTTGACGGCAACGGCCGGTTCTCCAAGCTCCCGGTAGCAGGAGCCCATATTGGCATAGTTGATGGCCTGGCTGGGGTCCACATCCAGGGCTTTTTCAAAATAGGTGATCGCGGTTTTGAAATCTTTTTTCATGAAACAGCAGGCTCCGGCCGTGTTCAGAATATCAGGGCGCTGGGGATCGGCATCAAGACCGGTTTGACATGTCTCAAGGGCCTGGTCCAACAATCCAGAATCTTTTTGGGCCGCGGCCATGTGGGAACAGATATCCGGCAGGTTGCGCCGGACAGGATCGCGGTCAAGGGCGGCCTGGAATTGAGTTATGGCCTCTTCTTCCTCTTCCAGGGCGCTGAGCATCAATCCTTTGTAGAAGCTGGTGTAGTATTTTCCCGGCAGAAGCGCCTCCAATTCATCCAGCTGGCCAATGGCCAGTATGGGATGTGAATTTTCCGTAATCAGACGGGCGGCAAACATGCCGACACTGGCTTCATCGGCCCGCTCCCTGAAATGGGCACCCGGCATGATGGTGTAATAGGCCGGGATGTCAAGACCTGGGTGGGTGGTGCGAATGGAGAGCAGGTGATACCCCTTATCCGCCAGAATCTGGATCAGGCTCTCCACTTCCACCTTCATATTGTCTGCAGATAAATTCGGCAAATCAGCCGCGTCAACCATGGTTTCCGGATGGGTGATATATTTAGCGGCCTTGATGTCCGTAAATTTCGGCAGACCGGAGGCCACGTAATTGGACCCGGTGTTAAAGTCCCCGGCAAGCTGGGCCACTTCGGTCAGAGCCCTACCCATGGCCTTTTCCGGGGATGGGGCTGTGCCTGCGGTCCATACGATCTCGCTGCTCTCCGGAAACGTGGAAGGATCCCAGGCCAGCACCGCCACGGTGGGAATGCCGGTATCAAGGGAGAGATCGCTTGCATAGACCTGAATACCCTGTGAGTCATACTTGGCAAGTAGTTCCCGGACAAGGGGATCTTTAAAAGAGTCCAGGCGGATGCCGGGAACCTTTAATTTTTCCCGGGAGACCCGGGAGCAGACATGGCGCTCCACAAGCTCGCAGATGCCCTGGGTCAAGGCCTCTTCCGTGCAGTTGCCCGCACTGGGCCCGTTAAACTCATTGATCATATAAAACCAGTTAAAGGGGATATTCACCTCTTTTTGATCGGTCAGATCATACCCCTTGGTCCATTGCAGGGGCAGGGCGTCAAATATGGGCTTTACCTTTAATGCTTCAGCTTCGTCATCATGGACCGACTGGGTGATCAGGGCGTAATCCAAGGCCCCTTCTCCAAGCGATTCGGGTGTGGCATGGGTAAAGTTGTTTTCATCTTCGGCAAAGGAGAAAAAGCTGAACCGTTCCACCAGTTCCATGACGGCACTGGCCTCGGATTGTTCCGGGGTTCCGCCTTTACCCATCTGTTTGTTGGTGCCGGTCACCCGACGTGCATCGGCACCGCATTCACTGAAAAACACCGGGATATCCAGGCGGCCGTTGTCGATGCGCCGGGTTTGGCTCAAAATGTCAAGGTCCAGGGCTGCAGCCTTTTCCCGAAACCGCTTGACGGTGTCGGACGGAGACATGATTTTATCCTGGTCAAAGGTATAATTTTTGGGCGCGTCGTTGAGTACTATTTTATAACCCATGGGGTTCAAAACCTTTCAATTTATATTTTAAAAAGGCACCACCTTACCATGAATTGTCCAGGATTTCATCATGATAGCATCTGTTTTGGGCAAATGACCTGTATTGCCTGAAATTTTAAAATATCAAACGCGGATCAATTCCATGAACTTAAGATTGGCCCGGGGAAAAGGAAATTGATGAAGCTCATCTAAGCTGACCCATTTATGGTCAATGGGTCCATTGAGCGTCACTTCACCTGAGATATAATCCGCGTAGAACACATCCATTTCAATTTTAAAGTGCGTGTAGGCATGAAACACCCGGGTTAAAAATGCCGGATTCCCGATCTCAATGCCGGTTTCTTCCCGGATTTCACGGACACAGGCCTGTTCGGCATCCTCTTTGGGTTCCACCTTGCCGCCGGGAAACTCCCACAATCCGCCCAAAAGCCCGTCAAGTTTTCTGCGGGTGATCAGTACTTTTCCGTTTTTTTTGACAATGCCCACAGCGATACGAACCGTGGGCACCTTTTTTTTCTCAACGCGTTTTGGGAAAATATCTATGGTCTGCTTTTTTAGTGCGCAACATTCTCCGGCCAGGGGGCATGCGCTACAGTCCGGACCTTTAGGGGTACAGACCAGGGCGCCAAGCTCCATGACGGCCTGGTTGTATGTGCCAGGGTCCTTTTCGTACAAAAGTTCTTCGGCAATGGCTTTATACGCTTTATGGGCGCCACTGTGATTCACTGGGGTATCAACGCACAAGAGCCTTGACAGAACACGCTTGACGTTGCCGTCCACCACGGCATGGGGCTTTGAACAGGCAATGGAGAGCACCGCCGATGCAATATAGTCCCCGACTCCCGGCAGGCTTTTGAATCCCTTATACTCATCCGGAATAATGCCGCCCATATCACGAACCACTATCCCGGTCGCCTTGTGCAGATTTCTGGCCCTGGCATAATACCCAAGGCCTTCCCAGGCCTTAAGCACGGTTTCAAGGTCTGCGGCGGCAAGATCCTTAAGATCGGGCCAGGTTTCCATGAATTCCAGATAATAGGGGATCACGGTTTTAACCTGGGTCTGCTGGAGCATCACCTCGGAAACCCACACCCGGTATACGGCCGGATCCCTTCGCCAGGGAAGCTGCCGACAATTGGCCTGGTACCAGCCCATCAGGGCCGTTTGAATTATTTTAACGCGCCTGTTTTCCAGTTTCGCACCAAGTTGATAAATGTTCTAGTGGCGGTTCCCGAGGGGCCTTTGGGAATATACGCTTTTTTTGTAAAATCCCAGGCCGTACCGGCAATGTCCAGATGGGCCCAGGGGGTTTTGCCTATAAAATTTGACAGGTATGCGGCGGCGGTGATGGTTCCGGCCGGTTTCCCGCCGGTGTTTTTGATATCCGCCACATTGGATTCGATCTGTTTTTCATAATTTTTATTCAAGGGCAGGCGCCAGACAGGTTCCCCGGCAAGACTGCCGGCAGACTCCACGGCTTTAACCAAGGCATCATTGTTGGACACAAGTCCTGTGTAGTGATGACCAAGGCCCATGATGACGGCACCTGTCAGGGTCGCTGCGTCAAGCACACAGGTGGGCTTGAAGGTTTCAATGCCCCAGGCCAGGGCATCGGCCAAAATCAGGCGGCCTTCGGCATCGGTGTTGATCACTTCACTGGTCACCCCGTTGTAATGGCTGATAATGTCGCCGGGGTGGGTGGCCCTGGCGCCGGACATATTATCCGTGGCCGGAACGATTGCCACAACGCCTACCTCCGGCTTTTCCAAGGCCACGGCCTGCATGGCGCACATCACCGCTGCACCGCCGCACATATCGTATTTCATATCCTCCATACCCGCCGACGGCTTGATGCTGATGCCACCGGAATCAAAGGTAAGCCCCTTTCCCACAAGGAGAATGGTTTCGGTGCACGCTTCGGGCAAATATTCCAGGACAATCATGCGAGGCGGCACATGGGATCCCTGGTTGACGGCAATAATCCCGCCCATACCCATCTGCTCCAGTTCTTTTTTTTCAAGGCACCGATACCCCAGGCCTGTGTCTGCGGCAAGTTGTTTGGCATATGCCGCAAAATCGGCAGAGGTCCAGTGATTGCCGGGCTCATTGGCCATATCCCGTGCCGTACAGCCTGCAAATGCAGCATTCTTTGCCTTTTCAATCCCCTGGCGAACGGTATTCAAATCCGCTTTGCATACAAATTTAACTGCACCAAGTCCAGGGTAGTCGGTTTTCTTTTTGGTGCTCTCCTTGTATTTATCAAACCGGTAATCTCCAAGGATAACGCCTTCGGCCAGAGCGGCCGCAGACACTTCGGGATCAGCCAGGGTCCCGGACAGATGTTTGGGGTCAGGCAGGCTGATGACCACCTCCTTGGCTTTCACCGATGCACACACCTTGGCCACCTCTCCACCGGCCTCCCGCAGCATGTCCAGGGCTTCCCCTTGGTCCTTTTCCTTATTTACAGGGCCTGTGCCTAAAATCAGAACCCGGGTGGCGGATATTTTTGATCTGGCCGCCGGGTAAAACAGTATCTGTTCAGCCGCCTTTCCGGAAAAATCCTTCAACTCAAAGGCCTTTTTAACCTGGGACTTTATGGCGGCATCGCATGCAGGCATTTTGCCCTTTGCCTCCACCGCAAAATAAACCAGAAGATCTGTTTTAATGGTTTCGGCAGCTTTGGTGATGGTTGTGATACGGTCTTTATTCATGGGGACACCTTTTTTTACCGGTTGTTTGGAAATTTACAGTCTATGGGAATTTATCATAAAACCCAGGCCAGGTAAAAGAGTTCAGATATTAAGGCCCATGATCAGAATTAAATCTGCCACAGATACGCCGGATTTTAAGTCCTTTTTAAAGCAAATTTAAAAAAGTTGATTTTTCAACTACTTGAATTAATTTGCTTTTTAAGCACCATTTTTGGTTTTATTTGTCAATACGATAAACAATTAAATTTTGATACAATTGGTCTTCTGTGTTTGATATTTCCAATAGAAGACTATACAGAGCTGAAGGAAACCCATCCAGGGTAAAAAACAAGGAAGATGCTTGTTTTTATAATTTGAATTTAGTGTAATCAAAGATACCCTGCTGGACTTCTTCACGGGCTTTGTAATGTGATCCAAAGAGTCGTGTTTTCCACCGAAAAGGCGGAAAACGGCTTCCCCACGTCCCAAGGGGAGCCGCCAAGGCAGGGTTATTGAGGAGGGCTGATGGTGTATTGGACGCTTGGCAGATAAATAGTAATTAAAAAACCTATATTTTACCTATAGCCCAGTCCAGCGTGGCTAAAGATGCCATATAGCCGTAAAGGGATCGGTAATAATTGCTTGAGGCCTGGGTCAGATAGGACTGGGCATCTATAACAATAGTGGAGGTCACTACCTGCTGGAAGTATTGTTCATTTGTAATTCTGTAATTTTCAATGGCCTGGTCCATAGAGGTCTGGGCAGTTTTAATATTCTTTTTTGCTACTCCGAGAGTCAGTAGGGCATCCTTGACATCCTGGCGGACCTGGTTTTCTCTGGCCCTAAGAGTGTTAAAATAGGATTCTTTCTGGTGTCTTGCCTCACGAATCTGGGCCGAGGTTTTACCCCATTCAAAAAAAGTCCACGTCATTTCGAGGCTGATGCTGGCATTTTCCGAATTGGTATAATCATTTTCCAGAGAGGAAAGCTCCCCTGATGCCTGTTCGTACCGGCCCACCAGGTTGACGTCCGGGTAATAGCCGCTTTTTGCCAGTTTTTCCGAAAGCGCGGCCTGTTCAATATTGTTTTTGATCCCGTGGAGATCGGGCCGGTTCTCCAGAGCATACGCGTTGAGCTGAACACGGCTTTGATTCATTTCAGGTATTCCGATGATGTCCTTTACGGTTACGGGAAAGTCCACATCCTCATCCATGAGAGTGTTCAAAAGGGCTCGAGCCGAGTCCACATCAGCCTTGGCCTGTTCAAGGGCCTGAAGGGAATTAGCCAGAGCCACTTCGGAGCGTAGCAGGTCGTTTTTGGGGATTAATTCTTGTTTATACATATTTAATGACCTTCTGCGATGCGATGTTAATGAATCCACTTCGCTTTGGGCCACTTCAAGGAGTTTTTTAGTCAGCAGCAGGTTGTAACAGGCCAGCTTAACATCCCGGGCTAAATCTATGGTGAGGAGACGTCTTTGGATATCTGCATCTACCACGTTGAGTTTGGCCAGATCAACCCGGCTGCTTAACTTGTAACCGGTGAACAGGGGCTGAGAGAGTGTGACCCCCCAGGAATACTGGTTATCGTGGGCCGATGCTGACTCGCGGCCGTCAATTTTCATAATAGGCTGGTGGCGCAGCCCGGTATATCCTGCATCCAGTGAGGCCTTGGCAAAAAGATCGGCCCGGCTGGATTTGACTCCCTCTTCGGCGCCCAGCTTGACCTGGTCTGCAGCAGCAAGGGTTTTATTTTTTTCCAGGGCAAGCTCAACGGCCCGGTTTACACTGATGGGTTTTTTTTCAGTTGTTTGCGCCATAGCCACCGCCGTCAGAGACGGGATGGTTAAGGCCAGGGCAATTATTGCCCCACTGATATATTTAAATTGTTTTCCGTTCATTGTTTTTCTAAACCTTTAAATTGAATTTTTAATCAAAGGCCGGTTTGATCTTAAAAAACAGAGTATAAAGCACCGGCACCACGATCAGGGTGAGCAGGGTAGCAAAGGCTAACCCAAACATAATGGTTACAGCCATGGATGAGAACATGGCATCTGGAAGAAGGGGTATCATCCCGAGAATAGTGGTCGCCGAGGCCATCATCACCGGGCGGACCCTTGACATGCAGGAATCTATTACCGCATCCAAAGGATTTTTCCCTTCCTTTATCTCAATATCGATCTGGTCGATGAGGACCACAGCGTTTTTAATGAGCATGCCGATAAGACTGTACGCCCCCAGCAGGGCCAGGAAGCCGAATGCTTCCCCTGTCAAGAACAGCCCGACCACCATGCCTACAACGGCAAATGGAATCACCAAGGAGATAATAATGGGTTGCCGGATTCCGTTGAATAAGGCCACAAGGATAAAGGCAATTAAAATGACAATGAGAGGAAAGGACTTGGCCACGCCCTCATTTCCAGTCTGGGCCAGATCGTACTCCCCGTCCCATTCAAGGCCGTATCCCGGCGGCAGTTCAATACCCTCTATCAGGGGGCGTAACTCTTTGAAGAGGCTGTCCGAGGTGACGCCTGCGGCAGTATCGCATTGTACGGTGATGGCCCGCCGCCTGTTGTGGCGCCTGACCAGGGGATCTTCCCAGGTAATGTCCGAGGAGGAGACCACCTGGCTCAGGGGCAAGGGCTCTTTACCCGGTCCCCAGACCGGTGTGGATCCCAGGCTGTCCATGGTGGTATTTTCACCGGACATCCTCAGGCGGATGGGAATCAGGTTGTTTTCTTCCCGATAGTAGGACATGGTCACCCCGTCGTGGAGTTCTTTCATGGCCTGCCCTAGGTCCTGACGTTCCAGTCCGGCCTTCCTGGCACGCCTTTGGGAATACTCCGGGGTATAAACATGGGTCCGTTGACGCCAATTATCCCTGATCCGTACGGCATTGGGGCTCTGGTGCATAATGTCCTGTGCCTTCTGGGAAAGTTGACGTAGCACCAGGGGATCGGGGCCGGAGAATCTGGCTTCCACTTTGAAGTCTGCGCTGGGTCCGTTGATGTATACGGAGAACTGGGGATCAGATTCGGGGAAATGTGATTTTATCCATTCTTCCAGCACAGGACTGATTTCCCGGATTTTTTTATAGTCAAACACATTGACGATAATCTGGCCGTAAGAGGCGTTCTGACTTTCGGGGTCGATGGATGAAATATACCTGGGGCCGCCGGAACCGATGGTGGTTGCAAAATTCTTGATTTCAGGGATGGTGGCCAGATGTTCCTCTATTTTTTTAAGGTCTTCGGACACATTCTCAATGCGAGAGCCCTGGGGCAGCCAGTAGTCGATAAAAAACTGGGCTTTGTCCGAATCGGCAAAAAACATCTTGGGTACATGCTCGAAGGCTATGCCGGACACCACCATAGTTCCTATCAGGGCCACCAGGACGATGATTCTGTTTTTAAGGGCTATTTTCAGCACCCAGCGATAGATTCTGTACAGGCGGCCGCCGTATGGATCCGTGTTAAAGGCCTTGGTGGATATTTTTAAAAAATAATAGTTGAACACCGGTGCCTGGACCATGGCCAGGACCCATGACAACAGCAAGGCAACCGCCACTACGATAAACTGGGAAGCGCAGTATTCACCAGCTGTGGTGGGGCTCAGGTAAATGGGCAGAAAGGTAAGGCTGGCGATGAGTGTGGCCCCTAAAAGCGGCCATGCTGTATCCACTGCCGGGGCCACCATTGAGCTGATCCTGTCCTTGCCCCTTTGAAGGTAGACCAGGGAACCGTCAGTAACCACAATGGCGTTATCCACAATCATACCCATGACAAGAATCAGGGCGCCCAGAGAGATGCGCTGAAGATTAACGCCCAGGGCCAGCATGATCACAAGGGTGCCCAGGATGGAAAGTACCAGGCCGGAGGCGATGAGTAACCCGCTCCGGATGCCCATGGTAATAAGAAGCACCACGATCACAATGGCAACGGACTCAATCAAGTTGACCATGAATCCCTTGATGGCCCCTTTGACAAATTTAGACTGGTAATAGATACCGTCCAGACTGATGCCCACAGGTAACTCCGACATGAGTTCGTCAATGCGTTTTTGCACAGCGTCCCCCATGTTGACGACATTGGCCCCGGACCGGGCGGAGATCGCAATGGCGATGGCCGGCTTCCCATTAAACCGCATCATGGGCTCACGGGGACTGACGTAATCCCGGGTTATTTCGGCGATATCTTTGAGCTGGAAAGATTCTTTTTTGTCGGATTGGATCAGAAGATTTTCAATTTCTTCAACATTTTTAAACTCCCCGGGAAGCGCTACCCTGATCCTGCGGGCCCGGGTCTCCACAGCCCCTGCATCCGTGACCAGGTTCTGCTCGGCAAGGGCCGCGGCAATCTGGTCGGGATGGATGCCCAGATCCGCCATCCTGGATTTTGAAATATCCACGTACACAGCCTGGGTCAGGTTGCCGAAGAGTTGGATTTTGGAGACATCTTTTACCAGAAGCAGTTCCCGTTTAAGGAAGTCGGCATATTTTTTCAGTTCGGCATTGGTGTATCCGTCTCCGGTGAGGGCCAGAAAGATTCCATAAACATCGCCATAATCGTCCATGACTTGTGAGGGTCCGGCGCCTTCGGGCAGCAGGCCCTGGGCGTCGTTGACTTTTTTCCGCAGTATATCCCAGAGCTGCTGGATCTGCTCCATCCTGTTTTTTTCGTCAAGTTCCACAAACACCGTGGACAGTCCCGCTTCGGATATGGAGTAGATTTCATCAATTTCATCTGCGGATTGGGCCGCTGTTTCAATGATTTCCGTGACCCGTTGCTCCACCTCGTGGGGGGACGCCCCGGGCCAACTGGTAACGATGACTGCGGTTTTAATGGTAAACTCTGGGTCTTCCAGTTTACCCATTTTAAAATAGGCAAATATCCCGCCCAGGAAAACCAGTACCATGGTGAAAATCACCACGGTTTTATATTCTATTGAATATTGTGCAAGCTTCACGGAACCACTCCTTATAATTCATTACCGATATTCGTTTTTGAGGCTGGCCGTAAAATCCTTGCGGCTTGTCCGGGCTTTAGGTAGCTGGCACCTGCCACCACGACCCATTCGCCCTGAACCAGATCGCCCTGAACTTCAATGCCCCTGGAAGTCAGTTCAAAGGTTTTCACCTGTCTTTTATCCACGGTGTTTGTGGTTTCATCCACAACCCATACAAAGCTGCCCTGGCCAATGATATTCACCACTGCACTGGCAGGCACCCAGAACCTTTTTCCGGCATCCTCTGGGATTTCACCCGGGTCCGGCAATGTCAGGCTCACCTGGCCGGCCATGCCATCCCGGATTAATTTTATATCTTCACCTTCAAGGATCACAGTTAGAGGATAGGTTTGATTGGATGTCCCGGGTTTTTTCCCGACCTCCTTGAAGCGGGCCCCAAAAATTTTTCCAGGGATGGCATCAAACCGGCACTGGTAAGTCGTGAATTGATCCGCCAGGCTGACAAGATCCTCGGGGATTCCGAATTCGACCTCCATAACCGACATGTCCACCACGGAAATAATGGGATTGCCGATGGCGACATTCTCATAATTTTCCACGTATTTAAGGTTGACGTATCCGGTAAAAGGGGCCCTGAGATATGTGTCTTCCAGCTCATTCTTGGCGTCTTCCAGGCTCTTTCTGTCAGCCTTGACCTGGGCCACGGCCATTTCCCATACGGCTTTAACCTCATCGTATTTAGCTTTTGCTGCGGCTTCGGTGTTGACCAGGTGCTTATATCGGTCATACTGTAACCTGGACTCAACCCGGTTGGCTTTTGATTTTTCAAGGTTGGCTTCAAGGGTTTTTATCCTGACCCTGAAGTCCCTGGGATCAATGCGCGCAATAATCTGGCCTTTTTCAATCCTGTCACCCGTATCGTAATTCAACTCCACCAGGGGGCCGGATACCCTGAAGGCCAGATCGACTTCCCGTACAGCCTTAGCATTGCCCGGGAACAGAAGCTGACGCCTTTGTTCAGGAGATTTGAGGCAGACGGCCTTCACCGGGCGGGCAATACCGGCAGCCGTATCCTTTTGAGCATCGGCTTCCGCTTCTAAACACCCCTGGAGCATTAAACTGCCTATGAGCAGGGTTCCAGCCATTACTGCAAGCCCTGATTTGAGTGGGTTTTTTTTAATCATTTTGACTTTCATTCCTTTTGATTTCCCTCCATAAAATTCATTTCCCATACTGAATAATTTACTATGCCCAAATCCTTGGGCATATCAGCGTTGTTTGTTCCTATAACAGCCACGGGCTGATTTGACATATCGTCAACGAGGTATAGCCCACAACGAAAATAGAAAGAACTCAGTAACTTAATAAGCTCTTTCATATAAAGGGTTCTTTCCTGTTTTACCTTGGCCTCTTCCCAGATCAAATGAATCGCCCAGTCATACTCAAAGGCAAGGTGCGTTATTCTTTAGTGTCGGTTTTTGTCGTTGTGCTCTACCCATATGGTATGATCCACAAGACCCATGCACCGCATGATATTGGCCAGTTTGATGCCAAGTTCGGTTTTCCCCGGCGGCTGCCGGCTGGTCCGCCAGTGCAGGTGAATGGACCAGTCGTTTTCCACAAGACTGTTTCGGTAGATCATCATGGCCTCATGTTGGGGCGTGCCGATATCCACACAGGCCCTTATGTCGGCAAAAAACTGTTCCGTGTCCGGAAATTCAAACGCATGGGCCGCCATCCTGGCGGTGATGATCTCAACCCATTGGGCTGGCGATTTTTTTTGCAGGACCGGTTTTTTAAAAACGTCCATTTCGTCTTTATACGTCAAAATATCTTTCATGCCGGCAACCTCCCGTCTTTGAGCAGGTTTCGGCCAAGCATCGATAAAATATCGTGTTTGAGCTGATCCATATCCGGGGCCGGTCCGGTGCGGTATGGCAGCGACTCCATGGTGCCCACAACGGTGCCGCAAACCATGGCCGCCAGAACATAGGGGTCAAGGTTAATAAAAAGCCCTTTGGCGATACCGTCCCTGCACACCCTGACCAGGGGGATAACCACCAGAGTCGTTTTCTCTTCGAGGGCCACGGTTGCTGACCGCTGCCCCTGGATAATTTTAAAATAGAGGGGATACTCCCTGTGAAAATCAAATAAGCTGTCCACAAAACTTGAGATCATCTCCATGGGGGAGATGTCTGGGTTGTAAATTTTACGGGACCCTTCTTCCAGGGGGGAGATCAGCGTTTTGTGTACAAAGGCAAGCAACTCCTGTTTGTTTCTAAAATAGTTGTACAGGGTGCCCTTGGCCATCTTGCTTCTTACGGCAATTTCATCCATGGTCAGCGTGATGTTGTCATGGATCATCCATAGTACAGTCTGGACCACCTGGTCTTTGATCACGCTATCCACAATTTTGTGCCGGTTGATGGTGTTACTCATGGCTTTTCCTTTTAAAGTGTGTTGTAAATGGTCCATTTACATAGTTCAAAAAGGTTTCAAAAAGCGTGCCGAAAGATAACTACCTGAATTTGCAAAGTAATCGTTTTTTATAGCAGCAAAAGTATGAAATACCGTGCTTTTTATCTGCGGAATATGGTACTTATTCCTGAAAATAGGATATTCAGAATATGAACGAAAACCCATGTTTGAACGAAAGTTGCCCAGATGCAAATTGTTCTGCAACGCCGCAGTTGGGTGCTCATTCGTTTAAACGCGCGGAGTCTCAGTTATGGATGATATGACCTTTTTCCACCAGGCCACCATGAAAATCTGCGGCAGCCTGGATGAGAACCGGATGATCCGTGAATGCCATTTGTTCCTGAAACAGTTTCTGCCCTTAAGCAGTATGATGCTGTGCACCTACGAGGGCGATAAAGGTGCAATGCATATCCTGTCTTTAACGGACAACCTGCCCAAAGAAGCCAAGACGCAACCCCTGTTTCTTTCTTCTCGAAGTCGGAAGTTTCTGGATACCGAGGCCGTAACCAGCATGGTTTGTCAGTATGGAAATCAGAAAAACAATCCGGTTTCCCTTGAAATGAAACATTTTCTGGGGCTGTCCTGGTATTCGGAAATTGTGCTGCACTTAAAGCTTGATGACGAGCGCCTTGGCGTGGTGCTGATGTTTTCCGACGGTTCAAACGAATTCAATGCGGAACATGCAAGGCTTGCCACACTTTTACATGATCCCTTTGCCGTGGCACTGGCCAATCTGCTCAAGCACCGGGAACTGACGCGACTTAAAGATCTCCTGGCAGATGACAATCAGTACCTGCGCCGGGAACTTCATCATCTCTCCGGAGATGAAATTGTGGGCGCAAGGTTCGGCCTTCGGGATGTCATGGAGATGGTCTGGCAGGTTGCGCCCATGGACGTCAACGTGATACTGACCGGGGAAACCGGCGTGGGCAAGGAGGTGTTTGCCAACGCCGTGCATTACGCTTCTGCTCGTCGCAACGGGCCGTTCATCAAGGTCAACTGCGGGGCCTTTACGGAAAACCTTCTGGACAGTGAATTGTTCGGGCATGAGAAGGGCGCATTTACAGGCGCCATGCAGAGCAAGCGGGGGCGGTTTGAGCGGGCGCACAAGGGCACCTTGTTCCTGGATGAAGTCGGTGAACTTGCACCTTCGGCCCAGGTCCGGCTTCTGCGGGTGCTGCAGGACGGAAGCTTTGAGCGGGTTGGAGGCTCCAGGCCCGTTTTGGTGGATGTCAGGATCATTGCCGCCACCCACCGAAATTTGCCCCAGATGGTGAAAGACGGGCAATTCCGGCAGGATCTGTGGTTCCGTTTAAATGTATTTCCCATCCATATCCCGGCTCTGAGGGAGAGAACTTCCGACATCCCCGAACTGGTCTACCATTTTATCAACAGAAAACTCAAGGCCTTCAACCTGTCCGGGCATCCGGTCGTTGCTCCGGGTACCATGAAGCAGCTCACGGCCTATGAGTGGCCCGGAAATGTCCGGGAACTTGAAAACATGGTGGAACGTGCCCTGATCCGCCACCAAGGCCAGGATGGAACTCAGCCGCTTCAATTTCCGGACCTTGCGGGTGAACACCGGGAAGCCGGTTCTTTTTCCCGGCCTGATTCCATGGAGGCCGGCGGGCACCAGACACTTGATGACGCCATAAAGCAGCATATCTGTTCCGTGATGAAAACCACCAACGGTAAAATTCAGGGCAAAGCCGGCGCCGCCGCCATTTTAAACATCCATCCCAGCACCCTTCGCAGCCGGATGGATAAGCTGGGCATTTCCTATGGGCGCGGGGAAAAATAATTCTCATAGGTACCCCCCGCCTCTGGTGGGGGATTCGAATAAGTTTGACAGCTCCTGTTTAAAAGCCATCGCCACTATAAGGCCGCATTGTTGAAATTTTCTGTTTTTTCCTGCTGATGGGATTCGTCACGTTTAACTTTCCTGCCAAGACCCTGGGGTGGAAAAAAAGCCCAGGGTCATGGTTGTCATGGGTTATGAAAAATCCTATCCGTGGGTGGCGGACGTCAAAAAAGGGATAGAAAGTGTTCTGGCGGATCTGTGCACCATATACTAGAAACCTTCTTCTCATTGAACTCGTTTCGACAGTAGAATTCAGGTGTTTGTAAAAGCGACCTTACCAGAGGATCTCGAAACTTGTCGATATGCGTTATTGAGAAGCCTTTCTTCTAAATCCGGAGATTCCCAGAAGACCGGGTGGGGGGCACCTGACTTAATACCAGAATCGCTGTTAAATTCCGCCCAGCGCCTTCAGGGTCATTTCAGAGAGCCTATCCATTGTAAAGGGTTTTATAATAAATTCCCGGATACCCAATTCCTTTGCCTTTTTTTCATCAATCAACTCACTATACCCGCTACACAGGACAACCGGAAGATCCGGCCGGATTTTCATGAGTGCCAGGGCCAGCTCATGGCCGGTCATTTTCGGCATGGTCTGATCCGTAATCACCAGATCAAATGCTTGGGGGGCTGCCTGGAAAATTGCTAAAGCGTTTATCGGGCGGTTTTCAGGAACCACACCATAGCCCATGCGGCGGAGCATTTCAGCCCCCATTTCCAAAAGGCTTTGTTCGTCATCTACAAGAAGAATCCGCCCTTTTCCCTGGAGCAGGTTCTTGTCTTCCGGTATGGTACGGTCTTCCTGGGGGGCTGACTGTGTCCTGGGAAAATAGATGTGAAAAACGGTGCCTTTGCCCGGCCGGGATATGACCTCAACAGCACCGCCATGGCTTTGGATAATTCCGTGCACCACAGCAAGGCCCAGGCCGATGCCGACACCTTTCCCCTTGGTCGTATAATAGGGTTCGAAAATGCGACCCAGCTCTTTTTCAGGGATGCCAGACCCTGTATCACCCACGGCAATCTTTACGCAGGATTTCGATTTGAGCAAAGGATGCTGCTTCATCATCTCATCGGACAGCTCCACCTCCTCCAGACCTACCCTGAGCACCCCGCCCTTTTTTTTCATTGCATGGGAGGCATTAATACACAAATTAATCAGAACCTGGTGAATTTGTGTTGCCCCGGCCATGACAAATCCGGACTCCTCTCCTATCTCTTTTTGGATCTCTATAGTTGACGGGATGGACGGACGGATCATTTTCAAAGCTTCGTCAAGAACCGGGCCTATGCGGATCGGCTCCTGCTGCTCGTTCCCCCGGCGGCTGAAAGTCAGAATCCGAACCACAAGGTCCTTTGCCCGCCCTGCCGCCTTCATTACCTGACATAGATTACTATTGTATTTTCCATGTTCAGGGGCATCCAGAAGCGCCAATTGTGTATACCCCATAATGGCACCCAGGATATTGTTGAAATCATGTGCGATGCCGCCGGCCAGCGTGCCGATGGCCTCCATTTTATGGGATTGGGCCAACTGGGCTTCAAGCTGTTTTGTCCGGGTGATATCCCAGAAAATAATAAGAATGCCCATAACCTCTCCCGCATGGTTTTTTATCGGGACTTTGACGGTATTGACGGTGCACTCCCGGCCGTCCAGGATATAGGTCTCTTCCAGTTCTTCTATCTTTTCGGATGCCATGATTCGTTTATCATCGGAAATATACTTTTCAGCGATTTTCTTGGGGAAAAAATCATGATCGGTTTTGCCGGGGATATTATCCGGATGAATTTTCAAATCCCTGCAATAGGATTCATTGGCAGAGATATAAACAGATTCGGTATCTTTGTGTAAAATTTTTTGCGGAAGGTTTTCAACCAGGGTTCGATACTTATTTTCACTTTTCAGCAAAGCCCCTTCAATTTTTTTGCGCTCTTCTATTTGCCTGGACAACTCCCTGTTCTTTGCGGCCAGGTCGTCTATCTTGTTTTTTAAGGCGTCCCGCATCCCTGCCAGGCTACAGGAGAGTATCCCCACTTCATCCCTGCCATTGATCTGGATAGTTGTGTCAAGATTTCCGGCGGCAATCTCCAGGGCGCAGGCTATCAGCTCCCGAATCGGCCCGGCGATCCGGGCACCGACAATCGTCACAATGATCAATAAAGCAACAACCAGCAAAGAGAGGGTCAGCATGATGGTACCCAAGGTTTGAAGCGCTTTGATCACCCGATTTTGCATGGTTTCTGTTTTTTTTTCTATTCTGTTTCCCATCTTGGCCATGATCTCATTAACGGCTGACTGGCGGGTTCCCAAAAACAAGATTTTATTTTCCAGCACTTTCATCTGCCGGTAAAAGGACATTGTTTTTTCATTGTAATCCTGGATCTGGGATATCAGTTGCTCTCCGATGGTGCGTAGTGCATCCCCGGCTGTTGTTACCAACGCAAGGTTGGATTTGATATCGGTCAGCATCGATTGGATATTTTCCTGGTATGCCTGATTTTTCTTTTTGCCGGTGAAATAGGCCCGCTCAGCATCTGAAACCTGCAGCTTTATCCGCAAAACCAGGTTCCAAATATTCGGAATCAATGCACTGATCTGCTCCAGGGAAGCCAGTTCATAATCTGTTCCCTGTCGTTTATTTTCTAAAATTAAATTGGTTGTGGAAATCTCCAGGGCGTCCATTCCATCCATGAAGCGTTTTTCTTCAACAAGCATGCGTCGCCTTGAATCATCCATTGCCATGCAATGGTCAAAAAGATCTTCAATGCAGGTGAGCAGGTCTTTTATACCGGCTGTCAGTTCACTGTTATCCGGGGATGAGGTGGCCAGGGCTCTTGCAATGGTCAATAATCTTTGTGTTTCCGGTGCTAAAGTATAATCCTCACCGGTAAAGTTGATCAGCATGATTTTTATGTCATCGTAAAGCCTGCTTAGATTATTGTTCAGTTTCTGGTTTTTGATTAACCCGGGGATATCCTTTTCCACCAGGCCGGCAACTCGTTTTTCAGTTTGCCAGGCAAGATAATAATTGAGCATGAGTATACCGGCAAACACCATAAAGATCAGGAAGGCCAGGCAACTGAGCCGGGTCACGATACTATGGTAAAAACGTACGGGTTGAAGCATTTTCCTTTCCTTTATCAATGGGCTGATCGCCTTCGGTGATGTCCTTGGCCAGAGTCGCATGAGAAATCAACACAGTGTCTGCTTTTTTCAAGGGCCGCCACCTGGTCCATGAAAATGTTGCGGTATTCCGGGGCAAAGAGGTGATGGGCCGGGGCAAGGGTGACGGCGGTCTGGTAGGTTTGTAATTCCATTTTAAAATAAAGCGTCATTCTCCAGAAAGAAGGCGGTGACACCGCCGAATCAGTCATCATCAATAATTAGATCAGGGTATAGCTTCTTGATGCATTCAGGGCAGACGCCGTGGGTGAAATCCGCATCAGAGTGTTTTTTGATATATGTTTCAATCCGGCTCCAGTATCCTTTGTCATCGCGGATTTTTTTACAGGACGAACAGATGGGGATGATTCCCCTGAGCGTTTTAATTTCTTCAAAAGCCTTTTTCAATTCAGCAACATTATCCCGGAGACTCCTCTGGGTCTGGATCAAGAGCTGACGGTCCTCCAAAAACTTTTCAACCGCGCGGGCCATCTCTCCGATTTCATCATTTCCATGCACCAGAACCATTTGTGATTCGCTACAGGCTTGTTTAAGCCGAAGGCAGTCGCTGACCTTCTGGAGTCGGTCAGAGACGCGATGCCGGAGAAAAGACCAGGAAACTAACCATGCCAATAGAATACAGCCGATCAGAAATGCAAGTCCTTGTAATTGATGTTTTTCAAAGACAGCGGTTACATGCTGCATTGCATCAATATAGTCCTGAGTGAATTGCGTGGAGATGATGCCGGTGGTTTCTACCAGACAAACGGCCTGGTGCCGAAGTTCGTCTTTAAGTTCCGCCAGCAATGCCTGCTGCAGCTGCGATTCCGCGAGGCGTAATTGGCCCGTCAATAGATTTGTTTGTAACTGTGCCACGATGTGGATGGTGTTTCGGAAGAGTTGTACCGCCTGATTCAGATCAAGCACCGAAAGATTATCGGACGCCTGACCAAGGTCGAGGACAAGCGAGTCCGTTAGATCTAACTTTTCAATGATTTTAAGATAACTGGCCCGAAGAGTATCAACGGAACCGGTGTTAAACATATGGTTCAACTCGTGTTCAATCAACAGAGTATACCGCGCCAAATCCTGGGCCTCCTGGAGCCAAAACATACGTTTTTCTGCCAGTTGTCTGGTGCTTTTGATGGATATCCGAGAATTATAGAAGGAGATGAGCCCGCCAGCCACAATGAGAAATACGGGTATCAACAGAGCCAGACTGAACTGCCTCCGCAGACTTTGGGGCATAGACAATCGAAATAACATCCGGGTCAGCATTGACATATCATTGCCCCTCTCTTTTCCAGATATTCCGGTAAATATCGCGGTAGCCATTATCCGGATCATATTGGGAATGATGTTTACCATTGTGGATGATATTTTCGGGTGTCACCAGGTGAACAGGGGCGATATATCCGCTGACCGGCTCATTTGCCATCAAACGGTTGAGCTCGTCTACCAACTGCCAACCGTGAAGGTTGAGGGGCTCGGCCACTGTTGCGGTCTGAAAAACCCCGGTCCGGATTCGCATGAACGCTGAGGGACTGCCGTCACCGGCCGATAGAAAATAGATTTTTCTTGAAACTTCCCCGGCCTTGATGAGTTCCGGCACAGCATAATCGAAGTAAATATCGTTGATGGCCAATGCATAGGTCCACCGGTTACCATGCTTAGAAATAAGTTCGTGGATGACTTCAGGGATTATCCCGGCACTTTGGGAAATAGGCACATCCCGAATTTCAAGAAGTGTGCACCCTTCACAGGATTTGATAACCTCTGCCATGGCCTTTGCTTTGGTGCTGGCGATTTCAAAATTTGAATCGGTAAAAATTACGACGCCGGCCTTTCCTTTGGAGGCAACCACTGCTGCCGAGGCCGTGATACGAGCCACTTCAATGGGATCCGTGGAGATGTTCATGGCAATGGGGCTGTCCACCATGGGGCCGGGTGTGGGGCCAACATGCCAGCCGACAATAGGAATACCCTGATGGTCAAAAGGGACCAGTATGGAGGTCATGGTATTGGCATCACTGCCCACAAGAATGAGGCTGTCGGGTGCCATTGCAATGGCATCCGCTGTGGCACGCGCCCTTCCGCCTGGAGTCCCGCCTGCATCGAAAACGCTTATCTGCCATCCCATGACATCGGCGGCCTCCTGGACGCCCTTTGCCACCCCAAGGATACCGCCGTTTCGCAGATCTTCGCATATCATGGCAATTTTTTTCTCAGCCGCACCGGCCGGCCCTGTCCGGGGGCCGTCCCAGGGAAGGTGGGGTCTGCTTGCCGCAACCACTGATTCTTCCATGTGTGTTCTTGCCAGGGGTGCGGCCATTCCTGTACCATACGAGCTGACAAAAAAAGAAAACAACATGAGTGCACCCGCCAGGATTCTTACTCCATACATTCCAGTAGACAGTTGTCGGCAACATTTAGCCATTTCTGTACCCTTTATAGGTTTCGTATTTTTTTTATATGAAAGAGCTCGATAAGTTATTGAGTTCTTTCATTCTTCGTTGTGGGTCGAAGCCTGGGTGACGATAGTCCAGGGACGGCCCGTGGCCGTTATTGAGGGACGTCCAGTCATTTCATTCGTTCCTCAAAAAGGCGACATCGGTAACCACAGCAGGCACCCGTGTCTTCTTTATTCTCATGGATACCAGCATTTTTTCAAGCAGTGGGTAAAATAACAGCAAAACATGAGCCTTTGCCTGGCTGGGAAACGGCCTCAATCTGTCCGCCAAATCTCCGGGTGATAATAAACAATGAGATGGACAGGCCAAGCCCTGAGCCAGCATAGCCCTTTGTGGAATAAAAAGGAGTAAAAATCCGGGCCAGGGTGTCGGGGTCCATGCCGTCGGCATTGTCCTCCACCTCCATGCACAGATGCTTTTCTAAGGCTTTCAGGCGGACTGTAAGCCGGGGGGCGTCATTGCAGAACTGCCTTGCGTTCAACGCGTCCACGCCGTTTTTCAACAGGTTGAACAGCACCTGCCGGATCAGGGAAGGGGTGCCTGTGATTTCCGGCAGATCCGAATCGTATTCCCGCAGAATTTTCAAGTTTTTCAAGGGATTTTCTTTGAGGTAGTCAATGTAATCCACCAGATTGATGGTGCTTTCAACCACGGCCTTCATGTCAATGGGCTGGGATTTTCGTTCACCCTCCCTGGAAAAATCCATGATATTGCAGATCACATCGTTGATGTGCCTGCCTGAGGTAAAAATGATATCCAGATATTTTTGGACATCCCGGTTTCCGGCATGGCTACCGGGGGCTTCCAGGACTGCTCCGTACTTTTTTGCCGTGATGCTGTTACATGGGTTTTCCGGATTCAGTTTCATGTCCATGAGCTGGGCAGCCTGCAAAAGGCCGGACAAGGCATTCTGGATGTCATGGGCGATGCCGCCGGCAAGTCCGCCCACACACATCATTTTTTTCGACTGGATCATCAGTGTTCTGATCTTTTCGCCTTCGGTGATGTCCTTGACCAGAAAGGCGAACCCTTCCATATTTCCCTTTGTATCTGTCATGGCATATCCGTGCCAGCTGCAGACGATCGCCCTGCCGCTGCCTGTGATGCAGTCGCATGAGAAATCAACGGTGCGTCTGCCTTTTTCAAGGGCCTCCACCTGGCCCATGAAAATGTTGCGGCATTCCGGGGCAAAGAGATGATCGGCCGGGGCAAGGGTGACGGCGGTCTGTTTTGTATATTCAAAAATGCGTTCCGCCTCAGGGTTCCACTGGGTGACAGCAAGGTTTTTATCCAGGAAAATGGTTCCTGAACTGTTCTGGTCAATAAGATCGGACAGGATTTTGCAACATTCACCCGGTGCGCCCTGCCTTTTGGGGCAGGGGGGGGGATGTTGCCCTGTGGGAAATTGCAGGATCGTCATCGGACTTTTTTCTCCTTTTTTATATGAAAGTCTCAGTAAGCCACTGAGATCTTTCAACCTTCGTTGTGGGGTGAACTGCGGTCAAAGACCAAGGGCGACCAGTGGCCGTTATTGCGTGTCGTCCCAGGCCCAGCCACCGCCAAATGCCTTGTAAAGGGCGATGAAATTGCGGGTCACTGTGCCTTTGGCATCGGCCAGGCTGTTTTCAAATAAACAAAGGGATCTTTGGGCATCCAGGACATTGTCGAAATCCACAAGGCCGTTGCGGTATTTGTCCTGGGAGATGGCTACGGCATCCTTTGCCGCGGCCACCGCTGATCCAAGGGCCTTTTGCCGCTGCTGCTCCCGGGCATATGCCGTGAGCGCGTTGCGGATCTCTTCTATGGCCGACAGCACCGTGCCTTCATACTGGGCAAGCAGCTGTTCCTGTCTGGCCTCCTGTATCCGGATGTTGGCCCGGATGGAACCGGCATTGAATATGGGAAGGGTCAGGCCCGGCACAAGGCTCCAGGTCCGGCTGTCGGAGTCAAAAAAGGTGCCGGATGACAGCGAGGAGAGGCCAAAGGCCCCGGTGAGGGAGAAGCTTGGATAAAGATCAGCCGTGGCCTGTCCGATCCGGGCGGTCTGGGCGGCCAGATCGTATTCAGCCTTTTGCATGTCCGGGCGCTGGCGCAGGGTGTTGCCGGGGATCTGTGTCACGATGTCAAAGGGCGGCATCGGCACAGGTTGCTTTTGGGAAAGACGCTGGTGCAGGCTTCCGGGGATCTGTCCTGTAAGAACCGCAATGCTGTTTATGCTGCTTTCAAGATCGGTGTAGATCTGGGGCAGCGTTGAGTTTGTATCCTCAAGGTTATATCTGGCCTGGGACACGGACAGTTCATCACTTAAACCGGCTTCAAGCTTGGATTCCAGCATTTCCAGAGTGTCGGCCTGGGCACGGATGTTCTTTTTTGTCACCCGGATCTGCTCCTGGCAGGTCCGCACTTTGACATAGGCCTTTGCAAGTTCGGCGGCAAGGGAAACCTTCACCGATGCAAGAGAGGCCTCTTGGCTTTTGATATCGGCTTTTGCCGCCTCCACGGAGCGTCTTGTCCCGCCCCAGATGTCAATTTCCCAGCTTGCGTCAAATCCTGCACTGTAGGTGCCGGTCACAAGATCGCCCCCGGTTTGCCCGGCTGTTGTATTGGCAGAGGTCCGCTGCCTTGTATAGTCGCCCTGGGCAGACAGTTCGGGCCAGCCCTCGGCCCGGTCAATGACCAGCTGGCTGCGCGCCTCAAGTACCTTGGCCCGGGCTTCGCGCAGATCCAGATTTTGGGCAAAGGCCTCATCCATGAGTTGGGAGAGAACCGGATCATTCAGGCAGGTCCACCAGCCGGAAAGAGCTGCCCCGTCAATGGCGCCGGAACGGCCGCTGCCGTCTGTGCCGCTGTTCAGGAGATCGGAACAGTCCGGATCAGGCAGGGCTTTTGCTTTAAAATCCGGGCCCACACTCATGCAGCCGCCCAGAACCAGCACGCAACCCAGTAAAAAATAGATGGTCTTCATTTTGTATCTTCCTTCAATCATGGTTTTTCATGGATTGACGCTAATCGTCCTGTTTCTGATGGATCTGTTTTTGAGGGCTTTGTTTTGATCCGGCGGCCCACCCCTTGACAGTCTCCCGCATGGTCTGGAACAGCACATACAGGGAAGGAATCAGGGCAATGCCCACCCCTGTGGCCGCCACCATGCCGGCGCACACGGTAACGCCCAGCACCTGCCGGCTGGCAGCACCCGATCCCGAGGCAAACACCATGGGAAGGGTTCCCAGGATAAAGGTGAATGCCGTCATGAGAACGGCTCTGAACCGCTCCTTGAGCCCCTGCAAGGCCGCATCAATGATGCTCTGTCCGTCCTCCCGCAGGACCTTGGAGAACTCAACAATGAGGATGGCGTTCTTGGCGGCAAGCCCCACTAAAAGGACCAGGCCGAGCTGGGCATAGATACTTAAACTCAGGCCCGTAAGTTTAAGCCCGATCAACGCCCCTGTCACCGCCACCACAATGGAGAGCATCACCGGTACCGGAATGGTCCAGCTTTCATATTGTGCCACCAGAAACAGAAAGGCAAACACCAGGGCAAGGCCGATGAGTACCGCCCCCTGGTTCTGGGTCTGTTTTTCCTGGTAGCTCATGCCGGACCAGTCCACGGCCCATCCCTGGGGCAGTTTTTCCTTCACCAGTTTTTCCACGGCGGCAATGGCGGTGCCCGAACTTGTTCCCGGCGCCATAATTCCTGTGATGGACGCACTTGAGAACATATTGAACCTTCTCAGCATCCTTGGATTACTCTCCGGCCGCAGGGTGGCAAGGGCAGAAATCGGTATAAGGTCGCCGGAGGCGCTTTTCACCCGAAGCTGCCCCACATCCGACGCCACCTTGCGAAAGGTCCAGTCCGCCTGGATGATGGCTTTGTTGGTCTGGGTGCCGATGTTGATGTCATTGATATATCTGGGGCTCAGGTAATTTTGAAGGGCACTGAACACTTCGCCTGCCTCCACCCCCATGGACTGGGCCTTGGCACGATCCAGGTCCAGGTAGAGATGGGGGGAATCGGCGGAGAAAGTGCTGAAGGCCACCAGAAACTGGGGCAGCTGGTTCAGTTCTTTAAGAAAGATCTGTAACGCTGCCTGCAGCTCTTTTGGCGTATGGCCTTTTGTGTCCTGCAGATAAAAGGAGAGACCTGAAGTGATGCCAAGGCCCATAATGGCCGGGGGGGCAAACACGCTGATGTCAGCCTGGTTGTACCCTGCGGCGATTGCCTGGAATTGTGTCATGATGGCGTCAAGGGAAAGATCCGGTGTCTTCCGGCGGGACCAGTCATCCAGCATGATAATGACCATGCCTGAGTTTTCGCTGTTGCCGGCGATCATGCTGAAGCCTGCAGCCGCCACCGCATTATTGACACCGGGCACCTTTTGGAACTGTTGGGCAAGATCTTCGGAAAGAGCCCGGGTACGGCTGATGGCGGCCCCTTCGGGCATCTGGATATTGACAAATACAGCACCCTTGTCCTCATCCGGAATCAGGGATGACTGGCTGGTCAGGTAGACGATATAGGAAAGACCCGCCATCATTGCCACCAGAAGCACGGGTACGGCAAGCCTTTTTGCCAGCCATAGTGCCATACCCCCGTAAACGTTGCGACTTTTGTCCAGGGCCGTGTTAAACCATGCAAGCGGCCCGCGATGGTGGGGGTGGTGTTCCCGCAAAAGGATGGCGCAAAGGGCCGGGCTCAAGGTCAGGGCCACCACCGTGGAAAAAAGCACCGAGGTGCTGATGGTCACGGCAAACTGCCGGTAAATCTGCCCGGAGAGTCCGGAAACAAACCCGATGGGCACAAAGATGGCCAGAAGTACAAGGGTTGTGGCCACCACCGCCATGCTGACGTCCTGCATGGCCTGGATGGCGGCCGCTTTTGGCCCCATTTTTCTTGATTCCATGAGGTAATAGACACGTTCCACCACCACAATGGCATCATCCACCACAACGCCGATGGCAAGGATCAGGGCGAAAAGGCTTAGGGTATTCAGGCTGTATCCCAGTATCAGAAGCACCGAGAACGTGGACATCAGGGACACCGGAATGGCAAGGCTGGGAACCAGCGTGGCCCGCCAGTCCTGCAGAAAGAGGTAGCAGACCAGAACCACCAGGGCAAAGGTGAGAAGCAACGTGGAGACGATTTCATTCACTGATGCGTTGACGGATGCCGTGGCATCGTAGGAGTTAAGATAGTCCAGGTCTTGGGGAAAACTTTCTTTCAGGTGTTTGAGCTGGGCTTCAACCCCTTTCATGGTTTCAAGGGAGTTGGACCCCGGCGTCTGGGTCACGATGATCACTGCAGCCGGATGGCCGTTCAAAACAGCGGTCTGGCTGTAACTCTCTCTTCCAAGTTCAATTCTGGCCACATCTTCCAGGCGGACGATCTGACCGTTTTCCCCCTTGGCCACCACGATTTTTGAAAAATCATCCGCATTGTTCAACCGGCCCATGGTCTGCAGCGTGTATACCATCTGGATGGTGTCATCGGTGGGAGAGCTGCCCACAGAACCTATGGAGGCTTGAATGTTCTGGCTTTTAATGGCGCTGACAATATCCTGGGAGTCCAGGCCCAGGGAGAGCATTTTCGGGGCGTCCAGCCAGACCCGCATGCTGTATTCGCTTCCGATTACTGAGACGCCGCCAACGCCCGGGACCCGTTTGAGCGCATCCTTGATGTGGCTGTGTACATAGTTGCTGATATAGGGAAGATCATGGGTCTGGTTGGGGGAGATGAACCCGAACATGCCAAGGGTTCCGGACATCCGGGACTCAATGGTTACGCCCTGATCCACCACGTCCGAGGGCAACTGGGACTCCGCCTGCTGAACCCGGTTCTGCACCTTGACAAGGGCTATGTCCTCATCTGTTCCCACGGCAAAGGTGACCGTAAGTTCGTAACTGCCCTGGTTGCTGGAGGTGGACTCCATGTAAATCATGTTCTCCACCCCGTTGATTTTTTGTTCCAGGGGGATGCCCACGGTGTTGGCAAGCACTTCGGCACTGGCCCCGGGATAGGTGGCACTCACCGTAACCGACGGCGGCGACACTGAAGGGTACTCCTCAATGGGAAGGGAAAATAAAGAGATCGTGCCTGCCATGGTTAGTACAATGGCGATCACCATGGCAAATCTGGGCCGTTCAATAAAAATACGGGAAATCATAATTTCATGATCCTTAAGACTTGGGCGTAAAAGATCCGGATGGGGACGCATCCGAGGTTACCGGTACGGGCGCCGCTGTGTCAGACCTGGATGCAACAGCGGCCTTCTGTCCGGGTTTAACCTTTTGAAGCCCCTGGACAATCACCTGTTCGGATGCGGCAAGCCCCGAAAGAACAATGCGCCTGTCCTGGGCAAGATCGCCTAAGGTCACGGGTCGTTTTTCCACTATGCTCTCTTCGTTGAGTACATAGACGTACTCGCCTTTTTCATCGGTCATCACCGCTTTCTGGGACACTGTCAGTGCTGAATCAACGCCCTGGCAGCCCATCTGTACGGTGACATAGGTTTCCGGAACCAGCATCCCGCCTGTGTTGTCAAAGCGGAAGAATGCGTCAATGGTGCCGGTGGCGGCATCCATTTTATTGCCGAAGAAATCAAGGGTGCCGGTTTCGCTGTACGCTTTGCCGTTGGGCAGTTTGAGCTGAATTTTGCTGTCTGCAAGGGGGCTGTTTGCCGTTATCTCCATGAAATCCCGATCGCTCAGGGCAAACCTCACCCGCACAGGGGCCGTCTGGACAATGCTTGCCAGAACGCCTGCCCCGGGGCTGACATAGTCGCCGCAGGTCAATTCGGCCTGGCCGATTTTGCCGTCAATGGGGGAAAGGATTTTTGTGTAGCCAAGGTCAATGCGTGCCACCTCCAGATCGGCTTTGGCCTGGCCCAGCTGGGCATTGGCCTTTTCCAGGGCCGCTTGGGCCACAAGAAGGTCGCTTTGGGCCTTATCCAGATTGGTTTTGGCCACACTGCGGACTTCAGCGGTTTTAAGTCGCTTTATATAGGTCCGGGCATAAGCCAGATCCGCCTCTGCACTTTCAAGCTGTGCCTTTGCCTGCATCACCGAGGCCTCTTCCACCCGGACCTGGGCCTCATACTTTTGGGGGTCAATGGTGAAAAGAAGATCCCCTTTTTTAACAAGGCTGCCCTCCCTGAAGTGAACTGTCCGGATGGTGCCCGAAATCTGGGCATAAATATCAACATCCTGGATCGCTTTTACATGGCCCACATACTCCGTGACCGGGGTCTGTGACACTTCACCGACACGGTCCACGGTCACCTGGGGGGCACCAGCTCCGGGAGCGCCCATACCAGGAGGGCCACCCATGCCGGGGGGGCCACCCATGGAAGGATTGGAGGGTATCATCCCCCGCATGTACCATCCGCCGGCCACAAGGGCCGAAAGAAACACAAAATACCCGATGTTTTTAAAAATTCGCATGGTTGTCCTGTTTTTTTATGGTTTCAAGAGACTGGATCAGGGTGATCCGTATTTAAACGTTCTGGTTTCCTGTCTGGGCATGATTGTGAGGCCGGGACTTATATCCTGATATTCAACAAGCTTTCCTGGCCGTCGCCGGAAGCAGCTTTAAGAACGGCCAATTTTGCCTGCTCAAGGCCGCCCAGGGAAAAACGGATCACATGTTCTGCAATCCTGTCCAGCCCGGCAGTAAGAGGCGCTGGCAGCGGAAAAAGCTGGTCATCTCTAAGGCCGAAGATTGCAGGATTCATGCACTGGGCGTGAATACTCATGGTACACAGCTGGATATCATTTTCATCGGCATCCGGCCCAAGATATTCCCGGACAATATTTTCCAGAGGCTTGAATATTTTGTCGAGATTTTCCCTGATGACATCCGCAAGCAATCCTGTGGGGTGTGTCATTTCTGCATGTGTCATTTCAAAATCAAAACAGTCAGGATCTGTGACCCGCCGGAGCATTGAAACGGCCCAGCCCCGCAGACGGGTAGGAATATCTGCTTCCCCGGCCACTCCGCCGTCCGGCGGATAAGCTTCAATGGCGTGCTGGAATGCACTCTTCCAGGTCTCAATATACAGATGTTCTTTATCGCCGAAATGGTAGTTGACCGCAGCGATATTTGCGCCGGCCGTTTCGCAGATCTCGGCCACGGTTGTGGCGTGATACCCTTTTTTACTGATAATTCTGGCTGCGGCATCCAGGATTTTTTTCTGGGTTTCAATGCTCTTATTTCTCTGGGCCATTATTTTCCCCCTTACTTTTAGTTTCAATTGACTTTTTAAAATAGTCATTTTAAAAAGTCAATTGAAAAAAGTTGACTTTTCAAGGCACCGCCGGAACATTTAATGCGGATTGCGCCTTCATCGCCTTCATAGGCGCACAGCATCATGCTGCACACTGAGAAATTGTCTCAGAAACAGGCGGCAATCACGAATCATGCGGTTTTCATCCAGACTACTGCAAATGTTCATGGTGGCCCGGTGGAAAAAGGTCATGTTGTCCATGGTGAATCTCAAAAAAATCTATATGCCGTATTTTAAAATCCAAAATACCATATTCCGCAGAGACAAATACGATATATTGAACTTTGGTCGTGCGATAGGCGTATTGGTGCATAAATTCAGTATTTTGAACAAATGGCACGCATTTTGAAAGGATGTAAAGAAACATACGATTAGAACTATAAAATGGTTTGAGGGCCTTGCCATGAACATTGGCATGGAGACCTTTGAAAAATGGTACTCGGTCATGCGTATCATTAACCAGGAAATTCAAAAGGAGATAAATTCAGCTCATGCAGCATCTTAACCCAGGCAGCTCCGTTCTGCCCAATACCAGGCCGGCGGCCTGGTATTCCAAAATTTTTCTACCCCTGTTACTGGTCATCATGGGTGCCTATCCGCCCCTGTCAACAGATATGTATCTGCCGTCCCTGCCGGACATTGCCCGAACATTCAACACCAGTGAAGCAATGGTCAATCTGACCCTGGTTCTTTTTTTTGTTTTTTTTGCCTTTTCAACCCTGATCTGGGGCCCCATATCCGATAAATTCGGACGCAAACCATCCTTGATCGCAGGAATCGGACTTTTCAGCCTGGCCAGTGCCGGATGCGTCTTGTCAAATTCCATCAGCCAGCTGATCTTCTGGAGAGTACTCCAGGCGTTAGGAGCGGGTGCGCCGGTCACCATCTCCATTGCCATTGTTCAGGATACCTATACAGGCAACACGAAAAAGAAAATTTTATCCACCCTCACCGCCCTGATGATGGCGGCCCCGGTGGCGGCCCCCACCCTGGGCGCCATGATCCTTGCTTTTGCCCAGTGGCGTACGGTATTTGTGGTGCTCCTGGCTTTAGGACTGGTCTCCATGGCTGGGTGTTTTTTTATCACCGAAACCATTCCTGAAAAAAATAATGTATCTGTTTTCCATGCCTTTGCCAGCCTTTTTCACGTTCTTAAAGACCCGTTTTTGGTAAAGGCACTGGCAGCCTTTTCTCTGCCGGCCCTGTATGTCCTTGGTTTTGTCGGCGGGTCCACCCTGATTTTCATGACGGAGTTTGGTGTTTCCTCCACGTTTTTTAGTATCTGCTTCGCCACCAATGCCATGTTCGCCATTTTAGGTGCCGCCCTGTATGTCCCTTTGCTGCGGTGGTTTTCCAGCGAAAAAATGATCCTGCTGGCGTTTCTGTCCATTTCGATGAGCGGCGGTCTTATCGTTTGTTTCGGCGGGACCAGCGCCGTTGTGTTTCTGATTTGCGTCATCCCGGGCACCCTCATGACAGCACTGCTCAGACCGCTTAGCGTGGATCTGATGATGAATGCGGGAGGGCCTGAATCAGGGGCCCTCGCCGCAATGATCAATTTCTTTTTTGCCATTATCGGCAGTATTGGAATGCAGATTCTGGCCATGGAATGGGAGAGCCGGGTAACGATTTACGGGATTATAGCCGTAATAACCGGCATGGTCTGTCTGCTGGTATGGACAAAGAAAAATAGCGCAGGCCGATAACTTTCCCTAAATGATGCCACAAGAGCCTATTTTCAAGTTGCTGCTACGACCTTGGGAGCTCTGTGTATCTCCCGCACTCCGGGTCAACGGAACAAGGGCTAAAAATGCTGCGGTTAGGGCTCCTGTGTCATTGATCCGGCCGTTGAGCCGTTTTTCTTGGCAAGGCTTTTGATACAATGGCTATCTCCCCCAGACAGAGTAATCGCCTGTAACATGACTACAGATGTATAACATAAAGGAGGTACCATGTGCCCGACCATCATAAACTTTGAAAAAAGCGGTTACTCCCCTTCGATTTCCCTTGTTGTCCCCTACTATCAGGAAGGAGATACACCGATAGCGGACAATAACGATTTTACCAATGATAACAATGCAGCAATTATGCTCCAGGCCAAATGGGCTTTATTTAACGGGTTCAAGACCCGCTCCAATGGGGCCAGGGCTGTATACATGAGGAACTGCTTATCTGTTATTCTCGCTTATTGGGTTGCGGGCATAGCCCGCCTTAGATGCAAGAACCGATCTGTCCACGGCAAAAACCAATTATTTTAAAGCCTTTTACGGATATCTGGATGCCCGGGCTACCCTGGACCTCGCCACAGGTCGCAAGGTTTTTGGAACGGGCACGGACTGATCAACGGACAATGATAACAACAATTCAAGCGAGGAGTTAGCCCATGAATAACCCTGATTTAATCGTATCCTACCCCGGATTTTTTGTGTCTGAATTTCGGGAAGACACCCTGTGGTTGAAATTTTCAGGCAATTTCTTTCACAACGCCATCAATTTTGACCGTATGGATTTCCTTCATGACTATTTCGAGGTCCTTGCCAATGCGGACGAAATCAAAACCGTGGTGATCCATTCAGGCTTCAGTGAATCGGGCAGCGATGAATACTTGAAGTTCTTTCTGTTTGAATGCCCAGAACGTGATCTGGGCCACTTTGGATTCTCCAATACCATGGATCGCTATGAACTGCACCGGTTCTGTAATGTCATTGACCAAACCATTTTAGACATTCAGGCCATGGATAAGATGTTTATCAATATATGTTCCGGCGAAGTGCTCTCTTTGTTCATGAATATTGCCCTGGCCTGTGATTACCGAATTATAACCAGTGACACTAGCTTCTATAATATCTATCATGAAATCGGCATGCTGCCCAAGGGCGGTGCGCCTTTTATCCTCGGCCGCACTGTGGGGCCGGGTCAAGCCAAGAAACTGCTGTTGCAGGATCGGATCACCGCCCAACAGTCCCTGGAAAACCACATTGTAGACGATGTGGTGGTACCGGAAGACCTTGAGGATACGGTTCAGGAAACGATTGTCAGGTTTAACGATCTTCCTGCCCAGTCCTTGTTCGGTGTTAAACGGTTGGTGAATTTCAACTTCGCTGAATTGAAAAACTACCTTGCGTATGAAACAGAACAAATTTGGAAAATCGCCCAGAATAAAAAGTTTTTCGACCAGTGATGGCCAAATGTTTTCAGTCTTAAATGTCATAGAGCGTATTATCCAATTAAGGAGATAATTATGCACTATAATGGCGATTGCTGGCAATCAGTTAAAAAAAGCTTGGTACCTTTACTGGCCACCATTCAAAACGGCCTTTGGATAACCGCTTTTGGCACAGCCAAAAGCCTTGCGTATCATAGCATGCCACCTTTATCGTCGTTCGCCTTCGATTGATAAATACAAACGGTATCCAGAAGAAGGATCGGAATGCAGTATTTTTAGGCATAGCCCGGCCAGGCCGTCAATGCCTTTCCTGAAATCAACCGGATTAACAGCCAGCAAAATTTTCATATGAGGTGTGACCTGGATCATGGCAGTCCCTCCAGAAAACACCTGCCAAGAAGATGATTTGATGCTCGCCGCCCAAAGGCAGGAAAATTACCTGACAAGTCGTTTGGGAACAATTTCGGGCACAATCACCAAAACTATAAAAAAGGCTTCCAGCTAAACGCTGAAAGCCTTCATATTCGTGGTGCCTGGGACGAGAATTGAACTCGTACACCCTTGCGGGCGAGGGATTTTAAGTCCCCATCAAGGCACGCCAATGGAAGCATATTTGAAATATGTGTCCTTTGGCGTAACGCCGAGAGTGGCTTAAAAGACAAGTAGGTGGGTGATTTTATTCTGATGATGGGCCTAACAGTCATGGGATGGTATAATACCTCAAAATATGTAAATTATTCAACAACGTTGATTTTATACACAAATTGTTGCCGATGCATCTTGCCTAATTAAAAATATTCCAGTATATCTTAATTAAATTAATTATTTGTAAACTTACAGGAGGCAAAAACATTGAACAACATTGCTGTACTTTCCGGTGACGGTATTGGTCCTGAGGTTATGGCCCAGGCAATCAGGGTAATTGATAAGGCTGCCGAGCTTTTTGATTTTGAAATATCCTATGAATTTGCAGATGTGGGCGGTGCAGGCATTGATAATCATGGTAAAGCCCTGCCGGACTCAACCCTGGCATTGTGCGAACAAAAAGATGCCATTTTGTTCGGTTCCGTCGGCGGTCCGAAGTGGGAACATCTGCCGCCCGAGGAGCAGCCCGAACGCGCTTCGCTTCTGACCTTGCGCAAACACTTTGGGTTATACTGCAACCTGAGGCCCTCCAAGGTATTCCCTTCCCTTGCATCGGCATCTCCCCTGAAACCGGAAATCATCAAAGACGGATTTGATATTCTATGCGTCAGGGAGTTGACCGGCGGGCTCTATTTCGGCAAACCCCGGGGCAAAAGGGGCACGGGGGCCGATGAAACTGCTTTTGATACCATGGTCTATTCCAGATTCGAAATTGAACGGATTGCCAGGATGGCCTTTGAGGCCGCCAGGAAACGGCGCAGTATCGTGTCATCCGTGGACAAGGCCAATGTGCTGACCTCCATGGTTCTGTGGCGGGAAGTGGTCATAGAGGTTTCAAAATCATATCCGGATGTCACCTTGAACCATATATATGTGGACAATGCGGCCATGCAGCTGATTCGCAACCCCCAGCAATTTGATGTGCTGTTGTGCGGAAATATGTTTGGGGATATTATTTCCGATGAATGCGCCATGATTACCGGATCGATGGGGCTGCTCTCTTCGGCAAGTCTGAATGAAAAGAAATTCGGCCTTTATGAACCGGCCGGAGGCTCTGCGCCTGATATTGCGGGCAAAAGCATCGCCAATCCCATTGCACAGATCCTGTCCGCTGCCATGATGCTCAAATATACCTTTGGAGAAACACAGGCTGCGGATGCCATTGAAGCTGCAATTTCAGATGTTCTTGATCAGGGTATTCTTACTGCGGATTTGACGGATAAAGCAGAGAATGCGGTTAATACTGAGGAGATGGGCACTGAGATCATCAATGCCATGAAAAATACCCAATAGGTATAGATCTTACTCTTTCCCTTGAAACACCCGGCCATGGAGATGTCTCCATGGCCTTTTTAATTTTATCTTTCTGTCTACCCAAAAGAAAAAGGGCTTTTGAGTTGCCTCAAAAGCCCTTTCTATATTGTGGCGGGAGTGACGAGACTCGAACTCGCGGCCTCTAGCGTGACAGGCTAGCGTTCTAACCAACTGAACTACACCCCCGTGGTTTGTTGTTTCTGGTGGGCGATGCAGGGATCGAACCTGCGACTTCAAGCTTGTAAGGCTTGCACTCTCCCAGCTGAGTTAATCGCCCGAAACGGCAGCATATATACCAAGTCCCCATGTGGGTGTCAAGCAAAAATATACTTTTTTTTGTCCCTATGCAAAAAAATCCGGTTCCCCGGATTTTTCAGTACATAAGGTGTATGGGACTTGGCATTGGCATGAGATGATAAGTGACGTGTTCCGGACGGGATTTAAGTGGCGGTGCTTCGGGTCAGGATCTTTTCTTGGCCTGGCTACGCTTGACCGAACGACCAGGAATTTAATCAAATCCTTGCAAAATTATAGGGACATTGTTATGCTACTCCATTAAATATGTAAACATTATAGAATAATTGAATGCAAAATCTTATCACCTTTTTTCCTGACAACCATCAAAATAAAACCAGGGACATCGCATTTATGGGATTTTTGATTTATAATGTCAGCAGTCAACGTATAATTTAGGAGTCGATAATGGAACCTGTTCAGGGATATCTGGAAATCATGGACAAGGGGTTTGGTTTTCTAAGGAACATCGAAGAAAATTTCAATCCCAAGCCTGAAAATCCCTATGTACCCAACAGCCTGATACGCAAACTCAACCTCAGGGAAGGCAGTTTCATTCAAGGCTATGGAGAGAAAAAGAGCCCGCAGAATGTAAATGTTGCCCTTATACGTATTGAGACTATCAATGGGCTTCCCTTTGACGAGTTTATAAGAACACCGATGCTCCAGGAGCAGGTCAGCATTAACCCCTTTGAACGGTATCAACTCGCCCAAGGGCCTGATGACCTGACAGGAAAAGCGTTGGATCTGATTGTCCCCATCGGTATGGGCCAGCGGGGTTTGATCATCGCACCGCCAAAATCCGGTAAAACAACAATTCTAAGGCACATGGCCAACTCCGTGGTCGCCAATCATCCCGAAGCCAAGGTCTTTGTGCTGCTCGTGGATGAACGGCCCGAGGAAGTTACCGATTTCCAGAGGGGCTTGGCAGATGCCAATGTGCTCTATTCTTCTGCGGATCAGCAAATCGGCCAGCATATGAGGATGACGCGGCTTGCGATGCACACGGCCATCAGATGTACGGAAATCGGACAGGATGCCGTGGTTTTCATCGACTCTTTAACCCGAATGACCCGGGCCTTTAATATTGACACCGATTCCTATGGTAAAACCATGAGTGGCGGTCTTGGCGCCAATGCCATGGAGTTTCCCAGAAAAATTTTCGGGGGGGCGCGCAAGCTTGAGAACGGCGGTTCCCTTACAATCATTGCGACCATTCTGGTTGAGACCGGCAGCCGCATGGATGATGTCATTTTCCAGGAATTCAAAGGCACCGGCAACATGGATCTTTATCTCTCCAGGGAGTGCGCCGAACAAAGACTGTGGCCGGCCATCAATATCAACAAATCCGGAACCCGGAAAGAAGATCTGCTGATGGGGCCCGAAGAGTATGAAAGTATGGTCAATATACGCCGCAGTATTTCACAGTTAGATGAAGTCACGGCCATGGCACAGTTTTTGTCTATGATTGAAGACGGTTTATAAGAACCGTCTTCTATTTTCATAGCGTTAAAAATAAAAAATCGCGGCACACAAATTTTGAGTGCAGCGATTGTATTATTTTAATACAGCGCTGGACGTCCTTGGATAACAAGCGTTATTTGACCAGGGCGTGTTCAAACACTTCGGCCATGCTTTCCACAAAGACAATATCAAGCTGTTTTTGAATCGCTTTGGGCACGTCTATAATGTCTTTTTTATTTTCGTTACAGAGGATAACTTTCTTAATCCCATTGGCCTGGGCTGCCAGGAGTTTTTCCTTTAGGCCACCAATGGGGAGCACCCGTCCGCGAAGGGTAATTTCACCTGTCATGGCCACGGACCTGCTTACGGGCTGGCCGGTCAGAATCGAGACAACGGCCGTACACATGGCAATACCGGCCGAAGGTCCATCTTTGGGGATGGCCCCTTCGGGTACATGGATGTGTATGTCCGTATCCTTATAGAAATCTTCCCGGATGTTAAGTTCGCCGCTCCGTGAACGGACATAGGAAACGGCCGCCTGGGAGCTCTCCTTCATCACATCTCCAAGCTTGCCGGTCACCATGACATTGCCCTTGCCCGGCATGGTCACCGCCTCAATGGTTAACAGTTCACCGCCAGCCTGGGTCCAGGCAAGTCCGGTAACAATACCTGTTTTGTCTTCCTGCTCCAGAATGGAATTTCTAAATTTAGACTGCCCCAGATATTTTGAAACCGTACTTGCTGTGACCTGATGTTTTTTGCGTGTCTGGGTGCGTACAATTTCCGTGGCAATTTTTCTAAGTACGGAAGAGAGTTCCCGCTCAAGGTTTCTTACGCCGGCTTCTTTGGTGTACTCTTTGATAATTATTTCAACCGCCGGTTTTGAAAATGTGATTTCGCAATCATCCAGCCCATTTTCATGCATCTGTTTCGGGATCAGGTAGCCGGTGGCAATCTGGTATTTTTCATAATCGGTATACCCGGGGATCTGGATCACCTCCATGCGGTCACGCAGGGGGGCTGGGATTTCATGCAGGGTGTTTGCGGTGGTGATAAACAGAATTTCCGACAGATCGTAATCCACTTCAAGATAGTGATCGTTAAAATTTTTGTTCTGTTCCGGGTCCAGGGCCTCCAGAAGGGCAGAGGAGGGGTCTCCCCTGAAATCACTGGTCATTTTATCGATTTCATCCAGGCAGAATACCGGGTTGTTAAAGCCCACTTTTTTCAGTGTCTGGATGATTTTACCGGGCATGGCGCCGACATAGGTTCTTCGGTGGCCTCGAATTTCGGCCTCGTCACGCACTCCGCCCAGGGAGATCCTTGCAAATGCGCGGCCGGTTGCTGCGGCAACGGAACGGGCAAGGGATGTTTTGCCGACCCCGGGCGGTCCCACCAGGCACAGAATCGGCCCTTTTATTTTTTTGACCAGAATCTGAACAGCCAGGTACTCAAGGATTCGCTCCTTGGGTTTTTTCAGTCCGTAATGATCCCGGTCCAGAATTTGTTCGGCCTTTGAAAGTTCGTTTTTTACCCGTTTTTTCCGGTACCAGGGCAAGGATATCAGCCAGTCGATGTAGTTTCTGACCACGGTTGCCTCCGAAGAGGTAGCGGACATTAACTTCAGTTTTTCCAGTTCTGCGCGCACCACTCCTGCTGCCTCTTTGGGCATGCGCTTGGCCTTGATTTTTTTCTCCAGGGTGGCAAATTCCCCGCCCTGGCCGTCCTCACCCATCTCCTTTTGGATGGCCCGCATCTGTTCATTAAGGTAATGGCGTTTTTGAAGTTTATCCATCTGTTCTTTGACCCTGCCCTTGATTTTCTGGGACATGGAAAAAACTTCCGTCTCCTTTTGAATAAACTTTAAGAGCAAAAAGAAACGTTCTTCAATATCACCACACTCCAGCATGGTCTGCTTATCCTGAACTTTGAAGGGCAGTTGGGCGGCAATGGTATCGGCATACCTTGACGGATATTGTTCTAAGGCATCCAGGCCTTTGAAAAAACTTTTGGAAACCACGCCGGACAGGCCGACATAATGCTGGAATGCTTCATGGACCGTCCGGATGGCAGCCTCGGTATTGGCCTCGGCCAGTGGTTTTTCATGGACATCCACATAATTAACAATCTGGAGTCCCTCCTGGTCCTGCATTTTAATGATACAGCCCCGGGCAACCCCTTCAACCAGCGCTTTTACCGTGCCGTCGGGCAGGCGCAGCAACTGGGTGATTCTGGCTTCGGTGCCCACCTGAAAGAGATCTTCAAGGGTCGGTTTTAAAACTTCCGGATCTTTTTGGGTGGTGAGAAAAATTTTTTTATCGCTACCCATGGCCTGGGAGAGCGCCTTGATGGATTTCTCTCTTCCCACAAAAATAGAGGTCGTTACAAAGGGAAAGAGGACGATATCCCTCAGCGGCACCAAGGGAAGGGTTTTGTTCTCCTTTTCAGAACCATCCTCGGGATTGAAAAAACGGGAAATACTGATCATGGATGCACACTTTCTATTTAATGCCTGGCTGGGAGCCCGTGTTCGAACAGTCTGTTAAAAAGGCGCAGGCCATATGGCTGCCCAGGTGCGGCAGGCATAAAAATTAAAAACCAAGGCAACCCCACGCTTGTGGGGCTGCCTTCCGGTTATACGGCAAATTTTTGTGCGAAAGACTGGGTGACTGTTCGTTCAAACACGCTCTAAGCCTGCTTTTTAGGCTGTTCGTACAGCAAGATGGGATCCTCGTTGTTTAATACCACTTCTTCGCCGACCACGCACTCAACCACATCTTTCTTGGAAGGAATTTCATACATGATGTTCATCATGGTCTCCTCCATAATGGCACGCAGTCCGCGGGCGCCGGATTTTCTGGCAACGGCTTCTTTGGCCATGGCTTCAAGGGCTTCATCCGTAAACTGCAAATTAACCCCTTCAATGCGAAAAAGTTCCTGGTACTGCCGAACCAGTGCGTTTTTGGGTTCGGTCAGAATTTTCACCAAAGACGATTCATTGAGTTCCCCAATGGATGTGATAATGGGAAGGCGTCCTAAAAATTCGGGAATCAACCCGAATTTAATCAGGTCTTCGGGTTTTGCCTGCCCTAACAACTCGCCGATATTAATCTCTTTTTTATCTGCGATTTGGGCGCCAAACCCCATGGTTTTCTGGGTTAAGCGGCGCTCGACCACTTTCTCAAGACCCGTAAAGGTTCCGCCGCAGATAAACAGGATATTGGAGGTGTCCACCTTCACATAATCCTGCTGGGGGTGCTTTCTTCCCCCTTTGGGCGGTACCGAAGCGATGGTTCCTTCAATGATCTTTAGCAGTGCCTGCTGGACGCCCTCGCCGGAGACATCCCGGGTAATTGACGGGTTGTCTCCCCGCTGGGAAATCTTGTCGATCTCATCGATGTATATGATGCCCTTTTGGGCTTTTTCAATATCGTAATCGGCATTCTGAACCAGGGAAAGAACAATATTTTCCACGTCCTCTCCAACGTAGCCGGCCTCGGTCAGGGCCGTGGCATCGGCAATGGCAAACGGCACATCCAGAAAACGGGCAAGGGTCTGGGCCAGAAGGGTTTTTCCGCATCCGGTCGGCCCGATAATCAGAATATTGCTTTTCTGAATTTCAACATCGTCCCCGCTTTTTGTCAGATGCGAGGCCAGGCGTTTATAGTGGTTATAAACCGCCACGGCTAAGACTTTTTTTGCACGGTCCTGTTCTATGATATACGCGTCCAGCTGATCTTTGATCTGCTTGGGTACCATGAACTCTTTGGCGTCTTCCGGCTCGACAGCCAGCTCTTTTTCCTCATCTTCAATAATTTCGCCGCACAGTTTAATGCACTCATTACAGATATATACACTGGGTCCAGCTATCAGTTTTTTTACTTCTTTTTGGTTTTTCCCGCAGAATGAACAGAAAAACTGATCGTTCGTATCCTCTTTTTTGGCCATACTTTATGACTCCTTTGACGCCTCCTGGTCAGAGGCCTTTTCAAATTGGCTTCTGTCACTGACCACACGGTCAACAATGCCGTATTCTAAAGCTTGTTCCCCGGACATGAAAAAATCACGTTCCGTATCCGCCGCAACCTTTTCAATGTCCTGTCCCGTATGCTTTGATAAAATTTCGTTCAAAGAATCTTTCATTCTTAAAATTTCAGTGGCCTGAATTTTGATGTCAGTTGCCTGTCCCTGGGCACCGCCCAGGGGCTGATGAATCATGATCCTGGCATTGGGAAGGGCAAATCGTTTTCCGGATGTCCCGGCGGTAAGGAGCAATGCCCCCATGCTGGCTGCCTGGCCGATACACACCGTTGCAACATCCGGCTTGATGTACTGCATGGTATCATAGATAGCCATTCCGGCTGTCACGACGCCGCCGGGAGAATTGATATAAAAATTGATATCTTTTTCAGGATCTTCGGATTCAAGAAACAGCATCTGTGCGACAATGAGGTTGGCAATTTCATTGTCGATGGCCGATCCCAGAAAAATAATCCTGTCTTTTAAGAGTCGTGAATAGATATCATAGGCACGTTCTCCCCTGTTGCTCTGCTCAACAACCATTGGAATAAGAGGCACGATTTAACTCCTTGTCATGATCTAAATATGTGTTTTAACTTTTTGCCGTCCAAGCAGTTAACTGAATTGGCCCGCATAAATAATGGCCATGGGGCTTACTGTGACCGGTTGGCAGCCACACGAATCACCCCATAACAAACATGAAAGCAATTCAATAAATTATTTCTGCTTTCATTTAAACGCTTGCTCATTTTTTTTACGCCTGAGCGCTTTCTTCTTCAGTTTGTTCATCACCAGCTTGGGATTCATCCGGCGTCACTTCAACAACGTTACTCTTTTCTATTATAAGGTCAACGGCCTTTTTTTCAAGCTGGGTGTGTTTATAATATTCAAGCTGACGCTGGTCCATGTTGAAAAAATTCTTGATGGCATCTTTTGTCGCACTCATGGCCTGGGCCATCTCTTCAAAGCCTGCGTCAAGTTCTTCTTCGCTGAGCTCCATGTCTTCCTGGTCAATAATTTTACCCAGGATCAGATGGCGGCGGGCTTGTTTTTCAGCCACATCTTTGTATTTTTCCTGCATGATCTCACGGGTCAGGCCGACTTCTTCCAGGGAGGTGTTATTTTGGGCGTAGGCCTGTTCGGTTTCCTGGATAATGCCGTTCAGTTCTCCTTCGATCAGGGCCTCGGGAACCTCAAATTCTATTTTTTCAAGAATTTGACTGAAAACCTGTTCGCTCATTTCATGCTTTACCCGCTGCTCAATCCCCTTTTCAAGGTTGTCCCGGATGGCAGCTTTTACATCTTCAAGGGTTTCGTATTTCTCAAGGTCTTTTACCAGGTCGTCATTGGCTTCGGGCAGGATCTCTTCCTGGATCTCTTTGAGCGTAACCTTATATAGAACGGTTTTTCCTTTCAGGTTCTCATCATGATAATCGTCTGCATATGGCACTTCAACTTCCAGATCCTGGACCGGAATGGCGCCGATAAGTTTTTCGGAAAATTCCTTGGGCAGCGGCTCCATGTTGATGGCCGTCACATAATTTTCAACTTTGGGCGTATGTTCAAATGGTTCGTCGTTTAGAAATCCTTCATAGTCAATCAGGACAAAGTCGCCTTCTTTTACCGGACGCTCCTCTTCGACCTTCTGCTTTGTGGCCATGGTCTTTTGGAGCATATAGATCTGACTTTCAATCTCGGCCTCGCTGACTTCGTAGAGGGTCTTCTTAATTTCAAGGCCTTGTAAATCAATATCATCCAGTTCGGGTTTAACTTCCACAGTGATCTCAAACGAATAATCAGCATCCGGCTTCAGCTCTGGAGGATCGAGTTGGGGGCCGCCTACGATGTCTAATTTATGATTTTCAACTGCTTCAACAAAAGCCTCCTGGATCAGGCGCGGGGCAACCTCGGCATGAACGTCTGCGGCAAACCGGTTTTCAAGCACTTTTCTGGGAATTTTTCCTTTTCGAAAACCTTTGATATCTGCCTTTTTTTTCAAATCGGCATAGGCTTTGTTCAACTCTTTGGAAATTGTTTCCTTAGGAATTTCAAAAGAAAGCACTTTTTTAATACTGCTCTGATCTTCGATTTTTACCTGCATGATTTTGTCCTGTTATTTCCTGTTAATTGGCGTTATTCTAAACGCACTTTCAAAAATAATAATTATACCCTAACTGTTTTATTACACGGTACAAACACTTTACACAAAGTTTATTAAAATACCCTTTCTTCATGGTGGTGTCAAGGAAATTGCCCATCCCCATATATAGGGTGAATGCCTGGTTCGTGTACCTTTTTCGTACATTTTTAGAGGACGACTCTAAACCGAACTGCAAGATTAATCTTGATTTTTTTTATTTCAAGTGATAAATGTCTCTTTCACTTTTACATGTCGGGGCGTAGCGCAGTCTGGCAGCGCGCCTGCTTTGGGAGCAGGATGTCGGAGGTTCAAATCCTCTCGCCCCGACCAACGTAATATAAGGCTTTCAGTATTTTTACTGAGAGCTTTTTGTCTTTTTGGTTGTGGCTTCTGGTTGCGGTTCTTCAATTTTTGACGCAAATCTCCCGGATATGGAATCCATTGCATCCTCTATGGCACCATCCAGCTTATGAAGGTATATTTCAGTTGTCCTGGCTTCTGAGTGGCCTAAGATATTCTGAATCGTCTTGGTTGAGATTTTGGGATTGTCAGCCAGGAGAGAGGCCATAAGGTGCCGTAAGGTATGAAATCCGAAATAGGGATTTATTCCGGCTCTTTTACAAAGTCCTTTCATGAACTTCGGGCGATGGTTAAAGCGATCATTTGTTTTTTCATTGAAAAACACCCAGGTGTCTTGTTTTCGATTCTGCCACATTTTCCATAAGGTGGAATACAATTCATCGTTGATGGTAACGGTAACAGCTTTATATGATCCACCGTGGGTTTTCTTAGTCCATTTGGTTAAGAGTCGTTTCTCAAAATTGATGTCTTCCCAGGTTAGGCGTAATACTTCGTCAATCCGGGCCAAAGTATAGAGCAGAACAATCAACAAATCCTTTTCATCTGTTTCCGGATCTGCAGCCAAAAGAAGTTTTATAATATCCTGTTCCTGGGGGACCCGTTTTCGGGCTATTGTATGAGGAAGTTTTTCAATCTTTTTAACCGGATTTCGATCAATGGCTTCAAGAACATTTTCTGCATAGCTGAATAATGAAGACAATTCTTTGCGGTGAACATTGTAATTATTATTGCTTGGACGGGTAACCAGATATTTCGCTATGACTTCCGGGGTAATTTTTGAAATGGGGAAATCATCACCACCAAGGAAACGACCGAAGGCCACAAAAACACTTTTCTTGTATTTCCATGTTTTCAGAGCATGCCGACGTGATGAAAAATCAAGATACAAGTTGCATAGCGTCAAGTAACCCATGCCGGTTGAGATCGGATTTTTCTTTACGTCTTCCTTTCTTTTTGCCCGAGCTGCCGCCGCTTCCGTTTTTGTTTTGAATCCCCTGGCCGCGTAAATTTCGTTTTGATACTGAAAACTGTAACACCAATGCTTCCGGGTCTTGTCCTTCCATAATCCCATAAATTACCTCTTGTCTAAAGCGCCAAACCCCAATACCGCCAGGCTTGAAGCCACCTAATCTTTTCACATGTTTATAGACGGTGTTTTCTGAAATTTGTAATAATTCCGCAACATCAGAAGGGGTCAAAAGCTTGTTCTTATTATGTGCATCCGATCCTTTCATCATGTTTCATCCTCGAAGTGTGGTTACGATCCTATTGATTATTTTCTCTTTTTTGACAAACGGCCTTTGGCATAATCCGAATAACAACAATGCAAATAGGTGTTGTAATCAATTTTGCCTGCCATGTATTCATGCTCAAATTCCGTTATGCTGCTTTTGCCGTTTTTTTTTACCAGCCGGTAAAGGTGATTTTTCAATTCTCGTGGGTTCATTTCATTCATTCACTATTAGGTGGTTGCCGGGCATCTAATTGAATTGATCAGGATGATTATTAAAAAATGCCCAGGGTAGGCCACATAATAAAAGTATTTTTGGATCATTCTTGGTAAAGGGATGGTGGCCCTGGCGTACATGAGGAACACAGCAGCCGGACCGAACAAAACATAAGCGGCTCCGGATAGATAATAGACCAGGAGGTAAAAGGCTGTCATCGCGCCCAGGAGGTACACCGGCCGATGATGCAAAAAATAGATGGCAAAGACTATGAAAATATAGATTGATACCACGTTGGTCAGGACAAGAAGCAGAGTCAGATAAAACGCCTGATAGCCGTACCGCTCATATAAGACAAGGATGATCAGGCCAAAAAGCAGGGTATATAAATCATTGAGTCTATGCAGGTCTGGGAACAAAATATTAAACAGTGGCTGGGTAACACCGGCGCAAATCACCAGGGAGATGATATAAAGCTGGAGATCCTTGGTATATTTCAGGCCCTGGGTAATGAAATAGGCAAACAAAGGGAAAGACAGCGCGCCCAGGGACCGCATGATAAATTCATATTCCGGGAAAAAGAATATGGCCGAATGGTCAATCACCATTGTGATGAATGCAACAAGTTTAATCATTTTGATGATCCCAAACTTAAGGTGTATGAAATCAATCTGAAAACACAAAAAGAAAAGGCAATCGTCACAATGGGCAAACCGACATAGGTGACGATGTCACTGATAAAAAGGGCCAGGTCAAAGCCTTCGGGTAAAGTGATCATTTTAAAGCCTCAAGGATAAGCCCAGGGCCAGGGCGTTGCATGAAAGGGCTCCGATGATCAACGAGATACTTTTTGACGTCAGATCGGAGGTGTCGGTAATTTCAATATAGTCGACTTGGCCCGGATCAGAATCAAGATCCGTCACCGAGATTGATGTTCGTTGGTAATACGCTTGGGTCAAAATATTAATTTGAGAAAAATCGGATGTATTAAAAAGGTAGTCATCGACAACAAAGAACGCGGTTGCCTGATCCACCCGGTAAAGATCCACCTGGCCGGTCTTGGTGACAGCTGCATAAGATTGGGTATTTGAAAGCAGTATTAAAAGAAATAAGACGCCGATTGAATTGAAACGGGATGATCCAATCCGAAGGGCGGATACGATGGCCCGGATAATGATGCCCAGGAGCAACGAAATCACAACAAGGCCAAAACCATTTCCAAACGCTTCTAAATCTATCATTGTTTATCACCTGTCTTTCATTCTTTCTTCGTAAATTTCATCAAAAATTTTGGCATATTGTTCGCCTCTGACATCTTGTAGGCTTCTTTGATACTCTTCTTTCATCAGAGGTTCACGCCAGGTGCCTTTGCTCATCTGCCAGCGGCTAAACGCTTTTTTGGCACCTATTTCCCCCTGGGTCATGCCGATATTGAACATCTCCTGGATTTTTACAAACGCGAAGACAATGAACAGCAAGGAGAGCATGGCAAGAAGGACCACAGAAATATCGTTTGCGATAAAGCTTGCAAGATTCGCTTTGAACTGTGTGAACATTAAACTGATTAAGTCGGTTTCCATAACGCTCCTTTAGGTTTGTTTGTAACCTATTGAAATCACGTACGACCTTATAAGCCTTTAGGAGTGGTTGGGGTGGAGAAAAACGGCCTCCACCCCTTGAAAAATTAACCTCTGCTCATGGTACGCCGGATGTACTTGTAGGCGAGGAAGGCCAGGTTAATGGTGACGAACGTGGTCAGGACGGTGAGCACCTGACCGTTGATGGTTGAGATGTCAAACGCGGTCCAAAGGTCTGCAACACTCGGGGTGGCAAAGGACAGGCCGAACATGCCGAAAAATGCAGAAAAGATAGCTGCGGTGAACATCTGGGAACGGGTGATAAGATTCTTCATGATAAAACTCCTTTTTAAAAAAAATTAACGAAAGACTTTAACAAGCAACCCCAGCCCCACAACGATTATCAGAATGGTGATAATGCCCGCTGCAGCGGTATTGACGTCGGTTCTGACACCATCAAACATATCTGATGAAATCAAAGGGGTATATTCGGTTGTTGCCAAAGCAAGACCAGTGATCCCGAAGAGGATCAATGACACAACGCTGAGGATTCGCTTAAGAAAATACATAGCGTATCACCTCACTGTTGATTAATATGGAAACCGAAAACTGCGTGGTTTCCTGATTATCAAGACCCATCCTTAACCAACTTAAAGACGACCTTGATACGCTTCCTTTGTTATATTTCAGACCGCCGATCAGAGTTGTTTCACCAGCCCTGAACACGATTTGATTGTCAATTTTGCGAATGGATATTTGGGGTTGCCTGACAAGGTTCGGCTCGGTTCCCACCTCAAGAAATTCAATCAGGCTTTGGATGTTTCCGGTAAACTGGGTGGAGATGATGTTCCCGGACACCGAGGGTTTGAGTTTTAAGATCAGGCCGGACGACACGGTATCGAATTCATAGCCCTGGGCAACGGTATCTGTGGCTCCGTCAATGGATGACACGGTAATTTCTTTGACGTAGGGGATTTTTTCCGACACATCAAGCTCAGCGGTGGAGCCGTTCATGACTGAGATCCGGGCGGACTGAAGCACGGTAAAATCCTTTAATTCGTCCAGGGATTCAACAACCGATTGAAGGGAGAGGTGACCGCCGCCAAGGTTCAGGGAGAAGCCGTCATTCGAGCCGGTGACGGAAAATTTAAGCGGATCTTCATACAGGTCTGTTAAGCTGGCCGCCAATTGTGACCAATCAATACCATGCTTATAGGTATGGCTGTCCTGGGCTTCAAGGATCATGATGTCGAAAACGACCAGGGTAAGATACGGATTGTTTTTGAAATAATCGTAAATGGTCAGATAGGTATAATAATCGGTGTTAAAAACGATCCGGGAGGAGAGTTCATCATAAAAGGAGTCCTGGACCCCGAACGAGTTTAATAATTTAATCAGGTTTTCCTGGGTGCCGGGCATAAGTACCTTCACATAGGCCGGGGATGTTTTGCGGATGATCAACACGCCCTGTTTGTATTTGAAAAATAGGCCATGGCTGATTTGCAGGGATTGAAGCAGGGTTTTCAGGGTGCCGTGGTACGCGGGCATGGAAACGGTTTGGAGCCTGGGCGTTTCTTTTTTCTCGGTGGCAAGGTTGGTGGCATCCTTGGTTTCCGTGGGTTGTTCAATGTAACACCCGATATCGGCCACAATGTTTATGCCCTGATCAATAAGGATCTGGAAAAAATCACACAGGGGAACCGGCGCGGTTAAATTGATTGATACCTGTATATCATCGGGGATTTTATCAAGGTCATCATCAAACTTAATGAAATCCTTGACCACAACCTCTTTCACCGTTGATTTGCTGCGATGAAGATCAAAGGGTTTGTGTTCATTATACACCGGCACTTTAAAGGAAGGTTGCGCACAGCCGGCACAGAAAAATAGTGTCGTTATCAGATAAAAATATTTCATTGGGTCACCAAAATAGATCCGTCAATTTTTGATTTAAAAATTTTTTTCGAGTTAATCACGCCCACCAATAGGTAGTCGGTTAAAGGGTCTGCCTGGCCGGAATAGCCTGGTTCCTGATCCGGGGTGTCAGGCGGAGAGCCTTGGTTTAAAGCGTGTTGTCTTCTTTCTTCAATGGAATCGGAAATCGCCTGGGTGCCGAAAAGGTCACCGCTTAACAGGCTTGACTGACTTAAAAAATAGATGAACAGGCCCAGGACAAAGGGGATTGCGTAGAATATGGGATGCTTCAGGATATTGGCGGGTTTTTCAATGCCTATTTCTTTGGTGCCATCCTTGAAATAGCTTTTGTAGCACTTGAATATTTTGGGATCATAGGAACAGGTCTTTTGGCCGATTTGATCAAGCGTCGGGCCATAATAGCAAAAACGGACATATTTTTTCTTGATCAGGTTGCCGAACATGTTCAGCTTTTTGTAACGGTAGGTGAATTCAATCAAGGACCTGACAGAGCTTTCAATACGTTCAACGTTTTGGGTGATCAGAATAAGGTCAACGCCCATATGACGGTGTTCACTGGCCCATTTGCCGAATGCCCGGTTTGTTTTGGTTTGCCAGTCCCGGGAATTAAAGAAATTTTGGGCTTCGTCAATAATGACCAGATCGCCCGGGCTGGTGTGGTCCCAGAATTCGGTAATCTGGTGATTTGGGAGGGCAACAAGGCGTTCTTTAAGCTGACTGTCTTCAAGATTGAGAAAGTGTTTGATGATTTCCTGTTTTTCTTCCTGATCCGGGCCGGAGATGTTCGTTAGAATGCGTCTGCCCTGGGCAAGGTTGTCCAGGAGTTTGCGCATGGCATCATAGGTTTTACCGGCACCGGGAAGTCCTTCGTAACAGGAAATCATGATTATACCCTTGTAAATGCTGCCGGAATAAGGTTAAGGGTCAAACGGATCAGGCAGGCTGCGGCCAGCATGCTCAGGCATTGGGCAATGTTCAGCTTGTAAAGGATATATAAAATTTGATCCGGTAAAACGTTCCAGTTCCCGAATGAAGAAAGGGCGGTCACCTGTGCAAAGTCAATTGCTGTAATAATTGCTTCAATAATGCTGAAGAATACATCCAGGAACAGATAAAAAATCTCTGACAGAAGGTATAAGATGCCGTCAAGAATCCAATTGAAAAAGTCGGTGAGCATTCCCCAGAAATTGGAACAAAAATCTATTATTTTATTAATCATGTTAAGCCTTTTTCAGAACCAAAATTTTAAAGCATGCAAAGCTTGTCACCAGCAAAAGAACGGACCGTAAAATATCCCAGATGTTGTCATAATCCGAATAATCTATGGTGGCCGTTTGTTCGCTTGAAGAACCCCATTTGCCAATATTTACAGTTTGTGTAGAGGCACCTGATCCGGATGGACCGGAAAAGATGTCAAAAGGAAGGCTGAAAAGGTCCGATCCTTTTAAGGTGGTGATGAAAAGGTCGTACCTGTCGGAATACTTGGTTTTGATCGCTGTTAAGGTGTCTGTTTCGTCCAGGGCGGGGATATTATCTGTGATGGTCGTATCTATGGTTTGGCCGGAGTCTATCAAATTGTCTTCAACAGCCTGACCGATTTCATCGGCAGAGGGACCCGTTGAAGAAACAACAGAACCACCGCCGGAAACGGAAACATTTGTTTCAAGTTCTTTTTTATTAATCTTGGCAAGATAATCGTTTGTTATGCCCAGATATTTTTGAATGTTTTCTAAATTTGTATTTGTTGACGCGGTGTTCTTAATGATTTTATCCAAACGGCCTGAATCGACATCATTAGAATCCGGTTGTTCTGAAGGGGCTTGCTGGGTTTCCGGTTGTTTCGCTTGTGTTTGGTCATCTTCCGCGTTTCTATAATCTTTGAAGGGATCAGTAGATCCGGGGATAATCGTGCCGTCATCCTGAATTTCGACAGGGCTGTTTTTTTGGGTAATGTTTAAATCATCAATGTCTAATTTTTCTAAGGAGGCGGCAAGATCTTCTGGCGTTTGATACGTTACAAGATCCCCGGTAATCGAGTCAATTGTATAACCTTCAAAGTCTGTGGGCATTGTGCCAAACTGATATTGATTGCCTTCTCCGTCTTGGATAATACCGGCGACGACTTTATTATTTTCATCGTAACAGACGGAAACAATGGCGGCTTTATATGAATCTGATGAATCGGGTTTTAAATCGAAGTCATCTCCTATGCCATCTCCATCAGAATCAACAGGCGGCGGACCGGCACAATCATTTGATAAATCACCTGACCCTGTAGTATAAAAAGCGTAATAAACATGATTACAATCATCAATATAACACCAGACATTGTAATAATTACCATTAGCCTCTTTAGTATAAGTCGCATAGTACGATAAACTTGTTCGTTGACCGATACCACAACAAGCATCAGAGGCAGCAACCATAGCCTGGTCAGACGCATCTGTACCAACAAAAACACCAACCATACTTACTTCCCTTGTTGTTGTCGATAAAACTGTTATGTTAAATTGTGCATCAGTCATATCCGAACAAACATCAGCAGAATAAGCCAAGGAAAACCAAATGAATGGGGTACAAAAACCAATCAAAAAATATAAGATTTGCTTCATTTTTCCTCGAAAGCAGTTGCCACCGATCATAAAACACCTGTCCGAATCAGTGCCGTGCCCCTCAATTCATGTTGAAAAACAGGAAAAAGAGGAGCGGCACATATGTTGCGGGTTGTCCGCATTAGTCGTTTTCCTGTTCCTGCCAGTAAATCCGCCCGTTGAATTCAGAAAAAGAGATGGAATTGGAATAGGGTGTCATCTCCGTTGAATTTTCAAAGATCTCCTTGGCAACTTTTATTTTCAAAAATTTCTCCAGCCCTTTGACGGCAACGGCCAGGTGGAAGGTTTCATCTCCTCTGGACGTGGCCCCGGCAATCTTTTCCATGATCAATCCTTTTACGGATAAGCCCATGGGAATGTTCGCCATGGGAACAACCCTTTTTTCGTCTGACATTTTTTCTGCTGTTGCAGCCATGTTTTAAACTCCTTTGTTAAATGTTATTCCGGCACACCGACCGGGTTTAAATTATTGCGGTTAAAAACGATCTGTACTTTTTGGAACAATTCTTCCTCGTAATGATTGAGCCGGAACTGCAATTCTCTCCAGACCCGTCTTGACGCCATTGTTGCGATCTGTCTGAAATCGTCTACGCGTTCGAGTGATGCCGCACAGGCAGAGATCAGGCAGCCAACGCCTTGATCAATTAAGGCTTCCACATTGTCATATTGAGCCTTTTCTCGTTTCCTCCAGAGGTTGGGGTTATCGCCGTCAAATGAAACAAGCTGAACGAGTTTCCAAAAAGGGGAAGTGACGGCATCACGGGATTGATTATTATTGGATCTGTCAACGTCGTGTTCACAGTGTTTGGCCCAAAGTTTTGATGAATAGGCCCACAGGCCATTCAAGGATTTTTTCAAATCATCTAAGGTCTCTATGCGTTCAAGGTCATCGGTCTTGAATTCTGTTAAAGCTTCACGCCGGTATTGAAACTCAACCCTGACAACCGGTGTTCTTTGATCCCTGGAATTAAGGCCCCATTGCCGGTTAAAGAAGTCTTCTTTGGCCGTGGCCCGTTTGACTTTTAATTCTGTGCGCTTGTTATAGATCCGGCACATCAGGTTGCCTTTGCCGATTGACATCCCGGAGATGGTGCGGCCTGTAAAATGGACGCTGGAAGAAACAGCCCGGGTGATCCATTTTTCCATGTGGTGTAACTCCAGCTGGCTGAAATCGACATTCACAAAATCAGTGGATAAATCAACCCGGGTGACATGGTGTTTTTTGACTGAAATGTCACAGGATTTTAAATATTTCAGGACCTGTTCATAGACTTCAAAGGCCCCGGGCAGATGGGAGGACATAGAACCGATTTCTATTAAACAGGTGGGGAAATTGCCGTGAACAGAGCGGTTATTGAAATAAACATGGGTGTCGGCCATGGAGATATGATAGGTGAAAAACCGTCTGCCGGACCGATGGACATTCCATTGATTTGAAAAATAGGTGAATGGGACACAATCTTGTTCAAATTCTCTGGCAACCGCACGGGCCTTTTCAATTTCTTCCAGAATATTTGAACCGGAAAGATCTGCATAAAGGGACAAATGCAAGGTGTCTATGTTTGAATAGACGTTGCTTAGACTGACTAATTGGGGGGTACATGTTATAAGGGCCTGTACCCCGTCGCTGAACGCCCCCGCGCTGACGCGCGTGGTCGTTTCAGCGTCGGATATAAGAGACGGTTGACATCTCTGTTTATGATCTTTATTTATAGATGACATGTAAAATTCCTTTGGACGAGGTTTTTACTGTTATTTAAAGGTCGGGAGTTACAGCTCCCGGCCTTTTCAATTCTCTGCTATTTAATTTACCCTTATGGCATAAACTTGAACTGGATCAGAACCGAACTCAGGGTGAGTTATTTCCAACTGGCCCCAACCCCGGTATGGTCTCTCAATGATACGGGTAACGTCATCTTTTTTGGGATAGCCAAGTTTGATTAAAATTTTATCATATTGTTTATCCACAAGACGTTTTGCCCAATAACGATTAACCAGGCGGTATTCATATTTCTTTTCACCGGCCTTGATTTTTTCCCAATATTTTTTCTTAAGATTAAGATGTAAAATGTTCATTTTCGTTTTTCAAATTCTTCTATGTTTTTGAAAGCTCACCTAAATGATGTTGCGTTAATTTCTCAAACAATGCTTTTTCACTGATATTTTCATCAGATAGATTTTCATAATCGCGTGTATTGCCGGGCTCTGTTTCAAGATCGGAAATGAATAATTCAAGGGCCTGTATGATTAAGTCATTGATGATTTGGGTTTTTGTCATGCTCGGAAACATTTCACAGATCGCATCAATTTTGGCTGATGCCAGGATGGGCAAACGGATAGATGTTTGTTTGGGTGACAGTGAAGAAATGTCCAGGCTAAACCACTTTGCTTTTAATGAATAGTTCATACAAACAACTCCAGTTGTTCTTCCCTGACGTATTTTTTATAAACAAACTGTTCTGCAAATCCGGGAAAAAGATCCATCTGTCTGTCTGCCTCATGAAATTTTTTTTCCAGATCATGAACCGTTTGATATCCGCGAAAGCCCACACCCCAGGAGGTATCCAGCTGGGAATCCCAATCAAGCATCCGGCTCCAGAGATCCGGGAAAAGACGCCGGAGTTTACGTAACTCACCCAGGCGTTGGAGTGGGCAGCAAAAGCAGGAAACCCGGTCAAAGATCTGATAAAGACCGTCCCAGTTATAGCCTTTGTCATAGCAATATTGCAGGGCTTGTGCTTCTGTGATGCCGTATTCAATGAGCGGATACCGGCAGGTTATTTTTCTTGATTTTGCATCTGAGGTTTTAAGCCTTTTTGTTTCGTCTGCAGCCAGGCCCACGCAAGAGACTGCCCCAGGGATGCTTTTTAGATATTTGTGCAGGGCGTTCATTTTTTCCCGGGTGCACCACCGGCGCATGAAAGACGGCCAATTATTGCCACGGCGATAGATCTCTTTTGAGCCTCTTTTAATTACGGGCTTTTCGATGAGTTGATAGACAGGGTCCCAACGGGGTTTGACCCGGACAATGGGGATACCGGTCGATTTTTCAACGGCTTTAATATGGTCGTGCATGGCTGGGAATTCCCAAGGTCCCATATCACAATAAACAACGCTGTGGATGGGTTCACCATGTTCTTTCATTAGTTCCAGCATGGCGGTTGAATCCTTGCCACCGGACATTGAAACAACGTTATTTTCGTGGAATTCGGTCATTGGCCTAAAAGAAAATTTCGTCATCATCAGGATCAGAATAGAGACGGTACCCGGGGCTGTCATAATCGTCATAATCGAAGTCGCCTTGGAATTCGTGTTCATCCGGGGGATCGGAATAGTAACTGTTCGGGTGTTCTTCTCTGCAAATGCATGGATTTTCTAAGCAGTCCGGGCAATGGTTTCCAGGTAATTCTTCATCCTCATTTTGTGATGATTGCTCCAGAAGGTTTCGGATCTCTTCGTCTGCAAGCCGTTTATTTTCATCTGTATTGGCAAGCCGTGATTCGAGCCGCTTTCTCTCTGCTTCCTTTTCATCCTGATGGTAAGCGCGGCAATCTGAACAAAGGTCATGGTCAAGACCGATTTCAAACGATGACATTTGTTTTCCACATTCTGAGCAATGCTGAATCACGTCTTTGTATTTCCAATGAAAAGAGACCATTTGTTAATTCATCCTTTGCATTGTGAGAAAAGAAAACCCCCTGGCGGTGCTACCAACACCATATGCCAGGGGGTGAGATGTCTCGGGAAAACGCATGCCCGTGCAAAAACCAAGACACCTATTGGGGATTTGTTTTGATGTGGAATATGAAAAATGATAGGTTAACAACTTGGGCATGTGTTTTATCCTCATACAAAAAGAGACACGGATTTATTAACGTTAAGAATTAATTATATAACAATAGTTATATTGTCAATGAAAAAAATAACAAAAGATATATTATTTTCAAGTAGACTTCGAAGTCTGATCAAAAATAAGTTGGATTTAACCCAAGTTGAATTTTGTAAAAGCATTGGAATTACACAGGGTTATCTCTCTATGGTTCTTGGGGGTAAAAGAGGGCCTTCAGCTGATTTAATAATTGGGATATTTCTTAACTATAGTGAATATTTATTTTGGCTTTTAACGGGGGAAGAAAATCAAAAAAATAAGATTAGCAATAATTTTAAAATGCCTCGAAAAGGACAAGACGCCATCAACGCACTTTTGGAAATCGAAGATATAGATGAACAAACCTTTCGTAGAACAGTCTCTGATTTAGAGTTCATTGCAGACAAATTAAAAGAAGGTGCTACTCCAGGACCACTAATCGCTGTTTCAGAGAATAAACCCTTGGGGGAACTTACCAAAGAAAAAGACAATATCTAATAATCGACAATATTCTATTACTTTTGGGTGATGATTATGGTTGAGTTATTAAAGAACAGCTTTTCTGGAGATGAAAGGCATTATACATAAAAACGATTCAAAAAATTGTAATATAAAAATTTGAATGCCCCTGGCGCCTGTGGGCGATAACCTTGGTCTGTTATGGAAACGCTTTACATTTTGAGTTTACAAGGAGGGGTTGAGGGTAGCAACACAGGGAGATGGAAAGAGCCCAGAACCAAAATGGCTTCGATGGGCGCACGTGAACGCAACACTTCAGGACGATTCCGGGAGCTGGGCTGGAATAAAACGGTTTATTGATGCGGGGCTGTTTATACCCGGATTCCGAACGTTGCCATACGCAGGGGAGGGATTCCGGCTCAAGCTGACTGACGGTGCACGAATAGACGCTTTACGCCCCACGACATCCCCAACGAATTCCGCGGCCAAGGCCTATGACCGAATTGATATCTTGACCAAAAAACTTAAATTTTATGAGATTTGGATTTTTTTGTCCTATATAAAAACTTTGTAATTTTTCAACTTTTTTGGAAATAAAAACACCAGATACATGGCGTATTAAGCGATTTTTCATCTGAGTGAATATTTAATAATTTTTCTGAATTTTATGAAAAAAATCATCAGATTCTATTGGATTTGTCTGTTTTTTATCCTGGACGAAAATTTCATAATTTTTCAACTTTTTTAAATGAAGACGCCAAATATCAAGGAAAGAATTCATTTAATGTTCTATTAAATTGATTTTGGTGGATCTTCAAACAGTAACAAAAACAATATAGATGTATAAGATGCGCTCTTTAACGATAGCCGGAATTGGCGCATTTGTAGTGAGCTCAGCAAACAAAAAATGTGTCCGAGTGAACAGACTTATCTCTTTTTATACAAGTTCCCTCAAGTAGGTTTTGTTCAAATAACCTTCTTCAATTCTAATTGAAATATCATGCATTAAATTGATTATAGTCATCGAAAATTCTTCCACATTTGTTATTAAAACAGGGATGCTATTATCTCCATGTGCTATTGAATTTCTATATCGCAAAAGTTTATTAAGTAGGGACTTATACGGCTTCTCTGGAAGAATTTTTAAATTATATCTTGTTAAAATTTCATTGATTACATCAATATTTACATTAGATCGAGTTGGTAGCTTTGAACTAATTTTAAATTCATCGTTTGTAAATTTAAGCAATCTATCAACGTACTTCTCAACTTGTCTTTGGTTGCTAATCCCATCTGATATTTGCTGAAAATTAGAATTTAAAGTGTGACTGACTAATTGTATTGATATATTGTCAATAGAAAGCGCTAAATCATTAAGTTTTCTTGTGTAAATTTCAAAGGCTTGTTTGACATATCCCTCCCATATAGAGTAACAAGAAGGTACTAAATATTGAATCAAAAAATTCTTATGCTTTTCGTTTATCGAATACCTGAATGGAAGTGTTTTTATTGTCGCCAACTCTCCCATCCTCCATTGAATATCTTCATTAATCTCTTTGAGAAAAGGTTCCATTAAATCTTACCGAATACGTCATCAGCAATTTTGAATCGATTTAGAACTCTTTGCTTACTGTTGGCCCCCCTTCCTGACATGCTTTTTACTTTTTGGCTGCTTTTAATTTTGCTTTCAATCAGTGAGTTTATTTGATCCGAATTAAGATCTTTGACTTTTGAAAAGTTTTCAGCTACCCCAATCATTATTATATCAAAATAACCAGTGACGAAATCATTTTCTTTACTTTTGAAGACGTTATTTCCGACATTCCGAAGTAATAAGACTGAGTCATTAAAAATTTTTCTCAACTTGTCGTAGCAGTATTTTTCATCAGGGACAGATTGTTTCATATAATCAGTCATATGTTGGTCTATACTATTCTTTATAACTCTCCTATTTTTATAGAGAGACAAAAATCTTAAAACAAGCTCTTCAAGGTAAAGTTCGTTTTTCTGCTTCTGCGTTGGTGAAACCAAATTTACAAAATTTTCAGAGTATGCGAGTTCCTTGAGGAAATTATTAAATTTACTACTGGTTCCTCTGTAAATACAATTTCTAATCTCCATATTGGTTAATGGTGACCCACCAGTATTCAGCCTATTAAATAATTCAAATCTCATGTCATAATCACTGTTCCATCTTATTATTTCTATACGACATGTTGATCTTTTTATATTTAAGAGGAATTTCATTGGTAAATTATCAACATTATAACCATCTATTTCTTTAATAAGATCACCCTCTATCATACTCCATTTATTTTTATTTACGTCACCTTTCAAGATTCCAAAAAACGAAAGGACGGTCGAAAGTCTTTGCAGACCATCAACTAATTCCCATTTTCCATTTTTATCTTCGGCTACAAAAATTGGAGGTATTGGAATGCCGAGAAGAATGGTTTCGATGAATCTAGATTTTTGATATTCTGACCATCTAAATAATCTCTGAAATTCAGGGTTTATGATAATTTCATCTTTTTCATACATGCTCATAATTTCACCGAAAGACATGTCCAATCGATCAGTTGTGAGACTATTACGAGTTGATTCAATTTTTGTAGATAATTCTTCATCAGTGTATTCAATAGGCATAAACAACCTCATAGTTCATTATATTCAAGATAACAGTAAAATAGGCAGGATGGGCCAATACGGCAATAGGCAGATTCTGTCTATCTATTTTTTAGTGGAACGATTTGGAACAAAAATTTAATTAGAAATTAAACATCTTCGATAGATAAAGGCAAGATTAAATTTAATATATTAATAACCTTACTCTCGTTTTTAACGAGCAAGCCTGTGGTGCATGCCACCAGAGGTTTAAAGTTTTAAATAGAAAAAACTATTCCACAAATTTATTGTGGTTTCCTTGAATCGTTTCAATCCGCTTAGCTCTTTCTCTTTCCCAATCGTCTATTGGATCTTCCTTGGCCCAGGCCTGAAACAGCTTCAGATTCTTTTTTGAAATAATTCCACGCCCGGGATAAGCGTTATCCATATAAAAATAGATCCGGGCAATATCCCCCCGAATCTCAGGCCGGGGTTCCGCTTTCCGGTCTTCTATTTCCATGTCACATGTTCCAAAACGTCGGGATTCACCGGGTATCATTGAATAAGAATAGTTGGACCGTTGGGCGTTTATTTGCCCATTTGCCGGAGTCAGATTATACATATCGGATTGCATATACCGATAAAGCATATTGATCTTCTCCGCGCATTTCCGACCTTTAAATGCCTTGCCGTTCTTGTCCACACAGGCTATGTCACCATCACGCCACTCTTTAAAAGACTGTCCAAAAGCATGGGCTGGCACAACATGTTCCCACTCGATCCTGGTAGCACGTTTGGAATGTTTGGTGGCAGGGGAAAACTTGTCAGACGGGATGATCTTCTTCTCCATGGTGAAGGGACACCCGCAATAAAAGGTTTCCCGGTGGTCATAATAAACTTGATTCAATAGCCGTTTTTTGGCTTTACTGAAAGAGTCATTTGTTGTGTTGCCTCCAGCTATAGAAAGAGTGGGAAATAATACCAGGTTCAGGCAAATAAACACTTTAATAATATTCATATGGAGACACTCCTTTGATTAAGATCTGTGATTTTATACCTGGTATCCGTATTAACTGTTAAAAGTCAATTAATATATAAAATTTCTTGCTGGTGTTTCGGAACAGACACAATATCTGGTGGACGGATGATTTTAGAAAAACAGTTTAATTATAGACATAATGTGGAGGCTAATTTTTCTTAAAATTATGCTGAAAATTAAAATTATAGTTTTTTCCCTTTTTTGAATTCATCATAATTTCTCTGCACAGTCTTTGTATTTAGATGATCCTTCCCAAGCCTGGTTTTTAATATCCTCAGAGCCCTTTGATAAAGGGGCTCGGCTTCTTCATATTTGCCCTGGGAATAATAGAGCCCGGCCAGGTTGTTCAAGGTGGTTGCGACAGATGAGTGGGCAGGGTCAAGCACCGTTTCTTTTATCTTCAGAGCCCTTTGATAAAGGGGCTCGGCTTCTTCATATTTGCCCTGGGACCTGTAAAGCTCGGCCAGGTTGTTCAAGGTGGTTGCGACATCTGGATGGTCAGGGCCAAGCACCGTTTCTTTTATCTTCAGAGCCCTTTGATAAAGGGGCTCGGCTTCTTCATATTTGCCCTGGGACCTGTAAAGCCCGGCCAGGTTGTTCAAGGTGGTTGCGACAGATGGATGGTCAGGGCCAAGCACCGTTTCTGTTATCTTCAGAGCCCTTTGATAAAGGGGCTCGGCTTCTTCATATTTGCCCTGGGACCTGTAAAGCCCGGCCAGGTTGTTCAAGGTGGTTGCGACATCTGGATGGTCAGGGCCAAGCACCGTTTCTGTTATCTTCAGAGCCCTTTGATAAAGGGGCTCGGCTTCTTCATATTTGCCCTGGGAATAATAGAGCCAGGCCAGGTTGTCCAAGGTGGCTGCGACATCTGGATGGTCAGGGCCAAGCACCGTTTCTTTTATCTTCAGAGCCCTTTGATAAAGGGGCTCGGCTTCTTCATATTTGCCCTGGGAATAATAGAGCCCGGCCAGGTTGTTCAAGGTGGTTGCGACAGATGGATGGTCAGGGCCAAGCACCGTTTCTGTTATCTTCAGAGCCCTTTGATAAAGGGGCTCGGCTTCTTCATATTTGCCCTGGGACCTGTAAAGCCCGGCCAGGTTGTTCAAGGTGGTTGCGACAGATGGATGGTCAGGGCCAAGCACCGTTTCTTTTATCTTCAGAGCCCTTTGATAAAGGGGCTCGGCTTCTTCATATTTGCCCTGGGACCTGTAAAGCTCGGCCAGGTTGTTCAAGGTGGTTGCGACATCTGGATGGTCAGGGCCAAGCACCGTTTCTTTTATCTTCAGAGCCCTTTGATAAAGGGGCTCGGCTTCTTCATATTTGCCCTGGGAATAATAGAGCCAGGCCAGGTTGTTCAAGGTGGTTGCGACATCTGGATGGTCAGGGCCAAGCACCGTTTCTTTTATCTTCAGAGCCCTTTGATAAAGGGGCTCGGCTTCTTCATATTTGCCCTGGGACCTGTAAAGCTCGGCCAGGTTGTTCAAGGTGGTTGCGACATCTGGATGGTCAGGGCCAAGCACCGTTTCTTTTATCTTCAGAGCCCTTTGATAAAGGGGCTCGGCTTCTTCATATTTGCCCTGGGAATAATTGAGCCCGGCCAGGTTGTTCAAGGTGGCAGCGACAGATGGATGGTCAGGGCCAAGCACCGTTTCTTTTATCTTCAGAGCCCTTTGATAAAGGGGCTCGGCTTCTTCATATTTGCCCTGGGAATAATTGAGCCCGGCCAGGTTGTTCAAGGTGGCAGCGACAGATGGATGGTCAGGGCCAAGCACCGTTTCTGTTATGGCGAGAGATCGAGTTAATGCTGTCTCAGCTTCGCCGTAAGCTGCACACTCATATGCGTTATCACCCCATTGTTTTAGATACTCGGCTTTCAGACGTTCGGAACTTTCCGGGACCTCCTCAACCGCTTTCTTGTAATATCCAGCGGCTTTCTTATATTCTAAGCGAGTGTTTGCCAGCGCCCCGTTTTCAGCATAAGAGTTTGCAGCGGATAGACGGCATTTGTTAATTTCGTTCCGAAGTGAGTCAGCCTGTTTTTCCAAGTTAATTCGACAAGCAAGACCTTTTTCCGCAGCCTGATTTATTAAAGATTCTGCATGAGCAAAATCACCGTTGTCTAATGCTTCTTTTGCCTTTTTCTTTAGTAGGACGATTTCCGTGCTATCAAATTTTGATTCAGATAGTTTAGCCAGTAACCCTTTATACCGCTTTACAAATTCTTCTAATTTTTCACCAAATTTTTCGGGCGGAACCTGCTTTTCTTTCATTATTTTAAAAAATTGGTTAACCACGAATACGGTAACATCATATTTTTTTGAGAGTTCCCGATATTCCTTCAGGGATACGGTATCTACTCCGCTGACTGTAGGAGCTGGTGTGAATATTTTAACGGTGGGCTGCACAAAGAACATTATAATGGCAATGGCTATGCCTATTGCCAAAACACCTTTTGATCTGCTTTGCCCCGGCTCGGGTGATTGGCGTATATACAGGCAAACAGTTAAAAAACAGACAAGCAACTGTAACACATAATAAATTATTGAAAAAAATGTCATGTAGAAAGCCCTCTATCTGGTCGAACATTAAGATCTTAAAGTCCAGGGGCATATCCCGGTACACATCCATCCGATATCATCTTGGGTAGAACAGTAAAGTCAAATTAGAGATTAAACAATCCAGACAGCCAAAATCAAGATTAAAAAAAGCTCTGTTAAATTCCTTTTTCAAAAAAATTGAAAATGAGAAATGCCAAGGTCCGCACTAATGGTATGATTGAACTGATTTTCATGAAATTATTCAGAACTATATCTTGTATCTGCCCTAAAAAACAATTTTAATTAAAAGTTAACCGTATTGAAACCCGGCAACACATTGGCTAAGGCAACCCCTTAAAGAAAGATGAAATACAAAATACAGACTTAAAATGGTTGCGGTTTTGGTTGCAGGTTTTATCCCAAAACAGACAAAAAAAGAAAGAATATAGAGGCAGGCGTCTTGAAACGAGGGCTTTTTAAGGCTTTTACTGCAATAGCAACGGCTTTGGGAGCAGGATGTCGGAGGTTCAAATCCTCTCGCCCCGACCACTTCTCATCTTAAATTTCACAGCATCGCTTTTATGAATTTGTGGTGTTTTTATTCCTGCGTTCTTTTCAAGCTTTTAAAATCCTAACAAACGACGCCATATGAATTTTTGTGCATCTTGACAAAAATTGGGTGCCTGCTCTAATGTATGCCTGATTTTGGATTGCCGCAGCAGGTGAAATATGATCCATTTTACTTGCCTGTATTTGTTGACCATTAAATTGGGTGGAAACATGTCAGCTAAATTCAGGATTGATCTTGAGGCCGTGGAATATTACCTTAGGACGGTCCAGAAAAATTTTGAACAGATTAACGACAGTCTGGATATGCGCCGGGAACCCATGCGGGATGAAATTGTTGAAAACATGCTTGCCGGTTACCGGTATATCAACAATCTGCTTGGCGAGGATCTAAGTCTTGTGGAGCAGTCGGGCCTTCACCATTTCCTTGAACTGAACCATATCGTTCTATGCGGAGAGGACTTAAAAAAAAGAAAGGATTATGAGCAGCACATCCTGGCCACCAGTGACCGGTTTTACAGTCAGAAGGAATTTTGCATCAAGGATTTACGCTCCTGGGCAAAAAATCATAAACATGTCACGCCCTGGAAACGCGCAGCCGGCATGTATATTCTTCATGTCAGCCAGCCCCAGCTCTTTTTTGAGGGCAACCACCGGACCGGGGCGCTTTTGATTAGCAGTATTCTTGTTCGCGGCGGCAAGCCCCCATTTGTGTTGACGGTGGATAACGCCAAAGCATATTTTGACCCGTCAAGCCTGGCAAAGGCCACAAAAAAAGATTTTATGGGTAAATTATATAAATTGCCTAAAATAAAAAAGAATTTTGCAAGCTTCCTTGAGGCTCAGGCCAACCCGGAGTTGCTGATCAAGGTCTCCTGATTTCCGCCCCGCCTTAAAAGATTTGAAAGCCCGGTCCAAAGCGACGTTTCTCTTCTTGTTCTTTTGGCTTACACTTCCCTCATTGAATCCTAACAGAATTATAACATTTTGATAGTAGAAATACTGAACATGTTAATAATTAGCTAAGAGTTTAATTTAAAACGTTAATAACAGGAGAATACAATGAAATTTAAATCTTTACTTAATGTCGCTTTATCCGCAGCTGTTGCGGCATCCTTCATGATTGTGGGATCTGCAACCGCAGGTACAAAAATTACCGGTGCCGGCGCAAGCTTTCCCGCACCAATCTACAGTGAATGGTTCAAAGATCTTGCCAAAAAAACAAATGGTGAACTCAAAGTGGACTATCAGTCCATCGGTTCCGGTTCCGGCATTAAAAACTTCATTGGCCACACCGTGGATTTCGGTGCCAGTGACGCGGCCATGAAACAAAGCGAAATCGATCAGGTCCCCGAGGGGGTTCAGCTGCTGCCCATGACCGCAGGTGAGATTGTAATTGCCTACAACCTGCCCGGCATTGACGGCCTCAAGCTGACCCGGGACGTATATCCCGAAATTTTCCTGGGGAAAATCACCAAATGGAATGATCCCAAGATCGCTGCCGCCAACCCCGGCGTAACCCTGCCCGATACCCCCATCACCGTTGTCGTCCGCTCCGATAAATCCGGTACCACCTTTGGTTTCACCGGACATTTAAGCGCCATCTCTCCTGATTTCAAATCTGCCGTAGGCCAGGGCAAAATGGTTCAGTGGCCCGCCACCAACATGGTCAAAGGCAAAAAGAACGATGGTGTGGCCTCCGCCATCCGCCAGACACCCGGTGCCATCGGTTACACCGAATACGGTTTTGCCAAACTGACCAGGCTGCCCACCGCCTGCCTGGAAAACAAAGCCGGCAAATTTGTATGCCCCGGACCCGAAGGTGGTGCTGCTGCACTTGCCAACGCTGTTCTGCCCGAAAATATGATCGTCTTCATCAATGATCCTGCAGGCGATGCCTCTTACCCCATTGCCACCTTTACCTGGATGCTGTTCTACAAAAAGAACAAAACACCTGAATTGGCCGCAGCACTTCGCCAGATGGTTGAATACTGCCTGGATGAAGGCCAGAAAATTGCCGACAAAGCCGGGTATATCCCCCTTCCTGAAAGTGTCGTAGCAAAAGTGAGAGCTGCTTCTCAGAACATTCAGTAAACCAATCCTCTTTCTTGATCAGGGGCACTTTCATGTAAAATGGGAGTGCCCTTGTCTCTTATTTGGAGATAAAAAATGGCCGACAATGAGTTTTTGGGTAATGTCGGTGGCAGAACATTATCCAAGCCGCCCACCCCTGGTGACATTCTTTTTGACAAAGCATTCAGGTTCCTGACCCGGGCCTTTACCTGGGCCACCATTTTCCTGCTGGCGTTCATCGTCTATAAAGTTGGCGGTAAAGCACTGCCGGCGTTCCCGGATTTGGGGTTTAAGTTCCTGTTCACATCGACCTGGGATTCAAGCCAGAATGTGTACGGTATCCTTCCACAGATCTGGGGCACACTCTACAGTTCCTTTCTTGCCCTAATTCTGGGTGGTTTTTTCGGTATCACCATTGCCATATTCATTACCCAGGATTTTCTTCCGTACAAAGTTGAATTTGCACTAAAAAATATCATTGAACTGCTTGCCGCCATCCCAAGTGTTGTATACGGGCTGTGGGGCATTTATGTTCTGATTCCCCTGATCCGGCCGTTTACGGATTTTCTGCACGAGTACCTGGGCTGGATTCCTTTTTTTTCCACCCGGCTTTCGGGTCTGGGCCTTTTCCCTGCAGCACTGGTGCTCTCTATTATGATCCTGCCCACGGTGGCGGCCATTTCCCAGGACGCATTCAAAGCCATCCCCCATAAAACCAAGGAAGCGGCCTTTGGGATGGGGACCACCCGCTGGGAAGCCATTCTGCGCGTTATGCTGCCCACGGCGTCCGGCGGGATTTTCGGTGCGTTGGTCCTAGGCTTTGGCCGGGCGCTTGGGGAAACCATGGCCCTTGCCATGCTGGTGGGCAGCATGTCCACAATGACCCTCTCCTTTTTCTCTCCGGCAGATACCATTGCAGCCCTTTTGGCCAACACCTTTCCCGAAGCGAATGTCGGGCTTGAAACCGGTGCGCTGATGTATGCCGCCTGTGTACTGTTGTTGATTACCCTGATTGTTAATGTTGCCGGTGCCGTCATCGTTGCCAAGGCAACACCCGGAGGAGACGCAAAATGAGCCAAACCGATCTTCAACACCCGCAACTGGAACGCCAGCCCATGGAGCCAAGGGCGCTTAAGTCAATCGTTTTAAGCGCCATCACCATTGTCTGTGCCGTCACCGCCTGCATTCCTCTGTTTTCAGTGCTTTTTATGCTGATATACCGTGGGGGGAAGCGGCTGACCTTTGAACTTTTTTATTCCCTGCCTCCGGGGGCCTTTGACGCCCCGGGTGTCGGCGGCTTCGGCAATGCCATTCTGGGTACTGCGTTTATGGTGGGCATTGCCAGTGTGATCAGCATCCCTTTTGGTATCCTGGCAGCGGTTTATCTGGCGGAATTTGACCCCCACAGCAAGGTTTCCGAAATCGCCAGATTCTGCGCAAAAACCATGACCGGTCTGCCCTCTATTATTGCCGGTGTCTTTGCTTATGCCATTGTTGTTTTGACCATGGGGCATTATTCTTCCTGGGCCGGGGGCGTCGCCCTTTCCCTGCTGATGATTCCCACCGTCATGCTCACCGCCGAAGAGGCCATTAAAATGGTGCCCAACCCCATGCGTGAAGCCGCCTACGGTATGGGGTGCACCCCTGCCCAGAGCCTGGTCAAGATTATTTTGCCCGTTGCCATGCCGGGCATTATCACAGGTGTCGTCCTTGCCGTGGCCAGGGCAGCCGGAGAAACGGCACCGCTGCTGTTCACCGCGCTTTTTTCCGAGAGCTGGCTGGCCCCGAACGATCCCACGGCCTCTTTGGCTGTGTTGATTTACAACTGGTCGTCCAGCCCCTACGAGAATCTCATCGAACTGGCCTGGGCTGCATCATTGATCCTTGTTGTGCTGGTATTTGTCCTCAACGTTGTCAGTCGCGCCATAGGCGGAAAAACCAAATTGTAATTTTCAAGATCTGTGTTGGTTACACAGACCTCTTATAAAAGGAGTATAAACGCTCATGGAAGCATTAAAAGAAGTTGATGCAAACGAAGCCTATGAAAATGACCTGCCTGCGGATGTGGCACTGGATTGCAAAGCCGAGCAGATTTTTTACAGTGATTTTCTGGCCGTCCGGGACAGTCATGTGCCCATCAAAAGAAATCAGATCACCGGCTTTATCGGACCTTCCGGCTGCGGTAAGAGTACGGTGCTTAAAAGTATTAACCGCATGAATGACCTGATCCGGGGTTTCCGGTTTATTGGTGATGTCCATTTTCACGGCATCAACATCTATGACAGTAATATCGACCCTGTGTCGGTTCGCCGGAATATCGGCATGGTGTTCCAGCAGCCCAACCCGTTTTCAATGTCCATCTTTGACAATGTGGCCTTTGGTCTGCGCTTGAACCGGTATAAAGGAAACATGCACGAAAAGGTGGAAAAGGCACTTCGGGGCGCGGCCCTGTGGAAAGAGGTTAAGGACAAGCTTAAGAATAACGGTCTCTCCCTTTCCGGCGGCCAGCAGCAGCGTTTGTGCATTGCAAGGGCCATTGCCACGGAGCCCCGGGTGCTTCTCATGGACGAACCCTGCTCGGCACTGGACCCCATTGCCACCCGCCAGATTGAAGAGCTGATGGTGGACTTAAAAGAGCAGTTCACCGTTGCCATCGTAACCCACAATATGCAACAGGCCGTCCGTGTGGCTGACCAGACCGCCTTTTTTTCCGTGGACATCTCCAAGGGCGGCCGTACCGGCTACCTTGTTGAAATGGGCCCCACCAAAGAATTGTTTGAAAATCCCCAGCAAGACCTGACCAAAGAGTACCTGCACGGCGAATTCTCCTGATTCCCGCTTTTTGTGTATATTTAGATGATAAAACCCCAGGGGAAATTTTCCCTGGGGTTTTATCATTTGGTCATGGGCCTTGTGCCTGAACGCGTTTAACGGAAAAAAGCCGCGTTGAAAAATTCCTTCGATGGTTTCCGGTTGGAAAATCAGCCACTATTTTTTATAATGTCATAAATTATGGACAGGCGATCCTAAATCAGAGCGCAAATGCCTGTCATCCTTTTCATTTTCAAGCAAGAAAATTGTTTTATTTAAAGTCCATTGCCCATTGATCCCTCAAATTGGGGGCAGGTATGAAAAACAATTAAGATTTAAGCGTTGAAAGGAGCCGAGGATGCTAAGAACAAAACGTGTTATGGATATTGTTGGTGTGATCCTGTTATCCGCAGGTATCACTTGGGCGGGTCCAAATATGAATCCAGGCACATGGGAAATCATTACAAAAATGGAGATGCCCGGGATGCCCGGGCAATCCGTTACCCATACCCAGTGCATCACTGAGCAAGACCTGGTACCCGTGAACAAGGATCCCAATAATAGCTGTACGGTGAAAAATATAAGCACCCGGGGCAATACGGTCTCTTGGGAAATCACCTGTGGCGGCCAGGGGGGAGAGATGGACGGCACAGGAGAAATTACCTACGCCGGAGACACCATGAAAGGCAATATGGTGATGGTCATGAAGGCTATGAATATGACGATAACAAATACGCTTTCCGGAAAACGCATCGGTCCCTGTGACGGCGCGTCATATTGAAATCAGTATTGTTTGGGAATTAATAGGATTTTATTGGAGCCGGCGCGCGGATTCGAACCGCGGGCTTTCTCATTACGAGTGAGTCAGTGTGTCTAATTATTTCAAGGTATTACAACGCATGGGGCGGATTCGGAGCGGACTTTTTCCATTTTGTTTTTCAATATTTTAGTTTTTCCAGTTCGCTTTTTAACCGATCCTGAACCACTTGGGAATAAATTTGGGTTGTCCTGATTTCTTTATGCCCTAAAATTTTTTGGACCACCTCCAGGGGGATGCCAACAGTCAGCATTCTGGTTGCAGCTGTGTGGCGTAGATCATGGAATCTGGATTGCACTCCGGCAGCCCTGGTGATCTCTCGATAATAATTTGATACCGTGGATGTGTGGGCATAGGTGAATATTTTACCGGTTTTTTGGTGGCCGATGATATCAATGGTTTGATCAACCAGAGGGATCAATCTCTCTTTGTTGCCCTTTCCATATATAATAATACTTCCATCATGGATATGCTCGTATTTAGCTGTGATTATTTCTTGTCGGCGAGTACCGGTAAAAAGGGCAAATTGGATTATCCGGTACATCTCTGATTTCGTGTCCATAGCCACGGACAATATTTTTTCCAAATCTGTAGTTTCAATGATTCGGGGTAAAGCAGTTCCGGTTTTCAAAAGCTTAATTTTAGGCAAAGGATCAGTCCGGAGTCCATTATCAATTGCAAAATTTAGCGCTGCCCTGATACGGCGTAAGTGTGTATTTGTCGATACCGGTTTAAATCCTCTAACCTTGCATGCTTTTTTGAATTTTGTGAGAATATCCGCCGTAACATGATCAACATGGATATCCCCGACGACATCAATTAAAGATCTGATTGCCAATTCATCTGCTGTTAGCGATTTATCAGATAAATCTGCACGATCCGGACTCGTAATGTATTTTTCTTTAAGATTAGACAATTTTGCGTTAGTTTGTTGTTCAAGTTTGATGAAATTACCGCGAAGATATTCTCGCTCAATATCCCGATAAAGACCTTTCGCCTTCCGGGCATCTTTAGTTTTCAAGCTTCGCCGTTTCCCGCCTGGAAATTCGACATACCATATTTCACGATGTTGAAACAATCTCATGGGGAAATGACCTAAAGAGTCGAAAGGATCGACAAGACTTTGTTTTTTTGCGCATAAAAGTGTGAAAGGCGATAATCGTCTATGGATTCTTTATCAAAGATCCAGTCTCCCCGGGAAGAATCAGGGTCTTGATAACCGATAATATCTTTTCGTTCGGCAAGTTCAATAAGCTTAACCCGGCCATATCCGGAATACTTTATAGCAGCAGATAGTTTCATCCACCGGGGGGTAACCATCCGTTCCGCTATCATTGTTGCAAGTATTTCGAGTTCGGGTTCTGTCATTAACGATATCGTTCTATTAATTATTTTCTCTTTTTTGACAAACGGCCTTTGGCATAATCCGAATAACAACAATGCAAATAGGTGTTGTAATCAATTTTGCCTGCCATGTATTCATGCTCAAATTCCGTTATGCTGCTTTTGCCGTTTTTTTTTACCAGCCGGTAAAGGTGGTTTTTCAATTCTCGTGGGTTCATTTTATTCATTCGTTATTAAGTGGTTGCCGGGCATCTAATTGAATTGATCAGGATGATTATTAGAAAATGTCCCGGGTAAGCCACATAATAAAAGTATTTTTGGATCATCCTTGGCAAAGGTATGGTGGCCCTGGAGTACATGAGGAACACAGCAGCCGGACCAAACAGAACATAAGCGGCTCCTGACAGATAATAGACCAGGAGGTAAAAGGCTGTCATCGCGCCCAGGAGGTACACCGGCCGATGATGCAAAAAATAGATGGCAAAGACTATGAAAATATAGATTGATACCACGTTGGTCAGGACAAGAAGCAGAGTCAGATAAAACGCCTGATAGCCGTACCGCTCATATAAGACAAGGATGATCAGGCCAAAAAGCAGGGTATATAAATCATTGAGTCTATGCAGGTCTGGGAACAAAATATTAAACAGTGGCTGGGTAACACCGGCGCAAATCACCAGGGAGATGATATAAAGCTGGAGATCCTTGGTATATTTCAGGCCCTGGGTAATGAAATAAGCAAACAGAGGGAAAGACAGCACGCCCAGGGATCGCATGATAAATTCATGTTCCGGGAAAAAGAAGATAGCCGAATGGTCAATCACCATTGTGATGAATGCAATCAGTTTAATCATTTTGATGATCCCAAACTTAAGGTGTATGAAATCAGCCTAAAAACACAAAAAGAAAAGGCAATCGTCACAATGGGCAAACCGACATAGGTGACGATGTCACTGATAAAAAGGGCCAGGTCAAAGCCTTCGGGTAAAGTGATCATTTTAAAGCCTCAAGGATAAGCCCAGGGCCAGGGCATTACATGAAAGGGCACCGATGATTAACGAGATGCTTTTTGAGGTCAGATCCGAGGTGTCGGTAATTTCAATATAGTCGACTTGACCCGGATCAGAATCAAGATCCGTCACCGAGATTGATGTTCGTTGGTAATACGCTTGGGTCAAAATATTAATTTGAGAAAAATCGGATGTATTAAAAAGGTAGTCATCGACAACAAAGAACGCGGTTGCCTGATCCACCCGGTAAAGATCCACCTGGCCGGTCTTGGTGACAGCTGCATAAGATTGGGTATTTGAAAGCAGTATTAAAAGAAATAAGACGCCGATTGAATTGAAACGGGATGATCCAATCCGAAGGGCGGATACGATGGCCCGGATAATGATGCCCAGGAGCAACGAAATCACAACAAGGCCAAAACCATTTCCAAACGCTTCTAAATCTATCATTGTTTATCACCTGTCTTTCATTCTTTCTTCGTAAATTTCATCAAAAATCTTGGCATATTGTTCGCCTCTGACATCTTGTAGGCTTCTTTGATACTCTTCTTTCATCAGAGGTTCACGCCAGGTGCCTTTGCTCATCTGCCAGCGGCTAAACGCTTTTTTGGCACCTATTTCCCCCTGGGTCATGCCGATATTGAACATCTCCTGGATTTTTACAAACGCGAAGACAATGAACAGCAAGGAGAGCATGGCAAGAAGGACCACAGAAATATCGTTTGCGATAAAGCTTGCAAGATTCGCTTTGAACTGTGTGAACATTAAACTGATTAAGTCGGTTTCCATAACGCTCCTTTAGGGCAGGGGAGGGGAACAAAGCCCCCATCCCCTTGAAAAAAAATTAACCTCTGCTCATGGTACGCCGGATGTACTTGTAGGCGAGGAAGGCCAGGTTAATGGTGACAAACGTGGTCAGGACGGTGAGCACCTGACCGTTGATGGTTGAGATGTCAAACGCGGTCCAAAGGTCTGCAACACTCGGGGTGGCAAAGGACAGGCCGAACATGCCGAAAAATGCAGAAAAGATAGCTGCGGTGAACATCTGGGAACGGGTGATAAGATTCTTCATGATAAAACTCCTTTTTAAAAAAAATTAACGAAAGACTTTAACAAGCAACCCCAGCCCCACAACGATTATCAGAATGGTGATAATGCCCGCTGCAGCGGTATTGACGTCGGTTCTGACACCATCAAACATATCTGATGAAATCAAAGGGGTATATTCGGTTGTTGCCAAAGCAAGACCAGTGATCCCGAAGAGGATCAATGACACAACGCTGAGGATTCGCTTAAGAAAATACATAGCGTATCACCTCACTGTTGATTAATATGGAAACCGAAAACTGCGTGGTTTCCTGATTATCAAGACCCATCCTTAACCAACTTAAAGACGACCTTGATACGCTTCCTTTGTTATATTTCAGACCGCCGATCAGAGTTGTTTCACCAGCCCTGAACACGATTTGATTATCAATTTTGCGAATGGATATTTGGGGTTGCCTGACAAGGTTCGGCTCGGTTCCCACCTCAAGAAATTCAATCAGGCTTTGGATGTTTCCGGTAAACTGGGTGGAGATGATGTTCCCGGACACCGAGGGTTTGAGTTTTAAGATCAGGCCGGAAGAAACGGTATCGAATTCATAGCCCTGGGCAACGGTATCTGTGGCTCCGTCAATGGATGACACGGTAATTTCTTTGACGTAGGGGATTTTTTCCGACACATCAAGCTCAGCGGTGGAGCCGTTCATGACTGAGATCCGGGCGGACTGAAGCACGGTAAAATCCTTTAATTCGTCCAGGGATTCAACAACCGATTGAAGGGAGAGGTGACCGCCGCCAAGGTTCAGGGAGAAGCCGTCATTCGAGCCGGTGACGGAAAATTTAAGCGGATCTTCATACAGGTCTGTTAAGCTGGCCGCCAATTGTGACCAATCAATACCATGCTTATAGGTATGGCTGTCCTGGGCTTCAAGGATCATGATGTCGAAAACGACCAGGGTAAGATACGGATTGTTTTTGAAATAATCGTAAATGGTCAGATAGGTATAATAATCGGTGTTAAAAACGATCCGGGAGGAGAGTTCATCATAAAAGGAGTCCTGGACCCCGAACGAGTTTAATAATTTAATCAGGTTTTCCTGGGTGCCGGGCATAAGTACCTTCACATAGGCCGGGGATGTTTTGCGGATGATCAACACGCCCTGTTTGTATTTGAAAAATAGGCCATGGCTGATTTGCAGGGATTGAAGCAGGGTTTTCAGGGTGCCGTGGTACGCGGGCATGGAAACGGTTTGGAGCCTGGGCGTTTCTTTTTTCTCGGTGGCAAGGTTGGTGGCATCCTTGGTTTCCGTGGGTTGTTCAATGTAACACCCGATATCGGCCACAATGTTTATGCCCTGATCAATAAGGATCTGGAAAAAATCACACAGGGGAACCGGCGCGGTTAAATTGATTGATACCTGTATATCATCGGGGATTTTATCAAGGTCATCATCAAACTTAATGAAATCCTTGACCACAACCTCTTTCACCGTTGATTTGCTGCGATGAAGATCAAAGGGTTTGTGTTCATTATACACCGGCACTTTAAAGGAAGGTTGCGCACAGCCGGCACAGAAAAATAGTATCGTTATCAGATAAAAATATTTCATTGGGTCACCAAAATAGATCCGTCAATTTTTGATTTAAAAATCTTTTTCGAGTTAATCACGCCCACCAATAGGTAGTCGGTTAAAGGGTCTGCCTGGCCGGAATAGCCTGGTTCCTGATCCGGGGTGTCAGGCGGAGAGCCTTGGTTTAAAGCGTGTTGTCTTCTTTCTTCAATGGAATCGGAAATCGCCTGGGTGCCGAAAAGGTCACCGCTTAACAGGCTTGACTGACTTAAAAAATAGATGAACAGGCCCAGGACAAAGGGGATCGCATAGAATATGGGATGCTTCAGGATATTGGCCGGTTTTTCGATACCAATCTCTTTGGTGCCATCCTTGAAATAGCTTTTGTAGCACTTGAATATTTTGGGATCATAGGAACAGGTCTTTTGGCCGATTTGATCAAGCGTCGGGCCATAATAGCAAAAACGGACATATTTTTTCTTGATCAGGTTGCCGAACATGTTCAGCTTTTTGTAACGGTAGGTGAATTCAATCAAGGACCTGACAGAGCTTTCAATACGTTCAACGTTTTGGGTGATCAGAATAAGGTCAACGCCCATATGACGGTGTTCACTGGCCCATTTGCCGAATGCCCGGTTTGTTTTGGTTTGCCAGTCCCGGGAATTAAAGAAATTTTGGGCTTCGTCAATAATGACCAGATCGCCCGGGCTGGTGTGGTCCCAGAATTCGGTAATCTGGTGATTTGGGAGGGCAACAAGGCGTTCTTTAAGCTGGCTGTCTTCAAGATTGAGAAAGTGTTTGATGATTTCCTGTTTTTCTTCCTGATCCGGGCCGGAGATGTTCGTTAGAATGCGTCTGCCCTGGGCAAGGTTGTCCAGGAGTTTGCGCATGGCATCATAGGTTTTACCGGCACCGGGAAGTCCTTCGTAACAGGAAATCATGATTATACCCTTGTAAATGCTGCCGGAATAAGGTTAAGGGTCAAACGGATCAGGCAGGCTGCGGCCAGCATGCTCAGGCATTGGGCAATGTTCAGCTTGTAAAGGATATATAAAATTTGATCCGGTAAAACGTTCCAGTTCCCGAATGAAGAAAGGGCGGTCACCTGTGCAAAGTCAATTGCTGTAATAATTGCTTCAATAATGCTGAAGAATACATCCAGGAACAGATAAAAAATCTCTGACAGAAGGTATAAGATGCCGTCAAGAATCCAATTGAAAAAATCGGTGAGCATTCCCCAGAAATTGGAACAAAAATCTATTATTTTATTAATCATGTTAAGCCTTTTTCAAAACCAAAATTTTAAAGCATGCAAAGCTTGTCACCAGCAAAAGAACGGACCGTAAAATATCCCAGATGTTGTCATAATCCGAATAATCTATGGTGGCCGTTTGTTCGCTTGAAGAACCCCATTTGCCAATATTTACAGTTTGTGTAGAGGCACCTGATCCGGATGGACCGGAAAAGATGTCAAAAGGAAGGCTGAAAAGGTCCGATCCTTTTAAGGTGGTGATGAAAAGGTCGTACCTGTCGGAATACTTGGTTTTGATCGCTGTTAAGGTGTCTGTTTCGTCCAGGGCGGGGATATTATCTGTGATGGTCGTATCTATGGTTTGGCCGGAGTCTATCAAATTGTCTTCAACAGCCTGACCGATTTCATCGGCAGAGGGACCCGTTGAAGAAACAACAGAACCACCGCCGGAAACGGAAACATTTGTTTCAAGTTCTTTTTTATTAATCTTGGCAAGATAATCGTTTGTTATGCCCAGATATTTTTGAATGTTTTCTAAATTTGTATTTGTTGACGCGGTGTTCTTAATGATTTTATCCAAACGGCCTGAATCGACATCATTAGAATCCGGTTGTTCTGAAGGGGCTTGCTGGGTTTCCGGTTGTTTCGCTTGTGTTTGGTCATCTTCCGCGTTTCTATAATCTTTGAAGGGATCAGTAGATCCGGGGATAATCGTGCCGTCATCCTGAATTTCGACAGGGCTGTTTTTTTGGGTAATGTTTAAATCATCAATGTCTAATTTTTCTAAGGAGGCGGCAAGATCTTCTGGCGTTTGATACGTTACAAGATCCCCGGTAATCGAGTCAATTGTATAACCTTCAAAGTCTGTGGGCATTGTGCCAAACTGATATTGATTGCCTTCTCCGTCTTGGATAATACCGGCGACGACTTTATTATTTTCATCGTAACAGACGGAAACAATGGCGGCTTTATATGAATCTGATGAATCGGGTTTTAAATCGAAGTCATCTCCTATGCCATCTCCATCAGAATCAACAGGCGGCGGACCGGCACAATCATTTGATAAATCACCTGACCCTGTAGTATAAAAAGCGTAATAAACATGATTACAATCATCAATATAACACCAGACATTGTAATAATTACCATTAGCCTCTTTAGTATAAGTCGCATAGTACGATAAACTTGTTCGTTGACCGATACCACAACAAGCATCAGAGGCAGCAACCATAGCCTGGTCAGACGCATCTGTACCAACAAAAACACCAACCATACTTACTTCCCTTGTTGTTGTCGATAAAACTGTTATGTTAAATTGTGCATCAGTCATATCCGAACAAACATCAGCAGAATAAGCCAAGGAAAACCAAATGAATGGGGTACAAAAACCAATCAAAAAATATAAGATTTGCTTCATTTTTCCTCGAAAGCAGTTGCCACCGATCATAAAACACCTGTCCGAATCAGTGCCGTGCCCCTCAATTCATGTTGAAAAACAGGAAAAAGAGGAGCGGCACATATGTTGCGGGTTGTCCGCATTAGTCGTTTTCCTGTTCCTGCCAGTAAATCCGCCCGTTGAATTCAGAAAAAGAGATGGAATTGGAATAGGGTGTCATCTCCGTTGAATTTTCAAAGATCTCCTTGGCAACTTTTATCTTCAAAAATTTCTCCAGCCCTTTTACGGCAACGGCCAGGTGGAAGGTTTCATCTCCTCTGGACGTGGCACCGGCAATCTTTTCCATGATCAATCCTTTTACGGATAAGCCCATGGGAATGTTCGCCATGGGAACAACCCTTTTTTCGTCTGACATTTTTTCTGCTGTTGCAGCCATGTTTTAAACTCCTTTGTTAAATGTTATTCCGGCACACCGACCGGGTTTAAATTATTGCGGTTAAAAACGATCTGAACTTTTTGGAACAATTCTTCCTCGTAATGATTTAGCCGGAATTGCAATTCTCTCCAGACCCGTGTTGACGCCATTGTTGCGATCTGTTTGAAATCGTCTACACTTTTGAGTGATGCCGCACAGGCAGAGATCAGGCAGCCAACGCCTTGATCAATTAAGGCTTCCACATTGTCATATTGAGCCTTTTCTCGTTTCCTCCAGAGGTTGGGGTTATCGCCGTCAAATGAAACAAGCTGAACGAGTTTCCAAAAAGGGGAGGTGACGGCATCACGGGATTGATTATTATTGGATCTGTCAACGTCGTGTTCACAGTGTTTGGCCCAAAGTTTTGATGAATAGGCCCACAGGCCATTCAAGGATTTTTTCAAATCATCTAAGGTCTCTATGCGTTCAAGGTCATCAGTCTTGAATTCTGTTAAAGCTTCACGCCGGTATTGAAACTCAACCCTGACAACCGGTGTTCTTTGATCCCTGGAATTAAGGCCCCATTGCCGGTTAAAGAAGTCTTCTTTGGCCGTGGCCCGTTTGACTTTTAATTCTGTGCGCTTGTTATAGATCCGGCACATCAGGTTGCCTTTGCCGATTGACATCCCGGAGATGGTGCGGCCTGTAAAATGGACGCTGGAAGAAACAGCCCGGGTGATCCATTTTTCCATGTGGTGTAACTCCAGCTGGCTGAAATAGACATTCACAAAATCAGTGGATAAATCAACCCGGGTGACATGGTGTTTTTTGACTGAAATGTCACAGGATTTTAAATATTTCAGGACCTGTTCATAGACTTCAAAGGCCCCGGGCAGATGGGAGGACATAGAACCGATTTCTATTAAACAGGTGGGGAAATTGCCGTGAACAGAGCGGTTATTGAAATAAACATGGGTGTCGGCCATGGAGATATGATAGGTGAAAAACCGTCTGCCGGACCGATGGACATTCCATTGATTTGAAAAATAGGTGAATGGGACACAATCTTGTTCAAATTCTCTGGCAACCGCACGGGCCTTTTCAATTTCTTCCAGAATATTTGAACCGGAAAGATCTGCATAAAGGGACAAATGCAAGGTGTCTATGTTTGAATAGACGTTGCTTAGACTGACTAATTGGGGGGTACATGTTATAAGGGCCTGTACCCCGTCGCTGAACGCCCCCGCGCTGACGCGCGTGGTCGTTTCATCGCCGGATCTCAGAGACGGTTGACATCTTTGTTTATGATCTTTATTTATAGATGACATGTAAAATTCCTTTGGCGAGGTTTTTACTGTTATTTAAAGGTCGGGAGTGACAGCTCCCGGCCTTTTCTATTATTCAAGTTCTTCTATATTTTCAGAATGCACACCTAAGTACTTCTGGGTTAATTTTTCATACAATGCTTTCTCACTGACATTTTCATCGGAAAGATTTTCATAATCGAATGTATTGCCGAGCTCTGTTTCAAGATCAGACGTGAATAATTCAAGGGCCTCTACGATTAAGTCAGTGATAATTTGGGTTTTTGTCACGCTTGGAAACATTTCACAGATTGCAGCAATTTTGGCTGATGCCAGGATGGGCAAGCGGATAGATATTTGTTTGGGTGACAGTGAAGACGTGTCCGGGCTAAACCACTTGGCTTTTAATGAATATTTCATACAAACAACTCCAGTTGTTCTTCTTTGACGCGTTTTTTATAAACAAACTGTTCTGCAAATCCGGGAAAAAGATCCATCTGTCTGTCTTCCTCATAAAATTTTCTTTCCAGATCATGAACCGTTTGATATCCGCGAAAGCCTACACCCCAGGAGGTATCCAGCTGGGAATCCCAATCAAGCATCCGGCTCCAGAGATCCGGGAAAAGACGCCGGAGTTTACGTAACTCGCCCAGGCGTTGGAGTGGGCAGCAAAAGCAGGAAACCCGGTCAAAGATCTGATAAAGGCCGTCCCAGGTATAGCCTTTGTCATAGCAATATTGCAGGGCTTGTGCTTCTGTGATGCCGGATTCAATGAGCGGATACCGGCAGGTTATTTTTCTTGATTTTGCGTCTGAGGTTTTAAGCCTTTTTGTTTCGTCTGCAGCCAGGCCCACGCAAGAGACTGCCCCAGGGATGCTTTTTAGATATTTGTGCAGGGCGTTCATTTTTTCCCGGGTGCACCACCGGCGCATGAAAGACGGCCAATTATTGCCACGGCGATAGATCTCTTTTGAGCCTTTTTTAATTACGGGCTTTTCGATGAGTTGATAGACAGGGTCCCAACGGGGTTTGACCCGGACAATGGGGATACCGGTCGATTTTTCAACGGCTTTAATATGGTCGTGCATGGCTGGGAATTCCCAAGGCCCCATATCACAATAAACAACGCTATGGATGGATTCACCATGCTCAATCATCAGTTCCAGCATGGCGGTTGAATCCTTGCCACCGGACATTGAAACAACGTTATTTTCGTGTAATTCGGTCATAAACCTAAAAGAAAACTTCGTCATCATCGGGATCAGGATAGAGACGGGCCCCGGGGCTGTCATAATCGTCATAATCGAGGTCATCTTGGAATTCGTGTTCGTCCGGGGGATCGGAATAGTAACTGTTCGGGTGTTCTTCTCTGCAAATGCATGGATTTTCTAAGCAGTCCGGGCAATGGTTTCCAGGTAATTCTTCGTCCTCATTTTGTGATGATTGCTCCAGAAGGTTTCGGATCTCTTCGTCTGCAAGCCGTTTATTTTCTTCTGTATTGGCAAGCCGTGATTCGAGCCGCTTTATCTCTGCTTTCTTTTCATCCTGGTGGTAAGCGCGGCAATCTGAACAAAGGTCATGGTCAAGACCGATTTCAAACGATGACATTTGTTTTCCACATTCTGAGCAATGCTGAATCACGTCTTTGTATTTCCAATGAAAAGAGACCATTTGTTAATTCATCCTTTGCATTGTGAGAAAAGAAAACCCCCTGGCGGTGCTACCAACACCATATGCCAGGGGGTAAGATGTCTCGGGAAAACGCATGCCCGTGCAAAAACCAAGACACCTATAGGGGAATTGTTTTGATGTAGAATATGAGAAATGATAAACTAATAATTCTGGCATGTGTTTTATCCTTTTAAAACGGTTAATAAAAAAAACCGTTTAGTGCTTGCGTTTTAAATAACTATTGAGTCTATAGACGAGTTTTAAGCCTATAGACGAATATATGTCAAGGGAAAAATGTCAATAGACGAAAAAAAATTTAAAGAAACGTTATCACAGAATTTTATTCAATTATTAAATTCTGAACATGGAGTGGCCACAAAATTAGCTGCCGCTATTGGGAAAAAAGCCTCTTCCATAAATAATGTGAAACGAAATAGACCTGTTAATGCATTGCATTTAAAGGCAGTTGGAATAGTTTTTGGGCCTGAAAAAGTTTTAGAATTACTTTCTATAGATGCGTCTATAGACTCTGGAAAGGACGATAAAAACCACAGACGGCTAATTGAAATAGAAAAAGAAAGCAAAGAACTTTATGAAAAAGTATGCCTTTATATAGAAGTCATGTATGAAACTATAAAAACAATGAAGAAAAAATATCTCAATATAGATGAACAACAGCCCTCACTTAAAAATAACCCCGTGGGGGAACTAACCAAAGAAAAAGATCATATCTGATAATCGACAATATTTTTATAATTTGGGGGGATGATTATGGTTGAGTTATTAAAAAGCAGTTTTTCTGGAGATGAAAAGCATTAGACATAACAACAATACCAAAAATTATAATATGAAAATTCAGAACGTCCTTGGCGCCTGTAGGCGATAACCTTGGTCAGTTATGGAAACGCTTTACATTTTGAGTTTACAAGGAGAGGTTGAGGGTAGCAACACAGGGAGATGGAAAGAGCCCAGAACCCAGCTGGCTTCGATAGGCGCACGTGAACGCAACACTTCGGGACGATTCCGGGAGCTGAGCTGGAATAAAACGGTTTATTGATGCGGGGCTGTTGATACCCGGATTTCGAACGTTACCATACGCAGGGGAGGGATTCCGGCTCAAGCTGACTGACGGTGCACGAATAGACGCTTTACGCCCCACGACATCCCCAACGAATTCCGCGGCCAAGGCCTATGACCGAATTGATATCTTGACCAAAAAACCTAAATTTTATGAGATTTGGATTTTTTTGTCCTATATAAAAACTTTGTAATTTTTAAACTTTTTTGGAAATAAAAACGCCAGATACATGGCATCTTAAGCGATTTTTCATCTGAATGAATATTTAATAATTTTTCTGAATTTTATGAAAAAAATCACCAGATTTTATTGGGTTTGTCTGATTTGTATCCTGGACGAAAATTTCATAATTTTTCAACTTTTTTTAGAATGAAGACGCCAAATATCAAGGAAGGAAGAGATTCGTTTAATGTTCTATTAAATTGATTCTGGTGGATCGTTGAGCAGTAACGGAAATAATGTATTAAATGTAACGATTTAATTCAGGAACCATGGGGATAATCATGGTTCAGATTGAATATTAATTTTTTCACGCTCTCGATAATTAAATAAAAAATCATTCCACGAGGTCCCTTGGAACGACTGGATAGAAGTGTTAGCCTCAATTTTTGATAATTGATTCACTATTTCTTTGATAAGGGCAATGTCATTTTTATTAACAGAGTATTCACCAATTTTTTTAAGGAGATCCTTATTTCGTTTATCATCATTTTTAGAAGCATTAGCTAAAACACTATATAGTTTATCAGGAATATTAATGTCGGATTTTTGGGTAGAATACGAAAAAAAAATTGAACAAACTGTTGCTACTATAGAGACGACAAGCGCAGCACTTGCAAATGTTGTGGCTAATGCTGAGGATTTTCTTGCCTCTTTTAATTCCTGATATTTTAAGAGTCTAAAATGGTCTTCAACTTTCGCGAATAGCTTTATTTCTTTTGTATCTACTTGATGAATGAAATTGTCATTGTTGTGGCAAAGGATGTCTTTATAGTGTATCTGTAGTTTAAGTTGCTCTTTTTCAACGTCATCCGGACTTATTTCGTCACATAATTCAGAAAAGGTAAATTCACCCTTCGCTGTAGCAAATTTTAATACTCTTAAAATTAAATTATCTTCTTTCATATGTTTTATTTCCAATAGGATTGGTGGTTTCCGTTGATTTTTCATGTACACTTATCCAACGAAATAACTGAAATCTTATACGGTTATAGATAATTCCTTTTTAAAATCAATTTAATTAAAAATTAACCACCACGGGCAAAGAAACGCAATAATAAATTTTATATATTATTATCCGCCCTCGACAGAATAGAGAAGAGGTACAAGATGTTGTACCCAGCATCGCTCCCCGAAAAGCGAGCTTAAATAGACAGATTGTGGGGTTTTCGATTCCTCAAAATCTCTAAAACTTTGCAACTTTAACGCCGTGCTCTGGGGCAAACCGAAGCGCAGCGTAGGTTTGTCCCTAGCAGCACTTTGTTATGTACTTGTAGTTTCATTTGCTCGTATTACACTATTTCTAATAGTTTTCTGCAAAGCCGTTTGGTTATCGTTTATTCTTTACATTATGTCTTCATCTTCAAGAAACTCAGTTTGCTCTATGCCATTTGGATAAACAATATGCCATTTATATGGATTGGGATCATTATCAGAACTCCAAGCTATTTCGACCCCAAAGGATTTTGCTAAATCAAATCGTTTTAATGAATGAATATCGAATCCATCTGGGCTGATTTTGCAAGGAAATCGCCTACTTTCTACTGTATACAATACAACCCATTTAGAATTTTTTGATAAGTCAATACATTCTTCTAAATCATTGATAACTATTAAATCTTCACATGAGCATACTGAACAAAGAACAGATTTAACTTCTTTATTTGCTGTTTTTTTTGCTATTAAAATATCACCCAAGATCATGTCGTTATCTTTATTTTGCCTCACATAACAAGTAATTGTGTGGTTTCTGTTTATCTTTCATACTCGCTTATCTAACGGGATAACACCCGAAAAGTAAGGATATCCAGATCCGGCATAATTTTTCAAAACTTCAATGATGAATTAATTATCATCATCTGGAATCGGTTACAATTTTTATTCTATAGATGCGCTTTATAAGCACGATATTTAGGTTCACTGGATAAGACCAAGGTCCACAATATAACATTTATTCCCCAGGACACGATTCCTACCAATTCGATTTTTCAGAGACTGAGCATTGATGGTATCAGGGCTCAGATTTTTCAATTCGAAGCTATCCACCAGATATTGTGGTACCGAAAATTTGATCAATAGCGACGGGTCATAGACATAAGTGTCGTTTTTATTTTTCTAATCCATCTCTGTGTTTTTACGAAATAATTCTCCGAAAGCTGCACCGCCTAAAATTAAAACGGCTCCAACTATTTGTACGAGCTTTAATTTTTCTCCAAGAAGTACAGTTGAAAAGAACAATGCTGAAAGCGGCTCAAGATATCCGCAAATTGCAACACTCTGGCCGGACAAATTACCGATGGAAGAAAAATAGAAATAGCAGCCGATGCCTGTGTTTAAAATACCTAATATTAGTATAGGCACCAGATTTTCGTGAATATTGCTGATTGAAAATCCCTGTTTCAAACCAAGAAAAACGGCAACTGTCAAAAAGCTTACGATAAGTTGGCACATTGGATTTTCAAGACCTTTTATACTCACAGCCTTTTTATTAAAGATCACCATAAAGGCATACATGATTGCCGATGATAACCCACAAACCAATCCCCAAGAAACACTGCCATTTGATAAAGCATATCCATTTACACAAAGCATCCCGATTATCACCACAAAAAATCCAAGTAGTTTTGCGCTTGTCATTTTTTCCATGAAAACAAGCGGAGAAATGAGCATAACGATTACAGGGCCGCAATAATAAGCGAGTGTCGCAATACTTACTCCGATTTGGTAATATGCCTCATACAAAAACATCCAGCTTGTCCCCATTGCCACACCTGAGATAAACAAAAAAAGAGAGTGTGATTTACTTCGCCCTAATTGCAGCTTCTGTTTGGAAAAAACAAATACCAGGATCAAAAACAGACTACCGATCATTGTTCTCGTAAATACTATCTCATAACTGCTTAATGAAATATGGCTTGCAACAATTCCGTTTAATCCGAACAAAAGCAGTGCCGTTATATACTTGAAATATGCGTTTTTCATTATACCTCCGCTTCATTACACGTTTGTAATCATAATTTTTATATATCTTTTTCATTACATACTTGGATTTCTAACTGCAATCCTATACCATGCCTTATGAATGATAAATCCAAATGTTTATCATGATCTTCATGATAAAATCAGATATATAGGAGGCGGCCACGAACATACAAAAATATATGGCATTTATTAAAACAGTAGAATGCGGAAGTTTTACAAAAGCCGCCGTTGCACTGAACTATACCCAGTCCGGTATCAGCCGTATGATTAAAGATTTAGAGATGGACTGGGGGGTTTGCCTTCTTGAAAGAAATCGTTCCGGTGTGAGTTTAACCTCGGATGGATTAAATCTCTTACCTCAATTAAAGCGAATCTGTAATGAGCATGAGCTTTTAAGGATGCAGGTTGAAGACCTACACGGTATGCAGGCGGGTTTGATTCGAATCGGAACATTTTCCAGCGTAGCAACGCACTGGTTGCCGAATATGATTAAACTGTTTCGAAAAGACTTTCCAAAGATTCATTTTGAACTTCTACTTGGTGATTATACAGAAATTGAGAACTGGATTTTGGAAGGACGAGTTGACTTCGGATTTCTGAGGCTACCGGCAAAAGTGAATATAGAAACCGTCTTTTTAGAAAACGACCGTTTATTGGTAATCCTTCCACAAGATCATCCATTTTCTGACTGTGAAAAATTTCCAATTAATGAGTTAATGAACAGCCCTTTTATGTTGCTGGAAAAAGGGGCAAATTCAGATATGATGGAAATTTTTGAGAGACACCACATTTCACCCCAAGTTCAGTTCACTACATGGGACGACTATGCCATTATGTCCATGGTGGAAAACGGTTTAGGCATAAGCATTTTACCTGAATTAATATTACAACGTATTCCGTATCAAGTTGTCTCGAAAGAACTTGAAGTGCCCGCTTTTAGAAAAATTGGTATTGCTATGAGAGATCAAAAAACAACGTCTCTTGCTGTTAAACGATTTTTAGAGTACCTGCCTGAGCGGAGAAGAAAAGAGGCGTTCCATACGACAAATAAATTATAAAATGGCGGTTACTAATATGAAAAATCTCAAATTCGGGCTTCAAGCTCCCAATCAATAATAGATCAAGTATACATTCCCGGGCACGGGCACTCCAGACTGCTGTTTTAGACCTGATGGACCACCGGGTGTTGGAAAATTAGGTCAGAATATCAGGTTCAGTAACTCCTTATTGAATCCAGTTTTTTTTAAAGATAATTTACAAATCATGAAAGGGGATTTTCTCAGAATTGCTAAAAATCTATTTTAGCGGCTTCGGGGCCACAGGCGAATTGTAGGCCTGAACACACCGCATTTTTTTAACAGAAATAACAAAACCAGATCAAAAATTGAAAATTGCTTTGATTAAATTCGCTACTCTTTTCAACTCAAGATGAGTCAAGGCAAGGTGAGCTTTAATGGTATCAAGGCTTAGTTTCCAGATTTAAACCCCAATACCATATCTTGTGGCTCCAATACGAAGTCGGTTCAATGATGGTCATGCTATATAGATTCCTTTATAGCAAATTTATTTTTGTCATCAAAAACATCAAACGTGACTGCATCGGTAATATAATTTCCAGCATGCATAACATTTTCGGCAACGAAATAGGTGTCTCCCTTTTTATAAAGTTTTTTTTCGTTACCAATTATAATTTCAAATTCTCCTTCAAGTACTACACCCCACTGGGCCGCATGACAATGCTCAGGCAAATATGTACCAGATGAAACAATAAAAAAGACAGACTGGTTGGTATGACCTTGAATAAGATAACCTTTTACCGATTCTACAGGCATCTCAATTTCAGGTAATTTAGTTATCATTTCGGGGAATTGAATGTTCATAGCGTAACTCCTTATTTCGATAGGATAATTTTAAGAAAAAATTTAATTTACTTGGAGACTATCCATCCCTGATAGCGAAATGCAAGAAAAATTTTATATATTAAACCCTTGTCTATGCTTGAACACCTAAAAAGGCGAACATTCATGGTATTATTGAACTTATTTCTGATAATTATCAGACACTATAAATTGTGTCTGATCTCAAAAGCCAAGAAACAATTTTATTCGAAATTAATGGAGCGGAAATGGAGCGGATTTTACGCTCCTTTTTTATCAAAAAATAGAGTAATAAAGAAAAAAGCGCTTTCAGCAGAATGCCAAAAACGCTTGATAGCCTTGATTTTATTGGAGCCGGCGCGCGGATTCGAACCGCGGGCTTTCTCATTACGAGTGAGATACTCTACCAACTGAGTTACGCCGGCACCACTGGACCTGATTTATACCAGGGCGGCCCTGGAAATTCAAGGGTTTTAACGCCTATTCTCTGTGATGTAGCCCCTCTTTTTCCCGGCCTGTTAGGGTATTTTCAGGGATTGATTCGCCTTTGAAGGATATCTTCCAGCAAAGATGCCACCAGCTGATTAAAGGCGTGTGAGGGCTTTGTACCGGATGTTGCGCTTTTCTTTCGGCAGGCTTTAAAAAATTCCATGCAGACCCGGTGCTGTTTTGTTGTCAAGAGTGTGGAAATCCCCGCCTTTTCTCCCTTGGAGGCCTGGGATTCCGTTTCAGGGACATCGCGCCGGCCATGGGCGCGTCGGCTCATATGGGTGTAGTAGAGCAATGCCCGGTCCAGAAGAATATACAAAAACTGAATGTTTTCATTGGGACCTACCTGGATCCGGTCTCCGCCCAGTCCCGAGGCTGCACCGGCCAGGCGCCGGATACCCATAAAGGCAGAGCCTGCGCCCAGGGCAGACCCAATGGCCGTAAAAATGCCAAAGGTCAGCCCGGCGGCGGCCGTATCCAATACCACCCCAAGGGTACCGCCCAGCACGGCACCTGCCGTGGCGGCCTGGGCCCGGGTCAGTCCCAGCATCTCCCAGGTCTGCTCGGAGAACAGATCATGCCTGAGAATGGAACAGGCTGGCAATGGATAATCATAGAGATGGTGGCGGAACAATGACCGGATGTGGCCGAACATTTTGTTTTCAATGTTCCGGATCTTTTCCTGGTATTCCCGGGTCAGATCTTCCTTGAGCGTCACGGGATCCATGTCTGCTTTCAGCCTGCGGGACAAAGAAAAAGTCAAATTCTGTTCCAGGGCGTGGACAATATAGGCACAGGCCATGCGGTTGCGCTTTTCCCACTCCATATTAAAGGCCTGGATTACATTTTCCATCAACGGTTCAATATCCTGATCAATGGCTTTAAGGCTCTCCAGAAGCCGGATGCGCTCATAAAAATCGGCCTGGTTGGAATTAAACACCCGGACCACATTAAAAAATTTTCGGAACTCCTCTTTCCATACGGCCGTATTATCCCGGGTCTCGGATTTTGAATTGATGATCGCCATCCTGGGCCGCCCTGTGAGCCGAAGGATCTCCATCTCAGCCAGATCATCCTCCCGGATGGGCCGGGAACCGTCCACCACATAGATAATACCGGCTCCGTTGGCCACCGGTGTTAACAGTTCGCATTCATCGGCAAAAAACGGGTCGTTTTCATGGTCGGCAATGAACTGCGCCACCATGTCCGGTCCGGGATTCTTTTTGAACCAGGAGAGGGTCTGCCGGGGCACCTGGAACCCCGGGGTATCCACAAACCGGATGATCTCTTTGCCATCCAGCGTCACGGAATATGACTTGGAAACCCTTGTCTCACCAGGCACCGGACTGACCTGGATGCGGTCGTCTTCGGTCAGGGTGGACACCACCGAGGACTTTCCCTCGTTGGGGTGTCCCAGAACGGCAAACTCAGGTAATTTCATCATGGGGCCACCCACCTTTCAATGACGATCTGGGGATCGTTGAGCTGATTGACGGCACTCTTCCATACCTGGAAATTCACATCCGAAGGTGCCACATCTTTTTCTGCCTGCTCCATTGTCTGGATCATGACAATCCATATAGGGCGATCAGAAAACGTTTCACGGAGTTGAACAAAATAATAGAGCAGACCCCGGATGGGCGGCTGCCAGACTTCCTGGAGTATAATCAAAGGCCCCTGGCCTAAATTCTGAAGGTTGGCTGCGATCTGGTCCCGGTCTTCATCATAATCAAAATGAATGCCGACGATTGCGGCGACATGGAGGCCAAACTGCTGCGCCAGGCCGGTCCGGATCTGTTCCACATCATTTTCCCCAAGGCCCCTGGCCGATCCAAGCACAAGTGCGCCCGGGGTTTTTTCTTTTACCACGGGGGTATCAGATACAACCGGGGGACGGGGTTCCGGCTCAGGTTTAGGTTCCGGTTTCGGCTGTGGTTCAGACACGGGTTCCGGGGCTGGTTTCGGTTTCGGCTTTGGTTGAGGCTCCGGCACCGGTGGTGGCTTTACAATCGTATCGGGCTTGGGCATCACCACCGGCTTTTCAACTTTTTCCTGCACCGGTTCGGGCTCCGGCCTGGGTAACGGTGCTCTGAATTTTGCCCGGGAGCCCCCGGTCTCTTTAATGTCCATACCCATGCGGGGGGAGCGCATTCGCATGAGTAGACGTTGGTACCCGGGTCGGGACAAGTCAAACCGGGCAAGGGCAATGGTCCTGGCCGTGCGTCCCAACCCCACCAACACCATGCGGGGAAAAAGGCCGTATACCAGCATTCCCATACATAAAAACGGCCACCAGGCCGCCAGATGTTCGCTGGCCAGTCCGGCAATGCCTTCCTTGAGAATAATCCGGCTGCCTTCAACCTGTTCAAGGGACGGTACAAAAATATCAGGCAAGGCCCAGGCCCAGGGCGATGCCATCCAGGTGACCAGGCGATGCACGCTCTCTCCGGACGTCAGCAGCGTGGATTGCCACCCAAAGGCCAGATCCGTAACCATAATCCTGAAAAACGTGCCGCCAAGCGCGCCGGCTGAAAATCCCAGTGCGCCCAAAGAGAGCGTAATAAACACCGGCCAGAATAAGATACTTCGAAAGGAACGGGTATCCAGATGCAGCAGGTCACCGGCATCTTTTGAAAACTGAGGAAAATGCGTTTGAACCGGTCCGGCCCACTTTTGCAGCCGTCCCATGAATTTATCAATGAACAGGCGCATGGAGAGTCGGTGCAGCGTACCGGTCCATCCCGACCCGGCAGGACCGGCGCGGAATTGATGGAGCCCAACCACTGCCGCCGCCAGGCAAAGCAGGGCCGGGAATAGGATAAACACAGCCACGAACAGGGTCACGTTCACAGGCCGGCTGCCATGGTAAGCCAGAAATGAATAGGCGCACAACCCTCCGGCGGCCAGTCCGCAGGCAAACACCCACTTGGTGATCCAGAGGTAAAAAGAATCAAACAACCCACCGGGAAGCTTTGCCCCGGAACCGCCCTTGCCGGTTTCTTGAACAAACAACCCGCGCCGGTGTTCCAGCCATCCGGCAATCAGTCCAGCATCATCCAGGCGGTCGCCATCTTTAATCCGGCGGAAAATCTCCCTGTCCCGGGCTGATATGGCGTTGTTATCGACTGTTTCCCGGCCCTCGTCCAGCCCCAGGAGGAAGTCGAGATCAATAATATCTTTAAGCGGTAAAATCATAGTCGTTTTTAACAAATTGCCGTAATTTTCACAATATTTGAAAGGAATGATACATACGTTTAAAAAAGGCCCGGCAAAACAATTCCTGGCCCCGGTTAATGATCCATAACATTTTTTCGGATTTTGAACATTCAACCATAAAACCCATGGGCCTTGACTATCATATGTCTGTGACAGGCCGTCGTGTTTTGTTGACCTGTCATGGCACATTGAAAAATTTATTTTCCCTTCGCTTTTGTGTATAGTGATTTATTCGCAAACGGCAAAAAATCGGGCGAAAGGATAATATGACATATATCATATTTAAATTTACTATGAACCACATCGGCTTGGGGACGCAGACAATCGCCTTGACATGAAAACCTATACCAAAATTCTGCTTCCCACCCTCCCGCTTATCTGTTGTTTTCTGGCGGCAACCATTGCGATCACCTACCATTTTTCCCGGACCGCCCTTTTTGATCTTGGGGATGCCTGGCTTTCCACACGCCTGAATATGGCCATGGAGGTTGCCCGGGAGCAGGAAAAAGTGCTCCATGACTACGGCCTGGAAAGTATTCCGGCAAGCATTGCCAAGGCAAAACAGGATGCAACGGCCCGTATCCAAAATATCACCATCGGAAATCAAGGGTATGTGTTTATCGTGGACCGCAGTGGGGCGATCATCTACCATCCCAATAAATACCTGAATGATACGGATCTTGGCCGGGAAAAATGGTTTGCCTCCTTAACAGATCAAGGGGGGCGACGAACCATAGACCTTTCGGGAGAACGCCTCCTCGTCCGATTTGGGTATTTCCCTCCATGGGAGTGGTACGTTCTGGCGGCAGATCCCACAGAGGAGCTGTACAGTGCCATCAACCGGATGCAGCCCTATCTCTATGGATTGTTTCTTGCCATCGCCGTGATGATCTCTTTGGTTCTGATGTTCTTTACCGCGCGCCTGACCCGTCCGCTCAAGGCGCTTCTTCTCGGGACCCAGGCCTTTGGCAAAGGCAATCTGGAGACCCGGATCAATATTCAGTCCGACGATGAATTTGGCCTTCTGGCAAAAGAGTTCAACCGGATGGCATTCAGGCTCCAGGATAGTCTCTCCGCATTAAAACAGAATGAAGAGCATTTCAGGGCCTTAATTGAAAATGCCAACGATATGATATGGATTCTAGACCGGGAAGGGATTTTTCGTTACGTCAGTCCTTCAACACTCCGGATTCTTGGGTATCAGCCCGAAGTGCTTCTCGGCAGAAGCGTTCGGGAGTTTATACACCCCCAGGAAGAGGAGGAACTCGCCGAAAGATTTACCCTCAGGGTGGCTGATTTGATTCAGGCACATCCCACAGCCATACGGTTCAGACACGAGGCCGATCACTGGTGTATTCTTGAATGTATGTCCAAAAACCTCATGGATCATCCCACCATCAAGGGGATGGTGATTAACGCCAGGGACATTACCAAGCGCAAGCAGGCGGAGCAGGCCCTCAATCTGTATCACCAGGATTTGGAAAACCGGGTACAAGAGCGTACCAGAAGCCTTCAGGCAGCCAACGAAGCCCTGAATAACGAAATCCAGATCCGCAGACAAAAAGAGAAGGAACTGGAACAGGCAAGCCGGGTAAAAAGTGAATTCCTGGCCAATGTGAGCCATGAAATCCGGACACCGTTGAACGCAATTCTCGGGTTCAGCGAACTGTTGAAAACAATGATTACTGAAAAGCAGCAGGCAGGCTACCTTTCAGCCATCAATACAGCCGGGAAAAACCTTTCCGATTTGATAAACGACATCCTCAGCCTGTCCCGAATGGAGGCGGGTAAATTGGAAATCAACCGGAAACCTGTTCTTTTGGAAACCTTATTCAATGAAATATACCGGCTGTTCAAAATAAAATTGAAAACAAAAAATCTGGATTTTTTCATTGAGCTGCCCGAGCATGACACAAGTGCCCTGGCCCTGGATGAAATGCGTTTGCGGCAGGTGCTGATCAATCTGGTGGGCAATGCCGTGAAATTCACGGAATTCGGCACGATTTCCCTGAATGCACAAATTCGTACCAGCCACAAAACCGGGGGAACCTCCGCGGATTTGATTATCCAGGTGGCAGATACGGGCATCGGTATTTGCGAAAGCCAGCAGACTAAAATCTTTGATGCCTTTGAGCAGGCCTCTGCAGGTACCAGCCGGAAATTCGGCGGCACCGGGCTGGGACTGGCCATATGCAAACAGCTGGTCGAGCTTATGGGCGGCACACTTTCCGTATCCAGCAAACCGGATCAAGGCAGCACATTTACCATCTTCCTGCCGGGTGTTAAGCGCTACCACACGCACAGTTGCGCTCCGGTGGAGGCCGACAAGTCCGCCTGGACCCGGATGCAGTTCGGCAAAGATCGGATTCTTATCGTGGATGATCAGCGGGAGATCCGGTTTATGCTCCGGGAAGTTTTGGAAAAAATTAATCTGGACGTCATTGAGGCGGCGGACGGGTTCCAGGCCATTGAGCATGCCAAGGCCCAGCGACCTGATTTGATATTCATTGATTTGAAAATGCCCGAAATCAGCGGGGTGGAAACCGCAGACCGTTTGAAATCGGACCCCGAGGTTGCCCATATCCCCATATGTCTGATGACGGCCGGCATGACCTTGTGGTCCGACCATGAACTTGAATCCCGGGGATTTTCCTGTGCCATTGTCAAGCCCATTGCCATCGACAATCTGATGGCCGTTTTAACGAAGTTTCTCAGTCCGGCACCCGATGCCGCGGAACCTTCAGTTGTGTTAAGTCGCCTGGATACACTGGATAAAGAGGATCTGCCCGGAGAATTTTTGGACAGATTACGCAAGGATATTATTCCCCATATGCCGGCAACCCGGCAGGCGTTGAAAATATCCGATATCCAACGATTTGCCGTGAGAATTACAGAAACGGGAAAAGCGTTTAAAATTGACGCGTTTAAAGTTTTTGGACAAGAGCTTTCCCAGCTGGCCAAAACCTTTGACATTGAAAAAATTCAGGCGCACCTTGAATATCTTACCCAGACCATCGACCGGCTGGTTGGTGTTTGAACGCAAAGCCACCCACCTGCGGCGTTGCAGAAAAATTTAAAATCCTCACAACCTTGAGGTTGCTCCGGTTTCAAATTTTTCTGCGCCTTGCATCTGGGCAACTTTACGTCCAAACACTAGTTTATACTTAGGCGCTATTCTTTGTCAGGGGCGATAATACTGCGAATCCAACCTAAAAACGTATTTCCTTCCAGCCCGTCCTTTTCAGCCGTTTCCAGGATGGCGGTCACTTTGTCCGTATCGCCGTACCGGTCTTTGCGGGTGATGATTTGCCGGGTTGGATCAAGTTTCCGGATCACCCTGGCCGGATTGCCTGCCGCCACAGTATTGGCCGGAATATCGCCGGTGACAACAGCACCTGCACCGATAATGGAATTTTTTCCAATACGGACGCCCTTGCACACAATGGCGGAATCGCCGATCCACACATTTTTTTCAAGCACCACCTTTGAGCAGGTAGCCGGCGGCAGTGATCGATCGTAAATGCCGTGCCAGTCTGAATCCGTAATATATGCATGGCTGGCAATCATACACGAGTCTGCAATACGAATGGAATTGGCCGCCGAGATCCGCACCCCCGGAGAGATGAGCACATGGTCCCCGATACGGATTCCGTCAATCTCTTTTTTTTCCGACCACACCGTCAATCGGGTCCGTTTGTCCGGGCACCCCAGCAGGGTCACATGGCTGCCGATGGCGATGGGGCCGCCGAACAGTTCGATATACCAGGGTTTAATAATGTAGGGATGGGGTCCCAGGGCACTGAGATGGGGCACAAGATAGCGGCGGACATAAAAATTCTGGAACCGGTACCAGGCCTGTTTAATGTAGTATGGGCGTTTATCCTGAATCATTTATTATCTCTACTCAGGTTCAATATTTAGTGCATAAACGTGTAACCGTGCCATGCATCATGATCAAACAACCGGGCTCCGGGCGTCAGGCGGTACAGGGCATCGGCAGCCATCAACACCACGGCATTGGTCCATGAGATTTTATCTTCGGGCCAGACCACCACATCCGGATGGGTGTATCCGCACCAGAAGGTTTGATCTTCAAACACCCGGTTGTGAATCCAGGAAAAAACGATGCCGGCCTTTTGCCGCCGGCCCATGGCGTGAAGCGCAAGGACCAGTTCACAGGTTTCGGCAATGGTAATCCAGGGCTGGTCCGACACGCATCGGCACCCCTGGCCCTCGATGACATATTTGTGCCAGTATCTGTCCATGCGTGCCTTTGCCCTTGCGCCCTGTAATGCCCCGGAGAGTATCGGGTAAAACCAGTACATGGAAAATCTGGATTTGGACACGTTATACGTCACAATGTTTTCCCGGATGGAGTTGCCGAGCTTTTCAAATGCATTCGCCCATTCCGGGCAGTCGCATCCCAGGATATCGGCAATGGACAGGGCGCATTTCAGGCTCATGAATATGGAAGAGGCCCCGGATAAAAGAGACATGGGATCCGCCTTGCCCTCGGGGCTTTTTGCCCAGTAAATTTCTCCCGTGTCTGCCTGGAGATCCAGGGCAAATGAAATGCCCTTTGACATGGTCTGCCAGAATTTTTCCAGGTCAGTCTTCTCCCCCTTTATGAGAAATTGATGAAACAGACCCACGGCCAGGTAGCAGGCCATGTGGCTTTCCGTGGTCCGGTCCCCAGGGGTGGAATCCATATAAGATGAATACCAGGAGCCGTCTCCATTCTGAAGCTCGGCCAGCCAGTCCAGGGCGGCCATTGCCTGGTCATGAAACCCTGCGATATTCAATCCCATGACGGATTCCACAAGGTCCCAGGGATCGGTTTTCCCGCCGGTATGCCAGGGAATATCCCCATTCTCCCTTTGGAGTTCGGCGATCATACCGGCAACTGAGCCGAAGTTCAGAGGCGAATTGGCGTGCAGCTTTGCATTTATCGGGTGCATGGATTCTCTTAAAAAAAATAGTAATATCCGTTGTGAAAACAAAGGCTAAAATACCAAACCCCTGCGTATATTACAAGTTGATTCATTATTTATTCATGAATGATAATTCACAAATCAGCCTGTTTTAATTCTTGGCAATTCAGCTACAAAATGCGCCATGAATATGCATTGTAACATTTTGAAATGAAACGATATTTTATGAGCATTTGCTGGGTGTTTTAAAAATGTTTTTTCTTGACAATCCATTTCCAATCGTGTTCCACTTATACAATGGTCATGGGGCGAACTTGTTTGTCAAAGAGGTTCAGTCCACAATAAAAGTTTAAAAATCTGTGGTGGTTATACAGACATTCTTATATATTAAAAATGAATAGTCCTTCAGAATAACCGGTTTTGATTATTTATACCCCAACGTGAGGAGAATATCATGGTAAGAAAGATCAGGAAAGCAGCAGTGATCGGGTCCGGAATAATGGGTGGCGGAATTGCCGCCCTTCTTGCCGGTGCCGGTGTTGATGTGCTGCTGCTGGACATTGTGCCCTTTGATTTGACCGATGAAGAAAAAAAAGACCCTGCCGCAAGAAGCCGCATTGTTCAGGCCGGCATGGATGCGGCCCTGGCATCGAATCCCTCTCTGTTTTTCAGCAAGAAAGACGCCTCGCGCATCCGTACGGGAAATCTGGATGATGATATTGACAAATTGTCGGAATGCGACTGGATTGTTGAAGTGGTTGTGGAAAATCTGAAAATCAAAAGGGAGTTGTTTGAAAAGGTTGCCAAGGTCAGAAAAGAAGGCACCATTGTGACCAGCAATACCTCCGGAATTCCCCTCAAGGATATGAGCGAAGGCTTTTCCCGGGAGTTCAAAGAACACTTCATGGGCACCCATTTCTTTAACCCGGTGCGCTACATGCACCTGCTCGAACTGATTCCCGGCGAGCAGACCAACCCCGATGTTATGGATTTCCTTGCCCGGTTTGGCGAAAAAAATCTGGGTAAGGGCATTGTCTGGGCCAAGGATACCCCCAATTTTGTGGGCAATAGAATCGGTGTCCAGGGCATTGGTGCCTGCATTAAATTCATGCGTGAAGACAACATGACCATCCCCGAAGTGGATGCCCTGCTCGGACCGGCCCTGGGCCGACCGAAAACCGCTATCTTCAAAACCACGGACCTGGTGGGCATTGACACCATGCTCCATGTGGCCAAAAATTCATATGATCTGTGCCCGGACGACGAGCAGCGCGATACGCTGATTCTGCCTGAATTCATCACCTCAATGGTCGATAAAAAAATGCTGGGCAACAAAACCCAGGGCGGTTTTTATAAGACGGAGCTGACCCCGGAGTGGAAAAAACTGCGTAAGGTCCTCAATGTTGACACCCTGGAATATGAAGATCTTGAGCGCCCCACCTTCCCCTGCCTGGACCAGGCCAGGGAAAAGGCCACGTTGGAAGAGAAGATCGCCTGCGTTCTTAAAGGCGATGACAAAGGTGCCGGATTTGCCTGGAAATGCCAGGCCAATGCCTTCCAGTATGCGGCCAACCGGGTGCCTGAGATCGCCGATACCATCGTCGAAATTGATAATGCCATGAAATGGGGCTACAACTTCCAGATGGGACCCTTTGAAACCTGGGATGCCTATGGCGTTGAACAGGCCGTTGAGAGAATGAAGGACGAAGGCCTTGATGTCCCGGAAAATGTGACGCAGATGCTGGCCAAGGGCGTAAAATCTTTTTACAAACTTGAAAACGGTATCCGCTACTACTTTGATTTTGTCTCAGGCGAATACAAAACGGTTCCGGTGTCTAAAAACATGGTTTCCATTGCGGCGGCCAAAGGCAACAATAAAACCGTATTCGAAAATGCGTCCGCATCCCTGGTGGACATTGGAGACGATGTCTTATGTCTTGAATTTCACACCAAAATGAATGCCATCAATGCGGAAATTGTTGATTCCATCGGCAAAGCCCTTGATTATGTAGAAGAAAACGGAGCCGGTCTTGTGATTGGCAACGAAGCCGGGGGCATGCCCGGCGCATTTTCCGCCGGGGCGGACCTCGCCTTTGTCTCTAAATTGTGCCATGAAAAAAAATACGCTGAAATTGATGCCTTCCTGGCAAAAGGTCAGGCCGGTATCCAGCGCGCCAAATACGCTCCCTTCCCCGTTGTTGCCGCACCTTACGGCATGGTGTTAGGGGGCGGCTGCGAAACCTGCCTGGGTGCAGACCGCATCGTCGCCCATTCCGAGCTGTTCATGGGGCTGGTGGAGATCGGCGTGGGGTTGCTGCCCGCCGGCGGCGGCTGCATGAATCTGTGGAAAAAATATGTGGACGCCCTGCCGGGCAAAACCGTCAAAGAGGTGGAGCTGGCCAAATTATTCGTTCCGGCATTCATGAAAATCGCCATGGCCGCCGTCTCCATGTCCGCCGTCCAGGCCCGGGATAACGGGTTCCTCGGCCTTGCCGACCGGATTGTCATGAACCGTGACAACCTTGTGGGCGAAGCCAAAAAAGAGGTGCTTAAGATGCTGGATGACGGATATGTTCCCCCGATGAAAAAGAAGATTAAGGTGATGGGAAATGCCGGTCAGGGCATGGTCAATGCAGAACTGTTCAATTATCTTAACGGCAAATTCATGAGCGAATATGATGCCTTTTTGGCCCGGCGCATTGCCTATGTCGTCAGCGGCGGCGATGTGGGTGAGGGCTGTGAGGTTGCCGAAGAGGCCATTTTAAAGCTTGAACGTGAAGCATTTGTGGACTTCTGCAAAGAGGAAAAGACCATTGCTCGGATCGACCATATGCTAAAGACCGGGAAACCCCTTAGAAATTAGGAGAATAGATAAATGAGAGACGCGTATATAGTACAATCCATACGGACCCCGGGCTGCAAGCAAAAGAAAGGCATGTTCAGCCAGACCCGGCCCGAAGAGTTGATTTCCTTTATTATGAAAGAAGCGGTTGAACGGACCGCCAACCTGAGCCCCGAAAATATTGACGATGTGATGCTGGGCTGCGCCTTCCCCGAAGCGGAGCAGGGTCTGAACCTGGGCCGTATTGCGGCTAAAATGGCAGGCTTTCCGGACGAGGTCTCCGGGGCCACGGTGAACCGGTTCTGTGCGTCCGGCCTTGAGGCCATAGCCCTGGCCTCCGTGCGTGTCTCTGCAGGCTGGTCGGACGTCTGCATCGGTGCAGGCTGCGAGTCCATGACCTTTGTGCCCATGGGCGGCAACGTTCCCCGGCCCCATCCGGAATATTCAAAAGCCAACCCTGAAATGTATGTTTCCATGGGGATCACCGCAGAAAATGTGGCCGAACGGTACAACGTGTCCCGGGAAGACCAGGATGCCTTTGCCGCCCAGTCCCAGTCCAAGGCCATGGCGGCCAGAGACGGCGGAAAATTTACGGAAATTATCCCCACCCCGGCTTATAGATATGTTGAACAGGCGGATGGGACGTATAAAAAAGAGTCATTTATTGTTGAGCATGACGACGGGATCCGGGCCTCCACACCCGAGGGATTGGCCAAACTTGGTGCGGTGTTCAAAGCGGGCGGTTCCGTGACCGCCGGAAATTCGTCCCAGACCACGGACGGGGCCGCGGCTACTATTGTTGCCTCCAGGGAGAAGTGTGATGCCCTATGCCTGACCCCCATCGCCAGACTGGTTGGGTATACCACCGTGGGCTGCAAGGCCGATGAGATGGGTGTCGGACCCAAATATGCCATCCCCAAAGTGCTCAAACAGGTGGGAATGACCATTGACGACATCGATATTTATGAAATCAATGAGGCCTTTGCATCCCAGGCCTTGCATTGCATCCGGGAACTTGGTCTTGAGAAATACATGGATAAAATCAACATTCACGGCGGCGCCATCGCCCTGGGCCATCCTTTGGGATGCACCGGCGCCAAACTGACCGCCACATGCCTTGCCAACCTCAAGGAAGTCGGCGGAAAATATGGTATTGTATCCATGTGTATCGGCGGCGGTATGGGGGCTGCAGCCGTATTTGAGAAGCTCTGATCGTTTAAAGAACCGGTTTTCCTTTCCTGGAAAACCGGTTCTTTAATTTATAGATTATCCTCCGGCGACCAGGGGAAACAGTCCAACCTTATCGTTCTCTTCAAGTACCTGATCCGGCATCGCCCTTTTCCCGTTGATGAAAATCAGGCTGACAGCCCCGTCAGGGACGCCCAGCTTGCGGATCAGGCCGTCCGCCGTTGTCCCCTTTTCCAATTTTATGGAACCCGAGCCTTCGGGATAGTATCGGAAAAGGGTGGTGGACAAATCTACATTAATTTCAATCATCGGATTCGCTCTCCTGGTCGGGCGTTTGGGGTGCCGGGGCTTTGGTGGGAAAAAACGGCTCTGCCCCCTCAATGGACCGGATATGAATATCGCGCTGGGGAAAGCTGATCTCTATGTTGTTTTCCTTGAAATGTTTATCGATCCTGAATCTGATATCCGTATCCACCACAAGCATATTGTCGATGTCGGTCCACAGCCGCAACACAAAAATCAAGGCGCTGTCGCCAAAATCTGTAAAAATGACGTCCGGTCTCGGATAGCGAAGGACATTGGGCGCGTCCTGGGCAATCTGCAGTAAAATGGTTCTCACCAATTCTATGTCGGAGCCGTATGCCACACCCACAGTGATTTTGCGGCGGATTCGTTTGTCCTTGAAACTCCAGTTGGTCACCTGGTTGCTGATCAGGTCTGCATTGGGAATAATCAGGGATGCATTGTCATAGGTCTGTACCACTGTGGACCGGACATTTATTTTTCTTACCCGGGCCCAGGTGCCGTTGACTTCCACATCATCCCCCACCTGGATGGGCCGCTCAAATAACAGGATAATGCCGGATATAAAATTATTGACGATATTCTGCAGGCCAAATCCAATACCAATACCCAATGCACCAAAGGCAACGGCCAGGGATGCCGTGTTCAGCCCAAAAACATGCAGGGCGATGAGTAGGCCTATGGCCCAGATAATATAGGCGGATATGGTGGTAATGGATTCCTGCAGGCCCTGGGCCATGCCCGAACGGCTTAGAAATTTTTTCTGGAACAGCCATTTCCATATCCGCACCAGGGCATAGGTGAAAATGAGCACGAGTCCTGCAAAAATTGCCCCTGCAAAGCTGAACTGCATACTGCCGATGCTCAATGGGACGGCCAGAACCTTGTACAGATGCCCCAGCACGGTCTGGGGGTCACCCCAGATCAGCAGGAGAACAATCAACAGCGTCACCAGCCAGCAAAACTGACCTGCACGGATGATCAGCCACTGGACAGGATAGTCGTCATACATAAACTCTTCGGTTCGGGTATGGCTTTGCTCTCTGTAGTAAAGATCCCATTCCAGAAGCTGGTAAAAGAAAATTGTCCACCAGAAAAAAATCACAAGGCTTTTTATCCAGGAAAGCACCCAGTGGGAGGCGAGCAGTTCATAGCCGGTCATGTCCAGCATAAGTGAAATGCCGGAAATCAGAAGCAGTCCGTATTTGGTGGTCAAGAGTCGAATCAGCTGATTTCTGTCCTCATGATCTTCCCCCGGGGATTGAAGCATATAAAAATTGACATCCCGCCAGGTTTTTAAGGTCCAGACAACCATGATAAATGCCCCGGTCATGCGCAGCAGGATCAGCAGTCCCGAACTTTGCCCCACCGTGTCATGCAACACCCCATAGGCAAGAATAAAAACAGTAACCGCCCGGGTGAGTCGGCTCAGATGCCGGGCATTGGACGCACCGCCCACGGCATCAACAAAAACCGATTTCAACGCCCGGCAGATCCACTTGCCTGCCAGAAGGATTACGATCACCAGAGCCGCCTCCCCAAATGTTCTGGACACCAGATCCATGCGGTCCAGGCGGCTGTACAGAAAAATTGTCAGGGCGGTTCCCGCCGGAATAATGGACATGGCCAGCAGATCTGCGGCCATCAGATGCCAGGGGCCAAGCTTTTGGGTCACCGGCAGATTCGTTAATCCCAAGGCCTCTTTTCTGATTCGTTTTAGAATGACAAGCATAATGGCCGTGACAAAGAAAAATGATACCGCCAGAAGCTGAGCATCCTGCCACAATTGTTCCATTTTCAATATCCAGAACTGGGGGGCGGAAACCATATAGACGAGTTCAATCAGGGCGTTGACTTCCTCTTTAAGGGAATTAACCGCGCGAAACCGCGCTTCTTTTTTTGTCCGTTCAAACAATCCCTTTGTGTTTTTCTCTTCAATGAGTTTTTCAAATTGTGCATCCAGGCTTGCACACGTTTTTTTTATTTCCGCCTGCTTGTCCAGGCGGTCCTTGTATATTTGATTCAGCCGGGATGCCAAATCCTCTTTTTCCTTGAGCCCTTTTGCCAGGCGGTTTGCCGTTTTTTCAATGGCCCGGTTTTTGTTTTTGTCGGTGGCGGAGGCGCTTGCCTTAACCCGGGCGATTTCCGCCAGTTGTTTGTCCACAAGCAGCTTTTGATTTTCCAGATGGTCAAGTTCCTGTTTTAAATCATCTTCTTCCGGAATAAGGCCTTGGAACATTTTCTGGGCATCTGCCATGGCGGTTTTCAGTTCTGCCCTGCTTTTCTGTAGCTGGGCAAGACTGATATCTTCCGACAGCAGCAAATTCCAGAAAGATGAAAACTGGAGCCGATAGCCATTATAGACGGCTGTCAGGTATATCTGGTCCTTTTCTTCGCCGGCGATCCGGTTTTTATATTTTTCAAGATCACTGAGTTCGGTATTCAGTGATTTTTCAAGGATCGTTCCCAGTTCATCGATCAGCTGGGAGGTCGAATTTTGCGGGGAAACAACTGTTGGTTCGGGGGCTGCAAACGCAGCACCCGAGTCACAGAAGAAAATAAATCCGGCAAACAGGATCACACAGAATCTGAACTTCAATTGAATGTGTAATTGTTTTATATAAACAGGTCTTTTGGCTGCCATAACCTTTAAAACCACCCTTTCTTTTTAAAAAATACCACCATTGCACCACTGATTACAGCCATCCCCCCCAATAACCCAAAATATCCCCACTGCCATTCAAGTTCCGGCATAAATTTAAAATTCATGCCGTATATGCCGGCAAGAAAACTCAATGGAATAAAAATGGTGGATATAATGGTCAGGGTTGCCATGACCTCATTCATGCGGTTGCCCTGGGCTGACATATAAAAATCCAGCATGCTGGACAAAAGCTCCTGGAGCGAGGTTACCGCATCCAGAATATGATTGACATGATCCAGAATATCCGCATAAAAGCGGATGACGGTATGCGCAACAAACGGGGATTCGGACTTCATTAAACCGAGAATTGCACCGCGCACCGGTCGCAATTGTTTATTGAAAAATATGACCTCACGTTTCAGCCGGTGTATCTGTTCAAGATGACCGGGATTTAAATCGTCAAGCATGTCACGCTCCACAGATTCCACGGCCGAAGCAATCTGCCCGATCACATCAAGGGAGTGGTCAACCACGGCATCAATCAGGGCATACGCCAGGTAACCCGGTCCGGCCGTGCGTATGTTTCCCCTTCCGGCCTGCAGTCTTTTTTCCACGGCTTTAAGGCAGGGGGAGGGTTTGTCCTGGACAAAAATGACCAGGTTTTCCATGACGGCCATGCTGACCTGGGTCTCTGATATCTCATGGCTGCCGGCATCAAACGCCAGTTGTTTGAGTGTGACATAATAGTAATTGTCAAAATCTTCGAATTTGGGCGGGTGTGCCGGGTTGACCATATCCTCCAGGGTCAGGGTATGAATATTGAACCGTTCCCCCAGCTTTGAAAATACGAAGTGGTCATTTGTGCCGGTGATTTGAATCCATGCGGTCTTTCCCTGCTGAATTAAAGGTTTAATTTCCTCAATATTTGAGATCTGGTGGGTTTCCAGAGCTTCTTTGGAATAGATTAACACACAAATATCAGACGTTGAGCCCGAAGGCAGCCGGCCGTCAATCTGCAGGCCCGGTGGCGATCCGGCTTTTTTGTTTGATTTTTTGAAAAACCTGGGCATGGCAAACCTTTCATTTCATTTATAACATCACAGATTTGTTTACGGATATTTAAAATATCTTAAGACAGGGAATCCGTTTTTTGTCAAGCGCGCCGGGAAAATGCGGACTTAAAACTCTGTGTCCCCTGTGGTTAAGTAAAACAGCGGGCGACGCCCGATAATTCAAACTGGCGGTTTGAATTAAAACCTTCAATCCCTTCGGGATTCCTTGTTGTTAATCTCAGGGGACACAGAGGTTTGGCGTTCGCCAAACTACACAGAGACGGTCTTATCGGTAAACCCCGACATGGCTTCCCCGAAGGGTAAAATTTTTTAACTACGATATTTTTATACGCATTTTTATCTTATTTTTGACGCGTTGTTTTCTTTTTCATATTCCCATAAACATATTTTCCATGAACCTGATGCAAAATATCGCATTTCTATCGTGGTGAAGGATTTTGAATGGACCCCAAAAAATAAAAATGGATAGAGTTAGCCAAAACATAAGCAACGCACCTGAAATGTCACAGATCCTGGATTTTCAGGTCAGCAAGATCCTTTTTATTTGCCGGCCTTACCATTGCCCGGGACTGAAAGCCGATATTCATCCCTCCCCCTGGGAGATCACCCATGCGGTTTGTATGGACGAGGCCGCCGCACTGCTCGGCAACGCGAATTTTGATCTTGTTTTTATTGAAAGCGAGGTGCTGGATGACAGCTCAGGGGTGACGATCCCCCAGCTTAAAGCCCTTTACCCCGGCTTGCCGGTTGTCCTCCTGGTGCCACCGGGTCATTGCAAAACCCGGTCGTTGAAACAGGCTGGGGACCACGTGTTTATCTGGTCCGGAACACCTGAATGCTTCCATGCCATGGTCCGTTTTATTGAGGATCAGCGCTGTCAGGATACCGGCCGCCGTGCCGTGCTTCTGGTGGAAGACAGTCCTGAATACACCTCGTTTTTTCTTCCAGCGGTATACAAGGGCATTGATGCGTCCTTCCCCGGCGCCAGACCGCCTAAGCTTGTTCTGACTGATTCATATGAAACAGCCATGGCGCGGTTCCATGAATTGGGGGAACGTCTTGAGTGTGTCATTTCCGATACCCGGCTTCCCCGGCAGGGAAAAGAGCTGTCCGGTGCCGGTATTGACATCCTGTTGACCATTCACAGGGAAATGCCCGATCTTCCCATCATGCTCATGAGTGCGGAAGAGACAAACAAAAAAGGAGCCCAAAGCATCCCGGCCCCTTTTCTGGATAAAAATGGTCACCAACCAACCCGGGAACTTTATGAATTTTTTCGTAGCCTGGCAGGGGATCTCCCGGCCCGGCGGTTAAACACCGGCTCCCAAGAGCGGTATCCGGTTCAAACCGTTTCCGGCGGACTTACCCGCATCGGACGCGGGTCCATCGGTGGCAAGGCCCGGGGGCTGGCCTTTCTGGCCCAGACCCTTGACCGCCGCCCCGACCTTGGAAAGACCTATCCTGAGATGGTGGTCAACATTCCTGGGGCCCTGGTCCTCTGCACCGATATTTTTGAAGACTTTGTCCGGGACAACGGACTGGAAAGCGTTGCAGACCAACCGTTGGCCGAGCTGGTCCAGGCATTCATCGACGCCCCGCTGCCCCGGGAGGTACTCCGGCATTTGGCGCGTCTGTCGGTGGCGTCCCATGCGCCCCTTGCCGTACGCTCCTCCAGCCTTCTGGAAGATGCCGCCGTCCATCCGTGCGCCGGGGTGTACAAAACCTATATGATCCCCAACACCCATGCCGATCCGGACATCCGGTCGTCCCAGCTTGCCACCGCAGTTAAACTGGTCTATGCCTCTGCCTACTATAAAAAAGCCCGGGCCTTTGTGCGCAGCACAACCGCCCGGCCCTTCAGGGAGAGCATGGCCGTTATGGTCCAGGCCGTGGCCGGCAGCCGGTACAACGATTTTTTTTACCCGGCCCTGTCGGGCACGGCCCAGTCCCTGAATTTTTATCCGGTGGCCAATGCCAAAGCCCATGAGGGTATACTGAACCTGGCACTGGGATTAGGCCGGACCCTGGCCCAGGGGGAACAAAGTTTCAGGGTATCGCCCAGACATCCCCAGGCCACGCCTCAATTTGCCGGCACCCGGGATCTTCTGGAAAAAACCCAAAACCGCTTTTACGCCCTTAGAGTGGGGGATTGCCCGGAGACCCTGCGTTTCGGCATCTGCTCCAACCTGGAACGCCGGGATCTGGCCCAGGCCTTGGAAGAGGCGCCGGTCAAAGCCCTGGCATCAACCTATATGCCCGTCGAAGACCGGATCAGGGATACCTGGTACTGCAAAGGCCCCAAAATCATCACCTTTGCCCAGGTCCTGAAATACGGGGAGCCGCCCCTGACCGCCCTGGTCAACGACCTGATGGCTGCCCTGTCCGGTGATGCCGGTGGCCCCATGGAATTGGAGTTTGCCGCCGATCTTCCCGACGAACCGGGCGCCCCCTGGAAAATTTTTTTACTCCAGGCCCGGCCCATGTCCAGTCCCCGGGACACCGGGTTGATCACCAAACGAGATCTTGATGAAGCTGTCTGCGTCTCCACCTCTGCGTTGGGAAACTGCACCCTGGACACCATCAGGGACATTGTCTATGTCAATCCCGAAACCTTTGAAGGGGGTAAAACCCCGGATATGGCACGGCAGATCAGCCGGATTAATGCGGAGTTGGCCAAAACCAACCGCCGGTTTCTGCTGGCCGGTCCCGGCCGGTGGGGATCATCGGATCCCTGGCTGGGCATTCCTGTGCAGTGGCAGCAGATTTCCGGTGCCGGTGCCATCGTGGAAATCCGGGACGGCACCATCCACGCCGATGCCTCCGGGGGCTCCCATTTTTTCAACACCATCACTTCCCGGGGGGTGCCCTATATCACCGTGAATCCCGAAGGTGCGGACCGAATCGATTTCGAGCATCTGGCCGGTTGCTGCTCTGTGCGGAACGAGGGCTTCATCCGTCACATATGCCTGAACCGCCCCCTGGTGATTAAAGTCGATGGGAAACATTCCCGCAGTGTCATTATGAACTTCGGAAACACCGACCATCACATACAAGAAGAGTGAGCTGTCCCGCGCTGACTGTTTTTATGGATGATGCATCCAACCGTTGTCGCCCATCAATTTGATTATAATACTTACATTCCAAAGAAAGGTAGATCATGTCAGAAGAACTGAATAAAATCATTGCCAAAGACCCCGACCAAAAAGAGTTTCACCAGGCTGTTCAGGAAGTGATCGAGACGGTTCAGCCCGTTTTGGACCGCAACCCCGAATACCGCCATGCCAAGATTCTGGAGCGTCTGGCCGAGCCCGAACGGGTCGTCATGTTCCGGGTGCCCTGGATGGACGACACCGGAGCCGTTCAGGTGAATCGCGGTTATCGCATCGGAATGAACTCGGCCATTGGACCCTACAAGGGCGGGCTGCGCTTTCATCCGTCGGTGAATCTCTCCATACTCAAGTTCCTGGCCTTTGAACAGGTGTTTAAAAACGCCCTGACCACCCTGCCCATGGGCGGCGGCAAAGGCGGGTCCGATTTCGATCCCAAAGGAAAATCCGACAATGAAGTGATGCGCTTCTGCCAGTCTTTTATGTCCGAACTGCACCGGCACATCGGGCCGAACACCGACGTGCCGGCCGGGGACATCGGCGTGGGCGGCAGGGAGATCGGCTATCTTTTCGGACAGTACAAACGGCTGACCAATGCATTCGACCCGGTGCTCACGGGCAAGGGCCTGGATTGGGGCGGCAGCCTCATCCGCCCGGAAGCCACGGGCTACGGAGCGGTCTATTTTGCCGCCGAAATGCTGGCCACCCGCAACGGCAGCATGGTAGACAAAACCTGCCTGGTGTCCGGTTCCGGCAACGTGGCCCAGTACACCGTGGAGAAAATTATGGATCTGGGCGGCAAAGCCGTCACCCTGTCGGACTCCACCGGGTTCGTCTACGATCCAACCGGCATTGACCGGAGTAAACTGGCCTGGGTCATGGAGTTGAAAAACATCCGGCGGGGCCGCATCGAAGAATATGCCGAAAAATATCCCGAAGCCGTTTACACCAAAACCGATGCCACCCTGGATTATAATCCCCTTTGGGGCATTCAAGCCGACTGCGCCTTTCCTTCGGCCACCCAGAACGAAATCAACGGCAAAGATGCGGCAAACCTCATTGAAAACGGGGTCTTTGTGGTATCCGAAGGGGCCAACATGCCCTCCACCCCGGACGCCGTCGACCTATTTGTGGACCACAAAATCCTCTACGCCCCGGGCAAGGCCGCCAATGCCGGCGGAGTGGCCGTATCCGGTCTGGAGATGTCCCAGAACGCCGTACGCCGGGCCTGGAGCAGGGAAAAGGTGGACATGCGGCTGCAGGGCATCATGAAATCCATCCATACCGCCTGTGTGGACGCCTGTGCCGAATATGGCGAGAAAGGCAACTACGTGGCCGGGGCCAATATTGCCGGTTTTACCAAGGTGGTTAACGCCATGCTGGATCAGGGTCTTGTCTAGCCCATAATTTCTTGTTAAATGTTACCCGTTAGCTCACAGTTCACAGCTGTGAGCTACAGGAAATCTCCTGTACTATAACTTTTGAGAAGGAATGGGACGCATCGTGGAGCAGCCGGACATTGACGCCCTGGTTCGCCGCAACCGGGAGCTGGAACAACTGGAGCAGGAGCATCGGCGCATGGAGTTGATCTTCAAGCAGCAGGCCCACAATCTCCGGGAGCGTATGAAGGAGATCAACTGCCTGTACGGGATCTCCAAGATTCTGGAACAGACCGGGCTCTCCCTGGAAGAGACCTTTCAACAGGTGGTGGATCTTATTCCGCCTTCCTGGCAGTACCCGGAGATTACATGTGCCCAGCTGCTCATCAACGACCAGAGTTTTCGCACGGAAAATTATAAAAACACCTTCTGGAAACAGCAGGCAAACATCAATGCCTATGGGGAGCCCATCGGCATCCTTACGGTCTGCTACCTTGAAAAACGGCCCGACCTGGACGAAGGTGCCTTTCTGGCCGAAGAGCGGTCATTGATCAATGCGGTGGCCGAACTGCTGGGCCGGACCATTAACCGAAAACAGGCGGAAACCGAACTGCGGGAATCACGGCGCAAGCTCAAGGAACAGAACCAGCAGCTCAAGGATAAAAATATTGCCCTGCGGGAAGTGATGAATCAGCTGCGCGAAGAAAAGGTGGACCTGGAAACGCGGGTCCTGGCCAACGTGGATAACTTGCTGCTGCCCCTGGTCAAAAAAATGGAAGACCAGGGGTCGGATCTGGACCGGGAGTACCTGTTCCTGCTCGAGGAAAATATCGCCCGGCTCACCTCTTCATTCGGCACCAAAATTTCCCAGCTTCACCAGCGCCTCACCCCCCGGGAAAACGAAATCTGCAATATGATCCGCACGGGTTTGAGCTCCAAGGAGATCGGAAAAATGCTTAACCTCTCCTACCGCAGTGTGGAGACCTATCGAAATCACATCCGCAAAAAGCTGGGTATCACCAATAAAAAAATTAACCTGAACTCTTACCTGTCCGGCCTGTAACCGGCATGGAGAAATATCCGTGGCCAACCTGCCGCCCGACATCCGCCGCTCCCCCCATATCATTGACCGCGCCGACGCACTTAACCTCAACATCCGGATTCTCTACGAAGCGGTCATCGACCTTTCCGCCCAGGGGCTGATCACCGCCCATTGCATCAACCTGGCCGCAGGAATTCTGCTCAATGACCTGGGGCTTCCCAGCTATTTTTTCGAGAATATCACCACCGATTCCCTCAAGCAGATCCTCTCTTCCATCACCTCCAGCATTGCCATCCAGGATGACCGGGTGGTTTTGGTGGGCCGGGTGGCCCACATCGACTTTGACCTGGGGCAGGGCAGTGAGGTCCAGCGGGTGCGCATCGCCACCCGGGAGACCCGGGACGCCATGGAAAAATTGATGGAAACCATGATATCCGGACACCGCAGGGAGTATTACTACAGCCGGGAAAATGAATACTACACCTATATTTTCCGGCCGGAAACCGTAAACGATTTCACCCGGCATGAGTTCAAGGATTCTGCCTTTCTTTTCAACCTTGCCGGGGATTACACCGCAACCCCCGAACCCACACGCATGCGGTATGAAAAATTTTTAAAAGAGAGCAGGGCGTCGGTGAGGCCCCTGGTGAAAGTGTTCAATCTGCCGGCCACCGCAGAAACCCGGATTATGTTCAACTCAAATTTTGCCACCCCCCAGATCCCCATTTTCCGGCAGTTGCTCAAGGACCACGGCTTCACCCTCATGCGGGCATATTGGGAGCCTTATTGGAACGGCTCATATGTGCCGACCTCCATCTGTTCACTTTATTTGCAGGGAGAGATGTCCCAGGCCCGGGAGATCCATCTGATCCGGGAGATTCAGGATTTTTTAGCCTTTAATGTGGGCCCTGTCACGGCCCTTTACGTGCAAGGAATGCTGACTTATAAAGAAATGCTTTTTGCCGGCAACGCCATTGACTTCACCCGGGTATTCATCTTCTCGGAAAGCACAGCCAAAAGCGATCATGCCATCATATCCCGCCTGGATGACAGGGCCTGTGAAGAGGCCTTTGCCGACCGGATTTACAAGGCTGCCCGGGCCGCCTTTAATACCCGGACCATCGAGGTTGAGGTCATGGCCCACCCCGGGCTTCTTAAAGCCCTATATGAATTTTTCTCCCACCGATTTGACCCGGCCCCGGCACTTGGAACGGCAGATGATCCCACTGAACAATGTGAGACGTTCCTGCGGATGTGCCGAACCCGCTTGGCAGACCACCCCACGGCCCTGCAAGTTTTCCGGTTCATGGCAAAATTTGTGACCCATTGTTGCAAGACCAATTTTTACACCCCGGACAAACGGGCTTACAGCTTTCGTCTGGACAGCGGTATTTTGGATCCCCTGGTATACAATCGGCCTGTCTACGGCATTTTTTTCATCAACGGCCACTATGCCTCGGGCGTCCATATGCGGTCCGCCGACATTGCCCGGGGTGGGTTGCGTGTCATACCAACGGCGCCGGCGGCTTATGGAAGGCAGATGGAAAATGCGGCCCGGCTCAGCTTTATCCTGGGGCCCCGGGACAGTCGTCTCAAGCATAAGGACATCTGTGAAGGCGGGGCCTCGGGGGTGATCGTTCCCCACCCTGTCTACGGTGAATATACCAGGGATGCCGTACTGGATTTCATCGAAGGCATTCTGGATCTTACACTTCCCAATGAAACTGTAATAGATTATTACGGGCGGCCGGAAATGCTCTTTTTCGAACCGGACCGGGGTACGGCAGATTTTATGGATACCGTGGCACTCAGGGCAAAGGAGCGGGGATATCTCCACTGGCGGACCATTGCCACGGAAAAAGCCTGCGGCATCTTTCATTATAATTACGGTGTCTTGAACAACGGCAAATTGTTCGGGCTGCTGCCGGCCGGGGATGGTCTTGGCGAGCTGCAAGTTAACGGGAAATCCCAGCTGGTCACCCGGGATCCGGAAAAACTTGGAAAGAGAATCCGTGGAGAAATAAAAACGTTGGGTATGAGCACCACGGCCATGATGGCGGCCTTGCGGACTTTGATCCATCACCATAATGTCCGGGAAAAAGATCTGAATCTGATGGTTGTCGGCGGACCCGGCGGCCGGCTGGTGGGCAATGAGCTGCTCTGTTACCAGGGGCGGATCTGCCTGGCCATAGATAATAAAGCCCTGCTTTTTGATCCGGCCGGACTGGATCCTGGTGAATTGGAAAAACTGGCCTTGGGCGCTCGTACCGGGACAGCCGTCGGCGCCATGGCCTTCCCTTCGGACAAACTTTCTCCCGAGGGCTTCAAAATCCCGGTCACCGCTGCACGTACATTTCTGGCCGACGGTGCCGTGGTTGAAGACAGCGCTCTATTCCACAGAGATTTCCTGTTTAACCCGGAAATGAGGACGTACATTCGCAAGGCGGGTATTCAGGTCTGTCTGCCCTGCGGCGGATTCAAGGAGGGTGTCACCGGAAGAACCGTCACATCCTTTTTGGAAAATTTCAAGGAGCTTGAATTCATCGTGGAAGGCAGTGGGCTCTTTTTTGACAACAATGCCCGTCGGCATATTGCGGCAAACACCGGCATCCGCCACCTCAAGGATTCCACTGCCAACAAAGGCGGCGCCTTCTCCTCGGTTATGGTTGAAGTCCTTCCGGATTTCCTTCTCGGCGACCAGTACGAGGCTGCACTGATTGAGGATCCCAAGGTGTGCTGTGCCCTGATTCAGGAGGTCCTGGGTCTTGTCGAAACCCATACCGCTACAGAAACAAAGATGTTAATCCGCCGATATGACGCAGATCCGTCCATTCCGCTGTTTGCCCAATCCGACAAGGCCGGAGAAGAGATTCTGGCGCTTCAGGATATATTTCGCGCCAGGCTCAACACCATATTAAAACAAAAAAATCAGGTTTGGAAAATCCTGGCAGCCTATATCCCAAAAACCTTGGTCAAACAAATGGGGAAAAAGCGGATCATAGACATGCTGAATACCGATTCCATGCAGGAATACCGGGACGCCATCCTCACCAAACAATTGGCAGCTACGGGGTTTTACCGGTTCGGTCTGGAATGGAAGAATTTTTTGGCAGCGCTGGAAACAGATTTTACCGGCACGGTGGCGGATCTGGCTGCCTGCCCACTTTTTGCTTCGACAGCCTGCCCGTCTCTCTCAGGAATGTGATATTGACGGTGGTCGCACCATTGCCGTTTTGGATGCAAAAAAAGCAGTTGGCCTGTGCACTCTGCCGGGGTGCTGATAGACCATGTCGGCCCATAGCCGTTTATACACAAAAATAAAAAACTGCTCTATTGGCATAAAAAATGTGAAATAATTGCAGGCTTTTAAATATTTTGATATTCTATCTTAAAGTTCTATGATTAAGCCATATTCAATAAGTTATTGATTGTCCCCTCAGTGAAAAAAAGAATTCTCCGGGCCTGGTAAAGGCAGAAGGTTAAAATCCAAACAATGGCGGTGACTAAATGATTTTGGTGAAGAGAAAACGCATTTTTGTATTTGCCGCAGTCTTGTATCTTTTTTTTTCCGCCTTGCAGCTATCTGCCGCACAGGAAAACCGGACTCCTTTGAAAGTATTGATACTTAACTCTTACCATCCTGGTTTCTCATGGTCCGACGACGAGGAAACCGGCGTTATTGAGATATTGAAACACCTGCCATCCATAGATATTCCGGTGGAATATTTTGATGCCAAGCGGTATCCTCGAAAATCGAATCAGCTTCGTATGAAGACGCTTTTGGAAGAAAAATACTTTGGGGAAAAAATAAACCTGGTTATTGCCCTGGACGATGCCGCAGTGGAGCTTGTTACGAAATTTCATGTGGAGCTCTTCCCGGATACACCGGTGGTTTTTGCGGGCATTACCGGGTTCAGTAAATATTCTGTCTTTGGACGCAAAAAAATTACCGGCGTTCTTGAAACCCAGGACATCAAAAATACGGTCGATACGATTCTCAATCTCAACCCCGACACAAAGGAGATTGCATGCATCAGCGATGCGACCGTAAGCGGCCTTTCCGCACGAAAGGCAATGGAGGCCGTTGTAACGGAGTACACCGGCCGGGTGGCCTTCCGCTTTCTGCCGCCGGGTACCTTTGAGGAGACACAGGCCATGATCGCCGGGCTTTCAGACCAGTCCGCCATCCTGTTAAACTCGTATACAACTGATAGTAGCGGCAGGGCACTTTCCACCAAAGAGAGTACCCGCCTGATTTTGTCGGGTGCCGGGGTGCCGGTTTACGGGGTTCACCAAAACAGGTTTGGTGATGGTATTATCGGCGGCTTTCTTCTCAGCGGCCGCGAGCAGGGCAGACAGGCGGCTAAAATGGGTCTTGCCATCCTTGCCGGTGAAAATCCCGACGCGATACCAATCCGGAAAACCGGAACCTCTATACCCATGTTCGATTACAGGCAAATGGAACGTTTCGGCATCCCCCTGGCGAAACTCCCACCGGGAAGCATTGTGATCCATGAACCTGAATCCGTATTCACGACCCATCGGAAATTTGCTTTCACCATTACAGGGATTCTCATCCTGCTTGTCATTGCACTTTTGCTGCTTTTGCTTTTTATGACCAGGCTGATCAGGGCAAAGGCGGCTCTGCAGAAGAGCGAATCCAAAACGCGCAGTATTTTGGATAATATCGGCATCGGCGTGAGCCTGATCAGCCCGGAAATGTGTATCCTGGAACTAAACAAGCAAATGAGGCAATGGTTCCCGGATGTCAATTTATTGCAGCAGCACGCCTGTTTCCGGTCCTTCAACGACCCGCCCCGGGAGGATGTTTGCCCTGGGTGTCCGGTGGTCAAGTCGTTTCAGGATGGCAAGGTCCACCAGGCCACACTTCAAACCCCCAGGCCGGAAGGCATACGCAATTTTCGAATCGTCTCGTCTCCCGTGTTCGGCCAGTCCGGCGAAATTTGGGCCGTCATCGAAATGGTCGATGATATTACGGAACAGATCTCACTGGAGGACCAGTTACGCCAGGCCCAGAAAATGGAATCCGTGGGCCGGCTGGCCGGGGGGGTGGCCCATGATTTTAACAACATGATCGGTGTGATTCTGGGATATGGAGAACTGGCACTGACAAAAACAGGCGCAGATCATGTGGCATATAGATATATTGAAAAGATCATGGATGCCGCCCAACGATCAGCCACCATCATCCGTCAGCTTTTGGCCTTTGCCAGAAAACAGACCATTTCCCCTAGGATACTGGACATCAATGCCACTGTGGATGGCATTACCAAAATTTTGAAACGGCTCATAGGAGAGGATATCGAATTGGTATGGAGACCGGGAAAAGGCGTCTGGCCTGTGAAAATGGATCCCGGCCAGGTTGATCAGATTTTGGCCAACCTTTGCATCAATGCCCGGGATGCCATCGTCAATGTGGGTAACATCACCATTGAAACCGGTAATATTGAGTTTGATGAAGCGTACACCAGCCGCCATATGGGATTTCAACCCGGAGAATATGTGCGCCTGACCGTCAGTGACACAGGATCCGGCATGGATGCCGAAACCCTGAACAATATCTTTGAACCTTTTTTTACCACTAAAGATGCAGTCAAAGGGACCGGCCTGGGTCTGGCCACGGTGTATGGGATCGTTAAACAGAACAACGGGTTCATCAATGTGTACAGCGAACCGGGACAAGGCTCTTCATTTAAAATCTACCTTCCCAGGCAAAAGAGCCTACCTGATCCACTTCCCATAATAAAAAAGGAGACCCCTGTTCAACACGGACAGGAAACCATCCTGCTGGTGGAGGACAACCTCTCCTTTCTTAAACTGGCCGAACTTATGCTTCAAGAACTTGGTTATCGTGTGCTGGCGTGCAGAACGCCAGGCGACGCCATAGAACTGGTCCGGGGCCATCAACAAAAGATCCACCTGCTTTTAACGGATGTGATTATGCCGGAAATGAACGGGCGGGAACTTTTCAACAATATGCAGGCCGTTTATCCAAAACTTCGCCATTTGTTCATGTCCGGCTACACCGCCAATATTATTTCCCATCACGGGGTTCTGGATGAAAACGTAAATTTTGTTGCAAAACCATTCTCGAAAAAAAAGCTTGCGGCCAAAGTTCGGGAAGCCCTGGACAAGGATGTTTGATATAAACAGCCACGGGTTGACCTGGTCTATCACTATAACTGCCAGGCTCATCCTCCAACGAAGGTTGAAAGAACTCAGTGGCTTACTGAGAGACTCTCATATAAAAAAAAAGAAAAGCGGCTGCAATGGGATTTCCATGCAGCCGCTAACGGTTGAGGTGTTTTATTGATTAATAATCGCAAATGGACTGATCAACACTCGTGGGGACCCCTTCATACGGGGTCCATTTTTTGACGTTGAAGCTTGAGGAATCTCTCATGTTTTTCAAGACTTGAATGCTGGTTTTATATCCTTTGTACATCCGGCACATATCCATGGCCATGCCGCAGATCAAGGCGACTGCCTGGATTACGGTGACATCCTCCTGGGAAAATTCCCAGGGTTTGGCCGTATAAAGACGTAATGCGCCGATTATTTTGTTGTGGCTGATAATGGGCACACCCAGCAGTGAGGCGATCCCTTCTTTTTTTGCTTCCTCGGGATACTCAATCCGGGGATCATCCATGACATCGTAAATGGCAATGGGGACGGCATCCTTGGCCTCTTTGATTGCCTGTTTAAAGTGGGTCGGCCCTTTTTTCAGATACTCCTGGCTCAGCCCGGAAGAGCCAACCAGGCCCAGCTCTCCAGTCTCCCGGTTGACCAGAAAAACGCAGCAGCCCTTGGCATTAAAGGCGCTTTTGACACTTTCTGCCGTAATCATGGCAACTTCCTCTTGTTCTTTGCACTGGGAAATCGCGGTGGTTAAACGGGTCATGGTTTCGTAATGAAGTTCATGGGTTCCCATGGTTTTCTCCTTTTCTTTTAAATTTAAAAGATTTCACGATAATCAGCCGGTTAAAAGAACTGTAAAATGATTTCAGCGGTACCTGATGATCATACGAAATGGGTGTAAGAGAAATGAAATGACCAAAAACCAGTCGTGTTGTCGTAAGCAAAAATAGCAATCAACTGTTTCACTTGGTATGGATTTAATATATCTGATTCATTCAGGAAGGTCAAAGGGAATTGAGATTAATTATTTAGTGTTTGAACGAAAAGTTACCCACCTGCGGCGTTGCTGCACAAAGCTGCAATTCTCACGTACTATAGTACGCTCCGGTTGCAGTTTTGTTTGCGCCTTGCATCTGGGCAACTTTTCGTCCAAACACGGGTTTTCGTTCAGGCACTATTTAGTTTGGAAATCTGTATTTTCTTTGGTGTGGGTGCTTGATCTGTCGGTGTGTTGCCGGACCATATCAGGACGGCACGGCTGCACCGGAACAGTGGGCCGTGCCGAAAGAAAGATAAAGTTAAGAGAGGAAGAAGAATCAGGTCAGCTGCCGGGCGCTTAATTGATTAAGATCTTTTTCCGGCTTGACCTTTGGACAGGCTCTTGTCAGCCAACTGGAGTTTTGGGGCGTAATCAGGGCATAGGGTTTGATCCAGGTCAGGGCGATGAAAAAGAAAAAGCCGTAGGCAAATGCCAGTACCGAGGAGATCCTGCCGAATTTCCAGGCGTATATTGTGGCGGAAAGGCTGGAGCCCAGCACAATGCCGATAATGGTTTTAGTTCCGAATATGGCCGGGTGCCATAGAATCAATCCCCAGGAGATCAGGAAAAACACCTGGGCTACGGTTAGTTTGAGCACGTCGGAAACCAGATTGATCCGCGCCCCAAGCATTGATTCCCGACGAAAGGGCGTGAAGATAAAGCGTGCCATGGCAATGGTTTCACGCACATTGCTCCGGGCCCATCTCAAATACATTTTACAAAGCTGGGAATAGGCCACCGGGACTTCGGTAAATACCCTGGCGTTCTGCTGAAATAATACATGATATCCCTGGCGGAGAATCATATTGGTCATGGCACGGTCTTCGCCGATATTGGCGGGCCGCCCCAGAAACGTCTGGTTCCGCCATGTATCAAGAACAGCCATGACAGACGTTTTACGGTATGCGGATAATGCCCCGGGCGTACAGGTGACGGTGCGGTACATGCTCTGGCTGGCACGCATGAAATCAAAGCTGAATACAAAAACAATGTCCACCATCCGGGGGATAATCCCCTGGTTCTGGTTGAGCACCCGGACATTGCCGGCAACCGCACCGACCCTGGTATTTACTGAGAAGGGCGTTACCAGATTTCTAAGGGTGTCGGCCTCCACCACGGAATCACTGTCCACGGTGACCAGAACCTTGCCTGAACTTTTTTTAAATCCGTCATACAGGGCCTGGCGTTTGCCCATATTTTGGGGCTGGCGTATGGTCAGGACAGGTAAATCCAGTGTTCTTTTGGCCTGTTTTATCCATTTCCAGGTATCATCGGCACTGCCGTCATCCACGGCAATCAGTTGAATTTTTTCCCTGGGGTAGTTACTGCCGGCAAGGCTTTTAAGGGTATCAAAGACCTGGCGCCCTTCATTGTAGGCCGGGACGACAACGGTACAGGTCGGCAGTTGTTCATCCGTTACGCTTGGGATGGGTTTGTATTTCATTACCAGGATGATTCTCCAAACAAGTTCCGCCATGGCCAGGAAAAACAGAGTTGAAAATGAGGCGATTAAGGCATTTCCCCAGGGCATTTCCCTAAGAAATTGGAACCCGGTTGAGGCATCTGTACCATTCATGCAGGCAGTAGCCACAACAGTCAGAATACAGGCAAGGGCTGCAACTTTTTTTTGATTTCCGATTATTTTGTTGGACGTTACCATAAACTTACATCTCCTTTTTCTATAGCAGCTCCGGGCTGATCCGGCCTACCATCCGGCAGGCCTCAGTCCAGGGCTAAACAAGAAAGTGATTCAATGCGTATTGAGACTTTCTTATAAAAATTCATCATTGGCAGGGCAAAATGTCCGCCATGATGCATTTCCTGAAAGAGCAAAGGACGTGCCATGATTTAATACGTTGAATTTAAAAGAAATATTAAAAATGGCCCGGGGAGGAGTGGGTGAACTTGTTACTAAAATTACATCCCGGGGAACGAAATTTTCCCTTTTATAAACACTTGGCCTGGCCCAAAAGATCAAAAGCCCTGGGAAGGTTTAATTCCCAGGGCTTTTGATTTTGAATATCGGCCAGACAGACAGGATGTCAATGCAGCCTGACCACAATTCTTTTCCTTTTTTAAATCACCAATTTAATGGTGGGGCCCTGTGCCGGAATATTCTGCTCCGACACAGGGGGGGGTGATGATGGTGAGACAAGGACAGAGGGAGTATGCTGTGGTTTCAGGGGTGGTGGTGCCCTTTGTCATACACGTCCTTTATTTTTATTTGATAGCAAGGGGTATGCCAATGTTTTTAACTATTTGTTTTTAATATCTATATTTGGCATTATCATGCTTTGGCTGTGAAAGAATGAGTTACAAAAATTTCATTTTTTATCCCCAAAGCATGCAAAATATGTAATCCATCAAGCAGGATTGTAACCGCCGGGGGTGAGAACGGGAATTAAATACCGGCCGGTGTAACTGCCGGCATTCTCAGCCACGGCCTCCGGGGGGCCGGCAGCCACAATCCGGCCGCCCCCGCTGCCGCCCTCGGGACCAATATCCATAATCCAGTCGGCGGTCTTGATCACATCCAGGTTGTGCTCAATGATTACCACGGTGTTGCCGGCGTGGGTGAGACGCTGGAGCACCTGCAGAAGCATGCGGATATCCTGGAAATGCAGGCCGGTGGTGGGCTCGTCCAGGATATAAAGGGTGTCGCCGGTGTCTTTTCTGGCAAGTTCCCGGGCCAGCTTTATCCGCTGGGCTTCACCGCCGGACAGGGTGGTGGCCGCCTGTCCCAGTTTAATATAGGAGAGTCCCACATCCACCAGGGTATCCAGAATCCGGGTGACCTTGGGGTGGGCCTCAAACAGCTCCCGGGCCTGGACTACCGAGAGATCCAATACATCGGCAATGGAGTGATCCTTGTATTTGATCTCCAACGTAGACTTGTTGAACCGTTTGCCGTGGCAGACGTCACAGGGCACAAAGACATCGGCCAGAAAGTGCATCTCCACCTTGATGTATCCGTCTCCATGGCAGGCCTCGCACCGGCCGCCCTTCACATTAAAGGAGTAACGTCCTTTTTTGTATCCCCGGGATTGGGATTCGGGCAGCATGGCAAACAGGTCCCGGATGGGGTCAAACAGCTTGGTGTATGTCGCCGGATTACTGCGCGGGGTTCGGCCGATGGGTTTCTGGTCAATATTGATGACCTTATTGATATGGGACAGTCCGGTAATTTTTTTATGGTTTCCCACACTCATCTGGGATTTGTGCAGTTTTACCGCCAGGGCCGGGTAGAGAATCTGGTTGATCAGGGTGGATTTCCCGGCCCCGGATACGCCGGTCACGGCCGTTAAAAGCCCCACAGGTATTTTGGCTGTGATGTCGGCCAGGTTGTTCTCACATGCCCCGTGGATGGTGAGCCATTTGTTGCCCATGGATTTGGGGGTTCTGCGTTCTTCCGGCATGGCAATGGTCTCCCGTCCGCTTAAAAATTGGCCGGTGAGGGAGACCGGGTTTTTGCGGATCTGTTCGGGCGTACCCTGGGCCACAATTTCACCACCCAGGTGGCCGGCACCCGGGCCGATGTCCACAATCCAGTCCGAGGCTTCCATGGTCTCCTGGTCATGCTCCACAATGAGGAGGGTGTTGCCGATGTCCCGCAGATGTTTCAAGGTGGAGAGTAATTTCATGTTGTCCCGCTGGTGAAGACCGATGGAGGGCTCATCCAGGATATAGAGCACCCCGGTCAATTCAGACCCCACCTGGGAGGCGAGGCGGATGCGCTGGGATTCCCCGCCGGACAGGGTGGGGCCGGACCGGTCCAGGGAGAGATAATCCAGGCCCACGTTCACCAGAAAGCCCAGACGATCCCGGATCTCTTTGAGCAGTTCTGCGGCAATGAGCTTTTTACTGCCGGTCAACTCAAGGGATGAGATAAAATCATAGGCCGCTTTCACGGTCATTTCCGTGACATCGATAATGGAACGTTCATTGATCCTGACATGCAGGATTTCATCCCGCAGGCGCCGCCCCTTACATGTGGGGCAGACGGCGGCGGTCATAAAATTGGTATAATACTTTTTCTGATGCTCGGACTGGGTATTCCTGTACCGGCGCATCAGGGTATGGATCAGGCCTTCGTGGGTGCGGGAAAAACTGCCCTGGATCTTTGACGAATTCCAGTTCACGGTCATCTGTTTGTTGCCCGAGCCGTAGAGCAGCATATCCCGCTGTTTTTTAGGCAGCTTTTTCCAGGGGATATCGAAATCAATCCCCCACTGATCTTCCATGGCCAGGAGCTGGCCCTTGCCCCAGGAGTTTTCATTGTTGAATCGGGGGCTCTTGATGAAATAGTTTTTCCAGGGAACCACCGCACCCTCACGGATGGATAGATTGGGGTCCGGCACCACCTTATCCGGGTCAATGGCCAACAGGGTGCCGATACCGTTGCAGTCCGGACACATGCCCAAGGGCGAGTTAAAGGAAAAAATCTGGGGGGTCAGTTCGGGATAGGCAATGCCGCAGCAGGAACGGGCTTCGCTCATTTTCAGGTCTTCCCTGCCCACCATGTGGACAATGAGCTGGCCTGCACCCAGTTTCAAGGCCGCTTCCACCGAGTCGGTGAGCCGTTTTTCAAACACCTCGTCGGATTTTACCACCAGCCGGTCAACGACAACTTCAATGTGATGTTTTTTGTTGCGGGCCAGGGACTGAACATTTTCAAGATCTTGGACCACGCCGTCCACACGGACCCTTGCATAGCCCTCTTTTTTGAGCTCTTCGAGTCTCTCCCGGTGTTCCCCTTTCCGGTTTTCCACAATGGGTGCCAGGATCAGGATTTTAGATCCGTCGGGCAGATCCATAATCTGGCTGACCATGGCCTGGGCATGGCCCCGGCCCACCTTTTTTCCGCATTTATAGCAGTACTGGGTTCCCACCCGGGCAAAGAGTACCCGCAGGTAGTCGTAAATTTCGGTGATGGTCCCCACGGTGGAGCGCGGGTTTTTGGAGGCGGCTTTCTGTTCAATGGCAATGGTGGGGGAGAGCCCCCGGATGGTATCGTATCGCGGTTTTTCCATCTGCCCGATGAACTGCCGGGCATAGGAGGACAAAGACTCCACATACCGGCGCTGTCCTTCGGCAAAAATGGTATCAAAGGCCAGGCTGGACTTGCCCGATCCGGAGACCCCCGTCACCACCACCAGCTTTTTTTTGGGGATCTCTACGTCAATGTTTTTAAGATTATGTTCCTTGGCGCCCCGGACAATGATTCGGTCCAGCTCCTTCGAACGTAAATCATCTTCCAGGGGTTGCAGAGGCGTCAGACTGTCAGCATCATAATTATCAGCTGTCTGGGTTACAGCGGCAGCAGTATTCTTTTTCATGGGTCACCCGGTTAGTTTTAGGTTACCCTAACAACAATAATCACCGGCCCAGAAAAGTAAAGTCCGGGTAACAGGATCTTAACCAATGTTGGATTCTTTAGACGATGAGCAACGCATGGAAACGCTATCTATTCAGGACGTTCGCATGTGACTGCCCGCAGTTTAAAGCCTGTTTTGTATGGCTATGCGGAATGTGTAATGCTGGTTTTGTAAGTCAGGTTTATGTTCTATAAAATTGATTCTGGCTGGTGTAGATTCCGACGAGCTAATCCCATAAAAATCTCAGGTTTGATTACCCGGCTGGCAATTGATTACAGAAAAGCCGGGAGAGCTTTTGCCCTCCCGGCTTTAATCATGTAGACAGCAGTTTACCGCACTGAGTTATCCCTGGCGCCGGAGTCCCCTCTCAAACGCGTCCGTTTCACTCAGATTCGTTGAACCATTCCGAGTTGTAAATGAGCTCGGCAGTCACATTTTTTTCATTGTGATAATAGGCCTCCTCAAGACAGATCGTCGCCATATTCATTACGCCCCGTCTGTTTCCCCGGGTGGAACTTGCGATCAAATCCATTGCTTCTTTGGTAAACAGGTCCGATGGAGCTTGTGCATTTTTAAGACGGCTTTCGATAAAATGCTGGGTTTCATACTCGTTCATGGCATTGATTTTCATAATGCCGGTGAGCCGGGATCGTATCGGTGCCATTGCATAAAGTCGAAGTTGCCTGAGCAGAGAGTCGTCCCCGACAAGGATAAGAGAGGCTGCGCTTCTCTGTTGTAAGGTTTGGACCAGAAGAGAACAAAGATCCCAGAGGGAGTCGGATTCGATGCGCTGAGCATCATCGACGATCAGCACCGGATGACGTGAGTTGGCCTGGTTGGATAAGGATTCAATATGCTGCTGAACCCTTGTAATCAAAGGCATTCCCCGGCTTTTTATATCCACCCCGAGGGTCTGGGCAAGAATGCGTGTCAGTCCGTTTCTTGGATGACCGGCATAGGGCAGCATAACCGGGAGGTATGCATTTCGATCCAGATCCGATACCAATGCATGAATCAAGGTGGTTTTTCCGGTCCCTGAAGGGCCGCACAGTGCGGTGCTTTTGCCATGGTGCAGCAAACGTTTTATGGTATCGAGTTTGCGCAGGTCCTCTTTGGGTAGCCAGAGTTTGCGCTGTTCATAGGTGTCGGCAAAGGGATGGTACTTCCAGCCAAAAAAATCGGCCATGGGCGCCTGTTCTATGGTATGGGTGTCTTGCATGATTACCTCCCTCTATATGCGTTTTGGATGGGATCAATTGGTTTGGCCGGTTTCATTTCCGGTCCGTACCAGATTCGGTCAAGGTTCCATGGCATAAACCAGATGTCGAGGCGCTGGCCGGGTAAGGCGTCTGCCACCTCATAGGACCGCTTTTTAAGCCTGACGGTATTATTCAGGTAAACTTTGCACCGGCGCTTCATTCTAAATAAAGGCTCGATATCAATCGTTTCCGGTAGAGGGATGCAGGCACTTTGATGCCCAAGCCGTTTCTGCAAAGGGGTCATGCCCAGGCTGCTGTGAATACGCCGATGATAAGTCGACAGCCATTGTGAAAAGGCCTTGTTCAACCCGTCCAGAGTATGGGCCGGGGCATTTTTGCCCTCAAGGAACTGATCCCGGACGGTCCGGAAGAATCGTTCCACTTTACCCCTTCCCCTGGGTTGGCCCGGCGGCGTATGGATCAGATGGATACCCAGGTTGGCACAAACAAATTTAAGATGCTTGCTTGCGTAACAGGCCCCGTTGTCCGTATAGAACCGACGCGGCTTGCCATGGGTTCGAACGGTGGCCATCAGTGCCATCATCATTACCTCGGTGCCCTCACTGGTAAAAAAACCGGCATGAACCACATATCTTGTGGCATCGTCAATAATGGCATGCAGATAGGTTTTGCGTTTTTGGCTGTTCACTCTGATCTTTGGGCCGTGAAGAAAGTCTGCAGTCCACATTTGACCAAAGAACTGATATTGAAAGGGTCGAGCCGGATCATGCACCGTCAAATGGGGATCTCGTTGAAGGTTGCATGTCCGGGCAAAGCGATAAAGCGTGGAACGGGCCGGAGACTGCATATCCCAGACTTTATCCTGAACCAGCTGTTCGATCAAACGGGCAAAAGTCCATCTGGGATGTTCCTGCCGCAGTTGAAACAATCGGTCCGAGATCGCCCTGGGTACGGCATGGTGGGTGCCGGTGTTTTTTCTTTGGGCATCGTTTAACGCCGGCAGGCCGCCGTTCCGATAACGATAAAACCATTTTCTTAAGGTTTCCGGAGAAAAGGACACAAATTGACCGTCAGGCCGGCGATACTGAACTCCGGCAATTCTGATCAGTGCCTCCTCCATGGTCTCTACCTCTTCATTTCGATGAAGAAGACTGCTGATAATGCCGTATCGCCAGACAGCGAGATCGGCTGGGTCAGGTATTGGCATGACCACCTCCTTAATTGATAGTTGGAATTGGTGGCATATCAACATAACCGACTGTAATTTAACAATGTATGTTTTGTGTTGATGGTAATTTAACCCATCTTCCAGGGAAAAAACTCTGGGAAACATCCCTGGTAAAGTCCGGCCAGAAGGAGGGCGGATCCGGCCCCCATTCGGCAACAGTCTTTTCCCGGGAAAACCAGGGCATGAATTTTTGAGAAAAGATCCTGAGCCGTTTAGCAACACCCCGGGTGCACCCAAAGAATCTTGCCGTCTGTGCCTGGTTCATTCCGGCACTGACCATGGCTGCGCAGCAGCATATCGCCTCAAGGGTGTGACGGACGACCGGCATGATGGATTCAGGAAGAACAGAAAAACTTTTCCATGGACACAGGGGCGATTTGCACAAATAGCGCTGAACCCTTATTTCGTGTCCTTCCGGTAAGCCTGCGTGAAATACCCAGTACCGGGTGATATTATCGGTTCCAACTTGAACATTGCTAATGGAGGGACCGATGAATAAACAATTATTGACAGCAGAACAATCAATCGCATTAGAAAAAGTCCAGCAGCTTTTTGCAGACTGGCGAAATAACAGAACCGGAAGGTCAAGAATACCGGATAATTTATGGCAGGCGGCAGCAGACCTTCACCATGCTCAAGGGCTGAGCATAAATAAGATTGCCCACAGTTTACGGCTTAATCATACCACATTAAAACAAAAAATTTATAATGCCATTCATTGTACTACAGTCGATTCTCCTGAAGAAGACGATGACTCCCCCCTGTTTATAGAGATCACTCCAGCGCCGGAAGATACCAACTGTATAATAGAAATGGAGAATCAGGCCGGTTTTAAGATGCGTATGTGTTTTAAAGGTCGTGCAGACCCGGCAGTGATCAGCCTTGGTAAATATTTACTGGCTGGTGTTCCATGATCCAAATCACACCGCAAATGCGGATAATGCTGGCGGTAACTCCTGCTGATTTTCGAAAGGGGATCGACGGCCTGGCAGCTGTTTGTCGCAGGGTGTTAAAACAAAATCCTTTTTCCGGATATGTTTTTGTTTTCAGAAACAAACCGGGGACTGCCCTGAAGATACTAATATATGATGGCCAGGGCTTCTGGCTTTGTCAAAAAAGATTGAGCAAGGGGCGTTTTAAATGGTGGCCTAAAAAGGGAGGAGATGAAATTCACCCATTGGCTGCACATGAATTACAGATGTTGATATGGAACGGAAATCCTCAAAAAAATAATGTACTTTTGTGGAAAAAAATCTAGACATTAGAGTTTAAATGTGATAGCACACATTTCATGTCAAAAACGATGGACATAAAGCAGGACGAACTTGACGCGCTCCTTGAGCGGGTAAGATCAAATGAACTGCAGGACGGCGATTATGAGTTGATCAAAGCATTGGTTGAAACCGTTGCTTATTTGAATACGTTGTCCAATGAAAAAGCAGCATCCATTAAACGGTTATTAAAAATGGTATTCGGCGATAAGACCGAAAAGAAGAAAACGTCGAATCCGCAGAACCGGCCGAAACGAAAAAAGAAGAAAAAAGGTCACGGCAAAAATGGTGCAAACGCCTATAAAGGTGCCAAGAAGATCAAGATCTGTCATCAAAGCCTTAAGTCAGGTAATGATTGCCCTGCCTGTGAAAAAGGTAAATTGTATGGTGAAAAACCACCTGCCAAGATCGTCCGGATAACAGGCGGTGCTCCCTTCCAGGCGACAGTATATGAACTGCAGAGATTGCGGTGTAACCTTTGTGGGCAGATTTTTACTGCCCAGGCGCCCGACAATGTGGGCAAAGAAAAATATGATGCCAAATCCGGTGCCATGCTGGCCCTTCTAAAATATGGCAGCGGAGTCCCTTTATACCGCTTGGGCAAACTTCAGGCTAGCCTGGGGATGCCGCTGCCCCCATCGACCCAATGGGAAATCATCGAAAGCGTAGCAGACAAGATTCATCCGGTATATACAGAGTTAGTCCGTCAGGCTGCACAAGGCAAGGTGTTGTACAATGACGACACGACAATGAAAATTTTATCCTTGATAAAAGAAACAGACAAGGCAGCCAAGCGAAAAGGGATGTTCACTTCCGGAATCCTGTCAGAATGTGACGTAGGAAAGATTGCCCTGTTTTTTACCGGCCACAATCATGCTGGAGAAAATTTATCCAGGGTTCTGAAAGAACGGGGATCCAGAGAAGATCGGCCAATACAGATGTGTGATGCTCTGTCCAGGAATCTGCCAAAAGGTTTTGAATCGATATTATGCAATTGTCTCGTGCATGGACGCCGTAACTTTGTCGACGTCATGGACGATTTCCCTGAGGAGTGTGACCATGTAATTGATACAGTGGCTAAAATTTATGAGCACGATCATAAGGTAAGGGAGCAAGGCCTGGACGATGCTCAACGCCTTCAATATCATCAAACCCACAGCGGTCCACTGATGCGGGCGCTTAAAGTATGGCTGGAAGACAAGTTTGAAAACAAAGAAGTAGAACCCAACTCCAGTCTGGGCAAGGCCATATCATATATGTTGAATCACTGGCAGGAATTGACCCGTTTCCTGGAGATCCCTGGAGCACCGCTGGATAATAATCTTTGCGAACAATTGCTGAAAAAGTCGATTCTGCACCGAAAAAATTCATTATTTTATAAAACCGAACACGGTGCCTATATTGGCGACCTGTTCATGAGCCTGATACATACCTGCAACCTGCAAAATATAAATCCCTTTGAATACCTGACCGCACTACAGAAGCACTCTTCCGAGATCTTCCAAAACCCTTCTGACTGGTTGCCGTGGTCATTTGAAAACACAATCGCTAAAAAATCAGGGGAAACAGCTGATAATCTGTAAAACGACCTTTTAGCCAATCCAGTATGTTTTGAGACACATTTTTGCACTGCAAACTATCCCTCATCGCCTTACACACTGTTTTTTTGGATCGGGTCTGTTTTGAATGTTATCTTAATTTTTTTGATTTACACAGGCTTGCCGAAAGGACACCTTATTTCTGTGTCGTCTTGGGGATGATTTCGCGGATAGGTTCCGTTGCGGATGGTCAAAGAACTCGAACAATGGCAGCAACGAACCTGTTGTTTTTCCTTGGCAGATGACTGATTTCTTATTATGCTTTCTTTCATAAGCAGGGTCGGGGTTGTGGTGGTGATGGTTTTGGCGAACTTAATCTATACCACAATCCCCCCCTCTTATCCCCCCCAAAGGGGGGAGGAGGATGCCAAGGCATCGGGCGGTTCCTGCTGTCTACCGATGTGCCTTTTCTTTTTTAAAAAATCTTATTTAACAAGCTCATTATTTTCTCAGAAAATGTAACGATAGGTGGGATTTTTAGATGATATAGAGGTACTGTAGGGAAAGAATTAACAGCTGGTCTTCGATCTGTAACAAAAATGTATTAAATGTAACGACCAAGCTCACCTGACGAAAACCGCATCGAGGTTTTTGGTCAGGTGAAGCGCCTGGTTAAACTTTATTTTATAAAAACTCCAATCCAATCCCTAAATACTAATTTATTGATATTATCGTAAACTTCACATTTCATTGTATGCAAACCACGATATGCCGTGTATTCTTCTAATTCAATCTTTGATATCGGTTCAGGAGATTTGTTATGTTTATTAATTTTCGTCCTTAATGTATAAATTTTGGGGTCTTGCTCAATATCTCTTTCTTTTTCAGGTGTAGCAATTCCATGGTTAGTTTTTGAAAATTCAACTCTCAAAGGGAAGCGCAAACGGCTTTTAGTCAGTGCAGACACTTCAAATCTTAAGTCTATATCTTTTTCTAAAAATTTTGAGCCGGAGATATATAACTCCCTGTTTCCATTATTAAGAGAATAACACTTATATGATATAGCGTGGTTTGAAAGTATTTTGGAATTTTTGATCTGTTCTTTGAAGTGTACAGGAAAAGCGATGTACTCCAAACATTTGTCATATTCCAAGAGTTTCATTTTGTAATTAAGAGGGACTCCGTCTGCGTTAGTTAAATTTGGAAGAACACAAGGCAGCAGGGTTTTAGTCCCGTTTTTTTCTGTTTCTTTAATTTTTGAATATTTATCGGGCCAATTAATAAAATCAAGTAAGCCTTGCCCAAGCATAGTTTGATTTTTATTAGCAAGATGTTGAAGTTTTGAGGCCATGTCAACAGGTAACCCGGTCGCCGAGACCTCACTAACATTGTAGTAGCCAAAGCTTCCCCATAAAACTTCAGTGTCATCTCCAAAGTCGCAACCAATGCGGAAACCAAAATCTTTAGAGTCTAATCCATTTCTCTCCATCCATGGCTTAATACTTTCCTCTAAGACAGTTCTCAAAGTTATTGAACAATTTGTGGCATCTGCTATAGCATTTTCTTTTTCGATATTATTGCCTCCGAAAAATGCCATGACAGCATCACCCATTATTCGATGAACATGACCATCAAGGGAGCGGACAACTTCTATACATGTTTTAATCACAGCATTTTTAAATAAATACACCAATTCCGGTTCATAAAGTAAATTGAGCCTCGTCGATCCCTTTATATCGATAAATAATGTACATACATAATGATAAATAGTACCCGTATCAGTTCCCTCTAATTGAATGAAATCTGGATGAGTTCCTATTGGTGATTCATTTATTCCAACCTTACCAAAAACAGGTCTAAGTTGGGATTGAAGGAAAAATTCATCTTGTGGCCCTTTGGGCAAATTATCTAAAGCTTCATTAGCGACGACCGCTCTTGAACTAAAGGATTTTGTAAGTTCATGTTTCTGAGGTAGGTTCTTTGTTAAATCATAGACCTGATCAAATATGTTTTCGAATCTATCCATTGACTAAACCTTAATAAAAACCAAAAGAAATAACGAAACAGCTAATAGAGGCAGGACGCAATATTTCGTTATATTTATAGCAAGTTGTAATATACGGAATTTTCTATTTACAATTCCAGCAACAACATATGTTTGACTAGAAATATCCTTCAAATACTCATCTTCTTCTGTAGAATTAATTTTAATGAAATAGCCATTAATGCCGTCTTCACAATTTGACACGTCTCCAAAAAACATCAATGATTTTGGTGTGTTCGGATTTCGTGTGTCTGGAAAAATAACTCTTAATAGGTGAAAGATTACAATAAGAGATGTAAATACAGTCAAATAAATTACAAAAGCAACTGCATAATAAGCAATGCCATGAGGAGTACTCCCTCCACTTAATGTCAACATCCTTATTGTCAAACCTAATATCAGAGCTACCAAAAAGGACATAATTAAGGCTGTTTTATAATTTGTCGTTCCAATATAATGATCATAACGCTTGATCACTTCGAATAGGAAATTTGATTTTTTTGTATAATCCATATGTTATTCGTCCAATTTGCACCTTCGTGATTTTAAGAGTTTAACAAGTTGATCAGTGGTTTCCGTTTATCTCTCATGTCCACTTATCTAACGGGATAACATGCATATTTTGAATGTTATACGGATATAGATAATTCCTTTTTAAAATCAATTTAATTGGAGATTAACCTTCCCGGACAAAAAAACGCAATACTAAATTTAATATATTATTATCCGCCTTCAATAAAATAGAGAAAGGGCGCAATATGTTGTGCCCAGCACCACTCCTCGAAAAGCGAGCTTTGATAGACATAAGTCTCACTCTGTTGAAGCTACAACTTTTACTATCTTTAATAGATTTTCAATAAGCTATTGTTATAGATTATTTTTGGATCTATCCCTCCCGGCGGAGATTTGTTTTGGCTTGGCTTTTGCCTGCGGCTAAAAGAAAAAAACCCGGTAGGATTACCATGGGGATTGTAAAATAACGGCAGGTTGGAACCGACCGGGGGACGTGGTCGGGGGGAGGGATATAACTGGTGCGCGATGGTTGCGCTTATTGTTTCTGACGGCTGCGGGTGATCTTTACACCGGTTGGAGTCACCACGGTGCGAGCCTGGCGGATTTTTTGTTCTTCATTGGTCATTGCAAAAAATATGACAGGCGGCAAAGTTACCGCTGCGGCATGGGTCACCGCATAAACCAGCCGGGGTTGGCCATCAGAATGGGGGAGTTTTATCAGAGCGCTTTTTTCTGATAAAACCAAACCATCAAGGTTAATCCCAGCACCAAGAGTCAAGGGCGGATCAGACCCTTCCCTGACCAAGGGCGTCCCTTCTATTTCCATTTACTCAGAATACAATAAGTTAACACTTTCCCCATTTATTAGTTTCTCAAGCATTTTTTTATTATCTACGATAAATTGAGAATAGGTAATTTCTGAACCATCTAATGGTTTATTATCTCCATTGGGATCTGCAATTAATTGCTCAGAAGAATTTTGACATTCTATTAGTTTTCTAATTCCGCCAAAAACCCATTCAGCAGGTTCGTTGCCCCAAGTAAAAGTTCCTGTGGAATCACCTTCATACTGTTTCCCAATTTTATGAGCTCTTTCGTATGCAATGTCAACCGTTTCAGCCTCGATTAAGCATACGTTTTCATAAACAGGATAATCGCTTTGTTTCTTTGTATCCTTATATTTAATATACATGATAACATGCGCCGCAAACCAAGTTCCCATTTAGTCCCCTATTATTAATAATGATTTTGTCGTAACTACTCGCCCCAATCGGAATCGACGTCGGGAACTTCGCTGGCCAAAGCCAGCTGAATGGCAACCAGCGGATTCACCCCTTTGTTTGCCATGGTTTGCAGATAACTCGAAATCCGACAATAAGCATCGGCATATCGTTGGTGTCTAAAACACCCTGATACTTTCTGTTTAACCTTTGCCATTCGAAGATCACGCTCTGCCCGGTTATTGGTGAAAGGAACATATGGATCCTTGGCAAACAGCAAAACAGCTGTTTCATGTTCTTTCAGCCTTTCCCAAAGATTGTGGGCATCTGACTTGGCCATTTTACCACGTTTGCCTTTTGGTTTCGGCGGGATTTCCGGCAGCTCTTTATCTCCTCGTGTAAGAATGTTGCGGTAACGCTTCTGCAAGTTCGCGTATTCTTTCTCTGTCAGACATTTATCTTCTCGTTTGGCTATTTTCCGGCAAGTCTCCTGCAACAATTTTTTCATATTTCGGGCCCACCTGTACTGATTGGAATCGACAATAAATGTCAACTCCCTCAAGAGGTGAGAACCACATAGCCCGTGGCCACAATGATCGTATGACAAATATGATGCCCAGCAATCATGGATTATTACCCCGCCATAGCGGGGGATGATGTTCAAATCGACAATCGCCTCCTTACCCCGCTTTCGATGAAGTAGCTTTAGCGTGATTCCTCCGGAAGAATACACATGTATCCAGTGATTTTTTCGATTCACCCGGAAGGATGTCTCATCAACATGAATGGATGGAGCCTGAAGGATACTCTCAATTGATTTGGCTTCCCATTGTTCAAGTGCTTGGTAAAGCCGCCAGACAAATTTGAGAAGGGTCGCTTCAGAAATAACCGCCCCGATCATGGCGGAAATCTGTTTTTGAACCCGGTTAAGGGCAACCATCTGGCTGATGATCAAGTGGATGGCGAATGCCTTGAGCCCAGTTCCGTATTGTAAGGGGCCAGGCATATCCTCAGGAAAGCCTGCCTTTACCTCCGCGGCACAGTTGGGGCATTGTTTGATTTCGGCATCAACATGTTCTACGACTTTTTCAAAGACAATATCTATTCTGGTACGTCGTTCATGTCCCCGGCTGGGTGTCTGGTCCAGGGAAGTGCCACAAACATCACATGTTTCTGCTTTAGAGATGGTGGTGGTTTCTATTGTACGGGTATTGCCGAGTTCTCCACTGACCTTTTTCCCCTTACCGTTGCTTTTCGGATCCGACTTGGCAGTCTCATCTTTTGGCGTTTGTGAGGATGGCAGACTTGAATTCTTGTTGCCTTTGCGAGTTTTTTTCTCAAGGAAGACTGCAAGTATCAATTCCACAATGAGCAGCATACTATTCATTACTGCCTGTATCTCAGGAGACGCTTTGCCCTCAGAACAGAGCTTTTCAAAGTCCTGTTTCAGACGGTCTACTTCTTCTCGAATACTTGTCTTATTCACTGTTGCCATGTCTGTATTATAACACGGCTTTTTTCGACCTTCTCATTCGCCCTACAATTGACTTTCACGGTATTTGACATCATTTCCCATTGGTGCCGCGATAAATTTCAGAATACACGACTCGTAGTGGGCTTCAGTAGTCAATTTGACAGTCATTTAAAAATTTTGAAAACTCTCTCGAAAAAACCTGTCAAGTCTTTTTTTAGTTTTTTTGCATTTTTTTATAGGGGTGAGCAGTTACATTTTGTCTTTTATTTCTATTTCTGCATTTTAGGAATTTTTGAGCTTGAGTAATATCTCTAACCTTCTGATTATCTCCATTACATTTTGCTTCATCAAGCATTTTGCTTCATCAAGCATTTTGCTTAATTCATCACATGGATCTGTATTATTGGTTTGTGCAGATTGCCTGGCGGCTTCTGTCGCCCAATTCCGGGGTGTTTGTTTACCTCTGGCCATTTCAAAAGCGGGAGTAGGATGCAACCAATCATAAATATCCGTACCAAGTCTTCCCTCGCCCCAATATGGTACATAATGATTTATGACCATACCAACGCCAAATCCACCTAAAAAAGCAAGGCCATATGGAGTCTGTGAAGGTAGACTCAATCCTCTACCGATGAATATCGTAGCCTCGAGTCCAGTCAATCCATGGGGATCAATCAGGTTGGTAGGGTTGTTCAATGTATAAACAAACGGGTTTATCCCCCCAGCCAAGCCAATCGGATCAGGAGTCAAGTATCTGCCAGAGCTTGGATCATAATACCTGTGCCAGTTATAGTGTAGGCTGGTTTCAGCATCAAAATACTGTCCCGGATATATTGCGGTGCACCTCCCCTCATAGGGAGTTGTTTTAAATTTTCAAAGAATTTTGCATTTGATTTTCAGTTGTCTTTCTCTTTCCAAATATACCAATACCAGAAGAATGGTGCCGTACAAACATTTCCAACAACGATTAAACCAGACCAAAGACGTCTTTTCTCTATAGAAATTTTACCTGATTTATAAAGATAAAATAGATTTATTAGCATAGCTAACAGAACCGCAAAAACAGTTGGTGCCATCAAATCTTCCATAATCTTATATATTGAAGTGAATTCATAATTTGGACTTTTCATGAACTCCGTAATCTCGCCAGATAAAAGGAACAACATTATTAAAGTCCCTTGGAAAAATGGAAAAATAATTACCAGACCAATTAACACCTTAAAAATTTTATATATCATAAACGCCTCGCTTTATTTTCTCGGAAAGAATGGTTTGTAATTGTCATTTATTATTTTGTAATCCATTTTCGTATCTAATTCATATGTGCCGAGTCCAAAACCTCGGCCAAAAAATCCAAAATTAATCCCTCTACCTTTCAACAATGAGTCACTGCAAGGATCATAAGTCATTTCTACCGTAATGCCTAAAAAATTGATACCTATCGCCTTGCTGGCTTTCTGAAGATCTTCGACCTTACCAAATGATAGACCTGTTATTAGGCCGATAGGTGAAATAGCACCTCCATCAATATCACCTTCTCCTCCTGCAATATAAGTTCCCCACTCTCGTTTATCTCTTAACGAAGTCTCTCCGTATATTCCGCCTTGAAGGGCACTAAAATTAGTCAGTCCATTCTTCGTTCCTGGTCCTCCAAGACCACCAGCACCGCCGAAACCTATATAACCTACAAGCAATCCTAAAGGATCAATATAGTTGATAGGATTGGCTTCAGCGTAGACGAATGGATTGATCCCACCTTCAAGCCCAATCGGATCAGGTGTCAGGTACCGTCCTGTTTCCGGGTCATAATACCTGTGCCAATTGTAGTACAGCCCGGTTTCAGAGTCTTCGTACTGTCCCGGAAACCTGAGGTTGCAGGTGATGGTTTCCACGAGGAACTGGACTGACCCGAAAGGTAAATATGCAGCTTTCCATACGGTTGAACCGGTGTTGTCAAAGATCTGCTGCGGTGTTCCTAAATGGTCTGTAACCATATAGTAAATTCCGGCATTTTCTCCGTAAAGCTTCATAGCAACGGGTGTATCCCCCAGATAGATGTAATCCCTAAGCGGGTTGCCGGAACTGTCAGTTTCACTGATTAAACGATTTTGGTCGTCATAATGGTAGCAGATGATCGTGCCTGAGGCAATTTTTTTAACCCGACGCTGAAACGCGTCATATACATATTGGGCGATGGTGGTTGAGCCGCTTCTCACTTCAGTGAGCCGATTGTTCTGATTGTAGATATAAGTCAGTGTGCCATCTGAGGTGATGTTACCATGATTATCGGTGGTGTATGTTTTGGCCTGGGTCCCGGTTGAATAATCCAGCCGGTTTGATCCGGTCTGGTAAAAGAGATCTGTCGCTGACGAGGTGATAGTTACAACTGACGGCATGCCGGTAATGGTCTGAACCGTCCCGTTCGGATAATACTGGTAATTAAAATCCATATCACCGGCCAGGATACGCTCAATCTGGTACCGCTGGTTATAAGTCTTGTCAACTGTAATGACATCTTCGCCAAAGGAAAAGCTTTTTACCGGGCCGAAGGGCATGTAGGCGATACCGGAGACCAGGGAGTGTCCGTCAGCCAGAATCTGCAAGGGCATTCCGGTGCTGTCATGCTGGTATGTCAGCACCAGGCCGCTGGGATACGTCATTGAGACCAGGTCGCCAGTTAAAGGATCATATCCGAACGAGGTCACGGCATCAGCCAGACCGGTCTGCATACGGGTCTGGCCGGCAATGGAACCGTAGGCTGAGTAGGTAAATGTGCTCTGTCCACCCGGATCAGTGATGCCCGTGAGCCGGCCCATGCCGTCCGTGCCGGTATCATATTCATACGTCAGATTCTGGGACGTGTCGGGAAAGGTAATCGACACAAGCCGGTTCAGCACATCATAGGTATACACGGATACAATGCCGTTGGCATCAGTGACGGTGACCTGGTTCGAGCTCAGATCGTACACATATATAGTCTCTCCTCTGTCCGGGGATGTCTCTGACAGCATCCTGCCGTAATCATCCAGGACATAGGTGGTTGCATTGCTTCCCGGGTCCTGAATGAGGGTTAAATTATCCTGGTTGTCATAGCCGTAATCGGTGACAATGGTATCCGGCTGGATAACCTGTTCAAGCCGGTTTAACGGATCATAGCTGTAGGTTGTCGTTATCAGCCGTTCATTCTCGATGGCATTGACATTTCCCACGGCATCGTACCCGTAAATAATTTCACTGTCATCGGGCTGAATTATTTTCCAGAGTCTGCCCGGGTAATCCGGGTGTTGATAATCAAATCTTGTTTGTTTCTGAAGGACATCAGCATTGTTGTATATGGATTGTTCGATCAGGTTACCGTTGGCATCATAATCATAGTAGTGGTAGCTGCCCTGGTTGTCCGTAATCCGGGAAAGTCTGCCGTAAACAGGATCGTAAGTATAAGTTAAGGTTCTTGAGCCCGGGGCGGTGATGGTGTCAACCTCGCCTGCAGGCGTGAATGTCCGGCTGGTATGAATGCCTTCAAACGTGGTGGTTAGAAGCCTGTTGCGGCCGTCGTAGGTGAATGCGGTCTGCCGGGCATTGACATCCGTCATCATCCCGGGATTGCCCTGGCCGTCATAACTGCCGAAGGTGGTGGTGCCGGTCAGGGGCTTTGTAACCGTGAGCAGATCACCGGATATAAGGTCATATCCGTAAGTGATCATGTCCGTCGTGCCGGGCAGGATACCGTCTATTCCGGTCAACTGCCCCTTGGTGTTGTAGGTGTATTCAGTGATATATTCATAGGAAACAATTTCATCTGCCGCATTTTTGGTGTATCCGGTTTCAATCTTTTTATGGACCAGCAGAGCCGGGTCTTCGTTGGGTGTACTGTTCCCGTCATCATCATAGTCATAAACTGTTATTTTTTGCCCGGTGCCCAGTACGGAGTCCCTGGTAATGTTCAAAGGGGAGCTTAAGGTTTCATGGTAGGTGTAGGTAATCTGCTGCTGCTCAGGAGTTCCGGCGGCCAGTGTCACCGTGCCGGGATTGCCCCGCTCATCAAAATTGCCGTAGGTGTTGATGGTGCCGTTGGCAAACTCTTTTTCCGTGATATTCAGGTCTGCGTCGTATTCATACCGGACCGGGCCGTCACCTGAACAGGAGGGACATTCAGCAGGCCCTGAAACCGAGGTGATTTTTTTGAAATGGTTATCAAATGTGGTGAACGTATACGTCCGCAGCGTACCGTATGCATCCGTGAGTTCTACGGTTGATGCATCCACATAATTGATTGAAATTGTTTTCGACCCGTCGCGGCTGACTGAAGCCGTTGCTCTGTCCTGGCTGTCATAGCTCCAGGATGTCAGCAGGTGACCGGTTTTGTCTTTTTTCGCGGTCAGATTATGGGAATCATTTGAATCCGTGTATTCGTAATCATATCCTGAACCGTCCGGATAGGTGACGGAAACCAGGTTGCCGGATGTGTCATAATCAAATGTGACCAGTACCCCGTCGGTTACGGCGGCGGTCACAGGTCCGGTGATGGTTTGCACCCGGCTGTCCGTATTGTACTGGATGGTGTATGCCCTGCCGGATGCCTGGTCGGTGACGCCTAAAAGCCGGCTTAATCCGTCATATGTCATGGCGAACCGGTTACTATGCGCGTCCTCTATCCACTGCAGCAGGCCGGTGCTGCTGAAATTCAAGCGGGTGCCGTCTGTTTTGTGCCAGGTATAGGTGGTATCGGCCTCTGCCGTCACATAACTCTTCTCTTTAAACACCCCTTCCCAGGTATCATCGCCTGCCTGTATAAAATACCGGCCCCTGCCGGTCTGGTCCTGGATGCGGATATGCGATATGTTGTCCAGCATCACACCGGTTGTCAGAGAAATATCATAGGAATGACGCCACCCATACCCCAAGGTTCCGGAATCTGAAGCCCGGCTGTTATAAAATCGTCTGAAAACAAATCCGGATTTATGGGGCGTTGGCAGTAAGATATCGCTGGCGATTTCATATTTATTCCCATTTTCAATGTTTATGGGGTTGCCCTTCATGGAAGATTCTATCATGCAGACTTGTTCCTGCCCAAGTGTCGTGTCTTCGGGCAGACTTGTATAACAGGAATCACCAATGTTTTTTGACGGATCATTATCATCGCAGTCTGTACAGGATGTAAACCCGTCTCCGTCATTGTCTGTGGGGGCGTATGATGTGCAGGAATAGGTGTTGCCGGGAAGCGTGCAGCAGTAGGTGTCAAAATCCGCAGTGTAAATACCCGCCGGAAGCCCTGAAAAATTCACCCCGGCAATGGTCCCGGTGAAGCGGGTTCCCACAGAAACGATATGCGTACCGGAAGAATTACGCAGCACCCGTTGACCCTGGGAAACATAATAGCTGCTTAAAGATCCCGGCGACATTGTTATACTTCCATAGGATGCATAGTTCAGAAGTGTACTTCCCGGGCATCGGACTGCATATTGTCGATAGGTATAGGGTTTGCTTTCTGAGGGTGGGTCTGAGGGACAGGTTGTGGCAATATGCTCTATTCCGATATAATAAATCCCGTTACTGCCTTTGCTGCAGCTGCAGTCGGCAAATGACCGCCCGGGAACCAGGGCCAGGGAAAGGATAAGTATGCTGCTCGCTATTACCATTTTTAAATCAGGTATGTTCATGATTTGTCTCCGGGAATAAATAATTCAAAATTTTCAAGTTGCATGATCACAGCTATTGAATGCCAAAACTATTTGCGAAAGATGAAAGTGCGCCGGCATCGCCGCTGAAATCCGCGACAAATGCGTGCAGGTCTTCTCCATCCACATCCCCGTCCCCGTCGGTATCAAATGCTGTGCCTTGGACCGATACACTCGATTGTGTCCGGTTGCCTGCGGCATCATAGCTGTATTCAATGCTGAAAACACCGGAGTTCTCCATTTTGGTAATCCGGTTCAAATTGTCATATTCATAGAATATGGTCCCCGAAAAGGCCTGGCCGACAAAGCCTGAATAGACAAAAATTGTTGTGGTGACAGATAAGACGAGATATTTGAGTTTCATTTTTAAAACTCCTAAATAGGATTTTTTGATTGCTGAAATAGAAAAAACGAAAACGGAGTAACGCAATTATTGTTCCGAAAAAACCGACAACCTCTTGGGCCAGCATTGATCAAACTGGTATTAAAGGGATCTACCCACTTTCTCCATGATTAAATTATTTTTGTATTCATTTTTTTCGTAGGATGCTGTGGTATAAATTTAAAATTTCATTACCACAATTATGAAACAGATGCAACCGCATTAAAAGTTTACTTAAGGCGAGCATTTCATTATTTTGATGTGTAATCCCCGGTAAGTTTTCTGATGTGCTGGCCAGGAATGATATAGGGGATGCCAATCCTGGCTGCTTATGCTCGATGAATTTGTCTTTCCATAACATTGGAGAGCCAGATAGTGAGAGTGCAATCAGTTCCACGGATGCTTTAGTGTCGTCGGTATCCTGAACGGTAGAGTAGATACTGTGCTGACCAATCCGCATTTAAAAAAATCGGAATGAGATAAATATTCTATCAGTGAAAAGGTGAGCAATGATGGTATGATTGAACTCTTTTTCAAAAATTCTCCGGGCACCAGATATTGTGTCTGCCTGGAAACCCCACCAGTAAATTTAATATATTTTAAGCTTTTATCATAAAGCTGTAAAACAATTGGTGGTTTATAATATTTAATTGGGTATATGTTTTTAACTGTCGTTGATAGGCTTTTACATGCACAGTCTTCCATTGCGATGGGTTGACTTCCGGGATCTGATTAGCATTCTATAGTGAATAATAATCAAAAAAGGATGTAACGATGAGCCGAGACTACCCGTTTGAAACCGGTGTGTACCGCCCGCCCAGTGAAGGGGGCAGCGCCTCCCTGCTGGTTCGTTTTACCCGGAACTGCCCCTGGAACCACTGCACCTTTTGTACGATGTATAAGGGGAAAACGTTTAACCTGAGGCCCCTGGAAGAGATTAAAGCCGACATCAATGCCATGGCTAACCTTGTGGTGGATCTCCAGGCCGAATCAAAAGCCCTGGGGCAAGGAGGACAGGTCACCAGGGAAGCCATCCTGGCGTTGCTTGAAAAAGCACCGAGCCTGAACCAGCATCCGGGTGCGGACATGCTGATCCAGTGGATGGCGGTTGGCGGTAAAACCGCCTTTATCCAGGACGGCAACTCCATGATCATGCCGCCCCAGGATCTGATTGCCGCATTGACCCATCTTACGGAAACCTTTCCTTCCATTGAAAGAATAACCACCTATGCCCGGGCCCGGACCCTTGCCCAGAGATCCCTTGGGGATTTGAAGGCCATACGCGCAGCCGGCCTTGACCGCCTCCACCTGGGGCTTGAAACCGGGGACGATACCCTGCTCAAGCAGATTAAAAAAGGGGTAACGGCCGACGGGCATATTGAGGGGGGTAAAAAGGCCATGGAAGCGGGGTTTCAGGTTTCGGAATACTGGATGCCCGGTCTGGGTGGTAAAGAGATGACAGACCAGCACGCCGAAAATACCGCCCGGGTGCTCAGTGAAGTCAATCCCGACTATATTCGCTCCCGGCCCTTCAGGCCCGCCCCCGGTTCCCCGATGTTTGACCAGGTCAACCAGGGGCGGATCACCCAGCTGGAGCCAGGGGAGCAGTTACTTGAACTGCGACGCATGGTCCAAAACCTGGATGTCACATCAAAGGTGTGCTTTGACCACATGGGCAACTACTGGCGCACCGCCTCGGGAGACCTGGTTCTCCACCATGAATATGAAGGATACCAGTTCCCGGATGAAAAACAGACGGTCCTGGACCGCATTGAACTGGGGCTTGCTTTTAAACAGCAACCGGCCCGGTTCATTTTATAGTGCTTGATCAAAAGAAGAGGGTGGGCAATGCTTCGCTTTTGCCCACCCTACGGCTATTTTAGTGTGGATATGGGAATGGATACGATGGGCAATGCCAATCTGTCTGTTCGTATAATCGAGCGAATGCGGTCACCCCTGGACACTTTTCCTCCATCCGGTTCCGTGATGTAATAATAGACCTCAGATACGCCATGGTACATATCCAGGGCGATTAGATCTATGGTGATGGTTCCGACACTTGGGATCATAAATTCCGGTGTATTGCCAACGGAGAAATTCATATCACCAATCGAAAGGGCTCGCAAAGAGTTTTATTCAACTTGCGCGGATTAAAAAAGACAACAGACAATATGCTAAATTTAACTCCGGGAACATGTTAAATTAGATAAAAATGAATCATCCCGGTGTCTGCAACGGGTAAAGTTCCTTGTCAATTATGGTTGAAAACTCTTCATAAGACGGGCTGCCCGGATGCAGTTTGCCGTTGATGATAATGGTGGGGGTCGCGTTTACCCCCGCCTTTTTCACATCTGCCAGATCCTGTTCAACATCTGCAAGAAAGGTCCGGTTGTCCATACTTTGGGCAAACTTTTCAAGATCAAGCCCCAGGGATGCGGCAAAGGCCATCACATCCTTCCGGGTCAGATCGGTTTTTTCAGCAGAGAACAAAAGATCCTGAAATTCCCAGAATTTACCCTGCTCCCCGGCACACCGCGCCGCCATGGCCAGATATTTCGCCCCTTTGTGACGCTGCAGAGGATAGTCCTTGAATATCCATCTGATTTTCCCTTTATATTTTTCCCGGATTTTTTGGGTGATGTGGTGGGCTTTTCTGCACGAGGGGCAAAGGTAGTCTGAAAATTCAACAATGGTCACAGCGGCATTTTCGGGCCCCAGGGAAAAATTATTGTGGATCTCAACGTTGGCAAGGGGCAATACCGGCGGCTTATACATATCCTTGACCTGGTATTTTTCCATAAGGGGCACCAGGTAGGCCTGCATGGTGCTGAGCCTCTTTTGGCTGTTGAGATATGCTGTCACCTTGTTCCTCAGTATTGCCGGATCTTCTTTGATCTTTGACAGTCTGGATTGGTTCTCCCGGTAGTAATCGGCCACATCCTTTTCGGTTACCCCGGGCGTGCCGGCATAGATATCTGCCATAAGCTGATCCGTGGAAATACCCTGGGCTTCTGCTTCGAGTGTCAGGAGCCGGTTTTGTATCCTGGCTTCCAGCTGTCCCCGTTTCAAAAGGAAAATCTGCTTCTTCAATCCATAGAGGTTGCCGGCAATTTTTGCTTCCAGGTCTGCATGATAAATGGGGGCGCCCGCCACAATCGCAGCAATGTTATGATCCGCCTTGTCAGGTGATGCCGTGTCCGCCCCGCTGCCGTAATCAATGAGGGTGCTGAAAGCAACCAGGGTGATCAGGGCAGCTGAGACAGACTGCCAAAGGTTTTTTTTCTTCAGGGCAGCCCCGGTCAAGATCAGCATAATAGTCAGGTTAAGTACACAGAAGACACAGAAAAAATTCTGATCTATCATTATTTTTACGAGAAGAAATTCATATCCCAGACCGGCCATTATCAGCCAGAATGCCAGGGCTGGTCTGTAAAAGGCAGTAAAAATCAAAGCCATATAAAATCCAATGCCGAAATATGCAATGGGGATGGTGGACATGGTATAGGCCTCGGCATTACGGCATCCGTCCCCGAGGTAACCGCAAAGGGATGCAAGCCATGGCAGATGGACTTCCAATGCCGATAACACGGCAATAATCAGTCCCGCGATACTTAAAATTTGAACAGCCCGGTTTCTATTCATATGTTTAATCTCCCGTTGAAAGAGGTCCGCAGTTTTTTACAGGTATGAAATACGCTGATTTTATTAAAATTAAATAAAAAATAGGTTAGGGCATTATTTTCGGTCTTTTATATCATATTGAGCCAGGCAGTTTTTACCTTTTCGATAAATAATTTTGGTTTTATTCGATTGATTAATTCAATCGATTGAATTATATCTTTGGTAAGATGTGTTAAAAACTTAAGTAGGAGACATTGTGGCAAAGAAAGGGAATTCCCATGCACCCGGCACCAAAGAGCGGTTGCTTGAAGCCGCCATAGACGTATTCGGCAGGCATGGCTTTGATTCGGCCACCACCCGGATGATTGCCAAGGCCGGTAACGTGAACATTGCAGCCATCCCCTATTATTTCGGGGGCAAGGGCGGGCTTTACCAGGCTGTCATTGACCATATTGCCGGTCATATCAAAAATGAAGCCGGAGATCTGTTCGACCAGATTGACGCAATGGACTTCAGTCAGGAAGAGGGAGCCCGGCAGGCCCGGGAATTGATCCAGGCTGTTCTCGAACGATTCATTAATTTTATTGCCGGTTCGGAACAAGGCCCTCGGTTTTCCAGGATCATCCTGCGGGAGCAGATGTTCCCAAGTCCGGCCTATGACACTATTTTTGAAGGGTTCCTGAAACCCGTGCTGGATGCCTTGTCCACCCTGATCATGGCGGCCTCCGGAGAGTCCGATCCCCGGCAGGCAACATTTAAAGCCATGACGCTCATGGGCCAGGTGATTATTTTCCGGGTGGGCCGGGAGACCATTGTCCGGGGACTTGACCTTGAGGGGTATTCCCCCCAGGAACTGGAAGAAATTCGTCGGGTGGTTGTGGAGAATGCCCTGGCGATCACTACAGCACCAACCGAATAGACCATAAGGAAAAGCGATGAAAAAAGTATTCCTTGTCATCATACTGATCGTTGCGGCAGCCGGTGGTTACATGTATTGGCAGCATCAGAATAAAGATCAGGATGAACATGCAGGCGCCTTTAAAATTTACGGCACCATTGATATTCGCGACGCGGCCCTTGCGTTCACCGAGCAGGAGCGGATTGAAACCGTGCTGGTCGAAGAGGGCATGCGGGTTAAAAAAGGCCAGGTGCTGGCAAAACTGCGCACCACAAAGTTGGATGCCGCCATTAAAGAACTGCGGGCCAGGATCGCGGCCCAGCAGGAGGTCGTCGCCAAACTGGAAGCGGGCAGCCGTTCCCAGGAGATTGACCAGGCCCGGGCCGAGGTTCAGGCCGCCCAAGCCCGGGTGGCAAATGTATCACGCACCGTAAAGCGCCTTAAAGCCACCTCCCGCTCCGGGGCCACCAGCATTCAGAATTATGATGATGCAAAGGCCCGGCTTAAGGTTGAAAGAGCCCAGTTGTCGGCAAGCCAAAAAGCCCTGGACCTTCTCATTGAAGGCCCCCGCAAAGAGGATATTGCCGCAGCCCGCCACCAGCTTGATGCCCTTACGGCAGACCTTGACCAGCTTCGGGTGCGCCTGTCCGACATGACCCTGACCGCTCCTGCCGACGGAACCATCCAGTCCAGAATCCTTGAGCAGGGAGAGCTTGCAGGGCCGTCCAAACCCGCTTTTGTCCTGGCGCTGACTGATCCCAAATGGGTGCGGGCATATATCCCGGAACCCATGCTGGGAAGACTTAAACTGGGCATGACCGCCCAAATTTTCACGGATTCGTTGCCCGGCAAGTCCTTGGACGGATGGGTGGGCTTTATTTCTCCTGTGGCGGAATTTACCCCCCGGGCCGTGGCCACCGAAGACCTGCGCACCCAGCTGGTATATGAAACCCGGGTGTTTGTGAAAGACCCGGAGGATATGCTGCGCCTGGGCGCCCCCGTGACTGTGGCTGTGAATCGGCCTGCGGACTGATTAGGAAAACGGTATGAACAGCAGCTTGGCATTGCCAATAAAGGATACGGGTGTTGAGAACACCCCTCTGTTGCATGCAGACGGCATATGCAAAACCTTTGACGCCCCGGGCGGTAAAAAAATCCAGGCCCTGGACGGGATCCGCCTCAAAATTTCCCAGGGCCGGGTGACCGGCCTCGTGGGCGCGGACGGTGCCGGGAAAACCACCCTTATCCGCATTGCCGCAGGGCTGTTGGTGCCCACGGCCGGCCGGATGACCCTGCTGGGCTTGGACGCTGTGGACCACAGCCTGGAGATCCAGAGCCGTGTGGGGTATATGCCCCAGAAATTCGGTTTGTACCAGGACCTGACCGTCATCGAAAATTTAAGACTGTATGCGGATCTCCAGGGGGTTGCATTAAAAGAGCGGCATGACCGTTTTGACACCCTGCTGGCCATGACCGATCTGGCCGCGTATACCAAAAGACGGGCCGGGGCCCTTTCCGGCGGCATGAAACAGAAACTGGGCCTGGCCTGTGCCCTGGTGAAATCCCCTGAATTGCTGCTCCTGGACGAACCCACCGTGGGCGTGGACCCGGTCTCCCGGCGGGAGTTGTGGAAAATCGTCTATGACCTGGTGGCAAGCGAGCGGATCGGGGTGCTGGTCTCCACGGCCTACCTGGATGAGGCCCAACGCTGCGACCAGGTGAATGTGCTCCACCGGGGCCGCTTTCTGGCCCAGGGCACTCCGGACGACTTTACCGCCGGGATGCAGGGCCGGGTATTCCTTGCCGCCCCGGATGAACAGATGCGTGGCAGACAGATTTATACCCGGCTGGCCGGGCAGGACGGCATTGCAGACACCACCATCCGGTCCGGGCGGGTGCGGGTGGTCGTTGACAGCGGTAAACGCCAGGATTCTGGAAAGCAGAAAATTGCAACGCTGCTGAATCGTCCGGCCGACACAATAACAGCGGCAGCCCCGACGTTTGAAGATGCGTTTATGGCCTTGGTGCCAAAGGGCGATGCCCAGTTGCATGCCGCTTCACATCATTTGACGACCCCGTGGGACACGGAGTCGTCGTCAGGGGATAACGCGGCCGTTACAACAAACAGTTTATGCAAAAGGTTTGGGGATTTTACAGCGGTTTCCAATCTCACCCTTGAAGTCCGCCAGGGTGAAATTTTCGGATTACTGGGTCCCAACGGCGCCGGAAAAAGCACCACATTCCGCATGCTGTGCGGACTTTTACCCGCCACATCCGGGGAAATCCGGGTGGCGGGACGCAATCTGCGACATTCCCGGGCCAAAGCCAGGGCCCGCCTGGGATATATGGCCCAGCAGTTTTCCCTTTACGGCCAGCTCAGTGTGACGGAGAATTTTAAATTTTTCGGCAGGGCATACGGGCTTTCCGGCAGCCGGCTCAAAGAGAGAATGGCGTGGGCCTTTGCCGAATTCGGGCTGGGCGATTGGCGGGACAAATCGGCCGGGGCGCTTCCCGGCGGTTACAAACAGCGTCTTTCCATGGCCACGGCCCTGCTCCACGAGCCGGATATCCTGTTCCTGGATGAACCCACCTCCGGGGTGGACCCCTTTGCCCGGCGTGAGTTCTGGCTGCGCATCAACGGGTTTGCCGAACAGGGGGTGACCGTCATCGTCACCACCCATTTCATGGAAGAGGCGGAATACTGCGATCGCATGGTGATCATCAGCCGGGGAAAAACCCTGGCCATGGGCACACCCGGGGAGATCCGAAGTCTGGCCCGGACACCGGAAACCCCCGACCCCACCATGGATGATGCGTTTATCGTTCTTTCCCAGGGAGACCGGTCATGAATCGCTTTCTCATGCGCCTTTTCGGGGTGCTGCGCAAGGAGACCCTTCAGATTTTACGGGACCCCAGCTCCATCATCCTGGCACTGGTTATGCCCCTGGCCTTGCTCATTATTTTTGGATACGGGGTGAGCCTGGATGCCGAACATGTCCCCATGGTCCTTGTCAATCAAGATAATGGGGCCATGTCCCGGGAACTTGCGGCACGCTTTGCCGGTTCCGCCAATTTTAAAATAACCACGGCCGAGAGCATGGCCCAGGCCCAGGACCTTGTTCTGGCCCACAAGGCCGAGGGTATTATCCTCATACAGAATAATTTTACGGCAATCGTTGAAGGCGCCCCTGGGGGGGGCAACAGGGCCCCGGTCCAGCTGATCATCAACGGCACAGACGCCAACCGTACCCGGCTCATCGAAGGCTATATGAAAAATATTGGGGCCAAATGGGCATCCGTGCGGACGGCCCGGGGAGAAACGGCCTTCGTACCCCCGGTCTCCATATCCCCGCGCATCTGGTTCAATGAGGCCGCCATCAGCCGGTATTTTCTGATTCCGGGCCTGATTACCTTGATCATGACACTTATCGGCATTCTTCTCACGGCCCTGGTCATCGCCCGGGAGTGGGAGCGCGGTACCATGGAAGCCATGCTGGTGACGCCCCTGCGAAAGATTGATATTCTGTTGGGAAAAACCTTGCCCTATTATTTTCTGGGTATGTTCGGCATGGGGCTCTCCGTGGTGGTGGGTACCACCCTTTTCGGTGTGCCGTTCCGGGGATCTGTGCCGGCGCTCATCGGCCTAAGCTCCCTGTTCATGATTACCTGTCTTGGGTTCGGGCTTTTTCTTTCCGCGGCCATTCGAATCCAGTTTGTGGCGGCCCAAACTTCCATTATGGCTGGGTTTTTGCCGGCATTTTTTCTCTCCGGCCTGATATTTGATCTTGAATCCACGCCGAAATTCATCCAGTTTATCAGTTATCTTTTCCCGGCCCGGTATTTTGTGACCATTGCCCATACCCTTTTTGCGGCCGGGGATGTCTGGCCTGTGCTGCTGCCCAATGCCCTGGTGCTGGTATTCATGGCGCTTTTATTCCTGGGACTGGCGTTTCGCAAACTATCGAAAAGACTGGAGTAAGCATGCAGGCATTAAGACGCTTGACCGCCTTGGTATTAAAGGAACTTCTTACTATCATGAAGGATCCCAAAAGCCGCTTTGTGGTGATTGGGCCGCCCATTATCCAATTCTTTGTCTTCAGCTATGCCGCAACCTTTGACCTGGAACATATCCGGTATGCCGTGTTTGACGAAAGCCGGTCTGTGCTTTCCCGATCCTTTCTGGCCGATGTTGAAGGGTCCGGCCGGTTCAGGCTCACCGGATATTTTGACGGTGCCGGACAGGTGACAGAGGCCATTGATCATAAAAAAGCCCGGGTGGTGATTCATATCGGATCGCAATTTGAGGAAAATCTGCGGTCCGGCGGGTCTGTAAATATTCAGGTCATTGCCGACGGGACAAGTCCCAATGTGGCCATGATTGCCATTGGATATCTGGGCACCATTGTGGAAAATTTTAATCAAACGCTTCTGGAACAAGGCCTCGTTCAGGCGCGTGGGCCCGCTCTGGCGCTGGTGGAACGCGCCTGGTTCAACGAAAACTTGAGCAGCCGGTGGTTCATGGTTTCGGCCCTCGGCGGGGTGATCAGTACCGTGGTGGTGATGATTCTCACCAGCCTTTCCGTTGCAAGGGAGCGGGAGTTCGGCACCTTTGACCAGCTTCTGGTGGCCCCGTTCAGTCCGTTGGAAATCCTGGTCGGCAAATCCATACCCGGCATTGTCTTTGGTATGCTTGACGCCCTGATCTTTGCCGGCGGCGCGGTGCTCTGGTTTCACATTCCCTTCCGGGGAACGGTCAGCGCCCTGGTGGTTTCCCTGTTGTGCTTTATCATCACCATTGTGGGTGTCGGCCTGCTGGTATCGTCCCTGTCCACCACCATGCAGCAGGGACTTTTGGGCGCGTTTTTGTTTTTGATGCCTGCCATCACCTTGTCGGGGCTTGCCACGCCCGTGGAAAACATGCCCATATGGCTTCAGCAGGCAGACATGCTTAATCCAGTACGCCACATCATTACAGCCCTTCGCAGGATTTTTCTTGAGGGGGCGGATCTTGCCACGATCTGGCCCCAGCTTTGGCCGCTGCTGATCATGGCGGGCGTCACCCTGCCTTTGGCTGCCTGGTTGTTCAGGCGTCGGTCGGTATGAATAATGTGTGAGCATCTTTTGTCTTCTTTAATGTTGCGCAGTTAGTTTTTATCGTTTATCAATAAATTTTTATTGTTTTACAATTTGTTTCATAGTAAAAAGAAACAGCTTCAAATCAAATTGAAAAAGGAGACAACACCCATGGAAATCCGTCACACAACCGACACAAATAAGAACATGGACTTAATCCGGAGATCCAGCCGGAGAATTATATGTGCTCTCTACATTTGGCGTGGGGTGATTCCCCTGGCCACTTGTTTGATCTGGCTGTTCATAAACAAGCTGCCCTGGATAAGCCAGGAGGTCTTGCCCGATTTTGTCCAACTCCCTTTGCCGCTTCCCATTCGGCTGGCCGGACTGGCCGTTACCATGATTCCGGCCAGCATAATGATTTACGGCATTACAACATTGATTCAACTATTTCGCCTGTATCAGCGCGGTAAAATTTTTCAAGCTGAAAACGTTGCCTGCCTCAAACGTCTGTCCGGAACAATCCTTGTGCTTGGCGTTACAGGTATCATTACCGATAGCCTTTTAAGTGTTATTCTAACCCTTCATCATCCCCCAGGAGAACATATGATTACCTTTGGTATAACCGATAAGGATATCACGTTGTTTATCCTGGGATATATTCTAATGACGATCGCCAGGGTTATGCAGGAGGGGTGCCGGTTAGAGCACGAACAAAGTCTTACGGTATAGGGGGGAATTGATTTGACCATTCTTATCAATTTGGATGTTATGATGGCCCGGCGTAAAATCAACTCCAATACCCTGGCAGAGAAGATAGGCATTACAGCGCAAAATCTGTCTATCCTGAAAACAGGTAAAGCCAAAGCCATCAGATTCTCTACCCTTGACGCAATATGCCGTCATCTGGACTGTCAGCCAGGTGATATTTTGGAATATTCTAACGACTCCTAACGTTACGAAAAACAAAAAGGAGAACGGCCATGTCTTTTGATTTAAAAATAATGATCGTGTTGCTTTCTCTCCTGACTCTGGTTTCCGGTTGTTCAGGCAGGTGCGCTATTACCGCAGATGATTTTTACCGGGGGATCTATGACATTACAGTCCAAGATCCGAAATTAAGAGCCCCGGGGAGGATAGGCCAATCTGTTAAACACATCCCATCATATGGCGAGTATAAATTTGATCTGCATAACATGCGAGAAGTCCAAAACTTTTAAAAGCCATCGGTAACATAAAAATATGATATCTATCCGCAAGGAAAAAACAAACTAAAAACATACCCTCAAACGGTCTGAATCCGATGGCATGAACATTCAGACTGCTCTGGAATCATTGATGCGGGCAATTAAAGGCGGTAACGTCCAGATCCCACAGGCATGGATGACCGACAACCGCGGAACCCAGGATGTGAAAAAGGTGTGTCATAGTTAGGGATAAGGTTATGATTGTGGCGGCGAAATCAGCGTCTGGAAATCCGCCAGTTGCTCGATATTGCCCATGACGGCAATTAGATCCCCTGCTTTCAACTGATAGTCCGCACCCGGGTTGGGTTGCAACTCGCCATCATGCATAACGCCGACGATTGAGATTCCGGTCCTGGTGCGAAGATTCAGTTCTTTGATTGTCCGGCCGATCACAGGGCTGTCGGCCACTATTTTTATCCAGTTAAACTCCAGCAGATCACATGCTTTTTGCAGTTGTGACAGGGTTTGATCTCCCTTGGAAATTTTAAAAAGCGGGGCATACAGTTCCCTGCGAAAGGCATCGGTATATTTCTGGATATCCGTGGCCGGGATGTTTAAATAGAGCAGGGCCTGGCGGGTGAACTGGAGTCCTGCTTCAAATTCCGGCTGAACCACTTCCTGTATGCCCTGGTCATGCAGGGCCTTCATCTGCTCTACCCCTTCGGCCCTTGCCACAATACTTACCGTGGGGTTCAAAAGGCGAATCTGACGGCATGCGGATCCCGTAACATCAATCCTGGGTGTGGTAATGAGTACAAGATTGGCCTCTTTTACCCTGCCGGCTTCCAGAACCACATCCCGGGTGACATCCCCGTAAATCACCGGGAAGCCCTTGCTTTTGGCCTGGCTCACCCGTCGATAATCGATTTCAATAATGACAAAGGCCTGGTCCAGACGCTGGAGCACCTGGCCGATGTGAAATCCGATCCGGCCCCCGCCTGCAATGACCACATGGTCGTGCAGGCCTGTCTCCGGCAAATTGATGGTCTGCACCGGTTCTTTTTTAAACATGCGCTTTCGCAATCCGTACAGGGGTGCGGTCAGTCCCGAAACAAGGGGGGTCAACAACATGGTGACAATGGCGGTGGCCAGGGTCAGGGAATAGAGATCGTTGGATATGGATTGGGTGCCGATACCCACCCGGGCCAGAACAAATGAAAACTCTCCCACCTGGAACATGCTTAATCCCAAAGCCAACGGAATGACGTTGCCGTAGCCGAATAAACGGCTTAACAGGCTGAAAATGATTCCTTTGCCTGCGGATACGCATAACACCACAATCAGGATTGTTTGCCAGTGGTTCACCAAAAAGATCGGGTCCAGGAGCATGCCCACAGACACAAAGAAAAGCAATCCAAATATATCACGCAGGGGGATGATATCACTTAATGCCTGGTGGCCGTAGTCAGACTCGCTGAGCACCATCCCGGCCACAAACGCGCCGAATGCAAAGGACAATCCAAAAAGATAGGTGCCGTATCCCACGCCCAGGCCCATTGCGGTGATTGCCAGCAGGAACAGTTCCCTCGAATTGTGCCTGGCAATATAGGCCAGCAGTTTTGGAATGAGCCGTGTGCCGATGAAAATCATCAAAACCAGGAAGGTCACCGCCTTGACCGCGGCCCAGCCAAGGGCGGGGATGCCTGCCTCCAGTTCATTTAACTTGGGCAGAATGATCATTAAGGGAACGATTGCCAGGTCCTGAACAATCAACATGCCGATCATGACCCGGCTTGAAAGGGTGCCCATGCGACCTTGACTCATCAGTGTTTTAAGAATAACCATGGTACTGGACAAGGCGATGAGCCCCCCAAACCAGAGCGAATCATTGAACGGCCAGTGAAATAGTTTACCGATACCGAACCCAAGGAAAATTGAAAGCAGCATCTGTATCGGGGTGCCGATCAAGGCAATCCGGGCCACGGGTTTCAGTTCTTTGAGTGAAAATTCCAGCCCCAGGGCAAACAGCAGGAGGGCAACCCCGATTTCTGCCAATAACTCGATATCGTGGGTATTGGAAATGGTGACACCGCCCGTAAAAGGACCGACCATGACACCCACCAGAATGTACCCCAGGATTAACGGCTGCCTTAATCGCTGGGCAATAAGGCCGCCGACCAACCCGGCCACAATAATAATTGCAATATCAGAAGCTATACCCATGTATATATACCTAAATTAAGATGATCAATTTGACATAGTAATAAAATCTGAATTAGAAAGCCACTGACTTTTAATTGGGAAAAGGGGGTGCCAGATTGCAGGGAATTGTCTTTATCTATGAAGCGCGTCGTTCGGTTAAAAACAACGCATTCACCGTGCGCATAGAGGAACGGCGGAAAAAGAAAGACACCTGGGTGCCTGTGGGGCCCCAAAAAGTGTATACGGCCCGGGACCTTCAACGTCCGGGCCTCAATATTTTGGACAAAACTCTTTTTGCCATGGCCTTTAAATCCGAAACCGATTTCAGGCAAATGGAGGCACGGTTCTTTTCTCCGGACCAGGAGTATACCCTTTTCAGAATTTCTCCCTACGATCTTAACGCGTTCATTGACCGATGCAATACCGGACGGCTATTGTGCACTAAAGATGGGGTGTTGCTCCGGTTTCAATATATTAGAAAAATGATTCCTGAAATTGTATTCAAAGACTCAGGGTCAGGTTTTGATGCCTTTCTTGCCCTGAACGGACACAAAATACAGGCACCGTATTATAAGACCGCATCAAATCCTGTCAGGATCGTATCCGGCACCCGGGTGTATGAATTGCCCAAAGGCTTGCCCGTGCGCGAGATCAAAGATCTGGTCCGGGGAAAAATAATTCCCTATGATAAATTTGACGAAACCTTGGCCGGGTTGAGCCGTTATGCCGGAAAGCTTTCCCTGAATATTCCGGGCAGAGCTAAAACAATTGACCGCCATGCCGATTTTACGCCGGTACTGGATTTTGACCCGGACTTGAAATATGCGGATTTGGGGTTTGAGTACAAAGGCTTCGGCACTTTACCCATGGCAGACACACGGCGGGTTTTATTGGACCATAAAACAAACCTTGAACTCCACCGAAATTTTGACGAAGAACTAAAATTCCGGGACACGCTTAAACAGCAGGGCGCGATATTCGAATCCCATGCCCCCAAAGATTGTTTTATTCCCGAAGGAAAAAGGGAACAGATTCTCTACCATACCGCCGGGTAGGTCAGAGACCTTGCGGCCTCCTTCCCCCCTAAGAACCCTGCGTGAGACTTTCACCTCACAGGGCTCAAGCATTGATAAGGCGCCGTTAAGCACCCAGCAGATGATCTTTTAGAACGTTTATCAAAGTATTCTTTCCAATGCGGATCATACGGATTAGCATTGGCCTTGATTTTGATATGACGACGAATGGGAATGCTGCTCATTGAGAACAGTTCGAGGTTACCGTTTTTCTCACGGAACACCCAGTTCTTAGGTCCTTTTCGCTGGAAGTATTTCGACTTTATCCATTTCAAGGATTTATTCGGGTGCCTCCTTTTCGCCCATTGCCATGTCATTTCCCACATTGCACTATCAATTTTATGGGCTTGATCATAACATCGGCCAAGAAGTGTGCCCTAAAAATCTTAAAAAAGGAATTTAGAAGAAAAAAATGTAGATAAAATTAGCCCGGTCTGTGAATAGATAATGCGCCAAACAAAAAACTATTCACAGAAAGGATCAAGAAAGCCCGGGCATGACATCTACATACGCTGAATCTTCTCATAATGCAAATATCAAGACAAAATGGCCCAGAGATGAAGTATCTATGAAAATTATAGATTTTAAAAACTGTAAAGAAAAACTCAGTCAGCGTGAGTTTGCCAGAGATGTCGGCGTTCCCCGAACAACTTTACAAAACTGGCTCAACCGGATGGATAAAATAGATGAGGAACCGGCGATAGTCGCTTTTTTCGAAAGTCCGGCAGGTGTAAAATTTTTACATACCTTAATTCAGGCCCTCCATTTCGAATTCACCAAGGTGGGATGCGCCAGCATCCGCAATATTTGCAATTTTCTTAAATTAACCCGGTTATCAAGTTTTGTGGCCGCATCCTACGGCACCCATCAAAAAATTTCAAATCAAATGGACACCCAAATAGGCCAGTTCGGTGATATGGAACAAGCACGCCTTTCACTGCTTATGCCCGAAAAACGGATCAGCCTATGTGAAGATGAAACCTTTCATCCTCAAGTCTGCCTTGTGGCTATCGAGCCGAATTCCAACTATATTATTCTTGAAAAATATGCCAAGGACCGTTCCGGAGTTACGTGGAACCAATCTGTGAGTGGGGCGCTTGGTGACCTTCCCGTCAAGGTTATTCAAAGTACGAGTGATGAGGGGAAAGGATTGATCCATCATGTGACGAAAGGCTTGAACGGTCATCATTCTCCGGATTTGTTTCATGTAATGTACGAAATCAGTCGGGGAACTGGAGCTCCACTCTCTGCAAAAATACGGAAAGCTGAAAAAGAACATGAAAACAGTAAGAAGAAAGTCCTTGATGCTCAGAAAAACAAGGACAACTATAAAAATCTTGAAAAACGACCTGTTGGTAGACCGTTTGATTTTGATAAGAAAATCCTTGGCTGCATGGAAAAAGAACAAAAAGCAAAAGAGGCTCTGGACAAGGCAAGAGAAAACCAGGAAATCGTCACAACAGCAAGAAAACAAATCAGCAAAGTCTATCATCCCTATGATCCTCTCACAGGAAACAAGCAGGACTCAGATACTGTTGGCATTCAACTAAAAGAAAGCTTTGATCAAATCCGGGAAGCAACGAATCTCCTGCCGGATAGATGCAAGGATAAAATCGAGAAAGCCTGGCGTGTAACCGAAAAAATGATGGCAACCCTCGTATTCTATTTTTGCATGATTGAGTCGTGTGTCAACGATATGGATTTGTCTGATGACAAGCTAAACCTGATGCATAGCCGCCTGATCCCAGGATTTTATCTTCAAAAGACCGCTCGTAAAGAAAAAGATCCGGAACAAAAAAAGAAGATTCGGCAAAAATCTCAAGAATTACTCTCGGTGTTGCAGGACAGAAACGGGCAGCTTTCCGAATCCGCTGATGATGAAATCAACCGCATGGTAAGAGCGGCAAAGGAGTGCGCAGGATTTTTTCAAAGGTCAAGTTCATGTGTAGAAGGCCGTAATGCGCAACTGTCCCTGCATCATCATGGTATGCACCGGTTGAGTGACCGAAAAATGAAGGGGTTGACGGTGATTCATAACTTTCACTTAAAACGGCCTGATGGAAGAACGGCGGCAGAAAGATTTTTTGAAAACAAGCCAATCAACATGTTTGAATGGCTCGTTAAAAAAATGCTTCTGCCTGCAAGACCAAGAAGAAATAAAATTAAAATGGCAAGTTAGGTATAATGGCCGATCTTATGATCAAGCCCATTTTTATCAAAGGCGTGTTGACTGACAACATGTCGATAATAGTTTCCCCATCCTCTGATTAACGGATTGAGTTTAGCTATAAGGTTATCAGTTTTGGCTGCTTTATTAGCTGTTATAATGTCTTTGATCTTTTGCTTGACTGATATGATGCCGGATTTTGAAGGCTTGATTAGCAGTTTGTCCTTATACTTTCTTATGTTAAATCCCAGAAAGTTGAATCCCTCGTTGATATGACTTATTCGGGTTTTTTCCGCTGATAATTCCAAGCCTCTTTCTTTAAGGAATTGTACAATAATCGGCTTTACCCGGCTTGAAAGAAGGTTCTCCATATTGCCGGTTACGATAAAATCATCGGCATATCTAACTAAATGAACTTTATCCTGCTTTTTGAACCTCGTTGATAGAAGCTCCTGTAGGCCATCAAGAGCCATATTAGCCAGCGTCGGTGAAATAATCCCGCCCTGTGGAGTTCCTTCTGCCGTTGGATAGAACACATCTTTTTCAAGATAGCCCGATTTTAACCACTGATTCAGTTTCCTTTTATTCATTGGAATGTGTTCGATCATCCAATCATGACTGATGTGATCGAAGCATCCTTTTATATCACCTTCAAGTATCCATTGGGCACTGCCTTTCCCCCTGAGGGCATTGAAGCAAGCGCTGATGGCATCATGTACGGATCTTTTCTTTCTAAATCCGTAAGAATGGTTATCCGATGTACATTCAAAGACCGGTTCAAGCCCTGAAAGTTCCAGAGCCTGCTCAGCTCTATCATGCATCACTGGAATCCCAAGAGGACGTTTTTTGCCATTCTTTTTGGGGATATAAAGCCGTTTCAGTGGTTTTGATTTGTAGTTTTTCCTATTTAAATGACATGCTTGTTGCCATCTCTTTGCCGGTGTATCAAGTAACTTGTTGTCCACTCCGGCCGTTCTCTTTCCTCGATTTTCGGATACTCTTTTTACCGCCAGGAGTCTTCCGGCGAGTGACCTGGCCAGCAATCTTTGTAAACTTCTGACTTTTTCCTTATTGCCGGCTTTTACTGCTTTCACGATACGCGTTTGCAAACGATTTACAACTTGCCTTACTTGATTCCAGTTAATGGAACTCCATAAGGTTCCAGGGTTCTTCCGGCCGTCAATGGTAATCATTGTCTATCCACACCAAAAAGATTAGAACGATGCACACATTTCTCGTGATTCAACACCTGTCGGAAGTCTGCTCACTTTCGTGCCGGGCAAATATTGAACCCGTATCCGAGCCATTACAGATCGGCTTTGGCTTTTTCCGACCTCCTTTACCCACTCATCCATCGGCTTTCCTTACGGATCGCTTTCCATATTGTAATGGAGATGATTGGGCTTACCATGTTTCACTGATTGTACACGATGGGTTAGTGTCTGCCTGTCTGCCGGGGGAATCATAGATCACGTGAAGCGACATACGAACACTTCAACCATACCCCTTACCATTTTGGTTCAGGCCTGTCAGCATCTTTGGCCTGTTCACCCTCACGGCATTTATCAGCAATTCACATATGTTACACATACCATCATTTTTAGCTCCCCTCCGGCTTGATGCTGCCCGAGTTGAGGTCGTCTTACGAGTCTCTCTTCCAGTTCGTACTGAGGGCTTCATTGTCCCCCGGGCTTCATACAAAACCGTTACCAGTGATGCATGCCGGGGTAAAAAACTACTGGTGATACAGCAGGCTGATTCTATGATCAGCAATATAATCAGCGACTTCATGTCGCAACAAAAGCAGGGTGGTGTGGCCAAGGTGTCTGGCCGACGTCTGGTGCTGGATATTGATGTTGCCTGGGAGATCAGGGCCACCCGGGAGGAGATCCTTGTGGGCGGCGCCGTTTGTTATCAGAAAAAACAGACGAGTATGGAAAATATCCTGGACGCCTGGCTTTGCGGGCAGCACTGGTTTGATCTTCCCGGTGGATTAAAAGGGTTTATCCCAAAGGGCCTGGCCGGGGATTTTGAACACCTTGAACGTCGCGGGGACTTTGGGGATGAGGAGATCCGGTTTGATACGTATGACTTGGCCTTTGTTGCCCGGCTTTTTGACAGTAAGGAAAACGTGGTCCGGGATCAGGCATTTAACGGGTATCTTGGTTTTTTGAAAAGCAGATGTCTCCCTGGCCAACCGGTAAATGTGCCCAAAATTTTAAACGCGGAACTACGGCCCTACCAGAAGACTGGGTTTGCCTGGCTTCGGGGGCTTGCCGACTTTGGATTCTGCGGTATCCTGGCCGATGACATGGGGCTGGGTAAAACGGTACAGGTCCTGGCCTTTCTTCTGGATGTTAAAGAACGGTCCGGGAGCCGTCATACAAGTCTGGTGATCGTTCCCAAAACCTTAATGTGGAACTGGGAATCCGAGGCAAATCGATTTGCCCCGGACTTGAATTTGCTGGTGTATGCCGGTGCTTCCCGGGATAAATTGCTGTCCGGGATTTGCCATGTGGATCTTGTGATCACATCCTATGGCCTGGTCCGGCAGGACGAAGATCATTTAGCCCGGATTTCATGGGACCTAATTGTTTTGGACGAAGCCCAGGCCATAAAGAATCCCAAGTCACAGATATCCAAATCCGTAAAACGGTTAAAATCGGCCAACCGATTATCGTTGACCGGCACCCCCATTGAAAATCGCCCCCTTGATTTATGGAACCAGTTTGATTTTTTAATGCCGGGATTTTTAGGGGATCAGCGGGCATTTCAACAAGCGTATGACGGCGGGGACCCGGAACGCTTGAACCGGTTGAGAATGCTTACCTCTCCCTTTATCCTGCGAAGGATGAAACAACAGGTGTGCACGGAATTGCCGCCTAAAACCGAAATTACCCTGTACTGCGGTTTCAGCAAAGAGCAACGGGCCTGCTACGATGATATCCTCAATACAGGAAAACGCAAATTGGGGGAAGATCGGGACGATCAGGATTCCAGAACCATGCAGATTTTGACCCTGCTTCTCAGGCTGAGGCAGGCGGCATGTCACCCGGCCCTGGTGGCCGGAACGTCTCCGGGGACCGGTATCCGGCCGGAAAAATCAAGCCGGAAATTTGAACTGGTATTGGAAACCGCCCGGGAAATCGTTGAAAGCGGTTACAAAATTCTGATTTTTTCACAGTTTGTGGCCCTTCTGGATCTGGTGGATCAGATGCTTGGGGCCCACGGTATTAAACGGTTTACCCTGTATGGGCGCACACAAAAGCGGCAGGCGCAGATCCAGGGGTTTAAACAAAGCCCTGATCCCTGTGCGTTTCTCATCTCCCTGAAGGCAGGGGGCGTGGGCTTAAATCTGACCGAAGCCGGATACGTATTTCTTCTGGACCCCTGGTGGAATCCGGCCGTTGAAAACCAGGCCGTGGACAGAAGCTACCGGATCGGCCAGGAAAATCCGGTAACCGTCTACCGGTTCATCACCAGAAATTCGGTGGAGGAAAATATCAGCCGACTCCAGGCTACAAAACAGGCCATGGGAAAAGCGGTTCTTGGTCATAAACGCCTTTCAGATGTCCGGCTTTCTGCAGAAGAGCTTCTGGAACTTATTGATTAAATTAAGTAAGGGGACTTTTGTTCACCAATAAGTTTATCAAGTTGGAGGGACAATCATTTGTAAAAAACACAATTCGATAGTTAAAATTTTTCCTTGCTATTCAGACATCAGCCAAGTTAATCTTCAATATTTTCGTCGTTGCTCAAATGCCGCATATTTGATTTTTTATAAATATTTAATGACCAAGACCGGAGGGAAAATTAATGGATCCAGATGTAATTATGACGGGGTTGACAAAAGAACTGGCCGCTGAATTAAAAGCAATGTCCAAGACAAAAGATCTTGAAGCCAAGGAGGCCCATAGCCGGATTATAAAAAATTTATCTCAATCTTTGGGCGTCTTTTTTGATTTAATGAATGAGATGATGCCTTATGGCCCTGATGATTTAGATGATGAGGATGTTCCTTTTTAAAGGTTTCATATCCTGAACACATCCGTTTTCGTGGTCTTTGGGGGCCAAATACCGGCATAAAATACGAAATAAATCAGTTCGTTAATCTGCCATATTTTTGAACTGCGCCATTTTTTCCTTGACTTCATATATTTTATATATAATAAATTAACTTTAATTAAAGTGAATAAAAAATGATGAATTTTATTACCCTACTACAGGCTCTACTTCTTATCGAGGAGGTGGTTCTAAACACCTCCAGGCGAAGGGGCTCCTAGTGGCATAATATTCAGAAGTGAAATCAAAAGCCGTTATCAGCCCCTGCCGGGCAGATAACGGCTTTTTTAGTTTTATCCAAATAAAAATAATAATAAAGGAAAGAACATGGCGATTAAAAAAGATGAAAGTGGAACATGGGTGCTGGAACAAACCCAGATTCCGGATGAGGCCAGACAGGAAGTGGAGATTTTTGACACCACCTTGCGGGATGGGGAGCAGGGCGGGGTAACCTTTAAAGGCGATTCTAAATTTAAAATTGCCCAATTCCTGGCAGATACCGGGGTGAGCACCATAGAGGTGGGATTTCCCAGCTCCACCCCCCTGGAGTTTGATACGGTAAAACAGATTGCCGATACCGTGGACGGCCCCCACATCTGCGGACTGACCACCATGGACCTTGAAAATATAAAGCGGACATGGCAGGCCCTGGAAAATAACCCCAATCCCACCATCCATGTGTTTACCCTGAACATTGACGAGGCCTCCATCCGGGCATATAAGGCCGATCCCAGTGAGCAGATCGAAAAAGCCTCCCGGGCCGTGGCCTATGCAAAGGAGTTGATGGGCGGTAAAGGCCGTGTGGAATTTTCAGCCCAGAACACCATCCTGGCCTTGTCCCAGTCCCTGAACCCGGAATATAATTTTCTGCAGGAGTATATCTCTAAAATCTATGGCCATGCCATTAAAGCGGGCGCAGACGTGATCAACATTCCCCATACCGTGGCCAAGGGCATTGAAATTGAAATCCAGGAAGCCATCCGGTACTTTAAAATGCTTGTGGAGGGCACCGATGACGTCATCTTAAGTTTCCACGCCCACAATGACTACGGCGTCAGTGTGGCCGATACCCTTGCCGCCGTCAAAGAGGGCATCCGGCAGGTGGAAGGTACCTGGTACTCTTTGGGGGAACGGGCGGGCAATACGCCGCTGGAACAGGTCATTATGAACCTGTCACTGAAACCTTCTTACAAACGCAAATTTTTTACCTCCTTTAAACTTGAACGAACCAATGCCGTGGCAAGGTTCATTGAACGTGAAAGCTGCATTCCCATTCCCTATAATGCGCCGGGGGTCGGGCCCAATGCCCTGCGCCACGGATCAGGGGTTCATTCCGACGGAGACAAAAAGGGCAAGGCCATCGGGGAAAATATTTATCTGCCCTGTGCCCCCGAGGATATCGGCTGGACCGGCAATACCCACCAGATCACCAAACTGACCGGCGTAAGCGGCGTGACGGCCAGGCTTGATGAACTCGGCTTTGAATTTGAAAAAAGTTTTGTCCGGGAGAATATCATGCCCGTGATCAAGTCCCGGGATATTACATACGGGGATAAAGAGTTGCGTATGATCGGGGACGATTTCAGATACACCGGCAAAGACCATATCGAATTTGTGGACTACGCGTTCAACAAGTTTGCCAACTCCACCGTCCGCCAGGCCCAGGTGGTACTGGTGGTTGACGGTGAAAAAAAGATCGGCGAGGCCTTTATGGGCAAAAACGGTCCGATCAATGCGGTCTTCAGCGCCATTGACGATGTTCTGGGGCTCGGTGAAAAGAAACCCAAACTTGTTGTTTATGAGCCCAGCAACCGCGGACGCACCCACTCTTCAGCGGCGGAAGCCCTGGTTGTGCTCACCGGCAACGGCCATGAGCTCAGTTATAATCTGGCGGCACCCGTCTGGGTGGGCAGGGCCGAAGACGATGATACCATCGCAGCCTCTGCCAAATCCTACGTTCAGGCCCTGAGCCGGTTTATGACGGACATGAAAGAAAAAAACGAAAATTAGCAGATGATTGATACCGGTATTTTGTGCTACATGGAGAACGTAGTATTGCGATTCCAACGGTATTGAGGCCCAGGGCACAAAATTAAGGATACATCCATGACATTTAAACCATCCATAGCGTTTAGAGCAAAGGCCAAAGCCGGCGAGGCGATGATCGAGGCCTTCCTTAACAAAAACGGAAAGCGGCTGGGGGTGAATCTCCGCAGCCACCAGGGACCGCCGCGCATGGCGTGGGCCCATATCGGATCGGATAATAAAAAAGAGACGATGGTTCTGGTCCACGGCTTTGGGGACAGGAAAGAGAGCTTTTATTTTATTGCAAAGTCTTTAAAAGAGAAGCTGGATCTTGTGATACCGGATTTGCCGGGGTTTGGTAACTCCGGTATGGACCCGAACCTGGTTTATAGTCTGGATAATTACGTTGATTGGCTGGACCGGTTTCTTCAACAAACCGGTCCGGGCACATTTCATCTTGCCGGCTCTTCCATGGGCGGGGCCATTGCCGCAAAGTTTGCAGCTCGATTTCCCGCCAGAGTCAAAACACTTTCTTTGGTGGGTACCGCCGGGTTTTATGTGCCCGGCAACCCCTCTATTTATGATGAGGTGCTGGCCGGGTCCAATATTTTCCATGTAAGATCCCCCCGGGATTTTGAACATTTACAATCCAGGCTTTTCAGGAAAAGTCCGCCGCTGCCCACCTGTGTCAAGGAGTATATGATTTTAAAGGGCATAGAGGACCGGGCTTGGCTTGCGAAAATATTTGATGAGCTGGTGGACATGGATTCAATAAAGTCAGGCAAAATTTCTTTGGAACAGGCCTCTTTAAACCATCTGTGCAAAGATCTCACCATGCCGGTCATGCTGTTCTGGGGCCGCCATGATTCTCTTTTGCCCTGGCAGACAGCGCCGTTTGTGCAGGAATTGCTTCCCAATGCCCGGGTTCATATCTATGAGGAATATGGTCATATCCCCCATTTGGAATGTCCTGGAAAACTGGCAGGGGATATGTTGAATTTTATCATGGAGAACAATTTATGAACGGTTCACCTGCCAAAAGTCCTAGGGAATATCCTGTCCGACCGGCCCTTGCTGTGGGCGCAGTTGTCTTCAAAGACGACAGGGTCTTGCTGGTCAAACGGGGCAATCCACCGGCCCAGGGCGTATGGGCGATCCCGGGGGGCAGTGTGGAATTGGGCGAAACCCTTAAAGCCGCAGCGGAAAGGGAAGTGTTCGAGGAAACCGGAATCGTCATTGAGGCCGGTGATCCCATATTTTCATTTGAATCCATTCACAGGGATGACAAGGACCGGGTCCGGTTCCACTATTATATTGTGGATCTCGCTGCAACGTATATCAGCGGAGAACCCGCTGCCGGAGATGATGCCCAGGATGTCGGATGGATTTCCAGAGAAGGGTTTGGCCGGCTTAACGTCAACCCCACCACCCGTAAGGTTCTTGATCAAACCTTTAACTTCGGATAGCCGCCCTGGGCTGACCGGGCCTGCCAATGTCCCTGCTCAGCCTACACAAAAACTTGAATCTTTTATGTTTCCCACAGGGAGAGCAGTTCGGGCAAATATTGCCCGCCGGTACCGTCCAGGACAATTCCCCGGTCATGCCGGGCGGCAAACTGCCTGAAGGGGTTATCGCTGGGATTGATGTCCACAATGACCGCTTCGGGATTTCTGGCCACCATCATGCCGATCTGCATGGGAAGGTTGGTGGCCCCGGCCGTGCCCACCACCAGGAGCAGATCGGTGGATGTGGCCCATGCCATGGCGGATTCGGCCTTGTACCAGGTTTCATTGTAACATTCATCAAACCAGAGTACATGGGGGCGGGTAATGCTGTTGCATCTGGCGCAGGTCAACATCTCTTTTTCCGCCTCGGTGACCGGCTGGTCTTTTTGCTTGTCCGGCATACCCTCCGGGAAGTCAAAAAGCCTTGGCGTGCACTCTCCTGAACAGCGCATATAATTAAGGTTGCCATGGATCTGGTAGGTCCGGTCTTTGCTGTTGCCGGCCCGCAGATGAAGACCGTCCACGTTCTGGGTAACCAGGCAGAACCTCTCTTTGAAAATCTCTTCCATTTTAACAATGGCGTGGTGGCCGGAGTTGGGTTCTGCATTTTTGCATACGGTATGCCGGTAAAGGTACCAGGCCCAGACCTCCCAGGGATTTTGGGTAAACATGCTGTGGGTGGCCATCTGTTCGGGCCGGTACTCCCTTGATCCCACGGTCCAATACCCTTCAGGTCCCCGGAATGTGGGGATGCCGCTTTCAGCGGAAATTCCGGCCCCGGTTAAAACGGTGATCCGTTTGTTATTATCCTTAAACGGTTTAAGCAGTTCGGCTGTGTCCATTTTCCTGCCTCCTTATTTGTTTGAAAAATTTAACCACGGAATGCACCGAAGACACGGAAGATAAAATTTACATGAATTCAGTAATTGCCGTGGTTAAAATTCAATCGGGTTGTGGCTTGCAACTCCTCCCGGATTTTCATTAATATTTTACCCGTGGTATTGGCACCGAACCCCCAGAAATCGTCCGATGCCGAATGATCATACAATGTGCCTTTACTGCGTTTAAGTCTGTCGGCCAGCTTGGGGTGCTGGTCAAAGCGGGCGCGGATGGCCCGCTCCATAACACAAACCTTGATCTCTTCCCAATCCTCCCGAATTTTAAATTCCCGGGTTTGGCCGATGGCGGCACATAGAAACGGATTTGAGCAATTTTTGATTTTCGTAATGATCGCGTCATCGGTGAATTTTGATGCCTGGTAGAATTGTTCGGCAGAGTGCCAGGTGAATGCGTCCAGTGTAATGGGAATGGTCGCCAGGTTCGAATAGATATCTTCCTCAAACATTTCTTTGGTTTTATCCTCCGGCGGTGCTATGTTTTCAGGTCTGAATGGATCACAATACGGTCTCTGCCGGTGTTTTTTGCGTGGTACATGGCCTCATCGGCCCGGAGGATCACTTCATTTCCGGTTTCGCCAAGCTTATACTGGGCAATCCCCATGGATGCTTTGATCTGCCCGATGCGCTTGCCCGACTCCTTGACGGTCCACTCTTTTTTACAAAGAATGTTTCTAACTTTTTCAGAGACGGCATACGCGCCTTCAACATCTGTTTCGGGCAGGAGAATCAAAAATTCTTCCCCGCCATATCGTGCGGCCAGGTCATTGCGGCGCACCAAACCCGAGAGTATATCGGCAAATCCTTTGAGCAGGCTGTCCCCCACAAGATGCCCAAAGGTATCATTCACGACTTTAAAATGGTCAATGTCCAGCATGATCACGGAAAAAGGCGCGTTGTTCTGGCGTGCCCTGATGCGTTCAATTTCCAGTCTTTTTTCAAGTCCCCTTCGGTTGGTCAGTTTGGTCAGGGAATCCGTCCGGGCCTCCTTTTGGGATATTTCAAGTTCTTTGTGCAATTGTTTCAGGTCTTCGGAAGATACTTTCATCCGTGTATGCAGGCGTGACCCTGATTGGATAATGGCTTTTGCGGTGTCCAGCATCTGGTCGATGAGCTCTTTTACACCGTCGAAATCGTGGATATTTCTTATCTGACCTGCCAGGCTTTCAAGGGTCTGGCCGTGGGATGAGAGGTCTCCTTCGGTTTCCGCCACATATGTGGTGATCTCCCGGAGCATCAGGTTAAGTTTGGTTAAAAGACGTGAAACTACCACCCGGTTTCCGTCGGATATGAATCTTTGGTAAAGGGTTTCAACGTTCTTGTTGTTTAACGGCAGATTCTTTTCAATCATCTGGTCAATGGCGAGCTTTAGCTTGGGGTTTTTCCCCGACGAGTACTCATACCAAACCGTATAATTTACAGGCGTTGCAGACAGGTTGTGTTGTGCTAAAAAACCGAGGGTCAGTCTTAAGAATTCCCCGGCCTGGGAGTTGGATTCACTGTAGCTCATATCCCTTCTAACTCCTTTTATTAGGGCATGGAGTGCGAACTTATGTCATAAGGTTAAGGTCCAGAAATTTTAAACAGCATGATTATATAGAAGAATATTCCTAAAAAGCAACAAATTAGATAACGCATTTATATGCGCATCAGTGAATTTAAGTCATGTCAAATTTTCCCCAACTGGCCGCATCCGGCACTGACCGATCTGCCCTTGCTCCATCTTTTGATCACAAACACCCCCTGGTCGGTGAGTATCTGGGCAAAATCATGCATCTGCTGGTCATTGGGGCTCTGGTGGTCAAAGCCGGTTACGGGGTTATATGGAATCAGATTCAATCGCACGGGCAGCGGATGGATGAATCGGGCCAGGGCCATGGCATGGTCCATGGAGTCGTTTACCCCTTCTATTAAGATATATTCAAACAAAAAGACCCCCCTTGGACCCAGGGGATACGCTTCAAGGCTTTTTTTCAGAGCTGCAAGGGGCCAGCGCCGGTTCACCGGCATCAGGGCGGAGCGGGTGGCATCGTCCGGCCCGTTTATGGAAACGGCCAGGCGGATATTGGGCAGATTCATCCGGGCCAGACGCTGGATCCCCGGTACCACACCGCAGGTGGAGATGGTCATATGACGCAGGGCAATATCCGATCCTTTCTGGCAGTTGAGCACGTTGACGGCGGTCATCAGGGCATCAAAGTTGTCAAATGGCTCCCCCATGCCCATGAATACAATGTTTTTTATATCGTAGCCCAGAATATGCCGGGCATTGAACACCTGGCCCACAATTTCGGATGCCGACAGGCTGCGCTTAAATCCCATTCGGGCGGTCTGGCAGAATTTGCACCCCATTTTGCACCCCACCTGGCTTGAGACACACAGGGTGTTGTGCCGGGTCATGGGGATGATCACGGATTCAATTTTCAGACCATCGGAAAACCGGGTGATAAACTTGACCAGTTCATCCGCTTTGAGCGTCTCTTCCACCGTTCCGGGTACCGGCGCCAGCGCAGGTTCAAGTTGAGTCCAAAATTTTGGAGAATTTTTGAATTCCGGGGCATTGCCTATATTTTTTCCGCCGTTTTTAAACACTTCCCGGTAGAGCGCTTCGGCGTGAAACGGCCCCTTGCCGTAGTCCTCTCGCAGGGTCTGGGTCAATTGATCCAGAGGCGTGCTGAAAATATCAATCATACGTTCCATGACGAATATATATCACAGCCCCGGAAATTTGCCTATGATTGACAATTCCATGGGGGACCGCGACCGGGCGTCAGTATATGACAGGGTAACCGTATTTCTATTGAAGAGGCATCTGGCTCGCTATCGCTATCGGGATCGAAAATAATGGACATTTCGATTCCGATAGTGATCCGGATAGCGATAGCGAAGTTAAAATAACCGGTAAAATTATAAACGCGTTCACCCTGCAGTATATGAAAACAGATCTTGAGGTTTTTGTCTTTTTTGGAAATAATCAATCAGTTGGTATGCTAGTCTGATCTTGATATCTATACGCTATCCGGGCAGATAATGCCGTTTAATACACAGCGGCGCTGCTGTATATGATCGCACCATTCAACATAAGGAGGTGTTTTGAAAAAAGGTATAGTGGTTCTGGTAATAGTGGCGGCAGGCATGTTGGGATACCGGTTCTGGGCCGGGGAAAAAGCCTATGAAATAAAAAATGTGCCCGCTATCGTATCGCGGGTTGTCTGTTTCGGCGACAGTCTGACCCGGGGTGTCGGTGCCGGCAACGGAAACGATTATCCGTCCCGTCTGGCAGAGATGACAGGTCTTGAGGTCATCAATTCCGGGGTGTCGGGAGATACCACAACGTCCGGATTGGCACGGCTCGAAGAGGATGTGCTGGATTATGAGCCCGATGTGGTGCTCATTACCCTGGGCGGCAATGATCTGAAAAATCGTGTGAGCGTGGATAAGGCCCGTGCCAATCTGCTTAATATTATCCAGCAGATCCAGGCCGCAGGATCCATGGTGGTTCTGGGCGGTATCGATATCCCCCTGTATGGCAAAGGCTATGCGCAAATGTATGAATCAATCGCACGGCAGACCGGTTCTGTGCTGATTCCCAACGTCCTTGACGGCCTGTTCGGACATTCCGAACTCATGAGTGACTCCATCCATCCCAATGACAAGGGGTATGAGATTATGACCGGATATTTTTATAAGGCCCTCGACGGGCTGCAATTTGCCGTGAATTAGGCTTACATCCAACCCAAATTTGAAATGATTCCTCAGGCAATTTTTTGTTCTATAAAATTGATTCTGGCTGGTCTTAGATCTGTAACGAAAATAAATATTAAATGTAACACCAAAAATAACCGGTCTCACCCGGTTCATTTTTTTGTTGAATTCTTGCGATCCATTTATGAATTTTGTCTTAAAACAACGTGTATTTTTGCCAAGCTAAATTCCAAATGTCACAGTATTTGTCATAGCAGTGTCACAGCTTGGTGTCATAGTTTGTCACAGCTATGACAAAACATAATGGCGTGTAGGATCTGTAGGTCCGGTTCCGGCTTCTTTGATCAAACCTTTGTCGGAAAATGCTTTTAGGTCTCGCTGTAAACTCCGTCGATTAACTTCAGGGCAAAGCTCTTCAAAGTCTTGTATCGTTATCTTCCCATTGGTTAATAAAAACTCTATGGCCTTCCCTTGCCGATCGTTTAGCCCGTGTTTTTGAACCATAACGTCTCTGCGGATTACCCGTTCGCCACGTTCTTTGACCTCAATCATTTGAGTTTCCAAGCCGGTGATGAAATAGTCCAGCCATCCGGTCATATCCATATCGTTTTCACGAACGCTTTGGATTTTTCTATAGAAAGTGGGCCTGTCACGATCGTAATATTCACTGATGGTGAACAGGCGTTTGAAATCATATCCTGCCTTGTAAAGACAGAGGGTTGATAATAACCTTGATGCTCGGCCATTACCGTCAAGAAACGGATGAATATGGACCAGTTGAAATTGGGCAATTCCACTGATTAATACCGGATGAATCTCAAGATCTGCATTTAACCATTTAACCATTTCAGACATCAGTATTGGTATTTCAGCAGCAGATGGAGGGGTATAAATCACGGCTCCTGTTTTAGAATTCGCCACATAGTTTTGAATCCGTCTATAGTTCCCCGGATCAGCTTTGCCACCTCGAACTCCCTCAACCAATTTTTTATGGATTTCACGAATTAGCCCTTCAGTGATGGGGTCTCCCTGGTCCAAACAATCAGATACAAATTCAAAGGCAGACCGGTAATTCAACAGTTCTCTGGTATCATCCGGATCGGCCTCAGGTACGGCCTCACCTTTCCACAAACGTTCGGCCTGGTCCAGGGTCAGTCGCGTTCCTTCGATATGGGTTGTATGATGGGCCTCTTTAATCAGGGCCTGATTTCCCATATCCCTTACCCAGTCATCAGATAATCTTGCGGCTTCCAGAAATCCCCGTGCCCGTTCAATTTGAGTGATGGCAGATGTCATGTGGTTGGTTATGGTGAATTTAGGAATAAACGGTTTCATAACTCCTCCGCGGTATGCTTAGCCCTGAGCCGTGTATACACTTTTTCGGAAATCCACTCGGAAACCAGATTTTGAAATTCCTTTTCATTCATAAAGCGGGCAAAAATATCTTCATTTTGTTCCATTCGTTCCATGAACAAGTTTTGAAGCAGGCTTGAAAACAAAAGGGAAAATTTTTCTTGTGGATTCACAATGGCCGCTTCAACAAGGGATTCTTCACCGACAGCAGCCTCTATGATCTGATCAAAAAAGAGTTGATCCGCATCCGTAAAATCGGTTCCGAACCGATCATTGATAATATCAATCAATTGGGAAAGAAGGACCTCTTCATCATGCTGCTTCCCACTGCCAACTTCTGTTGGTCCATCCAAAGATTTCACATCGCCTTCACTTAAATTGATCGACCCTTCATTGATTTTCTGAATACGATAATACTCCAGCCTGATCTCATCATCAAAACTATACATTTCTCCGGAGTTTCGTTTGGGTAATTTCGGTAAAAGATACCGTAGGAAAATGTACAATTTTTCAAGATCTGAATCCTGGTAGGGAATGACCTGTGAAAGAAACGCATACAGGTTACGGAATGCTGAAAATTTTCCCCGTAACAATTCCGCCTGGCTTTCCTCTTCTTGTTTAAGATCGGCAAACCGCTGGACCACAGGGTCAACAGCCGCATTCATGCCCTTATGATCAGCCGCATTTTGCCGCTGTTTTGGCTTGAAGTATATCCGTGCAAACGCATCAACCTCTTCCTGAATATAGATATGGCTTGAATCTAGTTCGGTTTTAATGGCGTACATGTTGTTTGGATCAACTTCTTCTCCCATTACCGAACCTTCATAATATTGTTTGAATGCCTCCCTGATTTCTTCCCTGTCATTCACAAAATCCAGCACAAAAGTGTCTTCTTTAAGGGGATGCATCCGGTTGAGACGGGATAAGGTCTGGACCGCCTGAATGCCACTGAGCCGTTTATCAACATACATGGTATGAAGCAGGGGTTGATCAAACCCGGTCTGGTATTTTTCAGCAACGAGCAATACCTGGTATTCCGGTGAATCAAATTTTTCAGGCAGTTCCGACTCTCGTATTCCATTGTTCATCTTAATTTCAGTGAAGATTTCATGACTTAGGTCGTCTTCAACCTCACCTGAAAAAGCCACAAGGGTTTTAATCCAGGTATATTTTTTTTCACGGATGTATTTATCAAAGGACAGTTTATAGCGGACCGCTTCGATTCGTGATCCTGTCACAACCATTGCCTTGGCCCTGCCGCCGATTTTATGCCGGGTCATGGCATTAAAGTGTTCAACCATGATCTGGGTCTTCTGGGCAATATTATATGGATGAAGGCGCATGAACCGGGCCAAAGCTTTTGCCGCCACTTTACGCTCAACATGGGGATCCTCTGAACCAGCCTGTATCAGTTTGTAATAGGTGGCATAGGTGGTGTAATTGCTGAGGACATCCATGATAAAGCCCTCTTCAATTGCCTGGCGAATGGTATACTGGTGAAATGCCTGTCCTTTTTTCCCGTTTTCTTCACGCCCAAACACAGCAAGGGTTTTATGTTTGGGGGTGGCTGTAAAGGCAAAGAAACTTAAGTTTGCCTGTTTCCCCCGTTTCGCCATGCTGCGGTACATCTCTTCAAGGGTCTCAAACTCTTCTTCATATTCATATTTTGCCGCTTCTTCGCGAATTTCCCATGCGCTTAACACCTCCTTTAAATCGGTTGCCGATTCACCGGATTGGGAGGAGTGCGCCTCATCAACAATCACAGCGCAGCGACGATGCGGGAGAAGGGGGGCACTCTCATCTTCCCTTTGCTCTGCCATCTTCAGAAGCTGGCGGCTGACAAAGGGAAATTTCTGGAGTGTTGAAATGATAATCGGAATCCCATTGTAAAGGGCTTGTGCAAGCTGGCCTGAATGTTTATCGATCTTTTGTACCACGCCCTGGCGGTGATCGAATTGAAAAATGGTATCCTGAAGCTGTTTATCCAAAATTCTGCGATCCGTGATGACCACGACCGAATCAAATATTTTTTCATCCCGGCTGTTATGAAGGGATGCCAGCCGATGGGCCAGCCAGCCGATGGTGTTGCTCTTTCCGCTGCCGGCAGAATGTTCGATCAGATAATTGTTGCCCGGCCCTTCAGTTTTTGCAGCCGCTTCCAGATCACGAACGGCACACAGTTGGTGATACCTGGGGAAAATAAGGGTCTCTTTTTTAACCAGTTTCCCATCTGTTGTGCGTCTGTCTTCAATCTGCAGGTGGATAAATCGGGCAGCAATATCCAGAAAACTGTCGCGCTGCCAGACAGATTCCCATAAATAGGCGGTTCGATAATTGTTTCCCGCTGGATCAGCAGGATTTCCTGCACCACCTTCGTTTCCCCTGTTAAACGGCAAAAAGTATGTTGCACTTCCGGCCAGGCGGGTTGTCATAAAGACCAGGTCTGTATCCACTGCAAAATGGACCAGAGACCGTTTCCGGAATTCAAATAACCGTTCGCGGTGATCCCTGTCTTTTTTATACTGATGGATGGCATGGTAGACATTTTGACCGGTTATGGGATTTTTCAGTTCCGCCGTTATCAGCGGAATGCCGTTTATGGATAATACCAGGTCCAGTGCATTGCTGTTCTTGTCGCTGTATTTCAACTGCCGGGTCACCGACACCCGGTTGGCGGCATACTGCTCTTCAAGTTTGGGATTCATCCCATGGGCGGGTTTAAAAAAGGCAAGCCTGAACCTTCTGCCATAGCATTTAAATCCGTTCCGCAGCACCGGCAGGGCACCTTGGGTATCCAGCCAATGGGTCAAATCCTTGAGAAGGGTGGCTTCGGTTTTATCTGCCAGCAAATCCTGGATGCGTTGAAATTCGTCTGCCTGGGTTTCCCGGATAAAATCAAGCACCTGTTGAGGGAAAAATGCCCGTTGCGCATCATACCCGGACGAAGGCAAAGCCGTGTACCCGTTTTCAAGGAGATGGGATTCAATTACGGATTCAAATGATGCCTCGGTATGAATTTTCATCGGTTCACCTTTGCTTTGGCTCTATGGCCTTTCTGGCTGGCGCATTTTTTTAAATACCCCAACCACTCGAATCCCACATGTTCCAAAACCGTGCAAAATTCAGCATACCTTCCGCCTTGTTTTTGCTTGAGTTGATCAATCCTTCGTTCAACCGCTTTTATGGACCGCACCGGGTTTTTCGACCGCTTATGAAATCCTGCCGCCTTAATGGCTTTAGATCTCAACTCCTTTAAAGGATCACAATTCAGCTTTAACTTTTTTATTGTTTTCCGCGCAGGGATATCACCATCAACGGCATTTTGAATAGAACCGTCTTTACAATAACGAAACTTTGATTCACAGGTTTGGGCAAGAGGGGAGATAAAGTTTTGGCTACACCACCAATTGTCCTTTTTCCATGCGCCATAACCCGGATGCTTTGCGCCCGGCTGAGGAAAACAAGCAACCATATTGCTCCACTCAACATCTTCATGAATACAATTATTGCCGTTTTGTTCCCGTTCTTCATCTTCTTGTCTGCAGATGGACTGTGGTTTTAAATGCTCCACATGGGCCTTGTTCTCGTCAATGAGTAGAAGCGTATAAGCACATAAATAACCTTGTTCCAAAAGAAGCGCTGTCATCACAGCCTCCCCCGGAAAGTTTGCCTTCCCATATCGGATATTTTGTGGAGAACGCGCATTATTATATGCCCGCCATTGAAGTAACGCCTCCGGCTGTCCCCCTTTAACTATCTTCTTCATCGTCCTCAAACTCCCAGCGGTCAACACAGGCTTGCGCTTCAATCAGTTCAGGGTCATTTCCAAATTTTTCTCTCAGGCGTACAATCAATTCACGGGCTTTATCAAAAGCATCCACATCGATAAATTCATCAATACGGTTTAATCCGTCCTGCAATTCTTGGTTCCGCTCAACAGTTCCCATAATGTGACGCAGAACCCATCCGCTGTCCCGGCCAAGGGATTCAGGCTCAATCTCAACTTTGCCGCCCTCACGCAACAGAATGACATGTCCGGGGGGGGCTTCTCCTATCACCTGAGGAGAATGCGTGGTAGCGACAAACTGAATATTGGGAAACACACGGGGCAGATCCATAACGATTTTTCGCTGCCATTGGGGATGCAGGTGAAGGTCAATCTCATCAATCAACACTATACCCCTGCCGTTTTTGACGGGGTCATCATCTTTTTCATTCAACAGGATTAAGCGCCTGGCAATATCAAAGCTCATGGCAATGATGGATCTCTCGCCATCTGATAATTGTCGAACCCTTATTGGTTCTTGCTTTTGGGTCTCGATCAATTCTCCAGCCTCGTTCAGCTTAGAAGCTGTGATTGTTTTATCTATCCATAAATCCTTTGTGTTTTTTTCTTCTTTTTCCAGCCGCCACTTGGAAAACAGCGGGCAAAGTTCCTTTAAAGTCTCTTTGATCAAAGCAAGTTGTTTGGCGCTGCTGCTTTTCGGTGCTTCCTGGGCAATGGCGTCTTTGCTTTCCCACCATTCGACCACATCATTGAGGTTAAATCCGCGTTTAAGGCTGAAAGCACCGTGATATCCCGGGTGAACCTTCTTGAGTTTTTTGGTTTTCTCATAAGTTGAGCGGGCACGTTCCACAGAAAAAATCAGCAACAGCGGATACTTTTCCAGCTTTAGTTTAACGGGTTGCCTTTCCGGCAGCTCCACCAGCCATGAACCTTCTTCAGTGCTTTCAGCTTCTGTTCTAAAGGAGGATACATCAACGCCTGAACGAAACGACTTCTCTTCGCGTGTCTTTTCTATTGAGGTTATTTTTTCACGCTGTCGAATCATTTGAAGCAAAAATTGATGCTCATTTTCAATATCAAATTGCAGCTGGGCATCCATGGTATTTTTACCCTGGGCAATATCTTCAATTTCAAAGCCTTTGGGTGAAGGTGAAACACCTGTGGTCAGTTCCGCCAAAACTTTGGATAATAAAATATTCAACGCTTCCAATACCGTGGATTTACCCGCGCCATTGACCCCGACGATGAGGTTCATTCCGGCTTGAAAAGGGATTCTGGTATCGACTAACCCCCGGCAATTGGCAAGTATTAATTTTTTAACCCGCATCAAGAACCTCCTGGTCTATTTTTCCGGTGACAGCAGCAGATATCAAGGCTGAACGTCTTTCTTGAAGAAGGGATATTGTTTTTTCAGTGGCTTTTTTTAAGTCAGATATTTGAGCAGTTTGTCGTTTGACTTTAATAACGATTTGTTGCTGCTCTTCTAATGGTGGAATAGGTATTGATATGTCTTTAAATTCATCCCAGTATAATCTCAAACGATCCCATACTATTCCATGAGAACGACTCCCGCATTCATCACTAAATCGGCCAGTTTTAAATAACATACCAAAAAAATTTGAATTAATGTGTTCACTTGGATATGCAACAACATAATCTGGGCTTACAAGACCGTCACATGGAACAGCCCCTACAGCCCCTTGCCACATACGCATTTTATTAAAAACGATATCATTTTTGAGTGCCACTTTATAGCTGTTATAATCTTCTGCCCGTTGTTCAATCTTGTCTTGAGATAACTTACGTAAACTCACACCACTATGAATAGAAACCACTAATAAGGGCAGCTCAGGTCGACACCGATCATCCCTTTCCTCAAAATAATTAGTTACACGTTCTACTTTCCAATGCTCAGGAATCAACCCTAGCCAGGGAATGCCGGAATCCTTTAGGCCAACATCAGGGTCAAGCCCACGTGTGACTGCATGGGCAATCACGGCCTGTTTTTTCTCATCTAACAACGAGAGAAGATTTTTTTTGGCTGTTATTAGTCGGTCTATCTCTGCTGTTTTTTTATCAAGATAGTTTGCGATAATTGATTGTTTTTCAAAAGACACTGGCCAGCTACTATTCTGAGTGACTACAGCCTCAGTGTTTAAAAGTGGTTGAGCAGTTCGTATTGCGTATTGATTCAGATTAAGAGCAGTTAAAAGATACATACCATAACGTAAGGAAAACTTTTTGTTTGGATAAACAACGAATGCGTGCTCTGATGCCCAAAAGTCCTTTAGAACCAAGTGAATATTACCGCATTTGGCTCCAACTCTACCTATTACTATAGCAGGCGCTTTTGTGTTAATTTTGTCTGTATAACCACGGATGCCATTACCGCCATATATCGGAATATCACCGTCACATTCTTCAGTAGCAGAAATCATATCCCCACTTCTGATCGCTAAAAATCTTTTTAAAGGAGCACTTATCCAATTAGGAGGTAAGAGGTTCGGAACAATCATTCTGCAACCTCATCCAACAACCTTAAAATTTCCTCCTCAGCAGCCTTAATATCCGCATCAATCTCTGCAAGACTCCTTAATTCGCTAAACTTATAGAAATGCCGGTTAAAGTTAATTTCATATCCCACCTTGGTTTTGCTCTCATCCACCCAGGCATCGGGAACATGGGGCAATACTTCCCGGTTAAAATAGTCCTCAATGGTTTCTTTTAACGGCACATTTTCAAAATCCCGCAGTTTGGGGTCAGCCTCATAAATCACCTTGCCCTTGATTTTTTTCAGGATGACCGGTTCGGCTGTTTCATTGGTTTCGGTAAACACCGCACGAAATGATTTTTTCTGGGGTGCACGCCACGTGCTGTCCAGCTTTTTTAAAAGTGTTTGAATTTTTTTCCACAAGGCGCTCCAGTCGGCATCTGGTTCTCGGCCAAAAGTTTTGTCAATCTCCTGAATATCTTTGAGGAGTTCCGGGCAAAGCTCTAGAAACTGCTCTTTTCGCTCAAGACTCATCTGATACCGGAGGCGCAAAGGACGCTCCACCGTTATGCGCTGAAACCCGAAATCTGCATTGTCAAAAGCCTTGCTGGTGTCGGATTGGATAAAATTTCCATATTCCCGGACGATCCCGTCAATATGGGTATCATTGAACTGCCGGCGCTTATCTCCAAGACTCCGGCGCAGGGGCTCCCATTTCTCCCTGCCATCAATAAGCTGGATTTTGCCTTTGCGGTGTTCTTCCTTTCGGTTGGTCACCACCCAGATATAGGTGCCGATGCCGGTGTTGTAAAACATCTGTTCGGGCATGGCGATAATGGCCTCAAGCCAATCTTTTTCAATAATCCACTTTCTGATATTGCTTTCGCCGGAACCTGCCCCACCGGTAAACAGGGGAGAGCCGTTAAACACAATGGCAAGACGAGATCCATACCGGTTCTGTTTCAGATCAACCGGCTCAAACTTGCTGACCATATGCTGAAGAAAAAGCAGGGCACCATCATTGACCCGGGGGGTGCCCGCACCGAAACGACCGCTGAATCCCTCTTTTTCAGATTCCCGCTTGACCTCTTTGGACTGTCGTTTCCAGTCGACTCCAAATGGCGGATTGGCTAAGAAATAGTCAAAGGTTGCCCTTTTATCGCTATTGGTCTCATCGTATTTAAACTGATCATTTAAAAGTGTGTCCCCGAATCGAATGGTGGATTGACTGGCTTCTTTCGGGTTTTCCTTCATCAAAAGGTCTGAGGCTGCAACTGCATAGGAACGGGGATTAAAATCCTGACCATAAACGTAAAGTTTTGCTTTTTCATGATGTTCGAGCAGGTAGTTCCGTGCTTCCGACAACATCCCGCCGGTGCCGCAGGTGGGGTCCAGCATTTTCCGGATGGTGTTTGACTTGGACAAAAGATCATCATCGTTGATAAACAAGAGATGAACCATTAACCGGATGACTTCACGGGGTGTAAAATGGTCTCCGGCAGTCTCATTGGCCTGCTCATTAAACCGCCGGATCAGATCTTCAAAGAGCAGCCCCATTTGGATATTGTCAACCACGTCCGGATGAAGATCGACCTCACAAAATCGACGAATGACAAGAAAAAGAATATCATGTTCCCGCATCCGCTCAATTTCAGCGGTGAACTCAAATCGTTCAAAAATCTTGCGTACATTTTCAGAAAACCCTTGAATATAGGAGACAAGGTGCTGATCAATATGATCTGAATCTCCTTTGAGTTTTTCAAAATTCAATGGGGAGTGATTATGAAATCGCTGTTCAGACGCTTTATTAAGGATACTGTCCAAAGCGTCGCCTTCATACTTGTCCTTGTATTGTTCATATTTTTTGAGTACATCGGCCTTGTTTTTTTCAAGAACGCAGTCAAAGCGGCGCAAGACAACCAGGGGCAGCATGACCCGCTCATACTGGGGAGGCCTGTATGGTCCCCGCAGCAAATCAGCGATGGACCAGATAAAATTCGATAACTCATGACTCTTGCTCATTTTTCTTCTCCAGGCAGATGTAGTTCGTTACTCTCGATCTTTTTTTCACAAAACTGATTAAACGCATTTTGAGCCATTTTAGAAGGGTTTGTTTTCCCGTTCTCCCAGCGATTCACAGTAGCAAAGCTGACGCCCAACTCCCGGGCCAGATCCTCCTGGCTAAACTCTAGCTGACGGCGGACTTCTTTAACTAATTCAGAATAATTTTCATGCTCTGGGGTCATTGCGGCACCTTCCATCTTAGTTTCGTGTATTGATACGAACAATACGATATAACATTTGCTATAACATGTGCAAGGAAAATAGTGAACACATCGTTTTATTCATGCTATGGATGAGTTGTCTGTCAGATTCAATTATCTTCAAAATAATCAAAGTCAATGGTTTTGATATGATATGTGTTTATTATTGATAATCCGACACTGTTTTCTATCATCAAATCGGCCAAGCGCTCACCATCAATCAGGATAATTTTATATTCAACTTGAGACACAAAGTCGTAAGCACTTTTCGGAAAACTTGAGGTTGTGATGAAAATTCCTTTTTTGGCTTTCTTGGAGGCAAGGGCGCCGGTGAAGTCTCTGATTTCTTTTACAGGAACTGAGTTCTCCCATTTTTTTGCTTGAAGGTATATCACGTCAAGGCCCAGTTTATCCTCTTTGATGAGCCCATCAATTCCGCCGTCTCCGGATTTTCCCATAGCCTGCCCGGCTTCTCTTCTTGAACCGCCATATCCCATTGTAATGAGAAGGTCGATAACCAATCTCTCAAAGAAAGCAGGAGAACATGATTTGACAATTTCAAGGACTTCTTTCGACAATTCAGTGTGCAATTTCTGGTACGCCATTTCAAACAACTCTTCCGGAGTCTGATCAGCGCCGTTGATAAGTTGAGACTGTGATACCTGTCCCTTTTCTTCTTTTTTATCTTTTTTAATCGATTGAAATTCTACGAATTCTTCATACCGGGTTAAAAATTTGGAAGTGATTTGATCTGGATTTTCTTTTAAAAGTTCCAATCCTCTTTCACTGATTTTGAAATGAGCCCTTTTAGGAGAAATAAGAAGTTTAGCTTTCTTTAAATATGTTCTTGCCCACCCAACTCTATTCCGAAATATAGGTTGTCGGCCACTTGGTAATAACTCCCGCAACTCTGAATCAGCTAATTGAAACTGTTTTGCCAGAGCATCATGCGTTTCACTTAAACTATGCTCATTGCCATCCGAGAGAAACTTTAGAAATGGTAGCATAATTTCTTCGTATTTTGGGATCATATGTTTCTTTTTTCTATTCGATTTTTAACATTGAGTTAAGCGGCCATCATGCCGCCCCAAAAAAGGGCCGCCAAGTTGGTGCCCGACTTCAACTTAATTGTTATATTAGCCATCACCGGTTAAGTTTGGCGCCCGGTTTGCATTATAGAAAGAGTAGTTTCTACCTCCTCGTCCGCCCGAAGGGCTTAATATAACAAGTTGATCAGTGGTTTCCGTTTATCTTTCATGTCCACTTATCTAACGGGATAACATGCATATTTTGAATGTTATACGGATATAGATAATTCCTTTTTAAAATCAATTTAATTGGAGATTAACCACCCCGGACAAAGAAACGAAAGAACAAATTTAATATATTACCTAAAAAATGCAAGCTCATAGCAACACAGTGTATTTGTTGATCGTTTATCAAAAAGCTGGTGAGTTCGAAAGCTTAATAACTCATTGAATTTGAACGTCTTTCAAAATATCACTGCAACTTTTAGGTATTATAAAATCTTACTCGGATCTGTCGGGCTTGCCCTTTTTTTTATTCGCGGCGCCATTCTCTGTGTAGTTTGGCGAAAGCCAAATCTCTGTGCCCTCTGTGGTTGAAAAACGAAATCCCGAAGGGATTGAATGTTTTTCATCAAATCTCTTGCTTCACATTTTGCAATCTCTGCCCGTTTTTTTGAACCACAGAGAGCACAGAGTTTCGAACGCCCTGATGGTGACTTAAAATCCGGCGCATCTGTGGCAGATTTAATGCTGATTATAGGCCTAAAGCCTGATCTTAATCCGGTGCAGGAGTTCTGGACGCAAAGGGCCTGTCGGACAGGGCCAGGGAAAAGGCAAATCCTATGGATAGGAGGATCGCACCACCGGCATATGTATAAACGCCGGGATTGTCAGGAAAGCGGTCCCGGATAATGGCGGCCAGCTGGGGACCGATGATGCCGCCGGCGGACCAGCCGGTGAGAATGACGCCATAGACCACGGGCATTTGAACCGGGCCGAATACATCCAGGACAAAGGCCGGCATGGCGCCGAATCCCCCGCCATAGCAGAGCAGTACATAACAGACCAGGGCCCCGAAAATCCAGGGCGATTTGATGTAAATCAGGGCGATGAATATGGCGATCTGGCTGCCCACCAGCAGGCGGAAAGCATTGGTCCGGCCGATTTTGTCGGACAGGCTGCCCCAGAAAAAGCGGCCCACACCATTGAACACGGAGCTGATTGCAATCAAGGTTGCGCCGGCCCCGGCCAGGGCTGCTGCCAAAGCCGCCGGGTCCGCATACTTCGCTGCATAGGATGCCTTGAGCAACGCCTGCAGCATAGGCGATTGAAACCCGATAAACATGATACCGGCGGAAACGTTACAGGTGAGCACCATCCACATCATGAAAAATTTTGCCGACAGGACGCATTGCCGTCCTGTTGCTGCTGTGTCTGCTGTACTCCGGTGCGACGCCGCAGGCTGTGCCGGGACGTATCCCGCCGGGATAAAGCCGTCGGGCGGGTTGACCAGATTATAAGCGGCAGGCAGGGTCAGAATCAGCATGACAATACCGATCCAGAAAAAAACCTGCACCAGATTATGGTCAAAGCTTGTCATCAGGGTCGGTGCAATGAGCTTGGACATGACCAGGGCGCCAAACCCAAAGCCCATGACCACCATACCCGTGACAAACCCCTTTTTGTCGGGAAACCACTTGGCCACTGTAGCCACCGGGGTAACGTAACCCAGGCCGAGACCGGCACCGCCGATAAAACCGTAACCGATGTAGAGCAGCACCAGATTGTGCATACGCAAAGCCAGGGCAGCCACTAGATATCCGGCACCGAATAGCACCCCTCCGGCCATGGCCAGTTTGCGCGGGCCGATTTTCGACAGATTCATGCCGCCCCAGGCCGCGGCCAGGCCCAGGCAGCAGATGGCCGTACTGAAGGTCCAGGCGACCTGGCTGTTGCTCCAGCCGTAGGCGGCAACCAACGGCTTTTGAAAAAAACTCCAGGCGTAAACCGTGCCAAGACAGACCTGCAGCAGGGTTCCAACGACGGCGATTCTCCAGCGGTTGGGGGTATGGCGGGCATCACTCATTTCGTTTAAGTCCAATCTGTGGGCCAGCTGAATCCGCCAGGGGATGTCGGAACCGGACAAGTTTTAGTTTAAACACCAAGACTTATCCGGTTGTAGGTGATTTCATGGGCTTAATCAAGCTTTTTGCATACCACAGCATAAAAAGGATATTTAAAAAACAGGCAGCATCATTTAAACATGTGGCGTTTCTTCGTTTATGCCGTCTGTGTTCGTTCCGCTTGAAGTGCATTTTCCAGCTCTGCAAAACTTGCCGCAAAATAATGAGCGCTGTTGAATATTTCAGACCCCAATGCGGTGAAAAATTGGCTTTGTAAAGGCTGGCTATAGCTAAACGCCTTGGCGTCATCCATGAAATCCGCAAAAGAGACGGCAAAGTCTTCGTATATTCCGGCAGAGGTGACGGGTTTTGTTGTTTGCCATACCGCGTTCCATCTTTCGGCATCTATAGGTTTAAGCCGGGAATTGAAGAGATTGTGAACGGCAAGGGCCATGCAGTAATTTGTAACCCAGGTGTCAGGCTTTCCATGATGATGGCTTGCCTGCAATCGTTGACCCAGCTGCAGGCCATGGTGCTCATAAAAAAGTACCACCGGCATGTCGCTTTTTTGGGGTGTAATCAAGACCGGTCCGTTTTCGTCAAGCTGGTATGAGATTTTTTTAAGTTCAGGGTCTTCAGAGAATAATACGGCCATCAGCCCCGTGCGATCGGCCACCTTGAATTGCCGATAGTTCTCCTGCCCTTCAAGGTAGTGTCCCTGGATGGCAGGAATATCTTTGCCTTTTACGGCATTTGGGGGGTATCCGACCTCGATCCACAGTTTGTTTGCTTCATCCCGATAGATAAAGGGGTGTTCCTGAAAAAAAGTCGTCCCGCATTTGGGGCAGGCTGCACAGTTAAAATGATCTTTTAAGATTGCGTCTTTAAGCTCGGGATCTATGTCGGCAAAAACATAGCTGACATATTCTGCGGTAAAGCATTCGCCGCATTTGCAGGTAATATCACACTTGTTAATCAGTGCCATGGGTTGCCTTCCTTTTTTATTATGTTAGGACCGCAAATGGTTATCTGCGGTCATTAGGTCCATGATCAAAATAAAATCGCCCATCTATTTGTCTTTTAAGTCACCCCCGGCGCTACGCCAAAGGCTGCATATTTCAAATATGCTTCCTCCGGCGTGCCTTGATGGTGACGTAAAATCCAGCGTATCTGTGGCAGATTTAATTCTGATCATGGGCCTTAACGGTTATAATTGAGAGATCAGCAGGGTGTTGCGATCGGCATACTGTTCACCGACAAAACACGCTTTGGGAATGCTTGCGTGAATGCCTTTGGTGTAGTCAACCAACTGTGTGACACTTAAATCAACGGCCTGGCTGCAGAATGCATAGGCTTCCATTTTATCCATGCCATAGTAGCCGTGTAAGAAATCGATGGCTTTGCGGGTTGCCATCCGGCAGGATTCATAAAGATCCGTGTGAAATCCCATGGTGATCCAGTGGGTGGGTGTTGACAGCATGGGCCAGTCCAAAAGTTTTTTCAGATCCCGACGGCGTGTGATGCGTAGTGTAATGTTCTTAAATAAGCCTTCAAGGGCATTTAAGTTTACTTCACCATTGCCCTGGGCAATGTGGGCATCGCCGGTTTTGAGATTGGCACCTTCGGTGTGAACCGGCAGGTAGAGCACCGTGCCGGGCACAAGTTCCTTATTGTCCATGTTTCCGCCATGGCGGCCCGGGGGGGCATTGCTCCACATGCCGGGTTTGGGCAGGGCAACACCAAGGGTGCCGGGGAAGGGCCGCACCGGAATTTCAATGCCCGGCTGGAAATTATAGGTTTTCTTTTTGCCGTCAATGGAATACCAGCGCACGGCACCCTCTTCATATTCGTCTGCGAGTATGCCAAGCTTCATGAAATCTGTGGACGGATTCAAATTAAAACCGTATGCCCCGGGATCGATGTCGAGGATTTCTATCTGGAGAATATCTCCCGGTTTGGCACCCTCAACATAGACAGGACCGGTTAGATTGTGATGACCCGCCCCTTTTTTTATTTTTTTTGCACCGGTTTCAGGATCAGGGTAAAAATATGTCTCTTGTGTCCGGTCTATGACCTCTTTGTACCAGTTTTCCCAATCCTCAATGGTTGCGCCGGGAACCATTTTGCCCCCCAGGTGGGTGCTTGTTTCTATGTGTACCACCTCACCGGATTTGATGACCAGTGCAGGTTTTTCTGAATTGTCCCAATATCCGGCCGTTGAGGTCATTTCATTGCACCCGAGGATGTGGACTTTGTCTGCCATATCCCAGCGTTTGATTTCCACTGCCTCCGCATTTGAGGGCAGCCCCTTTGTCATGGCCATGGCTACGCCAAGTGCGCCGGTATATTTAAGGAAATCGCGTCGCCCCAGTTCTTTTTTTTCAGTTTTCATCTTATCGTCTTCCAATGTCTATCTCCTTTACAGAAATGCAGCGTAAGCTGTAGTTAATAACTATCAGGCATCGAAAAAAAGCAACAACTATTCCAACACAGAGACTTGGGATAAAATGACGGTATCATCAGGATTAGCGCCCGAAAAAAAGAGTGTTTAAAAACAGAAAGTTTTCCCCGGATAAAATTTTTTTTATTTTTTTTTATAACGGATTTTTTAAGGCTGGGAATTGGATAAGAAACGTATTTTACTTCAAATTTGAGGCTTTTTAAATTCAAAATCGTTATAAATATTTTGAAACTTTCGATTTTGGTGTTTATTTTTGATGGTGGCCATGGCCGGACCGGCTTTTCATTGATGTCGTGTCGCAACGAATCATGAAAGAAACGAATTGGTTAATATGTTTTTTTGTGTAAACGGACCGGTCTTGTATTTATGGATTCATGTTTTAGCGGTTTCGTGAAATAACATTTTTGGAATATCCTTTCTTTCCATTGTTGCGCGGCATCTTAATGTTAGGCCCATGATCAAAATAAATTCTCCCATATGGCTTGCCTTTTTGGCCTTCTTCTTTGTTGCTCCCTTAGGCACATATTTCAATGGGTGCGGCTCTTTTACGACATGTCTGACCAAAGCTGGTAGTCATGATATTTGCCATTCTTTGCCAGCATTACTTGATCACTTTTAGATGCCCCCGTCGTTTCGGTGAAGGTTTTGGTAGCTTTGTAGCCGGAACCTCACCATGTTGATAAAGAGCCCGGTGATTACGTTCGTATTCGCAGGCTTCATGAAAATTCCAATACTCATCAAAATCGTTACTACTCCGCAAGGCACGCAGACGCAACACTGCTTCAGCACTGGACAACCGCCATTTGGCACCAGTTATATCCATTCGGTCCTTTACAAGATGACGACATGCGCCCTCAATAACTCCTGTGGCAATAGGGAGGCCAAGGTCAAGATAATGATGGTATTCAAGGTACGGTGCTTTATTTTTCAAATACGTTGCGCAGGCTTCTACAGGTTTACGTTGTTTGTCTGTAAATTTTTTTAATGTAGCACTTCTACGCATCCCCCCTGCCATCAATCCGGCCTTGCCATCGAGTACTTTAGCCAAGCGGTACTGGACCCATTTTTCAAGCTCCGGGCCGGATTTGGGATGAAATGCCCTGCCAGCTTTCCAGAGGTATTCAATAACATGAATAATATCAACAATGATCGTAAGGGCCACATTTTGTCTTTTGGCCATACGTTTCAGGATTCGTAGTTGTTGATTTTCGCCGTCCACTAAGGCAACCCAATGTTTTTCGTGGTTGGGATCACGGTGGGAGGCCTCAGAAAAGGCCGATGCAATGACCTGCTCGGCTGATTTTTCAAGGCTTGCCCATACACGCTTTTGTTCCGGGTGAGGGCTTGTTTTTGTATTCGACTTGTCATTCCCCGGAAGCAAGTCTTGGGGCGTACGTTTAAACGTATCTATAGTATATACAGCGGCAACGGTTGCCATTCGCTTGGCATTTTTCTTTTCCCCTTTGGATAGCCGGCTTTCCATCTGAGGCTTTCGTTTCCGGGCAGCTTTCCGGGTTTGTTCCCGCAGGTCCTGCTCATGCATTACCACGCCCTTACCATCGGTGGTGATTACCAGTATTGGACCAGTAACTGTCTCATCCGCCGGGCTGCATTGCCGTATTTCATAAAATGCGTCAAAATCCCGAGCTGCTCGCTGTGTTAACTCTTCTACCTGACGTTTGGGAATATCGGCTCCAGTGGTTTTCTTGATCGTTTCGACAGTCTCGTCAAAAGAACTCTTTGAAGCGTTTTCAGCCACACGGCGACGAAGTTCGAGGGAATAAAGTTCTGGGGGAAGATTCAATCGGGCATCCAACGGGTGCAAACTTGCCACGCCCTTGTTTCCATATCCGGCACGACTTTCCGATACCGTTCCAAATACGGTTTCGATTTTTCGATCCTGTGGCCTCACTTTCGGTCGAACAATGCCATCGGCTCCACAGACCGGCTCTTCACAATGACTGGGACCGAGCTTGTCTAAATGTTCCTGAAGCAGGATGCGCATCAGCTCACGTCCTCGTTTTTCAAGTTCTTGTTCCAAATCACTGAGTTTCACTGAATGATTCTCCTTGGAATTAAGAAAATTGACAATATCATCATAGCATTTTTGCCCCGGATCAATGACGGGGGAAGGTAAATGCTCCACAGCAGAAAGGGAAACCGCTGGATTCATATCCCCTCCCTGAGTTGGTGAACAGCATCTTTTTCCAGTGGATATACTAATATGGTTTTTACATCAGCGCCATGACGTTTGCCGAATCGGTCCATGCGCCCACGACCAGTGGTTTTCCCCAACTCAATCCAGGTCGATGCCCGATAACAGCCACCGTGGAATTGTTGTCGATCCACCAATGTCTCTACCAGCATGGGTTTAAGACCATACTGCTGTTCCCAATCATCTCTGAGTTCCCGGAGACTACATGACAGTATCATGCTCGCTAAATTTTGGATGGGAGCAAGGATCAGAAAACGGCTGTTGTTCACCACCTTTTGTAGAGCGACCTTACGCCTTTCATCTGTCCAACCGATCCATTCATCGCGAGCACGCATCCGCCAGGCAGGGCTTGAGAACTGGATGCACCCCACAATTTCTCGATGGGGACGGTTTACATAAATCAGATACTGCAATCTGGCGCCAAAAGGCATTGCATATCCCAGGTAATGATGGCGACCGATGAGTTCCTTAAACAGATCCCTCTGCTCTCGATTCTGAACCCGCTGTATCTCAAGAGGTGTAAATTCTTCTACGCTGCCACGCAAAGTGCTGTGGGGTTGCTTACAGGGTGTTTGGGGAATACTCTTGTGAAAAACGATCTTTGTTTGTTGTTTCTTTTCAGGAAGGGTTAGAGCTCCCTTGGCCTCTAAAAGCTCCAAAAAATCACTACATTCCCGGACTTTTAGCCGATCATTAGGGCGTTTCCATTCCAGAAGTTCGCATACGGTATGTGCCAGTTCTCGTCGGCTAAGGCCTCCACAGGTAGCAACGACTTCCTGGATTAATGCGATTTCTTTACCGGTAAACTTTCGACCACAAAAGGTTTGTTGCTTGATTTGCATGTCATCTACCTCCCGCTATTCTTTCATAACGGAATTATGACTCGCTGTCCAGGAAATTTTTGCAATTTACATCAGATAGTCACTGACAAATGAATTATCTTGCTGGAAAGCAGCATAAAAATAAGACTAACAACCCTGAACACCTTTAATGACCATGGCTTTCATATGTTTCAAAAGAGCCGCACCCTATTTCAATATGCTCCCAAGCGAGCGCCTTGAATAAGGCTCAAAAATTCGGCGCCATATTTTGGAAGATTTTATTCCGACCCTGGGCCTTACCTGATGCGCTGTGTTTTTTTTTTACATGCCCCTGTCCTGTCTAAGCGGTTGATACATTGAATTTTTAAATTATTCCTGATAAGTATAATGGCCTAAATTTTTAAGGGGATACACAATGCATTATGAAGGTATGGTTATCAGGCCTCCCAGCGAGGCGAACAGTATACTGCTCCAGGTCACATTGGGCTGTTCCCATAATAAATGTACCTTTTGCGGTACCTACCGGGGAAAACGGTTCGACATCAAAAAAGATGATGTGATTTTTGAGGACATCGAATTTGCCAGAACGCACTTCCGCCGCCAGAATCGTTTGTTTCTGTGTGATGGCGATGCCCTGATCCTTCCAATGAAGCGTCTGGTCCCCATCCTTGAAAGAATCCGGGACCGGCTGCCCTGGGTGGAGCGGGTGGGCGTTTACGCCAACAGTAAAAGTATCAAGATGAAAACCGATGCGCAGCTGGCCCAGCTCCGTGACCTTGGACTCAAGATCGCTTATATGGGCCTTGAATCCGGTGACGATAAAGTGCTGACGGCCATCCGAAAGGGTGCGGATGCCGATACAATGGTCGCCATGGGGAAAAAGCTTAAAAGGGCCGGTATCAAAGTATCTGTGACGGTGCTGCTTGGACTCGGCGGCCGCGAGGGCGCTTTGGCCCACGCCCGGGAAACCGGCCGGGTGCTTACGGCCATGGACCCTGATTTTGTGGGGGCGTTAAGCCTGATGCTCATCCCCGGTACGGAACTCAATGAACAGTATGAAAGCGGTGAGTTTCAGCTGCCCGGGGCAGAGGAGATGCTCGCCGAACTGGGTGCCATGATTGCCGCCACCAACCTGACGGATGGCCTTTTCCACGCCAACCATGCATCCAATTATTTACCCATACGGGCGCATCTGCCCCAGGACAAAGAAAAAACGCTTGCGCTTATATCCCAGGCCCTGGACGGAAAAGTTCCGTTGAAACCCGAATATATGAGAGCTTTATAATTTTATAGACTTTTTACAGGAGAGATATCCATGGCTGATGCCGAAAACAACAATCAAGACCAGCTGACCGTCAACACCATCCGTGCCCTTTGTATGGACATGGTACAGAAAGCCAATTCCGGGCATCCCGGTGCCCCCATGGGCCTGGCACCTGCCGCCTATGTGGTTTTCAAACACTTTTTAAAACAGAATCCGGCCAATCCGTCCTGGGTGGACCGGGACCGTTTTGTTCTGTCCGGCGGGCATGCCTCCTCTTTGTTGTACTCTCTTTTATACCTGTTTGGTTACGGCTTGACCCTGGATGATTTGAAAAATTTCAGACAGTGGGGCTCCAAAACGCCGGGGCATCCCGAGTATGGGGATACCGCAGGTGTGGAAACCACCACCGGCCCCCTTGGACAGGGCGTGGCCAATGCCGTGGGCATGGCCATTGCTGAGCGTCATATGGCGGACCGGTTCAACAAAGGTGAGCAAAGTGTGATTGATCATTACACCTATGCCATCTGCGGCGACGGGGACCTCATGGAGGGTGTTGCCATGGAGGCCGTTTCCCTGGCAGGACATATGGGACTTGGCCGTTTGATCCTTATCTATGATGACAATGAAATCACCATTGAAGGCAAAACCAGTATCACATTTACCGAAAACACCCGGGCCAAATTCGAGGCCATGAACTGGCATGTGGTTGAGGTGGCCGACGGTAACGATCTTGATGCCATTGAAAAAGCGATTCAGTCTGCCAAGGATGCCGTGTCCAGGCCTTCGCTGGTAAAGGTTTCCACCCACATTGCCTATGGCAGCCCCAGCAAGCAGGATTCTCCCGATGCCCACGGTTCTCCCCTGGGCGCAGAAGAGATCAAGGTGGTGAAAAAATTCTATGGCCTGCCCGAAGATGAGGATTTTTATGTGCCCGAAGAGGTGCTGGAAAACACGCGTAAGGCACTGGCATACGGGGAACAGTATGAAAAAAACTGGCAGGAATCGTTCACAAAATTCAAGACCCTGTACCCCGAAGAAGCCAATCTGTTTGTGGATGCCATCACAGGGTTTCTTACCAAGGGATGGGACAAGGAGATTCCTGTGTTCAAGCCCGAGGACGGACCTGTGGCCACACGGGCGGCGTCCGGCCAGGTGCTCAACAGCATCGCACCGAACCTGCCGGCGTTAATGGGCGGATCTGCCGACCTTGCACCGTCCAACAAAACCTACATGAACTGTGCCGAGGTGTTCCAGAAAGAGGCATGGTCCGGCAGAAACATGCGTTTCGGCGTCCGGGAGCATGCCATGGGGGCCATCATGAGCGGCATGTACCTGCACGGCGGGGTTCGTCCCTTTGGCGGCACCTTCCTGGTGTTCGCCGACTACATGCGTCCGGCCATCCGGGTGGCTTCCCTGATGCGTCTGCCCATTATCTATGTGTTTACCCATGACTCCGTGGCTGTGGGCGAAGACGGACCGACCCACCAGCCTGTAGAACATGTGGCGTCGTTACGTGCGATCCCCGGCCTTACCGTAATCCGTCCGGCAGATGCCAATGAGACGGCCCTGGCCTGGAAAAAAGCCCTGGGCACCCTGAACAGCCCCACCGCCTTGATTCTGTCCCGTCAGAAGCTGCCCACCCTGGACCTGTCCAACTCAGACGGCGATATGATATGGGGCGGGTACACCGTGAAAAGTGCGGGCAAGACCCCGGATATGCTGATCATTGCCACGGGGTCCGAGGTTCACATCAGCGTGGCCGCCGCAGAGGTTCTGGAAAAAGAGCACAACATCAAGGCCTCCGTGGTCTCCCTGCTCTCCTGGGAACTCTTTGAAAAGGCGCCCGAGGCATATAAAGAGAGAATTCTGCCTGCCGCTGTTACCAAACGCCTGGCCGTTGAAGCGGGCATTTCCATGGGCTGGGAAAAATATACGGGCAGCCAGGGCAAGAGCATCAGCATTGAACGGTTCGGCGCATCAGCCCCCGGCGGGACAGTTCTCAAAGAGTTTGGGTTTTCCGCAGAGAATATCGTAAAAACCGCCTTAGAAATGTAAAATAGTGTTTGAACGCTAAGTCACCCACCTGCGGCGTTGCAGAAAAATTTGCAATCCTCACAACCATTAGGTTGCTCCGGTTACAAATTTTTCTGCGCCTTGCATCTGGGCAACTTTTCGTCCAAACTTGGGAAGCGTACAGCTACCAGTTAAAAGCGAATCAGGGGGGATTAAGTGACCGATGCAGTTTTCAATTAAAACCGGAGCCAGGACCCAGATGGTGGACATTACGGCCCAGGTCCGGGAGATTGTACGGGAGTCGGGCATACGCAACGGGCTTGTGCATGTTTTTTCCATGCACACCACTGGGGCGGTGACCATTAATGAAAATGCGGATCCGGCCGTGCCCGTGGATATTTTATCCTGCATCAACAAGGTGATCCCCTTTGATGACAACTTTACGCACATGGAAGGCAATTCAGCGGCCCACATCAAGGTCAGCCTGTTCGGGCCGTCTGAAACCGTTGCCCTTGAAAATGGAAATCTGGTGCTGGGCACCTGGCAAAGTCTTTTTTTCTGCGAGTTTGACGGGCCCAGAACCCGGAAAGTCAACGTGACAATCATCGGCACATAAAAAATAGCCTCTCTGGTTTTTACAAAGACGTTTGACAAAGGATTTCGATAAAGGGGCAAAGGCAATTTGCCCCTTTTTTAAATGATGAAATTATTGGAAGAAAATCTTCTGGCCCATCTCCAGCGCCCGGAATTTGCTGAATTGTATGCGGCCTTAAAAAAGCGCAGCTATCCCAAAGGGGCGTTCGTCTGCCAGCCTGAAAGCGGTGAAAACCAAATTTTTATCGTGGCCGAGGGCCGGGCCCGGGTCTATCTGGGGTACGAAGATAAAGAGTTCAATATCGGTATTCTCTCCAAAGGTGATATCTACTCTGCACACACACGTGCCTTTGTGCAGGCCCTGGATAAGATAGAGCTCTTAACCGCAGACGTTGAAACATTCAGGCAGAATATGCTGGATGACCCGGAAGTGGCCAAAGCCATGATCGGTGTACTGGGCAGTATGCTGAAGAACTCATTTAACATTATTGAGAATCTGATTTTCAAAGATGTCAACAGCCGTCTGGTCGGGCTTCTGGTCAACGAAGCCCAAAGGCACGGCAGCCCTGCCCCCGACGGGGGGATCATCATCAAAATTGATCTTTCCGTTGAACAGATCGCCTTTCTGGTGGGCTCCACCCGGCAGACGGTATCCACCTTTTTAAACCAGCTTTCCAAACAGAACCTAATCCAGAAGCTGGGACGGGGCAAGTTTCTTATTGCAGATCTTGCCCGCCTGGAAGCCTTAGAATCTACTTGAGTTGTACAGTGACCGGTGTCGATGGACAGCCTGCCCGTGCCTGGTGTTATGAAAAGGGTGAAAATGCGCCGCTGCAGCGGTCGCACCAATTCAAAGCCAGTCGTTTTTCGTGTATCTGCGCATTAATCAACTCCGCTGTATCCATAGGATTTTTTCCCATAGCGAAGATATTTTTGAGCTGCCCTGTTTGTCCTTGGGGGGCAACCTGCGCCACCGGCAGATCCTCTATTTTTACATCAGCGCGTTGGGCGGCCTCATTGTAAAAATTAACAATCTCGGATTCATCTATCCCAGCAATTTCCAGAACCGGTTGCACGCCGATGAAGCCGCAAAATTCAGAAAGCCCTTCCTCTGCATGTTGGAAAAGGTCTGCATCCATCATCCCCAACAAGCTGCGTTCTACAGTTTTGGACCCGGATATTGTTACCAGGATGTCATTCTGGATCAATTCCCGGATGAGTTGAATGTACTCAGAATCGTCTCTGCCACTTTGCCCTGGGGTATCGATGATGATGTCGACTACACCCCGGACCCTGCCAAGTTTTAACGATTTGGAAAATAAATCCTGGGATTGGCTCAGGGCAGCCCAGCTATTTTCATTCAGTGATGTTGATAGTATTGATTTTTCTATAATATCAGATACTTGATCTGATTGGCGCGTCTCTTTGTTCATGGTTTTCCTCCAGGTTTTCGATGCGGTGCATTTATTTGCATGTATCAAAATATAAGTGGAAAATCCATCTGTCTGTCAGCTGGCTGACAAAAAAGTAAGAAAATTTCAATGCCGGGGCTGAATTACATTTCAGAAATAACGGTTCAGGATTTAACGGCTGCCACAAGGTAAAGACCCGGCTCATCTTTAAAGGTTTCAATGTCAAATCCGCTGCCGGTGATCCATTGAAACAGGGTCTCTCTTTCGGGCAGGCGGTCCTGGCTGACCGGGGTGTGGGAATGGTGGTGCGCCGCCAGTTGAGACGATGACATCAGGTGGGCGATCACCAGGTGTCCTTTGGGTTTCAGCGCTTTTGACATCCGTTTGAGCGCCTGTTCCGGATCACTGAAATGGGGAAATGCGGCAAAGCAGATCACGGCATCCAGGCTCTGGGGCTCAAGTTCCATTTGCGCGGCATCACAGCAGATAAAGCGGATACGTTGGTCTGTATGACGTTCTTGGTTGGCTTTGATCATCTGGTCTGAAAAATCCATCTCGATCAACCGGCCCGCAGAAGAGAGTTGTTCAAGAAGATAGGGCACCAGCACTCCGGCACCGCATCCGATATCCAGAACCCGGCTGTCCGGGTCAAGGTTCAGAAAGGAGACGATGGACCCAAGACGCTCTGCATAGAGATCATGCCGGTCCGTGTCCGGGTTTTTGTAATGATTGTCCAGCCAGCCGGCGGCCCGCTGGTTAAAAAATTCTTTTCGCTGTTCATATAATGATGTCATTTATTCTCTCCTTTACAGGCCCAGTCCATCCACTGACAGGATACAAGTTGGGCGGCCGTATCCCGGCTTACACCGTAAACCGTCATATAAAACTGGTGAAGCCAGCGGCAAAAATCGATGTCCGTGAAACGTTCCGGGTATGCGGCCCGGGCCATGACCATTACATCAATGGGATATTCCAGGCGTTTTTCGCAGTTACATGGGGTCCAGGGCAGGGCGGTGACGGTTTTGTTTTTTACGGCCCGCATGTGACGCAGGTTTTTGTAGTATGGGGCGTCATACAGCTCCTCGGGCGGATGATATCCCCAGGCCGTAACCAGTACAATGAGATCCGGGTCCAGGGAGATAAGCTGCTCGGCATTGAGAATATTCCAGGCCCCTGTGCCGGAAAACGCATTTCTGGCATGGGCAAATTCGTTGAGCAGATAGGTCTGGATGGTTTTCTCACCTTTGACGTGTCCGGCGCCGCCGTTTTCCCGGGCCGTGGGCGAGAGCCCGAGCATCAGCACCCGCTTTTGCTGGTCTGCCGGGATATCCGCTGTCCGGGCTTTGATATCGTTGACCGATGATAAAAGAAAGTCCGCCACTTCCTTTGCCCGGGCCTGTTTTTGAAATACCTGGCCCAACAGCATGATTTCCCGGCTTAAACTGCTGATGTCCGGCCGGTCAAAGGTGTTAGGTCCATGGAGCACCACCAAAGGCGCGCCCAGGGAAGATAAAAGCCGGATGTTTTTGGCAAGAATATCCTTTGAGGCGGCCAAGGAACAGGACCCTGTGCGCACGATAATCAGGTCCGGGGTCAGCTTGGCAATGGCCTCAAAATTGATGCCCGAACCAAAATGGCTGACCAGGGGCAGATCTGCTAAAAATGGATTGAGAAAGAATACGGGGTTCATTCCTTCTCTGTATTCATGGGCCGCACCTGTGGTGGCGGGAATGTCATATTCCCAGATTTTGGGCAGGCAGGGCGACCCGATGCCCACAATTTTTTCTGCCTGTCCAAGACTTGTCATGACACCGGCGATCATGCCGTCACTGATGGTGACCACCCGTTTGATTTGTGTCGGGATTTTTATCTGCCGACCTTCAAAATCAGTGATGGTGAGCGTTTTTGTCGGTGCCGCCCCTAACGGGCTGGCCCATGATAAGACGATGATCAAAAGTGCAGTAAAATAAAAAACAGGTTTATGTGTCATTGGCGGCGTATTCCTTTTGAGTTGCCGGGGAATGCAACAACATTGGTGGGTTGTGTGTCCATAGTTCCGGGCACCATGATTTTAAGTCCATTTACCTCTTTGACCTGGCAGGTGTCTTTATAGATGCGGTTCATCATCTCTTGGGTCATGACCTGTCCGGTGGAACCCTTGGCAACAAGTCCCGATTTGTCCAGAACCACCGTGGAATGGCAGAACCAGGAGACATGGTTGGGATCGTGGGTACAGGCCAGAATGGCGGTTCCCTGTTCCACGATGTGTTGAAGTGTCTGCCACAGGCGAATCTGGTTTTTAAAATCCAGGGCCGCAGCCGGTTCATCCAGAAATATCAGCCCGGTCTCCTGGGCAATGGCCCTGGCAATGAGAACCATCTGCTGCTGGCCCCCGGAAAGCTGGTTAAAGGCTGTGTCCGCCAGGTGATGGATGTCCAAGACCTGCATGGCGTGATCTGCGAGCTTACGGTCCTTGGCCCCTGGGGTAAAAAAGCGGTTCAGATGCGGGGTTCGGCCCATGAGAACCACCTGGCCGACGGTAAAGGGAAATGCACACTGGTGGGCCTGGGGCACGTAGGCCACAGATCTGGCCATCTGTCTTGATTTGAGCCTGCGGATATCCATGCCGTTGATCCGGACGGTACCGCTGTCCGGGCTTAGAAAGTTAAGGCAGCATCTGAACAGGGTGGTTTTGCCCGTACCGTTGGGCCCGAACAGGGCGCATAATTCCCTTTTTTTGACGTGGAAACTGATATCTTCGAGCACACGGTGTCTGCCGTATGAAAAGGTAAGATCGTTGACTTTGAGCATATTATCTTCCAAACATCTGCCCGCCCCGGGTTCTGACCAGGTAAAACAGATAGGGCGCTCCCACCAGGGAGGTGATGATGCCGATGGGAATTTCAGCCGTGGTCAATGTCCGGGCCAGGGTATCGCATATAATAAGGTAGATCGCGCCCAGGACAGCGGATACCGGCACCACCCGGCGATGGTCCGGGCCGGTCACAAGTCTGGCCCCATGGGGGATCATCAGGCCCACCCAGGCAATGATGCCTGTGGCCGAGACCGCAGCTGCCGTCATGAGGGTGGCAAGGCTGATGAGCGTGAACTGGGTCCGGCCCGGGTTGATGCCAAGGCTTTTGGCCTCTTCCTCCCCCATGGACAGCACATTGAGCTGCCAGCCCGAGATCCAGACAATGCATAGCCCTACGGCTGCGACTGCAAACAGTATTCTGACCTCCTGCCATCCGGCATAGTAGAATCCCCCCATGAGCCAGAACACAATTTCCCGCAGGGCCGTATCCTGGGCCAGGTATTTGAGCAGGCCAACCAGGGCGGCAAACACCGAGCCTGTGATAATGCCCGAAAGGACCAGGGTGACCACCGGGGTGTCCGGTCCGGTTCGGGCCATGGTATACGCCATGGCCACGGCCAGGGCCGAAAACACAAAGGCCATGATCTGAACCGAGAGAAAAAATGCCGGGAATACAATGCCCAATGCCGCGCCAAAGGCCGCGCCAGAAGAGGCTCCCAGGACATAGGGTTCCACAAGCGGGTTCCTGAAACAGCCCTGGAATACCACGCCGGAAACAGAGAGACACACGCCCACGGCCATGGCCAGAAGCGTTCGGGGAAGCCGGATCTCCCAGATAATGGTGTGATTCAACGCCGGAATGGTGGCCGGGTCAGGCCAGTGCAGCAGATGGGATGAAATGGTTTTGACGACCATAAAAAAAGGAACTTGGCAGGAGCCGATTTGAATGCAGCAAAGCCCTGTCCCGGCCAGCGTAAGGATCAGTGTTCCTGGTCCGACCAGGAATTTAGTCAATTTTTTTGTGTTCACGCAAGTCATGTATATCGTTCAAACAAAAAACGGCCACAAAGAGAATGCAAAAATAGTGTGTTTTTTTGCAAAGCCTTCGTGGCCGTTTAAATATATTGGGTCTATCGGTGTTGTCTGTTTTGTATGCCCTTCTGGGCATGGATTAAATGCTCCTGTAGTATAAAGGATGTCGGGTGTCAAGAACAATCATTTTGTTTTTGTTAAGATTGTGTTAGTATCCGAAAATGCTTCTAATTATTTCCATGGGATACGCAGGTCACAAGGCACATTGATGAACTCAAAACAAGCGACATTGGCTGCTTTCTCCGTTGCCAAGACAGAACAGAAAATTAACATCCATGGGCAGGGCGCAGCTCAAATTCGTGCCTCCTACCGGTCTCTTTTTTTGCTGCTCTTCCTTTGCCATGCCCCGGTAGCCCTTATCTGGCTGAAACTTATTCCCTTTGCGTATCGGTTCTTTGTCTGCTTTTGTGCATTGGCCGCGCTGGTTTGGTTTTGTGTGTCCCGGCAGTACAGCCTTGCGGAACTGGGATTTCGAACGGATAATCTGCAAAGTTCCTTGATCTGGAATTTGTTTTTCTGTGTGGCCGGCGGCATCGGGCTTATCTTGATGCAGAAAGCCGGGGGGGCGCGTCCACAGTTTCAGACTACCCCTGTTTATGTGTATCTGTTTTACTTTTTCTTTTTAGGACCTGTCCAGGAACTGTTTTTCAGGGGGATTTTATTTTTGGAAATCAAGCGGATACCCGGATTGGGAAACCGTTTTTTTCTATGCATATCCACCTTGTCTTTTTGTTTCCTGCATATCATTTACAACCATCCGCCCCTGCTCGTTATGGCGATGGTCAGCGGGCTTGCCTGGGGAATCATATTCATCAAAAGACCCAATATCTGGGGTGTTGCACTTTCCCACTCCCTTTTGGGGACCCTTGCCATGGTTCTCTACCTGATTTAATCGGATCAGCCGATTTTTTGACTAACCCCAAACGACTCAAATTCATAACCAAACGATAATTTGTCTTAAAAATATGCGGTGTTATATTGGCCTCCGTTAGAAATAACGGGATGGCCGGGCCATGTCCATTTTGTAGGAATTTGCCTTGACCGGCTACCCCGCCAATGATTCAAAGGGCGTGTATATGAGATGGAAATGGTCGCCCAGGCAATGGGTGCAGCACCTGTTTCTGGGTATTGTAGTATTTAGCGGTATTCGGTTTTATTTGTTTGCGGCAAGCCTTGAACGAGGCGTTATGCCGGGATTCCATCGGCCTGACAGCGTGGATGCGTTTTTGCCCATCAGCGCGCTGCTCAGTTTTCGGCATTTAATCTCCACCCACACTTTCCCTGACATTCATCCGGCAGGCCTTGTGATTTTTTTGATCATCTGCGGCTCTGCCCTGCTTGTCCGGCGGGGATTTTGCGCCTGGGTCTGTCCGGTGGGACTGATCAGCGATTACCTTGACCGGCTCAACGCAAAGTTGTTCCGGCATCCGCCGGTTATGCCCCGGTGGCTGGACCTGGTGCTTGGAGCCATTAAATATATCCTGGCGGCTTTTTTCATCTTTCAAATTTTTTTCGTGATGCCCCAGGTCGGGATTGAGGGCTTTTTAAACAGCAGTGCCAACCGGTTCGCCGATTTAAAAATGCTCTGGTTCTTTACACACATCACACCGGTGGCCTTTGGCGTTATCTTGCTGCTGGTGCTGCTGTCCGTTCTTTTTCGAAGGTTTTGGTGCCGGTATCTTTGTCCCTATGGTGCCCTGTTGGGTGCCATCGGATTTCTCAGTCCGGCGCGGGTGCATCGAAACCCTGACCGGTGTGTCGGGTGCAAAAAATGTGACCGCCACTGCCCCGGCTTGATTTCGGTCAGCACTAAAACAACGGTTCGCTCTCCGGAGTGTCTGGGCTGTTTGAACTGCGTTTCCCATTGTCCTGAAAAAGAAGCCCTCTCTTTTTCGTATTTTCCTGGTGGGGCAGGCGTTGGCCCCGGCGTTGTGGCGGGCATTTTTCTGATCATTTTCAGCCTTGGTATCGGTGCCGCCATGCTCACCGGTCACTGGCAGACCCGGATCCCGGCAGACCAGTATCTTGCTTTTGCCGCCCAGCACAAAACCGGGCAGGCGTTTAACCGGCAGGCGGCCCGGTCACAGACCGATGCGGCTAAAATGCGGCGTATCATGATGGAGATGCGTGAACGAAAAACGCGATCGTTAGCTGCCAAGCTGCATGAGCCCGGTCCCGATGGAAAGAAACAGCAAAGCTTGGGCGTAAACTGAAGCAGGCTTTCAGGCGTCGGCCATTTGTTGTAGGGGCAATCCCCTGTGGTTGCCCTTGTTGGGGTCGGTACAAGGGCAGGGCAGGCACAGGGGCAGGGCAGGCACAGGGGCCTGCCCCTACAGTCGTCGATATTAGAACCAATTCCCACGTAATTATGCCTGGTATGTTCACTGGTATACCATTAATATATTGAATGAAATACCTATATCTGTTATAGATCTAACGTTATTTAAGTGGCGGAAAATATAACGTATTAATGAATATAAGATCTTTACGGAAAGAGAACATATGAAAAAATACCTCGGTATTCGAAGAGAGGACAAGAACAAATGGGAACGACGGGTTCCGCTGATTCCTGAAGATGTAAAAGAGCTTAAAGACCGGTTCGGCATTGAGGCTGTGGTTCAGCCCTCAACGCTCAGGATTTACACGGATGATGAATTTGAAAAAAACGAGGCGATTGTCCAGGAAGACTTAAGCGGGGTTGATACGGTTTTTGCCGTAAAAGAGATCCCGGTGGATCTGCTTGCCCAGGGCAAAACCTATATCTTTTTTTCCCATACCATTAAAGGACAGCCTTATAATATGGGCCTGCTCCAACGGCTGGTGGATCTTAAATGCAATCTCATTGACTACGAACGCATCGTCAATGAAAAGAATCAGAGATTGATCTTTTTCGGTGCCCATGCAGGCTATGCCGGTATGATCGAGACCCTGTTCGCCTTTGCACAAAAGGCAGCCCAAAAGGGAATTCAATCCCCCCTTGATGGGATAAAACAGGCCTATGCGTACGACTCCTTGGATGATGCTAAAGCCCATATTAAAACCATCGGAGCGCAGATTGCAGGCCAGGGGCTGCCCGAAGAGATGGCCCCGCTTGTGGTCGGCTTTGCCGGATACGGGAATGTGTCCCAGGGGGCCCAGCTGATCCTGGATATTCTTCCGGTCAAAGAGATTACACCGGACCAGATCACCCAGGTCCGGGAACAGGCCAGCCCGGATCGCCACCACATTTATAAAGTGGTATTCAAGGAAGCTGACATGGTTACCCCCATGGACGGTGCGTTCAATCTCCAGGACTACTATGACCATCCTGAAAAATACCGGTCCATCATGGACGGTTTTCTGCCCCAAATGGACATCCTGGTCAATTGCATTTACTGGACCGAGGATTATCCCAGACTTGTGACCGCCAAAGGACTTCAGGATGCTGCCGACAAACCCTCCAAACTTTCGGTCATCGGGGACATCAGTTGTGATATAGAAGGTTCCATTGAAATCACAAAAGATGCCACCATGCCGGACAACGCCTGTTTTACATACCTGCCCGGAACCGATACCTTTGAAGACGGCATCACCAAGGACGGGATTACGGTCATGGCCATTGACAACCTGCCCTGTGAGTTTTCAAAAGAGTCCTCCATGTTCTTTTCCCAAGTATTGAAGGGATTTGCGTCGGATATTGTCACAGCCGATTTTGAAACTTCTTTTCAGGATCTGGTACTGCCCTATGCCATCAAAAAAGCACTGATCCTTCACAAAGGCCAGCTCACCCCGGACTACGAATACATGAAAAATTTTATTTAGTGTTTGAACGAAAAGTCACCCACCTGCGGCTTGCATCCGGGGCGCTTTTCGTTTAAATACAGAGTTTTTGTTCAGATAATAGTTAAGGAAACACCCATGAAAAACATATTGATACTGGGCGCAGGCCTGGTGAGCAGACCCGGCGTGGTCTTTTTGCTGGAAAATAATTTTAAGGTCACAGTGGCCTCAAGAACCCTTGAAAAGGCGCAAAGAATCGTCCAGGGGTTTGAGAACGGGACCGCCTGCCAGCTTGTAGTGGAAGAGCAGGACGCCCTGGATGCACTGGTAAAACAACATGACATCATCGTCAGCCTTCTGCCCTGGACCCTGCACCTCACTGTGGCCAAAACCTGCCTGAAATTTGATAAATTTATGGCCACAACCTCCTATGTGAGTGATGATATGCGCGCCCTGGATGCCGATGTCAAAGCCAAAAATCTGCTGTTCCTAAATGAAATCGGCGTGGACCCCGGCATTGACCATATGTCCGCCATGCAGGTCATTGACAAGGTCCACGACCAGGGGGGCAAAATCCGTCATTTCTATTCCATCTGCGGCGGCCTGCCGGCGCCCGAAGACAATGACAATCCCTTTGGCTACAAATTTTCATGGAGCCCCAAAGGGGTGGTTCTGGCCTCCAGGAATGCGGCCCGTTTCCTTAAAAATGATAAAGTTATCGACATCAAGGGAGAGGATCTGTTCCTCAACTACCGTGTGGAGACTGTGGAAGGGTTAGGCAAGTTTGAAGTCTATCCCAACAGAAATTCCCTGCCCTACAAGGAAATTTACGGATTAAAGGATGCCCTGACCATTATGCGTGGGACCTACCGGAACATCGGCTGGTGCGATACCCTTAAAAAAATTGTGGATTTAGGCCTGGTGGATGATACCCCAAGACCCTCCTTGTCCAATATCTCCTACAAACAGATGATGGCTGATATTGCCGGGGTGATGGCCAGTGGCGATGTGGTGGCAGCCGTTGCCGAAAAAGCCGGGCTGGAGAAAGAGCATTTCGTGATCCGGAATATGGAATGGCTGGGATTGTTCTCAAACGAGAAAATGCCTGACTTGAACAACCGCCTGGATATTCTCAGTGAAAAATTGATGGAAAAACTGCCGTATAAGCCCGGCGAGAAGGATATGCTTTTGCTGCGCCACACTTTTATTGTGGAAAATGCGGATGAAAGTCAATCCACCATCACTTCCACTTTGATTGATTACGGTATTCCCAATGGGGATTCGTCAATGGCAAGAACCGTGAGCCTGCCGCTGGGTATCGGGATCAAGCTCATGGCCGAAGGTAAAATTGACCTGACAGGGGTCCAGATTCCCACCAAAAAAGAGATCTACGAACCTGTATTAGAGGGGCTTGCCGCTCTGAACATCAAAATGACGGAAAAGATAGTGTAGGCAGTTGCGCACTTAAGTAAACGACAAAGGGGAGTGGATGGTTTCCACTCCCCTTTTAAAATTAGCCTACCTCTTTCATGAAGTTCCTTAATACGGTATGCAGAATCCCGCCGTTTCGATAGTATTCAATTTCCACGGGGGTGTCCAATCTAAGCAGCACCGGAATTTCCTGGTCATCCGCTTTCAGCGTCAATTCCATGCCGGGTTTGATACCGTCACTGAGTCCTAAAATGGAATAGGATTCTTTACCGGTCAGGTTCAAAGACTCGTGCGAGCTGCCGTCTTTAAACTGCAGGGGTAAAACGCCCATGCCCAGGAGGTTGGATCTGTGAATCCTTTCGTAGCTGGTGGCAATCACCGCTTTGACGCCTAACAGATACGTCCCCTTGGCCGCCCAATCCCGTGAAGAACCGGTGCCGTATTCCTTTCCGGCCAGAACAATCAAGGGCGTTTCGGCCTCTTTATATTTTTGGGCCGCGTCAAAAATTGACATCTGTTCACCGGTGGGAAGATATGTGGTGATACCGCCTTCGGTGCCGGGTGCAAGCTGGTTTCTCAAGCGGATATTGGCAAAGGTGCCCCGGACCATCACCTGGTCATTGCCCCTTCTCGACCCATATGAATTAAAATCTGCCAGGGCAATGTTGTGATCAAGCAGATATTGTGCTGCCGGTGTCTTTTGTGCGATGGCGCCGGCCGGTGAAATATGGTCGGTGGTGACCGAATCTCCAACCTTAACCAGGACCGTGGCGTCCACAATATCACTGTCGGGTTTCAACTCCTTGCTCATGTTCACGAAGAAGGGCGGATTTCTGATATAGGTTGAGGATTCATCCCATTCATACACCTCATCGCCCTTGGTGGGGATTTCGTTCCAGAGCGGAGACAGGGTTTCAAAATTGCTGTACCGCTGTAGATACATGTCCGGGGTGATCATCGAGATGACGTCTGCAATTTCGTTTGTATCCGGCCAGATATCTTTCAGGTAGACCGGGTTACCGTCCTTATCCGTTCCCAGGGGATTTTCCGCAAGGTTGGTATTGACTGTTCCTGCGATGGCATAGGCCACAACAAGCGGCGGGCTTGCCAGATAATTGGCTTTTGTGTGCGGATTGACTCTGCCTTCAAAATTCCGGTTGCCCGAGAGTACAGATGCAACGACCAGGTCGTTGTCTGTTATGGCTTTGGTGATCGGTTCCGACAGGGGACCGGAATTGCCGATACAGCTTGTACAGCCATACCCGACCGTAAAAAATCCAAGTTGTTCTAAAAATTTATCAAGTTTTGATTTTTCCAGGTAATCGGTGACAACCCTTGAGCCGGGTGCCAGGGATGTTTTGACCCATGGTTTGGTTTTCAGCCCCTTTTCCACCGCTTTTTGGGCCAGTAACCCGGCGGCGATCATGACGGACGGATTGCTGGTGTTGGTGCAGGAGGTGATGGCCGCCAGAACAACAGAGCCGTGGGCCAGGGTAAAGGGTTCTTCCGAGTCGGACGGGGTGATCTCTGCCTGGGCAGACAGTTCATTCTCTTTTAACTCATACCCCTGGGGGCCGACAGGTGCGGTCAGGGTTTTTTCCCATGTTGACTTCATGCTCGACAATCCGATGCGATCCATCGGCCGTTTGGGACCTGCCAGGGAGGGTTCGATGGTTGAAAGATCCAGCTCAATTTCCTCGGAAAATTGTGGGGCGGTCATGCCGTCGGTTCTGAAAAGCCCCTGCTCTTTGCAGTAAATTTCAACCCGTTCAATGATCTCAGGCGTTCTGCCGGTCTCTTTCAGATATGCCAGGGTCTCATCATCCGTGGGGAAAAAACCCATGGTTGCCCCGTACTCAGGGGCCATGTTTGAGATGGTGGCCCTGTCGGCAAGGCTGAGGCCTGAAAGGCCGTCGCCATAGAATTCAACAAATTTTTCCACCACACCCACTTCCCTTAAAATTTGAACGATCCTGAAAACCAGGTCCGTGGCCGTGGTGCCGGGGCCCATTTTTCCGGTCAGCTTGAATCCGACCACCTGGGGGATCTGCATATAAATGGGCTGGCCCAGCATGACGGATTCGGCTTCAATGCCGCCAACGCCCCAGCCCAGCACGCCCAGACCGTTGACCATGGGCGTATGGGAATCTGTACCCACCACGGTGTCGGAAAAGCAGACGTTATCTCTCATTTGCACGACATTGGCCAAAGACTCCAGGTTCACCTGGTGAACAATGCCCACGCCGGGAGGAAATATCCGCATATTCTGGAAGTTTTTCTGTCCCCATTTCAAAAATTCGTATCTTTCCCGGTTACGTTCAAATTCCTTTTCCATATTGAGCTGCAGGGAATTTGATTGGCCGAAGGAATCCACCTGAATGGAGTGATCAATAATCAGATCCACAGGTATTTTGGGGTTGATCACCGCAGGATTGCCCCCCAACTGGCTCATGGATGTCCGCAGGGCAGCCAGATCCACCAGGGCGGGAACCCCTGTCAAGTCCTGCAAAATGACCCGGGCCGGCTTAAACGGGATCTCTTTGTCGGATTTCTGTTTGGGCTCCCAGTTGGCCAATGCGACGATATCTTCTTCATTGACTTGGAAGTAGTCCAGGTTGCGCAGGGTCTGCTCCAATAATATTTTAATTGAAAACGGCAGGCTTGAGATGTTTCCGATCCCTTGTTTTTCCAAGGTCTCAAGTCTATAGAACTGCGCCGTTGCACTGGACAATTTTAGTTGATCTTTACTGCCGAATTTGTCTTGATCCATAAAATCTCCTTTTACTAATGAGGTGCAAATACTTTTGGAGCTTAAGAGACCCGCATGCCCTGCGTCGCAACAAAGAATATGGACAAAAGGGCATATAAGATGGAGGATTTTTTTTTCAAGCCCCTAAGACGTCTATTTTCCTGAGTGATATATCAGGATGGTCAAACTACATTTATAACATAAATTGTTTAGCATACATACTTCTTTCATCGTTCTGTTCAGGGGGAACGCATTTATAATTTTGTCGGTTATTTGAACTTCGCCATCGCTATCGGGATGACCTCTTGAATATAAATGCGCTTACCCTGTCGTTCTGTTGTGTGGCCCTGGCCTAATGCAGGCGCCTTTATTTTGGGGAGGCGGTTTTCAGGGTATCCAGCCCTTTTTCCGGTCCGAGCAGAATCAGGATATCTTCCTGGTTTAAAATGTGATCGGCCTTGGGGGAGAACCGTGTATGATCAGCGTCCCGACCTTTTATTGCAACCACCTGAACGCCGTATTTATTGGTCAGGTTTATTTGTTTAAGACTTTTGCCCACAAATTTTTCAGGCACGGTCAGCTCAATGATGCCATATCCTTCCATGAACGGCAGATAATCTATGAGGCTGGGGTTATCCAGTTTTCTTGCCATGGAGAGCGCCGTATCTTTTTCCGGGAAGATGATCTCTTCGATCCCCAGTTTTTCCAAAACTTTTTTGTGGGGATCACTGATGGCTTTGGCCACAATGTGCTTGATGCCCAGTTCCTGAAGGTTAAGCACGGCAAGGATGGAATCACCAAGCACCGAGCCGATCCCCACCACGGCCGTGTCCACATTTTTGACCCCCAGCTCGTTGAGGGTGGCCGCATCCGTGGCATCCGCAATCACGGCCTGGGTGACATGGTCTTTAATGGCTTGGACGAGGGCAGGGCTTTTATCAACGGCCATGACATCGTGGCCTTTACTATATAAATGGGTGGCCAGGTAAAACCCGAAATTTCCCAGGCCGATAATCAGAAATTGTTTCATATGATTTTCCTTTAACCAATCATTATATTTTCCTGGGCATAGGAAAATTTACTTGGTTTGCCTTTTTTACTTACGGCCATGGCAATCCCCATGGGACCCAGGCGACCGATGAACATCATGCATATGATAATCAGTTTGCCAAACCCTGAAAAGCTCGAGGTAATACCGGTGGACAGCCCCACGGTACCAAATGCACTGACCACCTCATAGAGGATTTCAAGAAAAGCCCCCCGGCTCAGAGTATGGGAGACATCACCGATTTCGGTCTGCTGGAGCAGCACCACACCAATGACGATCACCAGCATACTGATGATAATGAGGCTCACCGCCTTGGATATACTGGCATCAGACACCCTGCGATAAAATATATGGGGGTGTTCCTCGCCCCGGAATCTGGAATATCCCAGAATGGCAAGGCTGGATATCGTGGTGACCTTGACCCCGCCGCCGCAGGAGCCGGGGGCTGTGCCCACAAACATCAGAAGAATACTGATAAAAAGTGTTTCATTGGCCAGGCTGCCGATGTCAAGGGTGTTGAACCCGGCGGTCCGGGTATTAACGGCCTGGAAAAAAGAGGCCAGAAATTTGGTGTGCAGGGGCAGGTCTCTTAGGGTATTGGACCACTCCAGGATAAAAAACAGCAGCGTACTGCCGATCAACAGGACCAGGGTGGCGGTCAAGGTCAGCCGTGTATGCAGGCTCAGTTTGGACCAGCACCGTTTTGAAAATGAAAATTTCTGCCGGATTTCAGCCATGACAATGAAACCGATGCCGCCGGTGATAATGAGAAAGCAGATGTCAAAATTCATCAGCCAGCTGCCGCTATATTGGGTGAAACTGTCTGGAAGCATTGAGAATCCTGCGTTGCAGAACGCGCTGACCGAATGGAATACCGCATAACAGATGGCCGTATCCACCGGAAACCTGCCAAGAAAATCGGGCAGCATGAATACGGCCCCGATGAACTCAATAACAAATGTAAAGATAAGTATCTCTTTGACCAGTGAATATACATTTTTTCCCTGGCCGTAACTGTAGGTGTCAGAGAGCATCTGCCGGCCGGTCATGCCTACGCGCTTGCCCAGGGTGAGCAGGAACATGGTGGACAACACCATGATACCGATGCCCCCGGCCTGGATCAGGGTCATGATGACCGCTTTGCCGAAAAAGGTGAAGGTCGACGCGGTATCCACCACAACCAGCCCTGTGACGCAAACGGCCGAAGCCGATGTGAAAAGGGCGTCAATAAAGCCGATCTCGCCTTGTTCCGTGGCTGCGGGCAAAAGAAGTAACATGGCACCAAGCAGAATCAACACGGCATAACTGATCATGGAGATCCGCCCCGGGGAAAGAAGTCTCCCTTTCCGGGAGGGCGCTTCAGGGTGCAGCAACGACATTTTTAAACCATGTTAGTTTTTTTAGGAAATGAAAATTCATAATATCTGGATGAACACTGCCTGTAAAAATTAATCCGGTACTGTCTTGGACGCGTGCGATTATATTAAGACAACACCGGAAACCATTGATTATGATATTACGCTTTCAATCCATGAAAATCAAATTTCATGGCCGCCGATTGATTGTTAAAATACAAAAGGGGCCTGAAGTTTGGCATCAGTCCCCTTGTCTATTTTTAGAGTTTCTTTTAAGTAGTATTCCCTTAACTATTAAAAATCAACAACAATTTCTTCATAGGTTTTACGCCATTTGGGTGGATCAAGTACCAGTCCGGGTTTTTTGTAACCCACGGCAAGCAGGATTGTAACCCAGTATCTGTCAGGGATATTAAATGCTTTTTTGACCGCTTCGTGATCAAACCCGTCCATGGGGTGGGAGTCCAGACCTAAACTGACAGCGGCATACATCAGGCTCATGGCAAAGAACCCTGCGTTTTTGGCAGCAAAGGCCAGATTCGCGTCCGGGCTCCAGTTGTACAGGGAGCTTGTGGCGTCCAGGAACCAATCCCGTTTCTCTTCGGGCATGCCTGTTTTGACCATCTCCTGCCAGGTCCGTTCAAATCCGGGATGGCCCTGCTTCCACCCTTCCTTATCTGCCAGAACAATCATGGTTACCGGGGCTTCAACGATTTTGGGCTGGTCCCAGGCCAGGGCTTTGAGTTTTTCCTTTTGCGCCTTTTCCTTTAGGATCATCAGGTTCCAGGGCTGGAGATTGAAACTGGAGGGGGTGTGGCCGGCCAGTTCCACCATTTTTTTGATCACATCACCGGGAACCTCTTTTTCAGGGTCAAAAAAGTTGATGGATCGTCTGTTTTGGGTAATCTGCTCAAAATTCATACTATCTCCTTCCCGCCTGTTTCTTTTGACGGCCGTATCTTTTAGTTGAGACTTATTTAGTCTTTTGTTAAATTAGTTTTGATTTCGGAAAGATCAAGGACCTGCTATGAATTTATTTAACCTGGTGTTCCGTCATTTGATCTATGGGCATGCCTGTCATGACCGGCAACCATGGAAATATAGATCGATTGTTTTACTTTTTGGGAATCACTCTTTTTTTGTGATTGTCATCAATGGCAACATAGACGAATCGTGCTTCGGTCACTTTAAACCGTTCCGTACCGCAGGAGTTCAGCAGTATGGGTTTAACCCACACTTCAAGCTTAACCGTAATGGAGGTGTTTCCTATTTTTTCCACGTAACCATAGCAGCAAAAGATGTCTCCCACCTGAATGGGTTCGATAAATTTCATACCTTCCACGGCAATGGTCACCACACGTCCGCAGGTGACCTCCTTGGCCAGGATGCTGCCTGCAATATCCATCTGGGAGAGGACCCATCCGCCAAAAATGTCCCCGTTGGGGTTGGTATCCGCCGGCATGGTCTGGGTTCGAAGAAGCAGGTCTCCGTGGGGCTTGTGTTCCTCGTCGGTTAATGGAATATCAGTCATTGGAATACTATCCTTTCGATGAATTTTGATTATCGTTTATAGCTTTGTTCTGAGTGGATGTGACGTCTTCTTTTATAAAACACATTTGATCAGTGAACAATAGCAGAGTTGACTGGAATTGTCGTCACCTCCGGGATTTGATCTTGCCTGGGCAAGCTGTTATATTGACGAATTCCGACGGATAGATTGCAGGAGAAGCCCGTCATTCCAGAAACAGACACAACTGACCCGCCCTTTTCAATTGAGGGCCAAAAGGAGGAATTGAAAGATGGCGAATCGTACCGAACATGATACCATGGGGGCCATTGAGGTGCCTGTAGATGCATTGTGGGGCGCCCAGACCGAACGCAGCCGGCAGAATTTCACCATCGGCCGGGAGTTGATGCCGAACGCCCTGATCCATGCCTTTGCCCGCCTGAAAAAAGCGTGCGCCGCCGTCAACCGGCGGATGGACCTTCTGGACGATCATCAAGCAGACCTGATCATCCGGGTGTGCGATGAAATTCTCAACAAAGATCACGACGACCAGTTCCCCCTCCACGTCTGGCAGACCGGCAGCGGTACCCAGACCAATATGAATTTAAACGAGGTCATCGCCAACCGGGCCGCGCTTCTTGACGGTAAGAGGCTGGATGATACCCGCCCCATCCACCCCAATGACCATGTGAATAAATCCCAAAGTTCCAACGACACATTCCCGGCGGCCATGCATATTGCCGCGGTATTTGAGATCCATGACACCCTGCTGCCCGCCGTGGACCGCATGTGTCTGGCCCTTGAAGAAAAATCCCAAAAATTTGCAAAGGTCATTAAAATCGGACGCACCCATCTCCAGGATGCCACGCCCCTGACACTTGGCCAGGAAATCAGCGGCTGGGCGGCCATGATCCAAAGCAGCCGGGTCCAGATCCTGCAATCCCTGGAATCACTCTATCCGCTTGCCATTGGTGGGACAGCAGTGGGCACCGGATTAAATGCGCCCCAGGGGTTCGGTAAAGCCGTGGCAGAGGAACTTGCCAACTCAACCGGCCACCCGTTCACGCAGATGCAAAATACCTTCCACGGCCTCACCGGACACGACCAGATGGTTTTCGCCAGTGGTGCACTCAAAGGGCTGGCGGCCAATTTGATGAAAATCGCCAACGACGTCCGGTGGCTTGCCAGCGGCCCCAGGTGCGGCATCGGAGAACTCAATATCCCGGCCAATGAACCGGGCAGTTCGATCATGCCCGGAAAAGTAAACCCCACCCAGGCCGAAGCCGCCACCATGGTGGCCTGCCAGGTCATGGGAAATGATGCGGCCATCGGTTTTGCCGCAAGCCAGGGCAATTTTGAACTCAATGTCTTTAAACCGGTGATAATTCATAATCTGCTGGAATCGGTTACGCTTTTAGGGGATGCCGTCTCTTCGTTCACCTCCCATTGCCTGGCCGGTATTACTGCGAACTTAGAGGTGATTGAACGTCATTTAAAAAATTCGCTGATGCTGGTCACGGCACTGGCTCCGCACATCGGGTATGACAATGCCGCCCGGATCGCCAAGAAAGCGCTTCAGGACGGCATGACTTTAAAGGCGGCTGCCGCAGAACTGGAGTTGGTTCAGCCCGAACAATTTGATGAATGGGTTAAACCCAAAATCATGATCCTGGGACAAAAATAGTTTTTCTGGGGCCTCGGCAATAAATGCTGCGGCATTTATTGCCAAAATTGGGTTTACATTCAAAACGCGTCGCAGTGTGATCTGCGACGCAATGGAAAATGCAGTCTGGACGTCGTTTATTTCTTTTTATATTTTCTTTTGACGTGGAAAAAATCCCATATGGCCCAGGGAATCAATACGCCGCTTAGCACCTGATTAAAAAGCGCATACTCGGCCATGTCCGGGTCTGAATTCAGCCACCCGTCCCAAAAGCACCACAATCCGAATCCGAGCAGCAGAAGGGTGAATACATAGGGGCTCATTTTAGGCGGGGGGGGCGGCTCTTTCCCTGGTGTCTTTTCATACATAAATACGTCTTCTCCACATTTTGTTGATTTGATAATTCAATAGCATAGATCATTTTAATTGAGAAGGCATAACTGTTTTGTGAGAAAAAAATAATATTTCAAGGGTTTTTACATTTGGGTTGGTGTCAATGCCCTCCCCAGCTGTATAAAAAATTGAAAAAACAGTTCAGCAAAATATAAAAATCATGTATATTCAACCTCTTTTTAAAGTTAAAAATTTCAGTGGATTATTATTTAAGTATAATATTGATAAATCATAACGGGCTGACCCTGGACACCATCCGGGCGGTCCGGGAACATGGAGTAAAAAAATGGCGAAACCAAAAAAAGAAGCAACATTGATGGACAAGGTCGTTGGGCTGTGCAAACGCAGGGGCTTTGTATATCCGGGATCTGAAATCTACGGCGGACTTGCCAATGCCTGGGATTTCGGGCCTTTAGGGGTGGAACTGCTTAAGAATCTGAAAGCGGCCTGGTGGAAGAAATTTGTCACCGAACGTATTGACATGGTGGGCCTGGATGCCGCCATTCTCATGAATCCCACCGCCTGGGAAGCCTCGGGCCATGTGGGCAGTTTCTCCGATCCGTTGATGGACTGCAAAAAATGTAAATCCCGGGAGCGGGCCGACAAGCTTGTGGAAAACTGGCAGCAGGAGAACAGCTCTGATGAGCAGCCCGCAAACTGGGCCGGAGAAAAAACCCCGCCCCAGGATATGCTGGACTTTATTAACAGCAAGAACATCACCTGTCCCCAGTGCGGCAGCCTTGAATGGACGCTTCCCAAGGCCTTTAACCTGATGTTTAAAACCCAGCAGGGCGTGGTTGAAGGTGAAGGCAAGGATATCTATCTGCGGCCCGAAACCGCCCAGGGTATTTTTGTCAATTTTAAAAACGTCCAGACCACCTCACGCAAGAAGATCCCCTTTGGTATTGCCCAGATCGGCAAGGCCTTCAGGAACGAAATTACCCCGGGCAATTTTGTATTCCGTACCCGTGAGTTTGAGCAGATGGAAATCGAATATTTCTGTAAACCCGGCACCGAGCTTGAGTTCCATGACTTCTGGAAAAAATTCTGCATGGACTGGTACCTGGGGCTGGGGGTTACCCCGGACAATTTGAGACTGCGCGACCATGATGCGGCTGAATTGTCCCATTACTCCAATGGTACGTCCGATATTGAATACCGCTATCCGTTCGGCTGGGGTGAATTGTGCGGCATCGCTTCCCGGACCGACTACGACTTGAGCCAGCATATGGCGTATTCTTCCAAGGATTTGAAGTATTTTGACGAGGCGGCCAAGGAAAAATACGTTCCCTTTGTCATTGAACCTTCCCTTGGGGTCCAGCGTTCGGCGCTGGTCTTTTTGTGCGATGCCTATGAAGAAGAAGAGATTAAAGAGGGCGATACCCGGGTGGTGCTCCATCTTCACAACCAGTTGGCCCCTGTTAAAATTGCCGTCATGCCCCTGGCCAAAAAGATTGCCGACAATGCAAAGCCTGTCTTTGACACCCTGGTACAGCAACTGGGGCTGAACATGGATTTTGACGTCCAGGGCTCCATCGGAAAGCGCTACCGCCGCCAGGATGAGGCGGGCACCCCCTATTGCGTCACCTTTGACTATGAATCCCTTGACGATAACTCCGTCACCATCCGGGAGCGGGACTCCATGGAACAGCAGCGCATGAAAATCGATGAGCTGGTTCCCTTTTTCCGGGAAAAATTTATATATTAGACCTTATGTGATCAAACCTTTGAACGGCCGGTCCTTTAACCGGCCGTTCAAATTTTCGCTAAGAGGTATCGGTTATGGCACTTTACTCCTACAAAAACATTGCGCCAAAAGTTCACGAATCCGTTTATATTGCACCGGATGCAAAAATTATAGGGGATGTATACATCGGCCGGGACTCTTCGGTCTGGTTTAATTCCGTGATCCGGGGAGATGTCGCCCACATTCGCATTGGTGAACGCACAAATATCCAGGATCTTTGCATGGGCCATGTGGCCAGACAGACCCCGTTAATCATCGGAAACGGCGTCACCATCGGACACAATTGCTGCGTCCATGGTACGACCATTGAGGATGGCTGCCTCATCGGCATGGGTGCCGTTCTTTTAAATAAAAGCGTCATTGGCCGGGGCAGCGTCATTGCAGCCGGTACCGTTGTTCTGGAAAAAACAATCATTCCGCCCTATTCACTTGTTACCGGGTCTCCGGGCAAAGTGAAAAAAGTGTATGAGAATCAGGCAGAGATTGACCAGCGGTTGAAAAATGCCTCTGAAAATTATGTGTTACATGCAAGGGACTATGCGGCCGGCGGTCTGGTGTATGAAATTAAACAGATTCGAGACTGAAAACCGGATATGGAAAGGCGATTTTACCGCCTCGTTTGTTGCGAAAACAGCAATGGGCCCGGATCTGTAATGCCAACCCGGCCCGGGCCATCATGAATTGTGCCGCGATTTTCCTTTGGGATGGCGGATCAGCGAAGCCCTGCCTGGACCAGGATCTCTTCAACCCGGTGTTCCCAGCCGATGGCCATAAGGTGAATGCCGGAAATCCCCTTCATCTCTTTTAATTCCTGGATCTGTTCACAGCAGATTTTTATGCCTTCTTTGGCGGCATCCGCTTTGGGCACGCCGGATATCCTTTTAATGACGGCCTCCGGAATCATCACACCGGCGACCTTGCTTGACATAAATTTTGCCATGCCAACGGACTTTAGAGGGATGACGCCGGCAAGGATATGACAGGACTCATCCGCGCCTAAATCCCGGACCCCGGCAAGCCATTGTTTAAACAGATCCATATCGTAAATGCACTGGGTCTGAATAAAGTCAGCCCCGGCCCGGGCTTTTTTCAACATGCGCATGGGCCTGAATTCCAGGGGTTCGACAAAGGGGTTGGCGGCGGCCCCCACAAAGAGGTCCAGGTCACCCTTAAACGGTTTGTCTACATCGAGAAAACAGTGCTGGTCCCGCATGCGAACGGCTGTGGAGATCAACTGCATGGAATCGATATCGTACACCGCCTTGGCCCCGGGCTGGTTCCCTGCGGTGGTGTGGTCTCCGGACAGGCAGAGCAAATTTTTGATGCCCAGGGCACAGGCCCCTAAAATTTCACTTTGCATGGCAATGCGGTTACGATCCCGGCAGGTCATCTGCCAGATGGGTTCCAGGCCTTCCTGGGCCGCAATCATGGCCGTGGCAAAGCTGGACATCCTCACCGTACCGGATGGATTATCCGTAATGTTTACGCCGTCCACAATGCCTTTCAAGTGAGCGGCAAGTTCCCTTACATGGTCGGCATCCGGGCTTTGGGGCGGGCCAAGTTCCGCTGTGACGGCAAACCGGCCTGCACGAAGTGCTTCTTTCAATGTATTACACATGATTTTTTCCAACTTTCCAGATAAACAGCCATGGGCTGACCTGACATATCAGCTGCCGGGCATCGCCCACAACAAAGTTTTAAAGATCTGAGTAGCTTACCCATGCTTTCTTATAAACAGCCATGGGCTGACCTGACATATGATCACTGAAGGACAGCCCACAACGAAAGTCGAAAGAACGCAATAGCTTATTGAACTCTTTCATATAACGGCCATGGGCCGAGCCAGGTCTATCATGACCCAGGCTTCGACCCACAACGAAGAATGAAAGAACTCAATAAGTTATCGAGCTCTTTCATATAAAAAGAGATATTGTATAGTCGTTCCGGGCGAAACGAAATTAAACCTCAGGCCCGGGGCATCCGGGCTGGACCAGTGTCTGCTGCACCGTATTTCTCCATTGCACCGGGGGCTTTATTTCCAGCATATCCTGGAGTCGGCCCTGTTGCTTCAGGCGATAGTAGATCTCATACCAGGCACAGGGCACGTTTCTGTCCACCTCACATTTACCGCCCGCCTCGGTGCCGCCGCAGGGCCCGTTGTACAGGCCTTTGGCACACCGGGTCACAGGGCAGATGCCGCCGCTGAACCCCAAAACGCAGTTTCCGCAGGCCCGGCATTTCTCTTCGTACCAGCCCGGCCCCCTGTCAATACCGATGAACATGGTGTTCACCGCAGGAAATATCGGAGTCTGGGGATATCTTTCTGCCAGCAGCTGGACCCCGGCACCGCAGGCCATGGAGAGCAGACAGTCGTAATCTTTATACAAAAGATCCAGGCCGCCCAGAAACTGGGCATTGCACTGACGTTCCACCGTACATCCGCTGATGTCATGGTCCAGGCACCGGGTTTTTACATCGGCCTCCAGGGCGCCGTTTAAAAGTTCAACCTCCTGCTGACCGCCTGCCAGGCACACAGACACGCAGCCGCCGCATCCGACGATGAGCACCCGTTTGTAGCCGCTGATCCGGGCCAGAATTTCTTCCATGGGTTTTAGCGTTGCTTTAATCATTGAACCACTTATATCCTTATTTTATCTTAAGACTTCGTATGGCACTCCCCGCACACAACCGGCCCCTGCCCCTGGGCATCATGGCACTGAATACACTGCCGGTGAAATGCCTGCAGTGAAGAAAAGGATGTTTTACCATTATGGCAGAACGCGCACTGGATCTCCGGATTGTCGTCATAAAGTTCGTCTTCATCCAGCACATTGGTTCCGTTTTTATAATCATGGTGGCAGTCCAGGCAATCTGCAAAATCCATGTGATCTTCATGGGGAAACAGGGCGGGGGGCTGCTCGACGACCTTGGATTTTAATGTATCCGGAAAATAGGTTTTGCCGTAACCGCATATGGCCACAAAGACAACGCACAGCGTTAGAATGACCGGAATCAGTATTTGTGACACAGGCCGATTGGGGCGGTGCACCGTCAGTTTAATTTTCTCGTTCATCTGGCCTCCTCATGCGCGTCCTGAACCAGTTCAACCGGCGGAACCGGGCCGGCAAAGCGGGGTGCGGCCCCCTGGGACCGGCAAATGTCCCGGCCAAGGGCGATCATCCCGGGAATATTGAGCTGGATCGGGCACACACACCGGGTGCACAGTGCACATTTGACCCATAAAAGATCCTGGATCTCTTCGAAATCTTCCGGGGTGACTTTGCCTTTTTTCTTGTACAGCTTGCCCACGGAATGAATCACTTTATAAGAGGGCGTATAGGTCGGATTATCCGGGTTGTTCCGCTGCAGAAAGCAGGTGTCTGCACAATAGGAGCAGTGGATGCAGGCGGTGAAAAACAGTTTTATCTCGGGTGCGTTTTGTTTGAGCATGGCCCTGATCGCCTCCGGGCCTGTTTTATGCGCCGTATGTCCGGTGGAGACAAAAACCTTTTCACCGGCATTTTTTTTGATTGGGTCTTTAATTGGGTCCTTGGGTAAGTCCATAGTTAAACAGCCCCGTTATTGGTATCAAACTGCTGCGGCATTGCTGAAGGTTTTGCCATCCGCACCACAAAAAATGCAATCATATGCGCCAGCCGCGTAAACGGCATGGCCACCAGCATCAACTGGCCTGTGATGATATGCAGGTTGAGCACGGTCCCGTAGGGAAAAAGGCGATGATAGGCAAGAAATCCGGTTAGAAAAGGCAGGATCACCAGGATGATGATCACATAGTCACTGAGCGACGAAATCGCCCGCACCCGTCGTGTCAGCAGTCGGCGCAAAAGGAAAAACAGGCCGCAGCCGATGCATATCATGGTCAGGTTGTCTGCAAAATCATCCGACAGCACAGGCAGGCTGAATTCCCAGAATGTGTCTAAAAGAATGTTGTGGCCCTTTACGAACAGGGGCAGAAATAAAAGGATCAGATGAAACACGAGCGATATCAGAGAGGTGACGGGGTAACGACCAGGAAGTGATGATTTATATGACCGGGTGAACCGGGCATTGGGGTTTATGAATGCAGTGCCGGGCCGTGCGGCTGACGCCAGCCGGACCAGGGATATGGTTTTGAAAATCATCCCCGCAGCAAAAAGTATAAAGGTCGCCCACATGATGGGACCTGTTAATAAATCATACAATGACATGAATTATCTTCCAGTAAAATTTAGGATGATATCCAGAATACACGAAGCCTGGTATAACCAAGAAATGTTACACACAGGCGTTTCAATTTAAATTGTATTAAAAAAGCCTGACACAACACGCTGGCATAATAAGGGAATATTGTTAGCGCATTATACGGTTTTTACAGGAAAGTCTCAATCAATCATTGAATTACTTTTTTGTTTTGTTGTGGGCCAAGCCTGTTTGTTGAATCGGATAGACCGGCCCGTGGCTGTTCGTACGCATTGTTACCGACTCAGAGAAAAACCGATCCGGAAAATCTCTTCTTTTTCGTTGTATGCCTTGAGCCGTTCGGCATATCCATTGAAATACTGAAAATGCAGGTAGAGATTCAGTCCGTTGTTGAAAAATGAGGTCAATGGATAGCTTAAATCCGCCTGGATGCTCGGCCCTGCTTCAGCCCACCTTGTGTGGGTATCCAGGCACAGGCCCATGGGCACGCCTGCCTGGACCTGCAGGTCAAAATATCCCCGATAGTCTGCCAGGTCCGGGTTGGTTTCATCCTCATTCATCACATAGACCCACAGCTTGGGTGCAACGGTCAGATAGGCGTCGTCGAAAAGCGAAATCCCCATGATCGGCTTGATATATATGTAGTTCGTCGACCTGGACGCATCCCCTCCCTTGCCGTTGGACTCGTGCTGGAAACCGCCCTGGATACCGAAAATTTTAACCCAGGGCAGATCTAAATCAATTTTGGGGATTAGATAGAAGAGTTCCGGCTTATAACTGGAATCATCAAAGGGCTTGGAGTCAGATTTCAGGTCCCAGTAAGAGGTCTGGGTATAGGCCAGATGCAACCCATCCAGCACGGAATTTAACCCCTGGCTGTCAAAGGGCCCGTTAAACAGCTTGTATTTAAAACTGACCTGGAATTTGCTTTTTTCCCGCCCTGGATCCACGCCGAACAGAAAATAGACCGGCTCATAGGCGGACAGGTTTTTTAAAAAGGGCTGGAATTCCTCCTGTTTCTCCCCAATGACCAGTTGCCCCTGGCTTGAGATTTTTTCTTTCCGGGTTTGTGTCTCAACGGGCGCAGCCGCAGCAAACAACACCGGGCCGGCGTTGACCTCTTCCAGCGCCAGGCTCACCATGCCGATCATCTCTTGGGGCAGTTCAAATGCATAGGTCAGTTTAGCAAATCCCCCGGCCGGAATCGTCACCGTTCCGCCAGGGGGGATTTCCACGCCCACGGCCTTCACGCGGTGGGTTTGACCGTCGGAACTCAGCACGACCATGGCGGAATTATAATCCGTTGAAACGATATCCGTGGTACCGGCATTTTGGATAAACACGGTAAACCGGGTGGGTTGGCCTGCCATCGCATTTGTTTGGGGCGGGACCAAATAGATATGTGAAGTGGACGCCCTTGCCGATGTTAAATGAAAGGTACTTGTACCCAAGGCGAGGATAACAAAAAATATGGCCGAAAGTCTAACTGTTTTAATCATTTTTGAGAAATAATACATGGAGGTTTTCCGTAAAGGTTTTTAATCGTCCACAGCTAATTTAAAACCCCCGGCCGTGTCAAGAAAAATCTATTTTTTACTTGCTTGACACCCCATGGATTATGTTCTAAAAACCTTCCGTTTTGGTGGTTTCTGTAATAGCTATAATGGAGGAGTATTATGTCTGAACTTGAGACTCGAGTGGAATGTAAGAGCCTTCTGAAAAAAGTTATGAAGGCTGAAGAAACAATCCCGTTTTTTAAACCGGGAATGAACCTTGGCTGGTCAGGTTTTACGCCCGCAGGTTACCCGAAAGCAGTCCCCATCGCCCTGGCGGACTATGTCGAAGCCAACAGCCTTCAGGGCCAATGGCGGTTCAATCTTTTTATCGGTGCATCCGTTGGTGCCGAAACAGAAAACAGATGGGCCGATCTGGATATGATCGACAGAAGATGGCCCTACCAGACCGGTAAAAACATCGCCAAAGGCATCAACACCGGCCGCATCAGAATGGGTGACAAGCACCTCTCTCTTTTCGCCCAGGACCTGGGTTACGGTTTCTACACAAAAGATACGGAGTCAGGCAAGCTTGACCTTGCGATCATTGAAGTCTCCTGCATTAAAGAAGACGGAAGCATTGTGCCCACCGCCTCCTGTGGTGTCATCCCTGAAATCCTTATGGTGTGCGATAAAATTATCCTTGAGGTGAACACCGGTATGCCTTCCTTCGAAGGGATGCACGACCTTTTTATGCCGGGAACACCCCCCAACAGGCAGGTTTTCAATATTACAAAAGCAGACAGCCGCATCGGTTCTACCTCCATTGCATGTGACCCTGAAAAAGTTATTGCTGTCGTTGAGTCCAAATATCCCGACAAAGGCCGCGCGTTTACCGATATTGACGCAACCTCCGAAGCCATTGCAGGCCACATTATCGATTTTTTCATCGCTGAAGTGAAAGCCGGCCGTCTTCCTGAAAATCTGCTGCCGCTCCAGTCCGGTGTCGGTTCCATCGCCAATGCGGTTGTGGGCGGTCTTGCCAAAGGGCCTTTCAAAAATCTCACCGTTTACACCGAAGTGCTTCAGGATACCATGCTTGACCTGTTTGACTCCGGTAAATTGGATGCCGCCTCTTCATGTTCACTGTCATTGTCCGAGAAAGAGGGATTCCCGCGGTTCCTGAACAATAAGGATTTTTACGCAGACAAAATTGTTCTTCGTCCGCTTTCCGTGTCCAACGCGCCCGAGGCGGTCCGCCGTCTTGGCTGTATCTCCATGAACACACCGGTTGAGTTTGATATGTACGCCCATGCCAACTCAACGCTTGTGGGCGGTACAAGAATGATCAACGGCATCGGCGGTTCCGGTGACTTTTTGAGAAACGGTTTCTTGAAAATGATGCACTGCCCGTCGGTTCGTCCCACAAAAACAGATCCCACCGGTATCACATGTGTTGTGCCCAAAGCCCCGCACATTGACCACACCGAGCACGATCTTGACGTTGTTGTAACAGATCAGGGCCTTGCAGATCTTCGCGGCCTTGCGCCCAAAGAGAGAGCCCAGACCATCATCGATAAATGTGTGCATCCCGAGTATAAAGATATCATGCAGGAGTACCTTGACATGTCTTCCAAGATTACCCTTGCCAAGGGTGTCGGCCATGAGCCCCAGCTCTTTGACAGATGCTTTAAAATGCAGATGAATCTTGCCAAAAACGGCACGATGAAGATCGACAACTGGGACGTACCTGAAATGGTATAATTTATCGGTCTGTCCGGTCCGATAATTTCAGGGGGGGGCCTTCGCGGGCCTCCTTTTTTCGTGGTGCCGCAGGTTTATGGGTTTGACAACTGCTTTGGGCGCCTGTTAGGTTGGAAATATGAATGAGAAATTAAAAATAAATACACCCTGTCGAACACTGATTTCCGTCCCCGGAAATAAAGCAAAGATGCATGCCAAGGCTGCGGCATCCAACGTTGATGTTATTATGCTGGATTTAGAGGACAGCGTACCGGCGGATGAAAAAGAGACCGCCCGTAAAACGGTGGTTGATTCGCTTCTCTCCCTGGATTTTAATACAAAGCGGGTCGCCCTTCGCATCAACAGCCTGGATACCCCTTTTGCCTACAAAGATATGATCCATGTGGTCGAGGCGGCCGGAGATCGCATCGAAACCGTTGTGGTGCCCAAGGTCAATCATGCGGCGGATATCCATTTTGCAGGCCGCCTGCTGGACGGCATTGAAATGGCCTTGGGACAAAAAAGCCGGATTCGGATTCAGGCCTGTATTGAGACCGCCCAGGGCCTTGCCCGAATCAACGAAATTGCCTCGGCCGACACCAGGCTCTCTTCCCTGTCATTCGGCATTGCCGATTACCAGGCCAGCATCGGGGCGGCCCTGGTCTCTTTGTCCGGCCACGGAGAAAATGAGGAAGAGGTTTACCCCGGTCACCGGTGGCATTTTCAGCTCAGCCGCATGGTCATGGCTGCCAAGGCCAATGGGCTCGTTGCCCTGGATGCCCCCTTTGGCAACTTCAGGGATGACGAAGGCCTCGAAAAATCAGCGGCCCTGGCCAAGGCACTGGGGTGTGACGGCAAATGGGTGATCCATCCCGACCAGATCGATACGGTCAACCAGGTGTTCACCCCGCCGGCCGAAGAGATTCAGCGGGCCAGAAGGATTCTGGACGCCGCCGATGACCGGTCCCGGGGTGCCGTGGCTGTGGACGGCCGCATGGTGGACCAGGCCACCATTCGCATCGCCCGGCGGGTTTGGGACCAGGCCGTTTTTCTCGGGCAGGTTTAAATGGTGTGGGGCGCCGGCGTTGCGCTCCATTCAGCACTCCTTTGCCTGCGGGCCAACCCGACCAGCCCAATTATTCCGAACGCCAATAGAGCCATAGTTGACGGCACCGGTAGCGGATTCACCAATTCAAGATCAAGATGATCTCCGGACCCAAGGTAAATGCCGCCATTTACCACGCCGTCAAATGTTAGACCTTCGTATGTCGCGTCTATGGCGAGGTTGCCCAACCCACTTGTCAGGGTTACTGAACCACTATTGGATACTGCGCCGGTGGCTTCACCCCCAACGACACTTATATGCGAATTGTCTTCAAGGGAGATTATTGTTCCCGATTGTATTGTAATTGTTCCGCCATAACCGCCATAGGGGCTCCCGTTTGCCAAAATGCTTCCACCAATTTGGATCGCCCCGGCGGTTGAAATCACTAAATCTCCGCCAATCCCGTTAAAGAAATTCGATATATTTATACTGCCATTAATAATAATATCTTCCGTTGCCAGCAGGCAAACCGGGGTGTTCGCGACATTGGGATTGAAAGTGATTGCCACATCAGAATCAATAAAAATAGAAGTGAAATTAAACACGCCGTCTTCAGGCAAATCAAGTACCATGTCGCTCTCAGGGTTAAATTCCCCGTCCGAACCGTTTGACGACATAGCAGGGAACGCCTGAACCGGCAGCAGAATCAAAACAACAAGGCAAAAGATTGCTTTTCTTTGCAAGAATAACATTGATTGACCTCCTATCCAGTGATGACCGTTTTTTAAATTACAGACTTTCAGTATAGGCATATGCGGGTGAGGCCGGTATGAATCTTTGGTTAAAATTGATTGTCCATTTTGTTAGGATCAATGCCCGCCGTCATTCAAGATTCGATCCGAATCAGATATCTGAATTTTCAGACAGGCGCCCCAGTCATACACACTTTAATTCTTTGTTTTTTGCAGAAATCGTGGCAGTATCATAAATTTTAAAATCCTGAAAGGAATGCAATGAACGAAGATAGAAAAGAGTGTTCAGATCCCACCCAGAGCGTAACGGTTCAGCTGCCTTGCCAGATGGTCGAAAGAATGGAGCGCTACGCCAATGAAAATTCTACAGACGTCGGTGGGGTTTTGATCGAGGCCTTGGATAAGTTTTTGAGGGATCAGGATAAGGTCTAACAGGTATTAATGAAAAGCCTTTCCGGCTGTAACCTGAATAAGGTCTACGAAATTGTGGTGTGCCGGGTGGTGCTTGGACCTGCTCAGCATTTTCCGCATCTGGATGAAAAGGATTTATTGCATTATGGATAAATACTTGCTTATATTATGTGTATGCATATAATAGGCGTATATAACGTGTGGAGGAAGTAAAATTATGCAAACACAATCAGAAACATTGGTCAGGAAGCAATTTTTCATTTCACCCACCCAAGTAAAGAAACTTGAAATGTTGAGTTCGTCATTGAAAGGCCGCTCTGCTGCTCAAATTGTTCGAGACGCAATAGATGCATATGATCCTGACGCTGAGATAACTCAAAGCCAAGAACAAGAGTTGTTGGCCATAGCTCATGCAAAGGTGAGAGAGGCAATAACCAGGACAGAAGAGACGATTAAAAAAGTCGATTCTTGTCTTGAAAATCTTTCTGGGGTAAAGGGGATAAAATGATGTCCGGCTGGAAAGAGCTCGTATTAGATATTATCAGGCTTACAGATACGGTTCAGAGGCTTAATGACAGGACTGAAAAATTGGCAGATCAAACCAATGATATTGATAAACGGGTAGTTCGACTGGAAACGCTTGTTGAAGTCTCTCAAGCGGGTCAATCAACGCAAGGTCCGTTCCGACAAATTGAATAAAAGCAAAATTTTATTTAGGACAACTACCAAACTGATGAATCATTTCCTTTGGAAACAAGTGGGAAGCGTTCGGGGTGCTCAATAGATTCAATTCCCAAATCAACATCAAGATCGGGCCAATAGAAATGCCCCGGACTTGGTTCTTCAACATTAATTATCTTGCCGATGGGAACGTCCTTGAACCAAGGGAATTGATCATAACTGAGAAATAATTCCCTGTCCCCGGACAGCAGCCAGATGCCATGGGTGGAAATATTGGTGACTTCAACACCTGAAATGTTTTTGCCAAGCGGTTTTAAACTGCTCATAATTATCCTCGATTATTTTTTCAATGGTATTCCCGGCAGCGTTACCGCTTTGTTGAACTCGTTTGTCTACATGGGGGATGATTATGGTTGAGTTATTAAAAGACAGCTTTTCTGGAGATGAAAGGCATTATACATAAAAACGATCCAAAAAATCATAATCTGAAAATCTGAATGCCCCTGGCGCCTGTGGGCGATAACCTTGGTCTGTTATGGAAACGCTTTACATTTTGAGTTTACAAGGAGGGGGTGAGGGTAGTAACACATGAAGGTGGAAAGAAGCCGGTACCCAGCTGGCTTCGATAGGCGCACGTGAACGCAACACTTCGGGAGGATTCCGGGAGCTGAGCTGGAATAAAACGGTTTATCGATACGGGGTTGTTTATACCCGGATTCCCAACGTTACCATACGCAGGGGAGGGATTCCGGCTCAAGCATGATTGCGGTGCACGTAAAAACGCTTTACGCAATGTTCAGATATTACGGCCTAAGAGATGTGAGCGAAGCGGCTTCGACTATCGGAAAATAAATTTAATGTTTTTAATGGTAGAGGACAGCTATGTAGAATAAATTATTTTGATGGATTAATAATTTTACCATCATCCGTATTGCTTAAAAATGTCATGACATCGTCAATTGCAGCATCTAAATTATTCTTTATTGAACATTCCCAAATTATATAAATTCCCCATCCAGCAGAAATTAATTTGTTATAGTTTTCTGAATCCCGATTAACCGTTCTTAAAATCTTTTCCTTCCAAAAAGATTGGTTAGATTTAGGCCATTTAAAATATTTACAATTGTGTCTATGCCAAAAACAACCATTGATAAAAATTACCTTTTTTTTCCGAGGAAAAACTATATCGGGTTTCCCAGGCAAATTTTTATAATGGATTCTATACCTATATCCTTTACTCCAAAGTATACGTCTGATTATTAATTCGGGTTTGGTATCCTTCCCTCTTATTCGAGACATATTATAACTGCGGGTTTGAGGCTGATGCACATCCATTATTGGGCTGAAACTTTTATAAATTCTGATTTCGCAAGATTTTTAAAGTCAAAATCAGGTTGTCCTTGTCTGGAATAATAAGCTGAAAATCTACTAAGAATATTTTTAATAAATGGAGAAGAGATCTGAAACTCGGGCTTTTCAAAATTTTCTGTGTATTCCGTAAACGTACAGCTATGGACATCTCTGAATTGAATAACTCCACCAGTGAAAAAAGAAGTTTCTGGCAACCAATGATAATTAATGCCTTGATTATTTTTAATATAATTTTCTATAACCGATTTTTTCTTTTTCGAATTTCCTTCAGATTTACCTGATTTACTAATTTCATCATTATATAATTTAGTTAAATTAGTATCAATTCCACAAATCAGAATATGATCTGTTTTCATTTCCCCATTTGGTCTTAAAACGAGATCACATTCAGGACTCAAAACAACAAAAGCATTACCGTGTTCTTTATTTTTAATAATACTCCCTGTCCTTAGGCTTTTATTCATTGGTGGGCGAATATACATCTCTTCAGGAAGACTTCTCTTTCCGTCTTCTAAGAGTTGAAGCAAATGATTTACTGTTAACCTTAATAACGGTTTAACAGTATCTTCCCCGTTTTCTGTATATTGTAACCATTTATCAATATTTGGAATAATGTTATCCCAGTATATAGAATTTAAAGCCTTTTCTATAATACCGGTCCTCTTCATAATATCAGTTAATCCCGATTTCTTAATGCATATAAATGTATTAAGCACGGTTTTGAATTCTGTGGTCCTTTCGAGCGTCATAACCGTCTTCGCGCCTTCGGGCACATTCTCAGGATTGGCTGAAAGTACTATTACAGGGCACCTCGCTTTATTAGTGATTAACTCTATTAATTCCCAGCAGTTCTCAGTGAAGGGGACTATCATTAAAAACACATCAATTTCTCGTACGTTTCAGAGGCAATACAGAACCGTGGAAATCGTCGAGTTTCTATTTTCTTCAATGACCTTACCAGCTCCGTAAAATATGGCAATGCTTTTTATCCAAAGCCAATAGTCATCTCGGGGCCTTCCTTGATGGGTAGGCTCGAATTTTCTCAAAGGTAAATTTTTGAAGAATTCGGATCAGGGTGCTCGAATTTCAGTTGATGGTGATATTATAAATTGTAGCAATGATTCCCAGTTTCTAAAAATGATAATCCGAATGGTACAGCGTAGTTGATTCCAGAATTCTTTTCGGGCACTGAATTTGGCCCTTGCTTTCTTAAAAAGCGGGTCCATTAATTCGATGATCTGATGCATGGAGAATGCCATTAGAATAATCAGGAAAAAATTAAATGAAAGATTATTTTCGCCATGCCCAAAATTGTGCTCAGCATGATATCCTTGGTTTTTCAAGGTGTTGAAATTTTCATTTTCAATTTTCCATTTGGCCCTGCCTGCCTTGACAAGCTTTTTGACATTGCCGGCGTTCACCTCAATATCCGTCACCCAGCTATTGGTATAGATGATTTTATCCTGATCTTTGAGAATACTGTACTCGAGGAAATTTATTACCGGTGCCGATGTGTCCCCATTTAAACGAAGCCCATTGATCCACTCGTATTTATGGATCAGCCCTTTTTTGTCTTTCCATTCGATCTGGTTGACGTCATCCTGTTCTTCTTTCTGCAGGACCTGCTCGAATAAAATTGTATGATCTGTGGGCTTTGCCACCAGAATAAAAGACATTTTTAATTTTTGAAGAAGGTCAACGAATGGTTTTTTGGAATATAGATCATCAGCGGTGATGACTATTTTCAGCTTTGGGTGGTCCGTTCGAATGCGCTGCAGTATCCGTTTTCCGGCGTTAATCTCACAATCCTGCTTTTTGGTGCCATCGGTATTCTTTATGGGTTCCGGTGCTAATGGAAATACCTGGCGCTTGTCTGGATGAACCACAGCAGCACAGAGAGATTGATGTGAGTAACTGACGGTTCCATTGCGGTGTTTTTTCACCAAGCATGAAGGGCAATTAACGCTCTCGGATCGAAAATATTGTGTGCCGTCAATCGGAATAATATAGCCATCTTCCAAAAAACGATAATCGTTTAAATGATTGCCTCGTTGAAGCAAGCCGAAAAAGTCTGAGAAAACCGGAAACAGTTGCTCCGAAGGTACATCGTCGAGGATAGCCCTCATTTGATTATCTTTTGGGATGGTAGTAACCTTGAACATTGTCCGCAAATTGTTCAATTGTGATGCCTCTTCAAGGCGCTTTTGAAATTCAAGCATTGAAGGATCTTGAAAAAACATCATAGCAAGGGCACTCAGACATGAATCATGCATGGAGTGTTTGGTTTTCCCATCTTGGCGTTTGTCAACAATCTCATCGGCCCGTTTAGAAACCGTTTTTCTAAGGTTTGAAAATTTGAGTTGTTTCCCAGTGTTCAAGCTGATAGCCCCTATACAATGTATCGTTGAATAAGGCTATCATAAAGCATATAAAAAATCTAGTTTTATATTTGATGTTATTTCAATAGGTTATAAATATTTTGCATTCAGGTGTGATATATTGAAAATTAAAACAATAGTGTTTGGCGTAAGTAGAAGGTTATATGATCAATTCGGGCTTTAATTCCATAGCAAATTTGCAAAAGACATTACGAAAATCAATAGGACTCATTGCCCGAAATGCCAATTTGTTAGAGAGTGCGATCTTCACTGAGAACTGCTGATTAATTCCAGACCTGCAAACTTGTCGGGTGATTGTGTGTCTAATTTAAGATCAATGACAGCGCTATCAAAATCATGCTCATCTATTAATTTCTGCGCCGCTTCAAAATTAGTTGCTGTTGTTACCGTTATGGAATGATCATTTTCTTCATTGAAATCTTCTATGTTAAAATTGTAGGAGTCAATCTGTGTTTGATCATCTTCAACAATTAGCAGACTCAAGTCAGTCATTAGTCACCTCCTTTTTTTCAAGTCTGAAATAAGCACCACCACTGAATTCGAGAGCTTTTAATATTAAGTTGCTCCTATCCGCAGCTTCTCCAGCAATTGATAACCCCAGACCAGTACCTTGCGGTTTAGTCGAAAAACCAGGTTCAAAAATCACCTGATTTTCAATATGCTTTTTTGAAATTCCAAGGCCATTGTCATAATAATCCAATGCATCAAAGTCGTTTCCGTTAAGCTTTATTTCAATATTAATTTGCTTTGGGGAATCATCCTCTCTTTTTGAAAGCCAATAAATGCTGTTTTCAATCAGATTTGTCAAAATAATTTGGATATCCTGTGGCCAACAGTCAAATAGAATTTTCGACTCATCGCTTAAATTGTATGTAATTCCTTCCCGGTCCAATTGGCTCGCAAATGTTGTTAATGCTTTTTGGATAGCCTGCCTTATATTTACTTTACTTTTCCGCCCCCGTTGTACGGAAGCAAGGGGGTCTAACTGCTTATAAAAACCGGCAAGAGTTTTTGCATTAATTACGGATGTATGAATTACAGTTGTAATTTTGTCTTCGATCGATTGAGCGGGCTTTTTCAGCCATTGTTTCAACCACTTTTCGAGCAATGGAAATGTATTAATATAATAACTGACAGGTTTCCTTCCCTCATGGAGAACTACATTTATAATTTTGCCTAAGGTTGCTTGTCCTTGATATACTGCGATTGCTTTCTGAAGCTCTTCTAATATTTTTCCCTGTTTTTCTTCTTTTTCAGTTATATATCCTAAAATTTTATTAGAAGCTTCTGAGTCTATCTTTTTGAGATTCAGAACCTTCTTCACCTTATTACCAAGATCTGAAAAATCAGTCAGATATTTAATATTTTGTTCAATTTTATTTTTATCATGTGAAAGATTTTCTCTATATCTGTATTCAAATCGCCTTTGTTCAAGTTCTATCAAAACATATTCAGTTATTATTTTTTGAAGAGCTTGAAATGCTTCGTTTTCTTTGAGGCCATCTCTTGCGCTTTTTTCTTCAAGTCCAGATTCTTCCTCTGATTGAATATGTATATAACCGATAACCTGATCGCTACCGATTTTCATAGAAGGATTTTGAACTCTTCTCTTATTTAAAATAAGCCAGTCATATTCAGGATCACCCAATGGCCTTATTCTAAATCCATTCCGATAAACGCCGATCCCATTGTATTCATTTAATAAGTTTCTGGCTTCCCTTTTGCCAAAAAGGGAACCATCTGGTCTTCTTAATCCGGAACCACGTGTTATAAGTTCGTCAATAGCATCAGCATCTCTATCATATACCCGGATATCAAATTCTATTGTCCCACACTTTGTGCCACCTTTAATCTCAAACGGGATTTCTTCATCGACACTATTTTTTATTTTTTGTGTTGAGTAAACAGACATCCCCAAACCAGATTTTTTAATTTCTCCTTTAATTCTATAATCGAAGGAATCTATAAGTGGTATGGATTCTATATTTTTGGATATGTTTCTTGATTTGTCATCGAATAAATTTTCATAAATCGTTTTGATAGTAAATTCATCTTCTATTTTTTTGTCTCTTCCGAAAGTCCCTACTGGAGATACTAATTTAGCAAGTTCAAATTCAAGCTTATTAACACCAGAGTCTTTTTCTCCTGTCCATAATTTAATTTTTTCTATTGAACAATCAATTGTTAAAACAGTGCCATGGCGTTCTGTTGTATCCGTTGTCTCAACAAGAATGGGGACATCTTCCAAGTATTTTGCTTTTTCAAAATCAGACCATTGGACCAGAACTTCGGTTTTTTCGCCTTTTGGTGTGACTGTTTTAAGATAAAGATCATTGCCAAGAATGGCTGCAGACCATCGGCCGATTCCCTTTCGACCTTGCATAGTTCTGTTACTTTTCTTTCTTCTTATAACTTTATCCGTTGTCGATGGCACTAACCAATTATTAATGACATCATTACGAGTCATACCATGACCATGGTCCGTAACAATAATTTGAAATTTGTTTCTATTTTGAGAAACTTTAAAATGAATTACAACATCATTTGAATCAGCATCATAAGCATTTTTTACTAACTCTACGATTGCAGCATGTTCATCTTTGATTAGATCCCGACCGATCGTTAATAAATGCCTTCCCGCTGGTCGGATTTTAAAGAGATTCTCATTAGCATCCATTGTCTATGGACTCCTTTAATTTCTCTGCAATTTTTTGTCCCAGTAATACTGGCACAGCATTCCCAATCTGTCTGTATGCTGCGGCTCTACTATGTTTTTCAGTATGGCCCTCAAAATAATAATCGTCTGGAAATGTTTGAATCCTGGCGGCCTCTCTTGGTGAGATGGATCTATTTTGATGAATATCAGGATGTATATAGTAGTGACCGTCTTTTTGAAGGTGTGCCATAATTGTATGAGAATATTCCATGTTATATGCAACAACTTTAAATCTGTCTGTGAATGATTTCCTGTTTTTGTGTGTTTTAAGTCTTTCTGGGAGATCGTTATAGTCTAATCGCTCTTTTTTATTTGACCATTTATTAACAGCAATTCGATAAATCTCCAGATCCTGTTCTGTATTCGGGCGGGCAATATGCCAAGTTACCATGCCAGATCCATTCACAATTTTATTACGGGTTAAATAATCGTGCGGCATTGAATGTAAAGGTACAGGTTTAATCGTTCCCCCGCCCGCTTGAATGGGGGGGAGATCGCCTATTAATTCTCTTATTTTTAAGTTTGGACCTTCTTTATTAGGTTCTGGGAATTTAAAATTATCATTTCCTTTTTTGCCAACAAGTATAATTCGACGGCGGTTTTGAGGAATTCCATAGTCATTTGCTGTAATGATTTTACTTTCTGTCCGGTACCCTAAGCGTTTAAAAAGCTTTACCATTCCATCGTAATATTTGTTTCCGTCAATATCTTTCGCAGACAGAAGTCCCACTACATTCTCGAAGACAAAATATTTAGGGGCGTAATATTTTAAGAATTCACCATAATATTTATAAAGATAATTTCTTGAATCACCTACCATTCTATTTTTATCTCTTGAACGACCAACAAGTGAATACGCTTGACATGGTGGGCCCCCTATTATTAGATCCGGCTTTTCCCCTTCTAACAATAAATCAATTTTGCTCAAAATTTTTTTTAAAGTATCTTTCTCAATTTTTTCGTTGATAATTGAACTCAATAGTTTTTCAGGAATAAAATTATAAAATTCTCGTCTTGAAATTTCCCCTCTGAGATATTTAAAGTAAACGAATAGCGAATCATATTGTTTGAGATAATGATATGCTGTTCTTGTTCTCAGGGTGTTGCAGGCACCTTTATCAGCCTCAACATGAGCAATCGGTTTGAATCCTGATCGGATAAAACCTTCTGATAAACCACCGGCACCAGCAAATAGATCCAGAAAATTATATGCGTTTTTATTCATTTTTTTAAGCAACTCCACAAAATGGGAATATGAAAATATAATTTTTTAGTATATGAAAAAAAGTATCATTTGTATATTCATTACTCTGCCAAAAATTAAATCGTTCGAAAATGATGGCATGATTGAAAATTAACCGTACCGAAACCCCGAAACAGACCAACCAAGGCAAAGTATCAAATATTAGTGAGATGTAAAACACAACATTAAAGTGGTTACGGTTTTGGTTGCAGATTCTATCCCAAAACAGACAAAAAAAGAAAGAATATAGGGGGGAGACGTCTTGAAATAAGGGCATTTTTAATGCTTTTCACGTAATAGCAACGGCTTTGGGAGCAGGATGCAGGACGATACCACAAAAACAAGAGATGTTAATTTTTCATTTGGATGAATATTTTGCAAATTTGGAGAATTTTTATGAATAAAAACTTAAAATATGCGGCGTTATAAATGATTCTTCAGATGGATGAATATTTAATAAATTTTTAAATTTTTTCAAAATAAAATCGTCAGATTTCATGGTGTTTAAACGTTTTGTCTCCTGGGTGAAATTTTATAATTTTTTGACTTTTTTCAAAATGAAAACGCCAAATACATGGCATTTTGAATGATTTTTCATCTATGTGAATAGTTAAAAATATTAGCCACTATATCAAAAATTATATTGTCAGATTAAATTCATCGAATTTGGAATGATTTTAAAAAAGTTAGGTAGTTTTAGGCAGGAAATGGAATGTGTAACCGATTGTTTTCTTAGATAAAATTGGCGGAAGCACATGGGAATCGAACCCACCCGCGAGGGTATCAGCCCCGCACATCGGATTTGAAGTCCGAGGGCCCCACCAGTGAGCCGCGTGCTTCCGCAATTTATTCTATAAAATATACTTTTAGCGTGTTGATTGTCAATTTTTTTTAAGCGTTCTGGCAAATGGGTGTGTTGCAGGAATTTGCTTTTGCGTTCCGCGCACTAAATAATTTGTTCATATGCTTCAAGTGCCGGTTCCTTGATCATGGGATGGATTTCGTTCCAGGAGGTACACCGAACCAGGTTGTCATGTGTGGTGCAGTTGCTGTTCCAGGGCCGATGGACCAATGCGGTGGGCACGCCCATCTCCTGGGCCAGGAATAACGCCATCTCCGGGGAATCTTCCACGGCCAGATCGTAGTCCATCATGGATAATTCCTCTTTTGAAATGGCCAGGGCCGTGTCATTGCCGGGACGATTGTATTTATCCACCATGATGAATCCCCTGAAAGGCACCTCGTTTCTTTCCAGCCAGGCCAGGGTCGCGTCCTGGGCCGAGGTCGGACGTCCTGTTACAATATCAATGGTGTGCCCCATATCCGCCCAGTGCTTCAGGGTCTCAACCGCGCCTTCCACCGGCTTAAATCCCAAAAGGAAATCAGGTTGATGGACCAGGTCGAAAAAATATTGAAACTCATTGTCCGTCAATTGAAAACAACGCTTCAAATCAAAACCGGTCAGGTCTTCAAAGGATACGGTCTTTCCAAATTCCTGGGCCACAACATCCGGATACGTTTCTGTGGTTCTGGATACAACATCATCCACATCAACATATATTGTTTTGGCTTGAAAACCGGTCACTTGTCTTACCTCTCCTGTTTCACATTCAACATGGCACTGTTTTCCACTGAAGGCTTTTAGCAAAATCCCAGGCGTTTTGCAAAACCAAATTATTCAAATATGGAGAAAGCAGCATTCGCCGGTTTTTTCAATGGAAAATTCAGACTTGCTGAAATGCCGCAAACCTGGTTGAATACGCCCATGAAAATTGAAAATGTAAAAACTTCTGATTTAGATATCCCTTTATTTGAAGCCTCAGCCGGTGAATTCTGGTGCATCCTGGGTCAAAACCGGTCCGGGATTGATAAGTTTTTTAGTCTGTTGTCCCCGGATCACGCCGGCATTCCAGGCGCTGAAATCTGTCTGCCCAAAGATATGGGCATTTTTTCCTTTGCCGGGCAGCAGGAGATATTTGAACAGGAACTTAAAAATGACGATAGTGATTTCATGGATCGTCTGGACCCGGGCACCCTGGCGAGGGCGTTTATCCATGATCCGGATCAATACGGGGACATGATCCGCGCCTTTGGTATGGATCAGGTGCTGGACCAGGGCTACCGGCAGTTGTCCACGGGTCAGACGCGAAAATTGCTGCTGCTGTCCAGGATCTCCTCGGGCAGCCAATGGCTGTTGATACAGTCTCCCTTTGACGGCCTGGACAAGGCTGGGTGCGGGCAGCTTGATTTGGCTCTTGGTCATTGCAGAAGTTGCGGGATGGGTATTCTGGCGTTTGTCTATGATCCCGGGGACGTCCCCGCCGGCGCCACCCACATTGCGGTGATTGAAAATGGACAAATGGCCCTTTGCGGTCCTCGGCAGGAGGTCTTGCCTAAACTGATAGAGTTTCAAGGGCAGGCAAATTTTACAGCGGATATTAATGATATAAAATCTGCAAAAACAGAGGGATCACCGCATTCGAAGGCGCTTGTCAGGCTTGAAGACGGCCATGCCGGCTATTCGGGAGATCCTGTTTTTTCCGATCTAAACCTGAGCATCGCCGCAGGTGAGCATACCCTGGTGTCGGGTCCCAACGGCTGCGGTAAGTCCACTTTGCTACAGGTGATCACGGGCGATCATCCCGCCTGCTACCGGAATCGACTGTGGATCTTCGGCACCCGCAGGGGAACCGGAGAGTCCATCTGGGAGTTGAAAAAAAGGATGGGTATTGTCAGCACGGAATTTCACCGCAGCTATCGGGTGGCCGGCAGTGTTCTGGCCTGTGTGACATCCGGTATTTATGACACCATTGGTTTGTACCAGCGCCCAACGCCTGAAGATGACAAAAAAGCCCTGGCCTGGCTGGAACGAATCAGCCTGGCGGATAAAGCTCAAGATCCTTTCCGAAGTCTTTCCTATGCAGATCAGCGGCTGGCACTCATTGCCCGGGCCCTGATAAAACTGCCCGACCTTCTGGTGCTGGACGAACCCACCCATGGATTGGACCGGGCCAATCGTAATGCGGTTCTGGATTTTTTAGGTCAGGTGGCAGCGGAGCAGTTAAGCACCATTTTATACGTCAGCCACAGGGAGGATGAGTTTAGAGATTTCTTTGTCTCCCACATTCGCATGGGAAATTAGTGTTTGGACGACAAGTCTCCGATCTGCGGCGTTGCAATTTGGGGGAGTGGTTTTAACGTCGGGTGCTGTAGGGGCAGGTCCCTGTGCCTGCCCTGCCGCCGTGCCTGCCCCAACGAGGGCAACCACAGGGGGTTGCCCCTACAAAAATGGCCGACAATCAAATCAAGGGCCGAGAATTCTGGCCAGCCACATGGTCAATGGCGGATAAAATGTGATCAGGGCAAGATCCACAATGAGTACCAGTAAAAACGGCACCACACGGCGGCTCACGGCCCCGATGCTTTCTCCCGAAATACTTGATGAAACAATCAGGCAGATGCCCATGGGCGGGGTGAGCATGCCGATGGCCAGATTAGCCACCACGATCACACCCAGCTGGGCCGGGTCTATGCCCAGGTTGGGCACCATGGCGGTGATCATGGGGACCAGCAGGATCAACGCTGCCGTGGTTTCCACGAAAACGCCGGTGATCAGGAGCACAAGGTTGATCAAAAGCAGCAGGTATACGGGGTTGTCCGTGATGCTTAGCAGTCCCCCTGCCAGGGCGTCAGGAATTTGTTCAATTGCCGCGATCCAGGAAAATACATAGGCCGTTGAGATAATGAACATCACAATGGCGGAGGTGATGCCGGCCTGGCCGAATATCGGAACAATATCTTTGAATCTGATCTGTCTGTATACGACCATGGAGACGACCAGGGCATACACCACCGCCACGGCTGCCGACTCCGTTGCCGTGAATACACCGGAAAGGATGCCGCCTAAAATGATAACCGGGGCACCCAGGGCTGGCAGGGCATCTTTGGCGGTGCGTCCCAGGGTCTGCCATGAAAATTGGTTTTCCGGGGTAAATCCGTTTTTCCAGGAAATAAAGGTCGCAACGGATATCAGGGAAATTGCGATGAGCAGGCCAGGCAGGATGCCTGCGGCAAAGAGCCGGGAAATGGACGCGCCGGTGAGAAATCCGAAAATGATCATGGGAATGGAGGGCGGAATTACTACCCCAAGCGACCCGCCCGCGGCCTGGACCGCCGCCGAGAAATCCGACGGATACCCCGAACGTTTCATGGCCGGAATCAGAATCGCACCCACGGCAGCGGCATCTGCTGCTGCCGAACCGGAAATACCGGCAAAAAACATGGCCGAAACAATGGAAACCGCAGCCAGTCCGCCGGGCAGCCAGCCGGTCAGTGCATTGGCAAAATTAATGAGCCGCTGGGACATGCCGCCCTTTTCCATGATGGTGCCGGCATACATAAACAGCGGCACCGCCATGAGATGAAAAGAGTCCGTACCCGCCACCATCCGCTGGATCACCACCATCAGGGAAAAATCGCCCTGCACCGCAATGGCTGCCAGGGAGGCGGTACCAATGGCAATGGCAATGGGGGTGTTGATCACAAACAAAAAAAACAGAGACAGGATCAGGATTTCAGTGATCATGTGAATATCTTTGACCTGTACACGCGTTGCAAAAACCTGCCAGAGCGTGAACTAGAAAGATGATACCACACACCGGCACCACGGCCATGACAACCCATTTGGGCAAATTCAGGGCCGGGGTGATCTGGAGTTTGACAAACCAGGCAAATTTTGCGCCCCAGACGACCATCACCGTAAACAGCACCATGCCGGCCAGGCAGGAGGTCAGCTCTGCTATTCGCTTGGGGGTTTCCGGCAGGCGTTTGAACACCGTGTCAACCCCTGGATGAAGTCCATGATAATACGCCACTGTCGCGCCGAAAAACGTCAGCCAGACCAGGATGAGCCGGGCCAGTTCCTCGGACCAGAACAGCGAATGATTCAACACATACCTGGAAAACACCTGGGAGGCAACAACCATGGTCATGACGATGCCCAGGATGCTGACCAGATATTGGATGGAATCATTTAGTCGACGGCTTAAATGTATGAAAAATTTCATATGATATCTGCTGGTTGTCCATTGATAGGGTTGGCGTCCCTGTTTGGATAAAAAGTTGCCCATATGCAAGGCGCAGATGGGTGACTTTTTGTTCAAACATTATTTAACGGCATTGAGCATCTTGTTCAACAACGCTAGCACCCGACTATCCGCATACATCTCCATATCTTTTAGTCCCGCAACCTTCTGCCTGAACGCTTCAATATCCGGATTTTCATTGATCTGCATACCCTTTTCCCGGAGCAGGGCCAAACGGGCCGCATTCTTGTTGCGGTTATCCGCCCGCTGGAACCTGGCCGCGTCAATCATGGACGCGGTGATTAAAGCCCGGTCATCGGCGGACAGACTGTTAAACCAGGCAAGATTGGCCACATCAATATGGGGGGAGTAGACATGGCGGGTCAGGGTCATGTATTTCTGGATTTCATAAAATTTATAGACTTCCATAACCCACAGGGGATTTTCCTGTCCGTCAATGACGCCTTGTTCCAATTCCGTATAGATGGGCCAGGGCATGGGCGTCGGGTTGGCGCCAAGGGCCTGCCAGACCGCTTTGTGCAGAGCAGAAGACATGACCCGGATTTTCAGACCCTTGATGTCGTCGGGGGTGTTGACGCCTCTTTTATTGTTGGTCAGATTCCTGAATCCGTTTTCGGAAAAACAGATCCCTTTAAATCCGGACGTTTCAAGGCTTTTTAAGATTTGCTGTCCCAGCGGCCCGTCCAGGATTTCATCGGCCTGGGCATGATCTTTAAATAGAAAAGGATAGTTGATCACCCTGACGATGGGGTCAAAGGTATCAAAGGGCCCGCCCGTTATAACGCCCATCTGGATGGTGCCCATCTGGATCTGCTGGAGGATTTCAGTTTCATTGCCCACGGAGGCGGAGTGGTACACTTTGACTTGCCAGGCATCACCGGCCTTGTCTTCAATCAGTGATTTGAACTTCACGGCGGCAATATACTGGGCCGAGTCCGGTTTGGTGACCAGTGCAAGTTTGATGGTTTTAGGGCCAGCCGTTCCCAAAGACGCCCAGGCCAGAAGGATCACGATTGCCAGCGTTATTATTCCTGTTTTTTTCATGTCCACTCCTTGAAAGTTCTTAAGTTTTGTTCCGACACTATTTAAAACACACGGTGAAGTCAAGATTCAGCAATGCTCAAAACATTTATGATGTGACCTTTTCTTGTTTTTTCCCAAACATCTATGATAAGAACCCAGTCAGATCTTTTCCACGTTTCTTATTCGGTAACAAAAAAAAGGATGAAAACATGAACAAAAAAGTGATTACTATTTGCTTTGCCGCCTGCAGTATCGTTGCAGGGGCGTCGTTAATTCCGGTTTCCGGTGTCATGGCCCAGGATATGGGCCGTCCTGAAATAACCCTGGATGGCGGCAGCAAAGGTCCTGTCTTATTTAAACACAAACTTCACCAGGACGTTGTTGACGCTTGCGCCGTTTGTCACAAGGATTTTGAAAAGAAAACAGGTGCTTTGGATGCGGCAAAGAAAAAAGGTACGCTTCGGGCGAAACAAGTGATGAATAAAACCTGCCTTGCCTGTCATCGGGCACAACGCAAAGCCGGAGAAAAATCCGGGCCTACCAGTTGCAGCGCTTGTCACTCCTGATAGAATTGCCGGAGATAGACCCGAATATTTAAAGGAGAGTTACAAATGAAATCCACAAAACGTTTTTTTATTCTATTGACAGGTCTTTTCGCTCTTTTTTGTACAGTTCCGGCGTTCGCCGCGGATTCATGCACCAGTGCGATCAATGTGTTTAAGCGGGCCGAGGCGGCCCAGCCTTTTTTTGAAAATTGTTATGGCTATGCAGTATTTCCCAACGTGGGCAAAGGCGCCTTTTTTGTCGGCGGCGCCTATGGCCAGGGCCGGGTTTACCAGGCCGGTCTGATCACGGGTACGGCTTCTATTGTCAAGATTTCCCTTGGGTTTCAGATGGGCGGTCAGGTATTTTCCGAGATCATCTTTTTCCAGGACAAACGGGCCTATGATGAATTTACCGCCGGGTCATTTGAATTTGATGCCTCGATTTCAGCCGTCGTGGTGACTGCCGGTGTCCAGGCCAAAGCCGGCAGTGACGGCGGCACCGCCGGGGCCAGTGCCGGACCGGCCACGGGGGTCCAGGCAGAAACAGGATATTTCAAAGGGATGGCCGTATTTATCCATGCCAAGGGGGGACTGATGTATGAGGCCTCTATTGGGGGGCAGAAGTTTGACGTGAAACTGTTTCAATAAAATCTGGGGGGATTGGGTTTCACGTTGACCGCTGCTGCAGGGGCAGGTCACTGTGCCTGCCCTGCCGCCGAGCCTGCCCTAACGAGGGCAACCACAGGGGATTGCTCCTACAAAAAATGACCGGCAATGGACTCGAACCTCGATTTTGCCTGCGTAAAAATACAAACAAAAACAGCCCAGGGGATGAGTATTCATCCCCTGGGCTGTTTTATTTTAAAGCCGCGACTTTTTTATTCGCCTAGATAGGCCTCCCGGATTTTGGGATTCTCAAGCAGGGCGGATGCCTTGTCCTCAAGGGTAATTTCACCGGTTTCCATGACATATCCCCGGGTGGCGGACTGCAGGGCCAGGTTGGCGTTCTGCTCGACCACCAGGATGGTCGTTCCGTCTTTTTTATTTACATCTTTAATGATATCAAAAATCTGCTGGATAATGATGGGGGCAAGCCCCAGGGAGGGTTCATCCAGCAGCAGCACCTTGGGTTTGGTCATCAAGGCCCTGGCAATGGCCAGCATCTGCTGCTCGCCGCCGGACAGGGTGCCGCCTTCCTGTCTGCGCCGTTCTCCCAGTCGCGGAAAAAGATCATAGGAGTAATCAATGTCTTTTTTGATCTGTTCTTTGTCTTTTCTGTGAAATGCACCAAGAATCAGATTCTCTTCCACGGACAGTCTCGGAAAAATCCTGCGGCCTTCGGGTACCTGGCAAAGCCCCATGGTGGGGAGTTTTTCCGGATTGAGTTTATTAATTTTTTTGCCGTCATACCAGATTTCACCGGCCGTGGCTTTGACAATCCCGCAGATGGTCATCAATGTTGTGGATTTACCGGCGCCGTTGGCCCCGATCATGGCCACAATTTCTCCGGGCATCACTTTCATGGATACGCCCTTCAGGGCTTTGATGGATCCATACCCGGAATGGACATTTTTCATTTCAAGTATTGGCTGTTCACCCATGGGGTTAGCCCTCCTTTTCTTCGGACCGCTGGCCCATACGTTTGGCGGGAATTAATCCGGCCGGGCGGAACAGCATCATCAGGATCATGGTTAAACCGAAAATCAGCATGCGGTATGCTTCAAACTGGCGGAAGGCCTCGGGCAGGGCGATCAGGGCAATGACACCCAGAATAACGCCCGGAATGGACCCCATGCCGCCCAGAACAACCATGCACAGCACCATGGCCGATTCAAGGAAGGTGAAACTTTCCGGGGATACAAACTTCATTCTGGCTGCAAAAAACGCACCGGCAAGCCCTGCCAGAAACGCCCCCATGCCATAGGCCATAAGCTTATATAAAAAGGTGTTGACGCCCATGAGCTCGGCGGCGGTCTCATCCTCACGGATGGATTCCCAGGCCCGGCCCACCCGGGAAAAATTGAGCCGGTGCACCACAATGATTACCACAACGGCAAGCCCCAGGGCAAAATAGTAAAACAGCTGAAGTTTTTTCACCCAGATGGTTTCAAAGCTGATGCCGTCTTCAAAAAGAAAACGGAACCACACGATGCGGTCAAGGCCGAGGATGCCGTTGGGGCCGTTGGTCAGTTCCATCCAGTTATTGAGGATCAGCCGGATGATCTCGCCAAACCCCAGGGTCACAATGGCCAGGTAGTCCCCGCGCATTCTCAATGTCGGATATCCCACAATGCATCCGGCAATGGCGGCAAACACCGCGGCAAAGGGCAGGCAGATCCAGAAGGCAAAGCCGTATGTTGTGTTTAAAAGCGCATAGGTGTAAGCGCCCACACCGTAAAATGCAATATATCCAAGGTCAAGCATGCCGGCCAGTCCCACCACGATGTTCAGCCCCAGACCCAGGCAGATGTAGAACAGCACACTGATGGCCACGTCCGTGCCGTAACGCCCGGCAAACTGGGGATAGGCCAGGGCAAAAATCAGCAATGCCGCCAGCCAGACCCAGGTCGGCAGGGCCGTGGCACTTTTTTTAGCCCCCTGAACAGCCCTTGTTACAGGCGTGCTGATAAAAGAGGCTGTCCCGCTGACATGGACCAGATAGGCAACAATGCAGACCAGTGATCCTGCGGCAATATACCCCCACACCGTCAAGGTCTGGTGAAAGGAGAGGGTGCCGTCCGGATGAATGCCCAGCATGGGCCACAGCAATCCCAGCAGCCACAGCATGCCCAAAACATAGGGTTTTAATACTTTTTTAAACTCTTGTATCATCGATATTTTCGCCCATAATTCCAGTAGGTTTAAAATAAAGTACCCCGATCAGGATGATAAAGGCATAGACGTCCTTGTACTCACCGGAGAGATAACCGGCCCCGAAGATTTCCACCAGGCCGATGATGAGGCCGCCGATCATGGCGCCGGTGATATTGCCGATACCGCCGAGAACCGCAGCGGAAAAGGCCTTGATGCCGGGCACAAATCCCATGTCATATTTCACGGACCCGTAATACAGCCCGTACATGATACCGGCGGCAGCTGCCAGCCCGGCACCGATGGCAAAGGTCAAAGAGATGATCTTGTTGGACCCGATGGCCACCAGGGCGGACATGGTCTTATCCTGGGCGGTTGCCCGCATGGCCATGCCGATTTTGGTTTTGAACACAAGCAGGTTCAGCCCAATGAGCAGGACCGCCGTCAGGGATACGATGGTGATCTGGAGGTATGAAACCGTCACCGATCCAAAATTCATTCCGCCCTGGAAAAGTTCGGACGGATAGACCGCATCATACACTCCCCGGGTGAGCATCATGCCGTTGGACAGAAAAATGGACATGCCCAGGGCAGAAAGCAGAACAGAGAGGCGGGACGCCTTTCTCAACGGTTTGTAGGCGATCTTTTCTACGCCGATGGCCAGGTAGGCCGTGTAGGCCATGGCCACGGCAAAGGCTATGGCCAGACACAGGACCGGATGGGCATCCATGTATCCGGAGCCCGCCAGGTACGCCAAGACAATGGCCCCGATGTAGCCGCCTGCGGCGAAAAATTCACCATGGGCAAAGTTGATAAGCTGGATGACGCCGTAAACCATGGTGTAACCCAATGCGATCAGGGCGTACATTCCGCCCAGGGTCAAACCGTTAATCAGCTGCTGAATAAAATATTCCATGCTTTAATTTTTTCTTGTGGCTTGTATGTGAAAACAGGTACAGCCGGTCCTGAAACCCAATGTGTCTGTGAGACCGGCTGTGTGCTAAGTCACTTGTGTTGTTGTTATTTGATCCGGCCTTTGGCGGGGTCCCAGTAAGGAACGAACTTGCCGTCTACAACCTTGAAGGCAATGTAGGAAGATCCTGAATCACCCTTCTTGTTGAATTTTATGTGTTTGGAAACCCCCTGGTAATCCAGTTTCATCAATTCGGCTTTTACTTTGGCAGGATCTGTAGTGCCGGCAGCCTTGACTGCTTTCATATACGCCATGGCAGAGTCATATGCGTAGGTGGCATAGGCGGCAATTTTCCCGTATTTGGGAACATAACGATCTGAAAATTCTTTGTATTCCGGGGTTGTGGGGTCTGTGAACCCATAGGTGAGGAAAACACCTGCGGCGGCATCCTTGGCCACTTCCATGTACCGGGGCTGGAAAACGGCATCGTTGGTAACGATCTGGGATTGCAGACCCAGACGTTTGGCCTGCAGGGTCATCATTGCAGCCGGGGAAAATCCCTGTAAAGACATGTAGTACACGTCTGCATTGGATTTTTTGGCAAGTGTCAGGATGGCGGAAAAGTCTTTGTCCCCCTGGTTTACATGCTCATGGGCCACAACATCAATGCCCATCTCTTTGGCTGATTTTTCAACGCCGTCTGCAAGGCCCTGGGAATATGTGGTTTTATCGTCAACAATGAAAAGGGTTTTGGCTTTGAGTTCTTCTTTGATGAAACGTGCCGCAGCCGGTGCCTGGTCATCATCCCGGCCGGCCATACGGAACATATAGGGCAGTCCGCGGTCCGTAACCATCTCATTGGTGGATGCCGGCGTGATCATGATGATATCTTCCTCATCCAGGGTCTCGGATGCCGGGATGGTGGATGAAGAGCAATAGGCGCCCACAACGCTGGTCACTTCTTCGTTGATCAGCTTGTTGGCCGCCGCAACCGCTTGGCGGGGGTCGCATGCGGTATCCTGGGGCACCAGTTCGATTTTGTCATATCCGGGAATTCCGCCCTGTTCCATCATCACCTCAATGGCTGTGAGTGCGCCGTTTTTGATGTCGGTGCCGTCAGAGGCATAGGGGCCTGTCAACGGACTCATGGAGCCGATCTTCAAGGTTTTTGCATACGCCGCGCCCGCAAGGCAGGCAACCAGGAACAGGCCTAAAACTAAAGTGGAAATAACTCTTTTCATTTTTCCTCCTAAAAAATTTATAAGAAAGTCTTAACCTCCACAGGTCGTATAACTTTCGTTGTGGGCTGAACGCCGGTGAAACCAGGTCGGCCCGGGGCTGCTTTTTTTATAACGGCCATGGGCCGACCTGGTCTATCAACGCCCAGGTTTGACCCACAACAAAGAATGAAAGAAGTTTAGTAACTTATCGGTTCTTTCATATAAAAAAACGTCTGTGTAACCTCCGCCTCTCTTTTTTTTAATATTCGTTGGGGGGAACCCTGGGACGGACCAGTCTGGTTCGTCCATGGCTGTTTATTGATTGGCAGGCTGCCCAAGGTATGCCTCTATTACATTGGGGTCATTTTGAATCTCGGAAGGAGAGCCTTCAGCGATTTTCACACCATGGTCAACACAAACAATATGTTCACACACCCCCATGACCACTTTCATGTCGTGCTCCACCAAAAGTACGTCAATGCCGAGGTCTTTCATGCGCGCAATGTCACGCATCAATTCTGCGGACTCGCTGGGGTTCATGCCGGCGGCGGGTTCGTCCAAAAGCAGTACCTGGGGTTCGGATGCAATGGCCCGGGCAATTTCCAGGCGCCGCTGGAGACCATAGGGCAGATTGGAGGCCACGGTGTCCGCATATTTATCCACCCCCATGAATTTGAGGGCCTCCAAGGCTTTTTCCCGGATCCAGGCCTCTTCCCGTTTCTGGGACGGGGTGTGCAGGATGGAGCTGATAATACCTTTCCCGGTTCTGCAATGGCGGGCCACCATGGCGTTTTCAACGGCGGTCATGGCTGAAAACAGACGGATATTTTGAAATGTTCTGGCAATCCCTTTTTCAAAGATAACATAGGGGCGTTTGCCCTTGATGCTTTTGCCGTTAAAGATCACGTCGCCCTCGGAGGCCTGATACACGCCGGTCAGTACATTAAACACCGTTGTTTTTCCCGCGCCGTTCGGTCCAATGAGCCCGACAACCCGGCCGTTGCCGATGGTAAAACTCAATTTGGACAGAGCCAGGAGCCCGCCAAACCGTACACTGATTTCTTTAAGTTCTAATTGAGCCATCGCAAATCCATTAAGGTTAACATCTTAAAAATGCTTTAAATTGCATCATACAAATTGTCCCATGGGTATCGTTTTCTGTAGCCCATTGAATTCTGGTTTGTCAATATTTAACTTAGGCCTACACATTTTTACATTTTATTTGCGGTAAACTTTACATTAACATTTACATTGACATTAAATATGACATTTGCCATATTAATAAAAACCACGGGAAAAGATTAAAGCAAAAATGAGGCCAAAGCTTACAGAAAAACAAAAAAAGGTCATGGGCTTTTTGACGTCCACCTTTGGAGAATCCGGGGAGACCCCGAGCCTCCGGGAGATGGCCAAACGCCTTGATATCAGCCATGCCGCCGTTGCCCAGACCCTAAAACTGCTTGAAACCAAAGGCTATATCCGCAGAATGGGCCGGTACAGCAGGAACATTGTTATCCTGGATAAGGCCGGTGCCGCCCAGGCGGATCATCGGAAAAAAGTGATTCCCATTGTGGGGCGGATTACCGCCGGGCTTCCCATCTATGCCGGCCAGGAGTGGGACGGCAGTCTGGTGGTGGACGACACCTTGTATCCCGGAGACAATCTGTTTGCCCTCAAAGTCCAGGGGCAATCCATGAAGGGGGCGGGGATCCTTGATCGGGACATTGCCATCTGCAGGCCCCGTCAGTATGCCGTGGACAGGGAGATTGTGGTGGCCCTGATCAACGGCGAAGAGGCCACGGTCAAGCGGTTTTTTCTGCATGCCGACCACATTGAACTGCGCCCGGAGAACCCGGCGTTTAAGCCCCAGACCTATGGGTTTGACGATATCATGATCCAGGGCAAGGTGATCGGTATTGTCCGCCCCGCCCAGGCCATGGAAGGGGAGTAATCCGGTGGACACCCTCTGTGCGGGCACCAGCGGCTACTCCTATGCGGAGTGGGTGGATGCAGGCGTCTATCCGGCCGGCACCCATGCGGCCGGTATGCTGCCGGCCTATGCCCGGATGTTTCAAGCCACGGAGCTTAACTATACCTGGTACCAGATGCCCAAGGCCCGTTCCCTGGAGCGGATGGCTGCCCAGGTGCCCGAAGGGTTCAAATTCAGTGTCAAGCTCACCCGGACCATGACCCATGAAGTGGACAAAACCGGATGGATCCGGGAAGTGCTGATGTTCCGCCAGGGCATCGCCCCCCTGGAGGCCGCGGGTAGCCTTTTGTGCATACTGGTTCAACTGCCCCCTTATTTTACGCGGACGCCGGAGCGGCGTATTTATCTGGCAGCCTTGCTGGATGAGCTTTCGGGGTTGCCCGTGGCCGTTGAATTCCGGCATCCCTCCTGGGTCCATGATAAGGTGTTTGGTGAATTTGAACGGCGGTCCGTCACCCTGGTGACCGTGGACGGTCCGGACCTGCCCGGTCTGTTTCCCCGGCTTGACATTGTGACCAACCCCCGGCTTTTTTACCTGCGGCTGCACGGCAGAAACAGCCAGGGCTGGCGATCGGGTAATATGCAGAAACAATTTGACTACAATTACAGTGAAACCGAACTTAAAGGTCTTGCCGACACCATCTCCAACACCCTTGGCCCTGCCGCAGACACGGGCGCCGTATTTTTCAACAATCACGTCAGGGGGCAGGCGCCCAATAACTGCCGGCGGCTGATCAATATACTCGGTCATCAGCCATGAGGCCCCGGGCCATCATCCATCTGAACATTGCGGACTTTGCCGCCCGCCTGGAGACCATGGGTTCTGCGGCTTTAAAGGAGCGTCCCGTGGTCATTGCGCCCCTGGGCGCCCCCCGGGCTGTGGTGTATGACATGAATGAACCGGCCTTCCGGGAGGGTATACGAAAACGTATGCCCCTGTCGCAGGTGTTGTCCCGGCACAGGGGCGTCCGGGTGATTCCCCCGCGTTTCAACCGGTATGCAAACGCCATGAAGGAGATCGCCAGGTTGGGGCTGGCAGTCACCCCGGCTGTGGAGTCCGGCATGGGTGACGGCCATCTTTTTTTGGATATCACCGGCACGACACGGCTTTACGGCCCGGGCCCGGATGTGGCCTTCCGGTTGAAAAAAACAATTAAACGACAGATGGGGCTGGACTCGGTCTGGTCCCTGGCCACCAATAAGCTGGTGGCCAAGGCCGCCACCCGGCTGGTCAAACCCATGGGAGAGTATATTGTGGGGCCCGGTGAAGAGGCTGATTTTCTTGCGCCCTTTCCCCTGAAGCTGCTGCCCGGCATCAGTCGCCGTGAAGCCCGGGCCGCGGCCCGGTTCAATCTCGAAACCGTGTCTCATCTGCGGCAACTGACCCCGGCCCAGCTGGCCATTCCCTTTGCGGACAGGGCGTATACCATTCATCGAATTATTCAGGGGATAGATTCCAATCCTGTGGGGTCGGGTGCTTCTGCTGTAAATCCGGCATCCGGCCCGGCATCGGATCGGGTCGTTGATCATGAATTTGCCACGGATACCAATGATCAGGATGAACTCAAAGCCTGCATTGCTTTGTTGAGCCGACAACTTAGCCGGGATCTGGCGCACAGCCGGGCGTCTGCCGGGCGTTTGGTCTTGTCTCTCTCCTATGCCGACGGCATCCGGCACCATGGCAGATGCACCCGGATACGGGACAGCAGTCTTTTCATGTTCAGGGCGGTATGGGCGCTGTTTGTCCGTACCTGGAAACGCAGGGTCCGCATCCGGCATATCAGCCTTGCCTGCAGCGCGCTTCCTGCCTGGACGGACCCCTCATGTTTGCCTGTCCAGGCAGACCTTTTCCAATCGTCGGCCAGGGACCACAAAGCAGAAAAAACCAGTAAGGTTCAACGGGCTGCCATCCGGATCAGTGACCGGTTCGGCCCGGAAGTCATCACCCTTGGGGCAGCTTTAAATATGCCGGGTAAATATGCCGTGTCATGATCCCTTTGGCTGTTCACTCCCATTACTCTCTGATGCGGGGCGTCCCTGGGGTCCGGGAGCTGTGTCTCCGGGCAAAGGCGTTGGGCTATAAAGCCCTTGCGCTGACGGATACCAATAATCTTTACGGCCTGTGGCCGTTCCTCGAAGCGTGTACTGAGTATGATTTACGGCCCATAGTGGGGGCTGAAATTGATGATCCCAACGCCGGTACAAAGGTCGTTGCCCTGGTAAAAAACAGCGCGGGTTACGCCAATCTGTGCCGGCTGCTGACCCGGCGCCACAGGGACCCGGACTTTAACCTGGAACAAGCCGTACCGACCTTTGGGCGGGGTTTGATCCTTTTAACTCCGTCCGTTCAATGTCTGACCCGCTGGCATGGGCTTTCCCGCCGGGGCGCGGATTTGGATCTTGGCGCCTGTATCGGGCGTGCACCGGTCTCCCGCAACCATCCCCTGTGCCGGGCGGCCCGGAAGTCAAATCTGCCCGTGGCGGCGGTCCCGGACAGTTATTTTCTCTCCCCCGGGGATCATGAAATCCACGCGTTGTTGCGGGCCATTGACACCAAAACCAGCCTCTCCCGGCTCTCTGTCGGCCAGGTGGTGCCGGCCGACGCTTTTTTAGGCAGTCCCGAATATTACCGCCGCAAATTTGCCGCCATGCCCGAAGCCGTAACCGCCACACATATTCTGGCCGAACGGGTCGAATTCACAGGACCCGAGTTCGGCATTGTCATGCCCCCGTACGCACCGCCTTCGGGACAGACATGCCCGTCACTGCTGCGGGAAAAAACCATGGCCGGCGCCATAAGACGGTATGGAGCAAGCCTCTCAGGGCCGGTGATCCGGCGCATTGATCATGAATTGGCCATCATTGAACAAACCCGTTTTTCCGCCTATTTCCTGGTGGTGGCCGATATTGTGAAACAGGCCTCGCGCACCTGCGGCAGGGGATCGGGCGCTGCCTCCATCGTGGCATATTGTCTGGGGATCACCAACGTATGCCCCATCAAGCATAACCTCTATTTTGAGCGGTTTCTCAATCCGGAACGCCGGGACCCCCCGGATATTGATGTGGATTTTGCATGGGATGAGCGGGGTGGCGTGCTCAACCATGTGCTGGATCGGTTCCAGGGGCGGTCCGCCATGGTGGCAAGTCATATCCTGTTCCAGCCCCGGATGGCGGTGCGGGAAACCGCCCGGGTATTTGGACTGCCCGAAACGGAGATAAAACAGGGGATTTCCCGGTTGGGCCGGGATACCCCGTTTTTAAGGGGCGGCGACGCATTAAATGCTGAACATCCCGGGCGGCCACTCCGGTGGGCTGACCCCTGGCCAAGGATCATCCATCTTGCCGGCAGGCTCATCGAAATCCCCAGGTATCTGTCGGTTCATCCCGGCGGTGTTGTGATCACCCCGGGGCCCATTGACACCTATGCCCCCGTGGAGGATGCCCCCAAGGGGATTCCCGTCCTCCAATGGGAAAAAGAGGGCGCCGAGACTGCGGGCCTTGTTAAAATTGATCTTCTGGGCAATCGCAGCCTGGGGGTTGTCCGGGACTGTATTGCTTCAATCCGGGAGACCCAGGGCGCGTTTACCGATTTTCAGGATATCGACCCGGAAGATGACCCGGCCACCCAGCAGCAGGTGGCCCAGGGCCGGACCATGGGCTGTTTTTACATTGAAAGTCCTGCCATGCGCCTGCTCCAGAAAAAATCCGGCCAGGGTGATTTTCGGCATCTGGTGATCCATTCCAGCATTATCCGGCCTGCTGCCAATGAATTTATAAACAAATATCTTGAACGTCTGCATTCGGGGGTATGGAAGCCGCTTCATCCTTTAATGGCAGGGCTTTTGAACGAAACCTTCGGCATCATGGTGTTCCAGGAGGATGTGTCAAAGGCTGCGGTCCGGCTGGCCGGTTTTACCCATGCCCGGGCAGATGAATTGCGCAAGGTCATGTCCAAAAAAGACAAGCACAAAAAACTTGGGGTTTTCCGGGGTGAGTTTTTTGAGGGTGCCCGGCGCAAAGGTGTTGATCGGGATGCCGTTGAGCAGATCTGGAATATGATTCTGTCGTTTTCCGGCTACTCTTTTTGCAAGCCCCATTCGGCATCCTATGCCCGGGTCTCGTTCCAGGCCGCATATCTTAAAACCCATTACCCGGCGCAATTCATGGCTGCCGTCATATCCAACCAGGGCGGCTTTTATTCCACCTTTGCCTATGTGTCCGAGGCCCGGCGTATGGGGGTGACGATTCTGGGGCCCGATGTTCGACACAGCCAGGTGCGCTGGGTCGGCATAAAACGTGAAATCCGGGTTGGTCTCATGGCCGTTAAAAATTTGGGCCGGGCAACCATGGATAGAATCGTTATGGCGCGGCGGGAACGTATGTTTTCAACCCTCTTTGATTTTTTTAACCGCATTGCCCCCCGGGAGGATGAGGCCCGGGTCCTGACGGACAGCGGCAGTCTTGACGGTCTTTTGCCGGGGGAGAGTCGCGGGGCGTTGGCCTGGGCATATTGTCTCTGGCAAGCCGGTCAACGGCCCATGGCGGGCCGGTTGGATCTGTTCGGGTCGGATATGCATGACATTCCCAAATTACCTGCTGATTCCCCGCGTCAGCGCCTTCGCCGGGAGTTTGCCGCACTCGGGTTTTTACCGGCCTGCCACCCCATGACCCTGGTGAGGGAGAGATTTCAAGATCTGAATGCAATTAAAGCGGTTGATCTGCCCGATATGGCGGGCCGCAAAATTCGTTTTGCGGGCTGGCTGATTACAGGCAAGCTTGTGAGGACCAGGCGGGGTGAGCCCATGAAATTTCTTACCTTTGAGGATGATACCGGGGTGGTGGAGACCGTATTTTTTCCCAGGGTCTACAGTCGGTTTGCCCGTATCCTTACTAATGGATATCCGTATCTTCTTTCCGGGCGGGTGGAAAATGACTGGGGTGCGATTTCATTAACCGTCAATCGGGTGTCTCGCATTTAATAAAACTACAAATATGTTTTTTCCTTTATTCTCAGTCTTTGCTATTATCTGAATTTATCCCTATGTGGCGCTTGAATTCTGAGATGTATAGCGATGCTTATGGCGCATAAATATAAAATAACATTTTTGTGTGCTCGTTCAGCCGTCAAGTCTACATTTTTGTGTATTAAAAAAAATATTATATTTCATATGTGGTTTTGGGTGTGGTGTTTGTTTTGTTTTTATTGCTTTAATTTCGAGTGCTTATATCTGTTTTGGTCGGTGTTTCGGATCGTCTGGTATAACATTTGCTAAAATCCAAGAACAAAATTGTTTATTAATATGTACTTGCCAAAAAAATGAAATTTTTTTGCAAATTAACCGCATTAATCTGAGAAGAGGAAAAAATGATGTTAAAACGCTTTGCACTTGTCGTTGGCTTGATTCTGTCACAGGTATGCCCGGCCCTGGCCGGAGACGGCACCATTAATGCCGGAGATACTGCGTGGGTAACCATGTCTACGGCCCTTGTTATGATGATGACACCTGCAGGCCTGGCTTTATTCTATGGCGGTATGTCTCGATACAAAAATTTGTTGAACACCATAGCCATGACGCTTGTGGCCTATTGTCTGGCGTCCGTGGTCTGGGTGGCCTGGGGATATTCACTTGCCTTTGGTGAAAGCGACTCTCTTTTTATCGGGAATTTGAGTCATCTGTTTTTATCCGGCATTGACATTCATTCGGTTTCCGGTTCCATTCCCACTCTGATTTTTGTGCTGTTCCAGCTGACCTTTGCCTGTATTTCCATTGCCATTGTCCTGGGTGCTGTTGTGGATAGAATGAAATTTTCCTCCTGGATTGTGTTTACCATTCTGTGGGTCACATTTGTCTATGCGCCCGTATGCAACTGGGCCTGGGGCGGCGGATGGATGCACCATATCGGTGCCTTGGATTTTGCCGGCGGCAACGTTGTTCATATTAATGCCGGTGTGTCCGGCCTGGTTCTGGCCTTGGTTCTTGGTAAACGCCGCGGCTACGGCAAGGAGGCCATGATTCCTTCCTCTGTTGCGTTCACGGCCCTGGGTGCCGGGCTTCTGTGGTTTGGCTGGTTCGGTTTCAATGCCGGCAGTGAGCTGGCCGCCGACGGCGTGGCTGCATCCGCATTCATGGTGACCAACACCGCCGCTGCCGTTGCCGGGCTTGCCTGGTTGTTCACTGAGTGGAAAATATCCGGAAAGCCCACCGTTCTGGGGCTTGCCTCGGGTGCCGTTGCAGGTCTGGTCGGCATAACACCGGCAGCGGGATTTGTCTCCCTTGGCGGCGGATTTGCCATTGGTATCGTTGCCGGCGTTTTGGGGTATGTGGGTGTTGCCGTAATTAAACATAAACTTGGATACGACGACTCCCTTGACGCCTTCGGAATCCATGGGCTTTGCGGCATATGGGGGGCACTGGCCACAGGTCTTTTTGCCACCCCCACGGTGACTGAAGGGGCCGTAGGCCTTTTTTACGGCAATGCGATCCAGTTGGGCATCCAGGCGCTTTCCATTGTTGGTACGGCTGCCTTTGCCGCCATTGCCACCCTGATTGTTATTTATATTACCAAAGCACTCACCGGCGGCATCCGGGTGACCCCGGACGATGAACGCTCCGGTCTTGATAATGCCATCCACGGCGAACGCGGTTTTGAAATTGAATAGGATTTTGCCTAAACCGTAATATCGTTGAAGTGTCCTGTATCAATATACCAAAGCCCCGGATAATTGTGTCCGGGGTTTTAATTATTCCGTTGTTTTCAAAAAAAGTATTGACAGATACCAAAAAATCGATTAGTTTCTCTCGCTCATGGGCCCAGGTAGCTCAGTCGGTAGAGCAGGGGACTGAAAATCCCCGTGTCAGCAGTTCAATTCTGTTCCTGGGCACCATTCAAATTACATATACTTAATGTACGTCCCCATCGTCTAGCCCGGTCCAGGACACAGGCCTTTCACGCCTGCGACAGGGGTTCGAATCCCCTTGGGGACGCCACTTAAAAATAAAGGCTTTCAGCGTTTTGCTGAAAGCCTTTTTTGCTTTGGTGGAGATTAGTTTCCTGAAAATGGCTTGAAAACGGTTCTGAGTTCACACCATGTTCACACCTTTCAAGATACTCAAAAAAACTAAGGGGTATCAGGAATGGCCGTTAATCAGCGTTGTATTAAATGCAAATCAGATTCAAAACTTGGCGTTCAAGAATGTAGAAAATGCAAAACGAAGTTTACAGCCAGCACCCGGAAATATCGGGTGTTAGTCAAACTTCCCAATGGCAGCAGAAAGTCCAAGATCGTACCAACCTTAGAGTTTGCCAAAAAACTGGAGGCCAAGTTCAAAACAGAGTCAATTGAATCTCAGGTTTTTGACATTCACAAAGTGCCAATGCTTTATGATGTCTGGGGCCAATATTTAAAATGGGCAAAGATAAACAAAAGAAGCTGGGAAAATGATGAATACCGCTGGCGGGTGCATGTTGCCCCAGTGCTGAAAAATTGCCCCATGGATCAAATCACACCACTGGATATTGAAGGTGTGCTGGGCAGAATGCAGGGGCATAACAATAAAATGAAAAGGCCTTATGCGCCCCAGACGGTCAAACACGTTTATATCCTTTTAACACGGGTTTATAACTGGGCTATCCGGCGTGAGGTATACACCGGGCAAAATCCTTGCACTAAGGTCAGTCCACCAAAATTTGATAATCGGATCAGTAAGCCTTTAAAACGCTCGGATATGGAGCGGCTGTTGGATGTTCTGGATAACTGGGAAAACCAAAGGGGTGCATTCGTCGTTAAATTTGCCCTGTATACCGGGAAAAGGAGAGGGGAAATATTATCCCTGCGCTGGGATGATATTGATTTTGAACACCGCCTGATGACATTCCGGGCAACGAATACCAAAAGTGGCAAAGGTCAGACGCTTCCCATCGGTGCCAAGGCATTTGAGGTTATTTCTGATGCCAGGCGGAACAAATTCTGTGACTATGTGTTTCCGTCCCAGAAAGGACCTTATAAACCAGGGGGCTTCTCATCTGTCTGGAAAAATATTCGAACACGGGCCGGTGTAACTATCCGGTTTCATGACCTGCGCCACACATATGCCAGCTATTTGGCGTCCAGCGGAAAGGTCGATATTTACACTCTTAAAGAGCTTCTGGGGCACTCAACACTTGAGATGACCCAGCGGTATGCTCATTTGATTAACGGAGCATTACGGAAGGCTGCCTGCGTCGCGGATGACGTTTTTTGACATAATGACAGCGCCCCAATTAAAGGAAAAAGCAAAGGAGGCTTTTTGGCAAGGAGCGAGTTTAATTTGGACTGAGTCCCCTTCCACTAATGACCGACGTTAGAGCATTTCTACCGTCTCGGACAAAAATAAAGTTTTTCTTCGGTGAGTATCAATTCCTTAGGCAATTGACATCCAGCCCAAAGACTTGATACTCGTTCTTTTTTAATTAAATGATATTGAGGACCTTTCATGGACTTCAAAGCTCAGCGATTAGCCAATAGCAATAAATTCGATGTTAGTTTATGCTCTGATGATAAAAAAATTGAAATCGCAGTTGATGGTATTTTTGACAAACTCACGACCATGGCTGGCCTAACCGGCCAGGAGCGACGCCTAAAAAGGCATATTAAGGTACTTCTGTTGAACCTCCTGTCAAACTGGGAGGCCGACCCGGGGCTTTATACAAGTTATGATCGTGGAAGCAATCATTATTCTTCGCTCGATAAAAGATACAATAAAAATGAAATATCCAGAAAATTAATCGACGTGGTGGATGCAATGGTTGCCCTGGGCTGGATTGAGAATCATAAAGGCCATTATGATCGTACAGGCAAGAACACTTCCCACACTTCCCGCATGAAAGCATCAGTTCCACTGGTTGGCGAGTTTAGGCGGCTGGGCATCTCTTCCTCAAGCGTTAAGCTGTTTAAAAATGCTGAGTGCGTCATTATGAGGGATCGATCCCCAAAATCTAAAAAACAAGTTAATGTCTCATATAAAGATACTGCAAAAACAAAAAAAATGAGGGCTGATCTTGAAAGATATAATGGGCTAATCAAACGGACATCAATTAAATTAGCCTGCTAAATTGGTTAAAACTGGCCCCCTGAAATTGAAGATGAAAAGTACAACCATTAACTTCAATCATATCTTCACCAGACGAATTTTTAATAATGGATCATGGAGTCAAGGAGGACGTTTTTATGGAGGTTGGTGGCAGAGACTGCCGAAAGAAATGCGAAAACAAATATTGATTGAGGGCAAATCTGTAATTGAAATTGATTTTTCTGGACTCCATATCGTCTTGCTTTATGCTCTGGAAGGGATTGATTATTGGAAGGATATTGGTAAAGACCCTTATGAGGTAACAAGTTTAAAAAAGGACTATCCTAAGCAATATAAGCGCATCCGCAAATTATTTAAGGATATTTTTTTGGTCAGCATAAATGCAAGATCAAAAACTGCCGCTATCAAAGCCATACAAACGGATGTGAACAGAAACCCCCATAAATACCCATGGAAGCCGCAAATAAGTTCAAAAATAATCTCAATGGTAGTAGATCACTTTCAGGCCATGCATAGTCCAATTGCAGAATATATATGCTCTGGGTATGGCGTTAAGCTGCAAAACATGGATTCAAAAATCGCTGAGTCTGTGATTAATGAGATGACCAAGATGGGAGCCCCTGTCTTGTGCATTCATGATAGTTTTATCGCGACCTCCAATTTTGAAACAAAACTTGAGGGGTTGATGATTGAAGGCTTTCATACAGCTCTCAAGGACTCTGAAACGAAACTTAAAGATCCCACATCAATAATCCCAATTCTTTCAAAAGCCCTCTATCAGTCGCGATAGGAAATTATCCATAATTTTATATATTAACAGTATGTTATAATCATATTGTACGAGTAATGATATATATAGATATTTTTATTGTATTTGCTACATAATTCTAAGCTATTAGAAGAATATAAAAGGGGAGATTATAATTAAATCCCTACAGTGGTATTAATCTTGGGATAAAGGGCATTGGGCTATTGTATAATGGGAATAAATGGACAAAATATAGATCCGTAAAATGACAATAAGAGCATTTTAAAAATTGGGGGCGATCCCAGAAATAGAACAGCCGTCATGACGATGGCTCTCCTCTCCTTACTTCGACCCAAAGCCACATCACTGCCCGTCATATGTCAGGCCACATAAAACCGGAGAGTTCAGTTCTTGCTCTCCCCAAAAAAACTGTCTTCCTTCCCATAATAGAGAAATCAAAACTTCTGGGATCTCCGGGAGGATAAAAAAGAGGATTCAAGTGGAAGCGTTATAAAATATTCGTAAAGAATGAACCTAAATTGTCAGAATCAAATATTATCCACCGGAGTCGTATATCGACACCTTGGGAACCCTGAACAGCCCAGAAATTGGCTGCCAGCATTTGGCCCTTTCTTTACGATCCTGACCACCAATGGACTCCCGCACTTTGGACAGCGGTTTGCCTGCTGCTTCTCCGCCACGACCTTTTTAACATGCCGGGCGTGGTCAACATGTGTTTTCAAGGACCGATCAAAACGGCCCAGTTCTATGGCCTGAACGACCTGTTCCACCTGCTCATCTTCAAGGCGGTGAATTAATTTTGACTTAACATACCCAATGTATTCCAGGGGAAACACCACATTGGCAGGCATTGGGGTTTTAAACTTGCAATTTCCCATAAAAACAATGACGGAGTGGAAGCAGTCTGCCGGAAGTCCCAGTAGCCCCTCAAGGGTCTTCACATGCTTATAATTTTGGCGTAGGGGATTTTGGAACTTTGTTTTCGTTTTAAAGATCACCTGGGTCCAGGTCGCCTGACGCTCCCCGCCGAAAATCCAGCCTTTCATGTTCTTTGTCTCGACAACGAAAATGCCATACTTGGATATGATCACATGGTCAATCTGGGTACTGCCGTCATCTGTTGGCAACGTAACATTCCTGATCAGCGTATACGCCTTTTTATCAAGCATTAAGGTTGACAGTACGTTGACTATCAGTTCCCCGATAAAGCCCTTAAAAACAGGCGTCCTTGCGATGGTGACAAGAACTGTCAGGATGATAAGGTAAATGAAAAAGCTGTTGAACATGAAGAGTCATCCTTTGTTTATGAACAAGACACTTATCCATATACCCTGGGCAGTGGCCTGTCAATCAAGGGGGCCTCCCATTTTACAAGAAGGGATGTTACTGATACTATCATTTCAATCGACCATCTCATAAGGGTAAAGAGCAATGACAAAGATATTGATCCCGGCATCAGGCCCAAAGGATTGGAAGCGCTTCCTGGCCAGGATAAAGTAAACGGCTTCATAGAAGATTATGTGACACTGGCAAAGGCAAAAGCTGTACAGGAATATATTTCCAGCAAAGAAGCTGATAAGCGGGACGCTAAAGACCTGGTAGAACTGGCCCAGTGTGACAGGCTTATTCAGATTCGGCAAAAGCGGGTTCATGAGGCCACCCAGTTAAAACAGGAACTGGACACCATCAATGAAAAGTATCTGCTTGGAAAAACCTTAAATGAAAAGGGGTGCAGTAATACCAAATTGGCAGCCGATTATATCCGGGAAGGGCACAAAGTCGCATTGGCCGAAAATGGCATCGGAGTAACCATCGACAACCAGAACTTGGAAGATTTTATCAGGCATTTTGCCCTACAGAGTAAAAATATCTGCCTGTTCCAGGGCAGCCGGGATCAGGAGCAGCCCCAAAACGGCAGCACCAGCATAAGCGGAATTTAGAACCCGTGGAAAGAAGAAACACTGAATATTGCTGAACAGGGCCGACTGGTAAAACAGAACAGAGAATTAGCTGAACAGCTCGCCCGGGCGGCGGGAAAGGAATTGCCACCCGTACCCCGCCCCAGATGGGACGGCAAAACCAACCCATTCAAAAAAGATAGCTTCAATTTAACCTTGCAGGGTGAAATCTACAAAGCTGATCCCGAACTTGCCCGGCGTTTAGCGTCAGAAACTGGTAAACTATTATAGTCTCTTGGACATACCCCAGAGACATCTCTGGGGTATGTCAGTCTCAAACAAAGCTTGTTTGCTTTGAACCATTAAGGTTTATTAATGTTTTCCAGATAGTCGTTCCAATCATCTCTTTCTGTGGGCGAAAGATCCGTCTCTCCCTCATGAATTGGACATTCCCCGTTTTTATTGAGGTCTTCAATGTCATAAAGTTCTCCGCATACAATGCATTTCCCCACGAATTCACCAGCCTGGATAGCTTTGTCGCTTACCCAGGTTCCACCTGGTGAGCCATCTTCTGAATTTACCGGATAGGTAATCGTTCCTTCTTCCCCTGTATAAGAGCAAGGTGGTGTTGTGTTTGCTTTGATAATATCCAAACATTCATCAGGAAACCAAGGTTCATATTCAACCCCATTTAGTCTTTTTAACCGATCTCGGATTTTGCTTTTAAAGAAATCAAAATTTTCTGGCTCATCTGGGTCTAAAGAAAAGTTTGGATCTGCCCGCATTGCTGCATAAGATTGATAGTTAAATGCAGCGGCGATTAGTTCGTAGGCGTGAGATGCTTTCAGCTTGTTGGGACTGCTCTGCCGAAGAGTGTCGGCGGCCTTTTTGATTAATTGATTTTCATAGTAAACCATTTTAATTAAATCCTTTCGCTACCAGCCAGTATCCAGATAGATTTTTATTTACAGGGGCGCATTTAAACAAAACTGACAGTGTAGCCTTGTTTTAATTAAAATGACATTTATAGTGCATAATAATCATTCGGAAGTTGGTTGATCTGTGTGCTTTACAGGAATTAAGTAAAGTCTATGACCAGTACTGTCCCAAATGTTATTATAAGCAGTATTTTAGCTTGCGCCCACGCTTGGCACTGCCTTCCGAATGCATACGATAATCATCATTATTTCTGTCGTCAAGTTTAAAAATTGCATAGGGGGCATCCTGTGGGTTGGTCCCAGGATTAGTCAAAAATAAGGCTTTTCATGATAAGTTGAAACCAACAAGTTTGGCGTTCAGATCATCTCCTTGATAAACTATATAACTCGCCAACTTTAGTGTAAAAGTTGGCGAGCATAAAATTGGCTGTACCCGTTTAGGCGCAAGGGTTTTGGCTGTTTTTCAGAGAATATGGCTTGACATTTCGAAAATATCTGGCTTTTTTTTATTAAAATAATACTAAAACTTAGCCAGATAAGGAGTTGATAAAATGAGCGAAAATGTGAACCACCCAGCCAAAGGAACAGCGATTTCAGTTGAGCCGATCAGAAAAAACAAAGACATCAAACTCATCAAAAAGCTCCTGGCAGATAAACCCCGTGATCTTTGCCTGTTTACCATGGGCATAAACACTAATCTTCGGGCATCAGACCTACTGGGGATCAGATATACCCAGGTGGTTGATTTAAAGCCAGGTGATGAGTTGTCGCTGCAAGAGAAAAAAACCGGGAAAGGTAGAAAGATCAATATCAATACAACCGCATATAACGCCATCCAAGGGCTTTTGAACAGCGGAGTAGCCTACGCCCCTGGTGATTACCTGTTCAAGTCTCAGCGGAGCAAAATGTTGACAGTTCCCAGTCTCAGCCGAATGCTTAAGAAATGGTGCCGAGAAATCAATCTCAAGGGGAATTATGCCAGCCATAGCCTAAGAAAAACCTGGGGCTACCACCAGCGAGTTACATTTGGCGTTGGGCTTCCGGAGCTTATGGTGTGCTTTAATCACAGCAGTCAACGGCAGACTCTTGATTATCTTTGCATCCAGCCGGAAGAAATCAAAAGTATTTATGAAAATGAATTGTAGGTTATGAGGGCATCAGTCGGGGCAGGAAAGAATAAAAGCGATAAGCCGTCTGCATTTTTAAGCATGCAGAAAAGATTTACCCCTCTTTATACCTTCACTACCAAGTCGCTGGAGAAAAAGTGGTAACGGCGGGGTGGAGCTTTATAAGCCAAGAAGTGATCTTGGTCATGGTAAACCTCCTTTTGCTTTTAATCTTCTTTCATTAGAAGATTATTTCTTAATTATAATAATTCTCTTTGACTTGTCAATCTTCTATTAAACATATACGGTGCCAGGACATTACATTTTGTCTATAAATGTTAATATGAAAGTATCTTATATAAATAATGATATTTAAAATTTGTTGTTTTTTATTGAGCGGTATTTTATATGCACACTGAGTATCTTTGATCTATCAGTTTTCATAATTCAGAAGGGACATCTAATGGAAACACAAGGCTGCCTTTTCGACGAAAGATTTTTAAATAAGTATGTTGGCAAATCCATCTTATGTGATTCTAAGATAGCTGTTATGGAATTAGTTGCAAATGCCTGGGATGCAGGGGCGACAAGAGTGGACATAGCCTGGCCGGATTCTAATGACAATTTCCCCTTTTCAATACAAGACAATGGGGTTGGAATGAACCAAAGTGAACTTCTTCACCGATGGAGAATGTTGGCTTATAATCGGCAGGCGAGTCAAGGAGAAATTGCTGAATGCCCTCCTGAGTTTGAATCAACCAATAGGAAAGCATTTGGGCGAAATGGTGTTGGCAGATTTGCTGGTTTCTGCTTCGGTGAGTCTTATTTTATAGATACAGTTAAAGAGGGTAAAGGTGTAGTCTACCAAGTTTCTCAAGGGGCTGGTGCATCCCCATTCACATTAGATTTGATAAATAAATATGATGCAACAAATGAGCATGGGACAAAAATATTTGTCGAAGCCTTTTCCCCTCCTCCTTTGACTTCTGAACAGATAAAAACAGAAATTGGCATGCGATTCCTTACTGAGCCCCTTTTTGAAGTCTTCGTTAACAATGACAAGGTTCATTTTAATGATATCCCAGATCGGCATATTAATCATAAAGACATAGAGCTTGATGGCATTGGTACGATTAAAATTACAATTATTGACACATTTGAAACAGATAAAACCGCTAACCAGCATGGGATAGCATGGCATGTAAATGGAAGATTAGTGGGTGAATGCAGTTGGAAAAGTGAAGGTTTTAAAGAACTGATTGATGAGAGACGTATTGCTGCTAAAAGGTATACTTTTATAATAAAAGCTGATTTTTTAGCTGATGCTGTAAGCCCGGATTGGACAGGTTTTGACACTACAAATCATCTTTACAAAACAGCTTATGATTCCGTTTATAGAGAGGTTAGAGCTTTTGTTTTAGAAATAACAAAGGGTAAGCGAGAGTCAATATTAAAAGAGTTAAAGGAAGTTCATCAAAGCCAGTTAATTCAAATGGCACAATTCAAAAGAAAAAAGTGGGCGACTTTTGTTTGTGTCCTTCCGGTAAGCCTGCGTGAAATACCCAGTACCGGGTGATATTATCGGTTCCAACTTGAACATTGCTAATGGAGGGACCGATGAATAAACAATTATTGACAGCAGAACAATCAATCGCATTAGAAAAAGTCCAGCAGCTTTTTGCAGACTGGCGAAATAGGGTGCGGCTCTTTTACGACATGTCTGACCAAAGCTGGTAGTCATGATATTTGCCATTCTTTGCCAGCATTACTTGATCACTTTTAGATGCCCCCGTCGTTTCGGTGAAGGTTTTGGTAGCTTTGTAGCCGGAACCTCACCATGTTGATAAAGAGCCCGGTGATTACGTTCGTATTCGCAGGCTTCATGAAAATTCCAATACTCATCAAAATCGTTACTACTCCGCAAGGCACGCAGACGCAACACTGCTTCAGCACTGGACAACCGCCATTTGGCACCAGTTATATCCATTCGGTCCTTTACAAGATGACGACATGCGCCCTCAATAACTCCTGTGGCAATAGGGAGGCCAAGGTCAAGATAATGATGGTATTCAAGGTACGGTGCTTTATTTTTCAAATACGTTGCGCAGGCTTCTACAGGTTTACGTTGTTTGCCTGTAAATTTTTTTAATGTAGCACTTCTACGCATCCCCCCTGCCATCAATCCGGCCTTGCCATCGAGTACTTTAGCCAAGCGGTACTGGACCCATTTTTCAAGCTCCGGGCCGGATTTGGGATGAAATGCCCTGCCAGCTTTCCAGAGGTATTCAATAACATGAATAATATCAACAATGATCGTAAGGGCCACATTTTGTCTTTTGGCCATACGTTTCAGGATTCGTAGTTGTTGATTTTCGCCGTCCACTAAGGCAACCCAATGTTTTTCGTGGTTGGGATCACGGTGGGAGGCCTCAGAAAAGGCCGATGCAATGACCTGCTCGGCTGATTTTTCAAGGCTTGCCCATACACGCTTTTGTTCCGGGTGAGGGCTTGTTTTTGTATTCGACTTGTCATTCCCCGGAAGCAAGTCTTGGGGCGTACGTTTAAACGTATCTATAGTATATACAGCGGCAACGGTTGCCATTCGCTTGGCATTTTTCTTTTCCCCTTTGGATAGCCGGCTTTCCATCTGAGGCTTTCGTTTCCGGGCAGCTTTCCGGGTTTGTTCCCGCAGGTCCTGCTCATGCATTACCACGCCCTTACCATCGGTGGTGATTACCAGTATTGGACCAGTAACTGTCTCATCCGCCGGGCTGCATTGCCGTATTTCATAAAATGCGTCAAAATCCCGAGCTGCTCGCTGTGTTAACTCTTCTACCTGACGTTTGGGAATATCGGCTCCAGTGGTTTTCTTGATCGTTTCGACAGTCTCGTCAAAAGAACTCTTTGAAGCGTTTTCAGCCACACGGCGACGAAGTTCGAGGGAATAAAGTTCTGGGGGAAGATTCAATCGGGCATCCAACGGGTGCAAACTTGCCACGCCCTTGTTTCCATATCCGGCACGACTTTCCGATACCGTTCCAAATACGGTTTCGATTTTTCGATCCTGTGGCCTCACTTTCGGTCGAACAATGCCATCGGCTCCACAGACCGGCTCTTCACAATGACTGGGACCGAGCTTGTCTAAATGTTCCTGAAGCAGGATGCGCATCAGCTCACGTCCTCGTTTTTCAAGTTCTTGTTCCAAATCACTGAGTTTCACTGAATGATTCTCCTTGGAATTAAGAAAATTGACAATATCATCATAGCATTTTTGCCCCGGATCAATGACGGGGGAAGGTAAATGCTCCACAGCAGAAAGGGAAACCGCTGGATTCATATCCCCTCCCTGAGTTGGTGAACAGCATCTTTTTCCAGTGGATATACTAATATGGTTTTTACATCAGCGCCATGACGTTTGCCGAATCGGTCCATGCGCCCACGACCAGTGGTTTTCCCCAACTCAATCCAGGTCGATGCCCGATAACAGCCACCGTGGAATTGTTGTCGATCCACAAATGTCTCTACCAGCATGGGTTTAAGACCATACTGCTGTTCCCAATCATCTCTGAGTTCCCGGAGACTACATGACAGTATCATGCTCGCTAAATTTTGGATGGGAGCAAGGATCAGAAAACGGCTGTTGTTCACCACCTTTTGTAGAGCGACCTTACGCCTTTCATCTGTCCAACCGATCCATTCATCGCGAGCACGCATCCGCCAGGCAGGGCTTGAGAACTGGATGCACCCCACAATTTCTCGATGGGGACGGTTTACATAAATCAGATACTGCAATCTGGCGCCAAAAGGCATTGCATATCCCAGGTAATGATGGCGACCGATGAGTTCCTTAAACAGATCCCTCTGCTCTCGATTCTGAACCCGCTGTATCTCAAGAGGTGTAAATTCTTCTACGCTGCCACGCAAAGTGCTGTGGGGTTGCTTACAGGGTGTTTGGGGAATACTCTTGTGAAAAACGATCTTTGTTTGTTGTTTCTTTTCAGGAAGGGTTAGAGCTCCCTTGGCCTCTAAAAGCTCCAAAAAATCACTACATTCCCGGACTTTTAGCCGATCATTAGGGCGTTTCCATTCCAGAAGTTCGCATACGGTATGTGCCAGTTCTCGTCGGCTAAGGCCTCCACAGGTAGCAACGACTTCCTGGATTAATGCGATTTCTTTACCGGTAAACTTTCGACCACAAAAGGTTTGTTGCTTGATTTGCATGTCATCTACCTCCCGCTATTCTTTCATAACGGAATTATGACTCGCTGTCCAGGAAATTTTTGCAATTTACATCAGATAGTCACTGACAAATGAATTATCTTGCTGGAAAGCAGCATAAAAATAAGACTAACAACCCTGAACACCTTTAATGACCATGGCTTTCATATGTTTCAAAAGAGCCGCACCCGGCGAAATAACAGAACCGGAAGGTCAAGAATACCGGATAATTTATGGCAGGCGGCAGCAGACCTTCACCATGCTCAAGGGCTGAGCATAAATAAGATTGCCCACAGTTTACGGCTTAATCATACCACATTAAAACAAAAAATTTATAATGCCATTCATTGTACTACAGTCGATTCTCCTGAAGAAGACGATGACTCCCCCCTGTTTATAGAGATCACTCCAGCGCCGGAAGATACCAACTGTATAATAGAAATGGAGAATCAGGCCGGTTTTAAGATGCGTATGTGTTTTAAAGGTCGTGCAGACCCGGCAGTGATCAGCCTTGGTAAATATTTACTGGCTGGTGTTCCATGATCCAAATCACACCGCAAATGCGGATAATGCTGGCGGTAACTCCTGCTGATTTTCGAAAGGGGATCGACGGCCTGGCAGCTGTTTGTCGCAGGGTGTTAAAACAAAATCCTTTTTCCGGATATGTTTTTGTTTTCAGAAACAAACCGGGGACTGCCCTGAAGATACTAATATATGATGGCCAGGGCTTCTGGCTTTGTCAAAAAAGATTGAGCAAGGGGCGTTTTAAATGGTGGCCTAAAAAGGGAGGAGATGAAATTCACCCATTGGCTGCACATGAATTACAGATGTTGATATGGAACGGAAATCCTCAAAAAAATAATGTACTTTTGTGGAAAAAAATCTAGACATTAGAGTTTAAATGTGATAGCACACATTTCATGTCAAAAACGATGGACATAAAGCAGGACGAACTTGACGCGCTCCTTGAGCGGGTAAGATCAAATGAACTGCAGGACGGCGATTATGAGTTGATCAAAGCATTGGTTGAAACCGTTGCTTATTTGAATACGTTGTCCAATGAAAAAGCAGCATCCATTAAACGGTTATTAAAAATGGTATTCGGCGATAAGACCGAAAAGAAGAAAACGTCGAATCCGCAGAACCGGCCGAAACGAAAAAAGAAGAAAAAAGGTCACGGCAAAAATGGTGCAAACGCCTATAAAGGTGCCAAGAAGATCAAGATCTGTCATCAAAGCCTTAAGTCAGGTAATGATTGCCCTGCCTGTGAAAAAGGTAAATTGTATGGTGAAAAACCACCTGCCAAGATCGTCCGGATAACAGGCGGTGCTCCCTTCCAGGCGACAGTATATGAACTGCAGAGATTGCGGTGTAACCTTTGTGGGCAGATTTTTACTGCCCAGGCGCCCGACAATGTGGGCAAAGAAAAATATGATGCCAAATCCGGTGCCATGCTGGCCCTTCTAAAATATGGCAGCGGAGTCCCTTTATACCGCTTGGGCAAACTTCAGGCTAGCCTGGGGATGCCGCTGCCCCCATCGACCCAATGGGAAATCATCGAAAGCGTAGCAGACAAGATTCATCCGGTATATACAGAGTTAGTCCGTCAGGCTGCACAAGGCAAGGTGTTGTACAATGACGACACGACAATGAAAATTTTATCCTTGATAAAAGAAACAGACAAGGCAGCCAAGCGAAAAGGGATGTTCACTTCCGGAATCCTGTCAGAATGTGACGTAGGAAAGATTGCCCTGTTTTTTACCGGCCACAATCATGCTGGAGAAAATTTATCCAGGGTTCTGAAAGAACGGGGATCCAGAGAAGATCGGCCAATACAGATGTGTGATGCTCTGTCCAGGAATCTGCCAAAAGGTTTTGAATCGATATTATGCAATTGTCTCGTGCATGGACGCCGTAACTTTGTCGACGTCATGGACGATTTCCCTGAGGAGTGTGACCATGTAATTGATACAGTGGCTAAAATTTATGAGCACGATCATAAGGTAAGGGAGCAAGGCCTGGACGATGCTCAACGCCTTCAATATCATCAAACCCACAGCGGTCCACTGATGCGGGCGCTTAAAGTATGGCTGGAAGACAAGTTTGAAAACAAAGAAGTAGAACCCAACTCCAGTCTGGGCAAGGCCATATCATATATGTTGAATCACTGGCAGGAATTGACCCGTTTCCTGGAGATCCCTGGAGCACCGCTGGATAATAATCTTTGCGAACAATTGCTGAAAAAGTCGATTCTGCACCGAAAAAATTCATTATTTTATAAAACCGAACACGGTGCCTATATTGGCGACCTGTTCATGAGCCTGATACATACCTGCAACCTGCAAAATATAAATCCCTTTGAATACCTGACCGCACTACAGAAGCACTCTTCCGAGATCTTCCAAAACCCTTCTGACTGGTTGCCGTGGTCATTTGAAAACACAATCGCTAAAAAATCAGGGGAAACAGCTGATAATCTGTAAAACGACCTTTTAGCCAATCCAGTATGTTTTGAGACACATTTTTGCACTGCAAACTATCCCTCATCGCCTTACACACTGTTTTTTTGGATCGGGTCTGTTTTGAATGTTATCTTAATTTTTTTGATTTACACAGGCTTGCCGAAAGGACACTTTTGTTTCAAAAGTTCAGGAAGAGTGTCCCTCTATTAAAGATAAAGATTTGGCAGTTCTTTCCGGCCTATTAGCAAATTTAGAGCTTACTGAATCAAAGTATAAGCTGATTCATCAGCTTAGAGTATTAAATCCTGAACAAATTGACAATTTACATAATATTTTTACTGACTGGACGGTTGATTGTGCCAAAGAAGTTTTAGATGAACTTAAAGTCCGTCTTTCGTTGTTAGAGGAATTAAAGCAAAAGGTGATTGACGAAAAAACAGATGAAGTCCATGAACTACAGCCTTTGTTTCATCAAGGCTTATGGATTTTTGGCCCTGAATATGAAACCATCGAATTCACATCTAACGAAGGAATGACAACAGTCATACGACGACTATTCAAAGTAGGACAAACCGGATCGAGGAATCGACCTGATTTTGTAATTGTTCCTGATGGGTCAGTTGGGGCATACAATTACCCTTCATACAGTGATGAAGGAGAAGAAATTGGTGTGGCAAAATTAGTTGTCGTCGAACTCAAAAAACCAGGTATTCCAATAGGCGATGAGCAAAAGGACCAGTGTTGGAAGTATGTGTGTGAGCTTTATCAAAAAGGGCTTTTACAAAACAACACAAAAGTCATGTGTTTCGTTCTGGGGGAGACTATTCACTCGTTCCAAGGACGAATAAGGAAAGAGATGGAGGATAATGTTGTAATCCACCCCATGAGTTATTCAACAATTATTGAAAGAGCAAAGAGCAGGCTTCTTAGGCTATATGATAGGGTCCGGAACGCGCCTTTTTTAGAAGAGGTTCGAAAAGAAATTAATGACGACCCTTTAAATGATACTCAACTTGAACTTACCATGAAAATTTAAAGATGAGGACTTTACAGTATGCCCGATATATCTTTGATTGCATCTGCCTTAACGAGTATTAAGACAGCAACAGATTTTGCAAGGTTGATTAAAGAATCCAGTACAACCCTGAAAGATGCAGAAGTTAAATTACAACTCGCTGGCCTTATATCTGCCTTGGCAGATACAAAGGTGAGTATTGCTGATATCAAAACCGAGCTGATAGACAAAAATGCCGAGATTGATGATTTGAAAAAACAACTTGAAATGAAGGCAAAGTTTGTCTTTAAAAAACCATTTTATTTTCAAGAAGGTGACCAATATCCATTTTGCCCAAAATGCTGGGAAGATCGGGGCAAAGGCATTCATATGAGTGGGCCAGATGAATTCGCAGGAAGAACGGCATATAAATGTCCGGTGTGTGCGCATATGGAATTTACAAAGCGGAGAGATATTTCCACGGATGATATTGTGAATGGAATAAGTAGCTGCTTTTAAGGGTTTTATTTACACAAACAATCCCGCAAGCAAAACTACAAATCCGATAATGCCAAGAACGAAGGCCAACGGCAGGCCCAATATCCCCAGGCCCACGATTGTTCCTATTACGGCCAGCATAAAGGCCAATATAACCAGCAGGCATCCTGCGCCCTGAATATTTCCCCTTTTGCGAGTTCTTTCCTTCCGCTTGTCCTTCTTGCCTGCTTTAGTCACTGCACCGCATGAAAGACAGGTTGGGGCAGCCTTACTGATCGTTGCGCCACAATCCCGACAGGGCACCAGATTGGGATTGAGTGTGTCAGTTTGGTTTTGGGATTGTTGATCATCAATCTGTTCATCGGTGTGTTCTTCAATAATTTGGCGTGGCTTTCGGCTGCCGATTACCTTACCTATAAAAACAACTGTGAAAATGAGAACAAAAATCATTAACGGCTGGGCAAAATCTACAGATTCCATTTGTAACAGTCCTTTTCAACGTAGCAGGGGTAATTGGGGTTTAATTATACCGTGCTGTTTACCATATTGGGGAGTGTGTCGTCGATAACGAATTATTAATAATTTCAATTATTTGATTTGAAAATGTGTAACTTCTCAATAAGTGTGGGGAACAAATAAAAAATCGCTAGACATTGTTCTTTTTGTGTACTATATTCACCGCATGAAAACGATTGGGCAAATACTCAAAATGGCTGAAGATGAAGAATCTCCTATAATCTCAGAGTTGATAGACTATATCAAACAACAAGGGGACATGATTCAAAAGTTGAAAGATGAGCTTGCCGAATTAAAAGGTCAGAAGGCTAAACCCAAAATCAAACCTTCAAATCTTGATAAGAAAACAGCCATAAAAAGAAAAAATACTCAGGGTAAAAAACGCCCGGGTTCCCAAAAGAGATCAAAGACAAAGCAACTCGAAATTAATGAGGACAAAATTGTTCAGCCGGATTTAATCCCTGCCGGCAGCGAATTTAAAGGGTACCAGGATTTTATCGTCCAAGATCTCATTATAGGAAACTGGAACATCCGGTATCGTAGAGCCCGATATAAAACCCCAAACGGGGACTATATTATCGGCGGGTTGCCGGATCATGTTTCTCAAAATCATTTTGGTTCTACTTTGACAGCCTTTATATTGTATCAATACTATCATGGCCATGTTACCCAACCGTTGATTCTTGAGCAACTGCGAGAGTATGGCATCAGTATTTCAAGTGGACAGATCAATTCGATCATCACTGAAAATAAAGATCAATATCATGCAGAAAAGGATGAAATTTTATCTGCAGGATTAAAATTTTCAAGCCATATTAATGTGGATGATACCGGTGCCAGGCATAATGGGAAAAATGGTTACTGCACCCATATCGGTAATAATTTTTTCGCCTGGTTTAAAAGTACCGACAGCAAAAGCAGAATCAATTTCCTCCAGTTATTGCGGTGCAACCATAAAGATTATGTCATTAACGACGCTGCCATTGAATATATGAAACAGCAGCGGCTTCCCAAGTACCAACTGGAAAAACTTCAAAACCAGTGTTTTTCAACTGAACGTAACTGGAAATCATTTTTGTTTCAGAACAAAATCCGTAAAAAACGCCACAAAAGGATTGCAACTGAGGGGGCTCTTCTGGGTAGTCTGCTTGATCATGGCTGGAATCAGGATCTTGCCATAATCAGTGATGATGCAGGTCAGTTCAATATCCTGACCCATGCTTTATGCTGGGTCCATGCAGAAAGAACAATCCAAAAATTAATCGGTTTTACACAAAAACGAAAGGATCAAATTGAGTCGGTCCGGTCCGATATCTGGGATTTATACGCTGATTTAAAAAAATATCAGCAAGGCCCGACAAGTGGAGCAAAGTTTGACCTCAATAAGCGGTTTGATAATATTTTTGGACAAAAAACCGGTTATGCGGCATTAGACCTGGCCCTAAACAGAATCCTCAAAAACAAGTCTGAGCTGCTGTTGGTTCTTGAGAGGCCTGATATTCCATTGCATAATAATTTGAGCGAAAGCGATATCCGAGAATATGTCAAAAAACGAAAAATCAGTGGTTCAACCAGAAGTTCTGCGGGAAGGGCCTGCCGAGACACCTTTACAAGTATTAAAAAGACATGCCGGAAATTAGGGGTTTCGTTTTGGGATTACCTGATAGATCGGAGTGAGACCCGAGGAAACATCCCCTCCCTTTCGGATTTAATGGTCAGAAAAATGGAAGAGCAAATTTCGTAATTCCTAACCCTGATTTATTGAGAAGTTACGAAAATGTCTTGGTTTCGTGCCTTCGGAGTATCTGAGGGGAAAGATTCTTTTACTTTCCCAAAATAATGGTATATTACCCTTACCAGGGTAACACATGAAATTGTTTTATAATCAGTATCTTGAAAGACAAAGTATGGGTAAAGTACACACTATATGCACACCCGCTAAAAAGAACGCTTCTGATGATGATGAAAATGTGTTTTAATATCTTGAAATCAGGGTGTATTTTAGTGTGTCGTGGGTCTAAGAATCGTGCCAGGACACAGGCCTTTCACGCCTGCGACAGGGGTTCGAATCCCCTTGGGGACGCCACTTTCACCCCGGTGAAAGGAATCGAAATACCTTTAAGGCGCAACAGCCTGCTTTGAGGGTGTTTCGATTTTTTTATTTTAGGCCCTATTTCTATCTCCTGGTACAAGTTATTAAACACCATCCGCAACGTATCCGGGGAGGCATGCTTTATCTCCTGGGATAGGTCCTTGATTACCTTTTTAATCTGCGCCTTGGGTATTTCCATTGTCTCATTATTTGCTTCTGTTTGCTTAATATCCGCTTGTAGTAAGTCTTTTCGTTCGTTTAGTGCCTGGAGTTCTGCGCCCAATTCATCGCTATCTATAAAGTTCTTTAAGTGTAGGGCGATCAGCTTTTTCTTCTGTGCTTTAACAGCCTCGAGCCGTTTCATAAGAGCTGGAGCCATTGATGTATCTTTGCTTTCAACCCTCTGACTTATTTTATCAATAATCTGCTCCAGGTTGTCAAAATCCAACACAACCTGTGACAACAACGATGACAGCGCCTGTTCAATGGTTGTCTGGCTAACACCGCCGTTTTTACAGCGCTTGCCAATGGTGCTCTTGGCATTACACCGGTAATACCCACTGTCTCCGGTGAAATTGGAGCCACAGACACCGCATTTTAATATGCCGGTAAGGGGATATGTCTTTTTATTGTACGGGCTGTCCCGCAGGCCCTTCTTTTTATTTTCTTTGATAATGGAAGCCACTTTGTCAGACACCAAGGGCTCATGGGTGTTTTCCGTAATCACCCATTCGTCCCTAGGACGCCACTTTTTACCGCCATTGTATCCGTCAGGTCTGCCGTTTTTCTTCAGGCGTTCGTTGTGCCGGTTAAAAATCGTATGACCCTGGTAAGTCTCAATATTATCTTCCATGGACTTGGCCGTGGATACTGCCCAGTGTACTGATCCGGCGGGTGTGGGTACTTCTCGTTTATGGAAATCTTCCAAAATGGCTCTCCTGGGCTCATGCTTGGCCCTTCTTTCAAAATATTCGACGGCAAAGGGTGCGGTTGACGGGTCCGGCGTCAGTCGTGTCTTGCTGATGACATCTCCACTCCGATGTTCCCCTATCTTGATTGTTTTTAATTGGTACCCGTAAGGTGCCTGGCCTCCAGCCCTGTAGCCGTTTCGGACATTCTGTTTCATGCTGGCAACACCCTTGGCCTTGCTTTGCTGGGAGTGGATATAGTCCATGGCAGACATTATCTGCTCGAACGCTTCATCCATATAACTACCGGTATGAGGCATGTCTTTGAACACCACCTCTATGCTGTGTTTTTTTCGTAGGTTCCATAGGAGGACGTTTTTCTCGGTACTGTCCCTGCCAAACCTGCTAGTATCCTTGCAGAGGATGGTATCAAAGGGGGGATTGTCTGATGTTGCCAGGCTTATCATCTCGTCAAATTGCGGTCTGGCGTCTTTAATTGATGACAGGGCTTTATCTTCGAAAAAATACAGGTGATTGAACTCTTCGTTTTCAGCGTACTGCTGTAGTTCCACGCGCTGGGCTTCACAGGATACATCATGTCTGTCCTTACTGGACCGTACATAGATGGCTATACTTTTTACGTCCTCACTGTCTCTCATCTGTTTTAACTCCTTGGGGTTAATGTCCTCCCATCTCCATCAATGGGAGGGCTTGGTTGTCGGTTAATCTTCCTGACTACTCGCTTTCCTTTTGTTTTTAAGGATTGAAACGACCAGTTCAATAATCATCTCCTCAATAAGGTGATTTACATCACCATTGGATTTCTGCTTCATCAGCGCCTCCATACATCCGGCGGTTACCCGGTAGCCTATCTACCGGCTTGCGGAGACGCCTCCCCTTGGCCCCGATCACTTGAAGGGGCCTGAACAGATGCTTGGAGCAGGTTGTACAGTTATGGCAGGGAGCCTGCCTGATGATTAAGCTCCCGGCCGTGATGGGTGTTGTCTCACCTCCTTTGGCGGTGTTATTTAATGACGGGTTCGAATCCCATCAGTTGCCTGTATTCGTCTACCATTACGGCTCCCAGGATGTCCTTATGACGGGCCTGGACGATTACGCTGTCATGAACTGGTAAACCCGCAATACCCATGTCCGTAAGCCGTACCAGAATGGCATTCATGATGTCGCTGTCCTTGTTCTGAAGTTCCAGGCCTACACCCGAGAACAGGTGTCGTCGGATCGGTTCATGGGTCATCTTGAAGATGTCAATCATGCTTTTGATGGGCTTGGATCTAGTCGGCAGCGGGAGCCCATGTTTCTTGAGGTCATCATAGATGGCCCCTGATGCTTCCCTGGTGTTTGCGGCATTGATGGCGATTAGGGCAACGGACTTATACTGGTTTCGCATGGCTTTACCTTCGCAGGCTATGTACGGGTCCGGGCGGTAATCAAGCCCCTGCATGTGGTACAGCATCCTGATGTGGTGGGCCGAAAAGTCCAGTTCCTCTGTCTGCTGGTCATCGATATGGATAAGCGGTCTCAAGTCCCTGGGAAGATTTTGATGTAATGCGCCATAGGCTCTGCCACCGTAGTTGAAAGACCTGTTATATACCCGGTGTAATTCCTCATCCATGAGTTGGAACTCCAAACGCTCAATCCCCAACTCCTGTAACGCGTATTCCTGGTTCAGGAATCCCTCTGCATGGTCCTTGTTTGAAAAGCCCCTGGCGAATGTATTGATATCACCTACAAAATCCATAAACAGGCCAATGCTGAATGAATCGTCAATAGTGCCGACTGGCGAATGGTTCGGCTGTTTCTTCTGTGTCATGGTGGTATATATATAGTGATACTGTTGTAGTAGATTGTAGTTGTCTGAGTACTGTCTTGTGGTACCAGTTTGGTATTGTTTGACTGATACTATCTTGACCATACCTTTGATGACATAACTGTGAAGGAATAGTAGAAGAAATCTGTATGTTATCCGTTCTTGACTGTTGAGTACTACCGTTATCCTACTGTTATTAATATGATTATTATACTTTGTTAATTGTTTTCTGCGCCGGGATATGCCTTGGGTTTCTATGTATTGAACTTTTCTGCCCTGGGTATCTTTCAGGATTATATATTCATTTATGCGACTGGCAGTGAAGAACCCGGGATTTTTAAGGCCTGCTTTTTCAAACTTTGCTACCAGTCGGTCGGTAGCCCACATACGGGTCTGAAATCCGATTTCTTTGTCCCAGACCTTGAACCCAATTCTCTGCTCCAGGTAGCCTAGGCCCTCCAGGGCATCAATTACCGGTATCAGACGGTCATATTTAAGGAATAGGCGACCGTAACGTCTGGCAGACGTATAGAACGACCTGTCCCGAGAATATCGCACCGGTTTGTGTAGGTATGCCGTAATCCACAGATTAATTAGGGTAGTTTTGATGACGTCCCGGGTTTTGGACGGACTGGAGATGGGTATCTCCTGGGCGACCTCATCGTAGATTTGCGAAACTAATCGGCGCAGTTCCCTGGATTTGGAAGTGTAGACATCAAAATCGAACGCATCCCGCACCCAGGTGCCTGATCCGACGATGGTGGAGAATGCTTTGAAAATATTGGGGTTTGACAGGAATAGTGACCTGTCGACTAAAGTACCGAACATATTTTGTCCTTTCATGCTTGGGCATAAAAAAGCCCTTGTTCTCATATGACGCACCACTCCCTGACCTGTTCAGGGTACAATCACCTGTTCAAGGGATTACTAATGGCGCTAGTTGTCTTATGAGCAAGGGAGGACAAGATGGGTTGACGGGTTGATGGCCGTCTGTTGTCCGTTACTCGGTTTAACTGCGTCCGTTGGCTCTTTATCCTCAAGGATTGTTCTTTCTTTGAGGATTGCTTTTCACCTGTTCTGAAAAGGCTGACCGGTCCTGCAACGGACGTCAGTGTCTGGAATTACTACTTTCAAGCCAACCGAATATAAGCACAAAATTGGATTTGTCAAGGCCTGGCTATCCATTTAGGGCCTGTATTATCCGCGAGGCACATACTCTATCCAGTTTACTCAAATGTGCGTTAAATGACTTAATACATAGCCTGTTCAAGGCTTTTATTTTCATGTGCCGAAGCCCTGCCAGGTGCAGGATGTATTGATATTGCCTTGGAGTCATGGGTGGTTCTTCTTCCCTCCTGTAAGATACTGGGAGTGGGCATGGTGGCATGGGTTGAGAATAACGCTTTAAGGTGTTGGTCTGGCTAATGTGGGTAAGCATGGTTGTCTCCTTGTTGTTTGAGGTTATGAACCGATTTTAATAGGGGGGGGGCTTTAATATATTGCCTGCATATACGCTTTCTGCTGATCGAAGCAGAGGGTGGTCAAGGCGATAGTTCCAGGCTTTTACAAAGCTCGAACATGCATGAGTTCATTTTATTCAAAATTATTCTGAATAATTATTTACAAAGGTGATTTTATTAAATATGAGGTAAAGGAAATATGGGCTTGGTTATAATATTATTCAATTATTTTGCTGGTCGGCTTTGAAAATTATGAAATGGAAAAATTTATTGGTTAAAAAGGCTATCGTTGGGAGAATACCTTTTGCAGATAATCTACGAAAAATAAAAAGGCATTTATTCGGTTATCCCCCTAACCCTGACAATATGGAATTGACCATCAATAATTATGAGCGGATTAAATCGGCAATATGTAAGGCCGGAAAAAGAATAGAAAACTCAACTATTCTATAAATTGGTTCCGGTTGGTTCCCAACAATACCTATATTGCTTTTACGCGATGGGGCCAAAAAAGTTTATATGTCTGATTTGAATATTCATATGGATGAAATAACATTTAAGGCAACGTTAAAATATTTGAAAAGTCGTTTTCCGAAAGACGAGTTTATTCAGAGCGCTCACAGCTTGAACTCTCTACCTATTGAGTATTTGGCTCCTTTTAACCCCTCAACGATTGATGATAAATTATTAGATATCGTGCTGTCGCATACTGTTTTCGAACATATTCCGAAAAATGCTATTTACAATTTATTGTTGAGCTTGAAATCAAAGATGTCAAATAATAGTATTATGGTCCACCTGATCGACCATTCAGACCATTTTGAGCATTATGATAAGTCAATATCCAGGATTAATTTTTTAACTTGGGACAAAAAAAAGCACGCTTTGATTAATTGGTTTATCAAAGATGGGGAAAATAGAATGCGACATCACGAATACAATGGTCTTTTTGTTGAGACCGGGTATAGAATAGTTGATGAAGAAGCAGATATTCATGAAGATACGCGTAAATCTGTAAAGTCATTAAATTTAGCTTATCCGTATTCAACAATGACACCAGAACAATTAGCAATTCTTACTTCAATATTTACTCTTCAAAAAACATAGTGAAAAAGCGATTTTTTTTAATTTCGATGACATTACTATCGATGAATCTGATTACAACTACAGAATTACTATCTTGTTGTAATAACGAGATAATTACACTGTGCCATGCATTGATTTTAGGTTGTGACAAGATTCCCGTTACAAAATTACAGTGTAATTACATGCTCCAAGGTACCCGAGATACACGATAAATAACTTTTTATATTTATGCGTATGGCCAGAAAAATATGGACGATAGAACGGTCATTATCTGATTCTAATTTGTGTTTCTTTCAGGAAGCCATCTGGTTCAGAGGATTGAAATGCGAAAGAACTGCGTTTGGCAGTAAGGGTTATTTGGGAATTGGGGTAAACGGAGAGTATCCTTGGGGACGCCATTTAAAAATAAGAGCCTTCGGCATTTGTCGAAGGCTCTTTGATTTTATGGGCATAATAATTTGTCGGGTTGTTCCGGCACTGCTCTTCTTTTTTATTGCTCTCCAATAAAAAAAGGTCGAAATGTTGATTCGGGTTGCTGACGTGCGGCTTGAATCTGTTTGATTATCTGGGTTTTTGATTCAGGCAGTTTACCGTGGACGTTAATATAATTTGTGTAATGATCACTGGCCAGGTAGGAAGTGACGTCCAACTGTCGAATCAATCGTTCGGTCTCGTCTAAAATACCATGTGGGCCGAGCATTTTAAATTTGCCGGACTCAACTTCTTCCAGCATTTGGGTGTTGATTTTGGGTACAAAGGTTCTAAGCCGGATAAAGTCCGGATTAATCTGGTTGAAGGCCTCTGCCGTTGCCTCTGCATGTGCGTTTGTTAATTCCATACCGCCCAGCCCCAATACAACATATAGACTTAACTCTATGCCGGCGGCAACCACCCATTGACCTGCCTGGATCTGGCGTTTGGCATCCACCCCTTTTTTCACATGGCGCAGCACATCATCGTTACCGGATTCAAGACCTACATGGATCCGGTTTAACCCCGCATCCGCCAATTGTTTTAAACCGTCCGGCCCTTTTATGTGGATATATTGGGAGGAGCCGTAGACCGTTATTCGTTGCAAACCAGGAAACACGTTGCGGGCATAGCGGCAGATGTCAGCCAGGTCATCGGTTTTCATGGCAATGGTGTTTCCCGCCGGGAAGAACAGTGTTTTGACATTGGGCCCATACATTTTGAGTGCGGTATCCATATCCGCTTTAATCTCTTGAACCGGCCTGATCTTAAAACGCGTCCCATTTTTATAAATCGTACAAAACGTGCATTTATTGTGGGGGCATCCCACCGTGGCTTGGATTAAAAGAGAATCGGCTTCACTGGGGGGCCGATATATGGGACCTTCATATTTCATGTTTTTTCCTTGCATTTTATCCAATAAATTTCAATCGTGAGCCTGTAATTATCCTGTTTTATTCATTTCCATTGGATTCTTGTGTTTCCATATCGATTTGTGTAGTATATATGTTACTTATCCCTGATAAATCAATTGCATTAAATACCATTACCCCGACATTTTTCCGGTGTTGGGAATAAATTATAATTTAAATACGATATTACCCTGTAGATCTTTCATCTCATCGCGTAAAAAAAGTAAACATTTTTCGCGATAGCGTCATTTCGGTCGTGTCCCGGTGATAATAATTGGAGATATAGGTATTTTTTACCACGATATTAAAACATCTTAAAAGTGTTCAGTCAAAGGAGGGGGGATGAACTGGAAAGAATTGACCATTGGAAAAAAAATAACCATTGGTTTCGGCATTGTGATCATTCTTCTGGTCGTGCTGGGGGTATTGAGCTTCAGAGGCGTCGGCGGAATTGTCAAAAATGCATCCGAAGTCATTGACGGCAAGTCCCTGGACCGGGAGCTGGCCCAAAAGGAGGTGGATCACCTGAATTGGATTGGGCAGGTCAATGCTCTTTTAACCGATGCGGCGGTTACAAAATTGACTGTGCAGACCGATCATACCCAATGCGGGTTCGGTAAATGGCTTTACGGTCAAGGCCGGAAAGACGCCGAGGCCCTGGTCCCTTCCCTGGCACCTTTGCTCAAGGAGATCGAAGAACCCCATCGTCTGCTCCATGAATCCGCCGTTGCCATTGATGCGGCGTTTACCCCGGCAGATCCGTCGCTGCCGGGGTTCATTGCAAACAAGCTGGTAGATCACCTGGCGTGGGCCGCAAAAATTCAGAAGGCCCTCCTGGAAAATGCACCGGCCATTGAGGTGCAGACCGATCACAAACTGTGTGCCTTCGGCAAATGGCTTTACAGTGATTCGGCAGCTAAAACGGCTGCATCGGATGCAACCCTGGCGACCCTCATGGAGGAGATAAAAGCCCCCCATAAACAGCTTCACGATTCGGCAAAGAACCTCATTGAAGCTTATCGCCAAGTTCATGCCGGGCTGCGCAATACACTGCGCATGAGGCTGGACGACCACAGGCGATGGGCCGAAGAGGTCAGCGTCGGCATCATAACCCAGACGCCCTTTAATGTGGAAACCGATCCCGAAAAATGCGGGTTTGGAAAGTGGTTGGCATCAGAGGAAACTTCCCGCCTCATGGCTGAAAATGACCGGTTTAGATCTATTTTTAATCAAGTAAAGGCACCCCACCGGGAACTGCACGAAAGTGCCGTTAAAATCAACAATTTTATAAAATCAGGAAATATACAGGCTGCCGCGGCTGTTTTTACGTCGGAAACACAAGGGCATCTTAAAGCGGTTGCCGTACTTTTTGACCAGGCCATTGCGTACGAAGAAGAGCTGATGAGGGGACGGGAAAGGGCCATCGAGATATTTCAAAATCAATCCCTGCCGATGTTGAATAAAACCAAAGAACTGCTGAATAAATTTCAGCACCAGGCCCAGGCCCTTCTGGAAGGACAGTCCAGGGCATCCGCCATTTATGCAAACCAGGCCACACCCAATTTGCAAAAAGTCCAGGCGCTTTTAGGCGATCTCAGACAAGAGGTCAAGAAAAATATGCTCACGGACAAGGCCATGCTGAAAGCCGCCACAGGCACCAAGAGAAATGTAGCTGTTATTGCAGTCATTGCCATTATTGCCGGCGTGTTACTGGCCTTTGTCATTGCCAAAGGAATTATCCGTGTTTTGACCCGGATCAGTACGGGGTTGGGTGAAGGCGCCGAGCAGGTCGCCGCTGCCGCTAACCAGGTCTCTTCTTCCAGCCAATCCATGGCTGAAGGCTCTTCCGAGCAGGCCGCCTCCATTGAAGAGACCTCCTCTTCCATGGAACAGATGGCTTCCATGACAAAGCGGAACGCGGAAAATGCCTCCAATGCCGATTCATTAATGAAAGAGTCCAATGGGGTTGTGGCCGGGGCCAATAAGTCCATGACCGAACTCACCTTGTCCATGGAAGATATCTCCAAAGCCAGTGAGGAGACATCAAAGATTATCAAAACCATTGACGAGATCGCGTTTCAGACCAATCTGCTTGCCTTGAATGCGGCAGTGGAGGCCGCCCGGGCCGGAGAAGCCGGTGCCGGATTCGCTGTCGTGGCGGATGAGGTCAGAAATCTTGCCATGCGGGCGGCGGATGCAGCCAAGGACACGGCAGAATTGATTGATGGTACTGTAAAAAAGGTCCATGAGGGGGCCAGGATTGCCGCCAACACCAACGAGGCATTCACCCAGGTAACGGAAAGTTCCAAAAAGGTGGCCCAACTGGTGGCTGAAATATCTGAAGCCTCCAAAGAGCAGTCCGAAGGCATTTCACAGGTCAATACGGCCATTGCTGAAATGGACGGTGTGGTCCAGCGCAATGCCGCCAATTCAGAAGAATCCGCATCCGCTGCAGAGCAAATGAGTGCCCAGGCAGAACAACTGAAGGATTTTGTTGACGATCTTGTGCTGCTGGTGACTGGAAAGAGAAATTCGAGCCGCGGCTTTGGCGGACGGCAGCCGGTCAAAAAGATTTCGGTAAAGCCCAAGTTCGGTTCACCGGGCGGGATGAAACTGACCCACGCCCCTAAATCGCTTGGCGCTGATCAGATTTCGTTTGATGATGGGGATGAATTTAAGGACTTTTAGTCAGGCACATCCCCGCCCGTCCTTGTCGGCCGGGCGGGGATGACCTGTTACAACTCATTCGATATACCTGTTTAGAGTAAAAAACAGCTATTAAGGCCCATGATCAAAATAAATCCTCCCATATGGCTTGCCTTTTTGGCCTTCTTCTTCGTTGCTCCCTTAGGCACATATTTCAATATGCTCCCAAGCGAGCGACTTGAATAAGGCTCAAAAATTCGGCGCCATATTTGGGACGATTTTATTTCGACCCTGGGCCTAAAACGGTTTAAGAATTATTTTTGACGATATGTACTGAGAAAATTTCCGATCTGCTGCATTGCCTGGGACAATACCTTTGGTTCCGGTAGCATAACGATTCTAAAATGGTCGGGTTCCGGCCAGTCAAACCCGCTGCCTGCAACAAGCAGAATATGCTTGCTTTCCAGTAAATCCAGCACAAATTTTTTATCGTCTGTAATATTAAATTTTTTGGCATCAATTTTGGGGAAAAGGTAGAATGCTGCCGAGTTTTTAACGTATGTAATCCCCTCAATTTGATCCAACGCGTTGATTGTCGCCTCCCTTTGTTGATAAATTCTTCCGCCGGGCGCAATCAATGCGTTTGTACTTTGTTCATCCGCCAATGCCGCTGGAATCACAAGCTGGGTCAGTGCATTGCCGCACAGGCGCATGGCAGCCAACTTTGTGATAGAGGCGATTAAATCGGCTGTTTGCTCCCGGGGCCCGCTGACGGCCAGCCAGCCACATCGAAATCCGCATATGATGTGTGACTTGGATAAGCCGTTGAAGGTGAAAACCGGCATGTCCGGGGCAAGTGCCGCTGTCGATACATGTTCCAGGTCATCCATCACCAATCGGTCGTAAATTTCATCCGAACAAATAAGCAGCTTGTGTTCTCTGGCGATCTGAATGATCTGTTCCAACACCGCTTTGGAATATAAGGCGCCCGTTGGATTGTTCGGATTGATAACTACTATGGCGCGGGTTTTAGGGGTGATTCTTTTTCGGATATCGGCCACATCCGGATACCAGTCAGATGCCTCGTCACAGCGGTAAAGCACCGGTTTTGCGCCTACAATATAGGCCATATTGGTCCAGAGTGAATAACTTGGAGATGGAATAAGAATCTCATCACCGGGATTTAAAAACGTGGTCATCGCCATGTTGACAACTTCACTGACCCCGTTTCCAATAAATATATCATCCATGGAAAGGTCCATAAGACCTTTGCCGACATGGTAGTCACATATGGCTTTTCTGGCTTCGGGCATGCCTTTTAAATCACAATATCCAACGGCTTTATCCACGTTATTGACTAACGCCGTGCGCACACTGTCGGGCATGGTAAATCCAAACGTATCCGGATTTCCGGTATTGAGTCTCAGGACATCGATGCCGGCGGAAACCATTTCCATGGCTTTTTCAAAAACAGGACCGCGTATGTCCGAATGTACATTTTTCATTCGATCTGAAGATTGTATGGGATTCATTTGTTACATGCCTCTTTGTGCTTTTTATAATTGTCTTGCATTACTAATATGAGCCTTCCATTACCGGCATAATGAGGATTTCAACACGCCGGTTCATGGCGTCGTCGGATGAGATCGGCCGGGATTCTCCATACCCAACAGCTGTGACCCTTTGGGCGGAAACGCCATTGTAAATTAATTGATTGGCAACGGCTTGGGCCCGTTGTTCCGATAGTCTCTGGTTATATTCCATGGAGCCTTTGGTGTCCGTGTGCCCGGCCACTTCAATGCGGGAATGGGGATACTTGATTAAAATATCGGAAACGCGTCTCAGTTCCGGATATGCCCCAGGTTTCAAACGGCTTGAGTCATAATCAAAATAAGATTCGGATTTAAATGTTGCCTTCAAGACTTCGTGTTCACGCCGTATACTTGCCGCTTCGGACGCGGCCATGGCATTTCGTAACTCCCGTTCCTGCATGTCCATATATTTACCCACTTGGTTACCTGTCAGCCCACCAAGAGCGGCCCCGATGCCTGCACCGATGAGCGTTGATTCGGTGTCCCTGCCAATGACCTGGCCTAGAATGGCACCCACAGCTGCACCGGTACCTGCACCCACAGCCGTTCCCCGTTGTTGGTTGGTCTGCATGGTTGCGCATGAAAAAAGAGTGGCTGAAAAAACAATAATAATACCTGCGTTAAGCAATTTTTTCATTTAATTTTCTCCATCACTAAATTTAATAGGGTCTTTTATTTTCTAAAATGGCTGTTGGCCGGCAATGATCAGCACCAGCCACGCCAAAGGGCGTTAAATCTCATTTTATAAAAATAGGATACTTGAGGGTAAAACTCATTAACTATGGGGATTTAATATAAATTGTAGAGAGGCTGTACCCTGCGTGCTGCGTGGCCAAGTGCTTGTATATCAAGGCAACCGGCAACAATTAAATGTAATATATATACACTTGTCAGGTTCATCAAGGAAAGGTTTTTCTTTCTGGGGTCCGGGCTAAAAAAACGTTATGCTTCCATGCCCTAAATAAAAAGAGGGCCGGTAAAAAAACCAGCCCTCTTTATTATGGCCTAACAAAAGGCTGTTTATTTTCTGTTGGCGTAATCGGCATAGCCCATTGCAACCGTACGGTAAACAATGTGAGCCATTTTTGAGAACGGCAGGAAAGCAAACAATTCGAAAATGGCAACCAGATGGATCCAGTAGAAGAAGTAAGCCAGCCATGCAATATCAGCCAGGCGGGCCATTTCTGTGAGCATACCGGTAAGGCCAAGGGTGAAGACAACACCAAGAATAAACCAGTCTTTATAGGCTGTGATTTGTTCTTTGTTGGTCAGTCTGTTTTTGATCATGATACCTGAACCGATGACCAGGGAAACACCTGCGATGTTGGCCAGCCATTTAATGGGGTTCAGCTGGGGATAGGGACCTGCATAACCGCCCACATAAAGCATGATACCGCATACAGCCGTTACAACGAAAAGGCCGATAAAGGCAAACAGCACCATCATATGCGGGGTTGCACGATCTTTGTTGGATCCGCACTGGTTGAACTTATCGTGTTTCAACACTGTGGGGATGACATTTTTAATGGACATCAGCAGGGCTTTGTAATCCAGGCTGGTTTTGTCTGTTTTGCCTTCAAGAACCGCATTTTCATGAATGTCGACAATAAAGCGTTTCAAAGCAAGAAAGAAAACAGCCGTGGCAAAAATAGCCGTGGGAACAAAGGTCATATCCACAAACCAGGTGGATACAAAGTTAGAATGGGCAATCACATGTTCTGATCCCGGGTGCGCATGGGACCAGTGAAGACGCCCGCCAAGGGCATCGCCGAACAGGAAATGGAAAATTTTTTCCATGGTTCCGCCAAACCCGGTGGTGATGATGGCAAGCAGGGCAAACCAGGCAGCGGGGATACCTACCAGCAAGGGCAGTTTACTTGGATCGTTTACAGCCTTGGCAAGGGGTTTTGGTGTTGCGTATTCAGTGATGGCCGCAGAGCGGACAGCAGCAAGTACATCACCAGGTGCGGCACCCCGGGGGCACATGTCCGTGCAGTCACCGCACTGGTGGCACAGCCAGATGTCGCCGTTGCTGATCAGTTTATCTTTAAGACCCCAGGAAGCGGCAATCATTTCCTTTCTGGGAAAGGGGCTGTCTTCCGGTGCAATGGGGCAGGCCACGGAACATGTGGCGCATTGGTAACATTTTTTAAGCGTTTCTCCGCCAAGACCTCTAATCTCGGCAATAAATCCCAGATCTGGTTGGGCAATATAATTGGCACTCATCGTAGTAGATACCTCCATTAAGTTTGTATGCCGTTATTAGAAACCTTTGAACGGGTTGGGGCCAAGTGCGTCCACTTCTTCAACAAAGTCGTTGATGATCTTGGGCAGTTTGTCATATTCATCAATGGCGACTTCTTCAAATGCCACACGTTCTTCTTCAAGGGCCAGTGAAGCAAGGGCATCCCCGATCTTCTTCACGCGGATTTCAGCAAGTTCGGACCCTTTGACAAAATGGCACTGGTAATCATCGCCGTGTTTGCAGCCGATGAGAATAACACCGTCAATACCCTGGGCCAATGCGTCCTTGATCCAGATGGTGTTGACGGAACCCAGGCAGCGAACCGGAATGATGCGGACATCCGGAGAGTAATCCACTCGGTTCATACCTACCATATCCAATGCAGGCAGGGCGTCATTTTCACATACCAGGGCCAGGAAGCGCAAGGGCGGTTCATCATAATCGTCTTCGGAGGGGACACTGATGGCCTTGACCTGGGAACCGATACTGTCAATGGTGTAATCGGCAAAGGAGATAATACGTTCCGGACAAGCACCCATGCAGGTACCGCAGCGGCGGCAACGTGTGGGGTTGGCTTTCGGGGTTCCCCTGGCATCATCATCCAGGGCGCCGAAGGGGCATTCAACCGTGCAGCGTTTACACTGGGTACATCTCTGGAAGAAGAAGTCCGGGTAAGTCATATCACCGGAGCGCGGATGAACGGCCATGCCGCGGTTGGCACTTTCAATACACTGGATGGCTTTGAGAGCTGCACCGGCAGCGTCTTCCATGGACTCTTCAATGGTCATGGCACGACGGATGGTACCTGCTGCGTAAATACCGGTTCTCTGGGTTTCATAGGGAAAACAGATGTAGTTGGAGTCGGCATACTGACCGAAGATATCGTTATCCCTGAAGCCGGGGCCCTGGCGGTAGGCCAGGTTGATGACCGGATTGTCCTTGGTGGCCGGAACCATGCCGCTTGCCACAACAACCATGTCGGCTTTGAGAACCAGGTTTTCACCCAGCAGTGTGTTTTGGGCGGTCACCATCAATTCACTGCTTGTGGCGGTAACGTCGGTTACAGCGCCCTTGGTCATGAAAATGCCGTCATCCTGCTGCATGGCTTTGTAGAAATATTCCTGCAGGCCGGGGGTTCTCATATGCTGATAAATCACATACGCTTTGCCGTCGGCATAGTCTTCCCTGACATAACGGGCTTGTTTCAGGGCGACCATGGAGGTAACGGAACCTGTGTATTCAAAATCGCTGTCGTCTTCATCTTTGCCGGCAGATTGGATGAATACCACGTTTTTGGCTTCCTTGCCGTTGGACGGACGCAGGATTTTTCCCTTGGCGGCAATCATTTCAAACTCATCATTGGTGACCACGTCGGGGCAATCCAAAGAGAGGTGTTCGTAAGCTTCGCCTTCAAGGACATCAGGCCGCCATCCGGCTGCCAGAACAACAGCACCGTAAAGCTCGCCGTCCGGATCAAGGGAGAGGATATCTTCTCTGCCTTCGTTGTATTTCAGGTATTTTTCGTGGGCAGCGTCGGCGTCCAGTTCTTTGCCGTTTTCATCCACAAGCTCTTCGGGGGGCAGCGGATAGGGTACGTCAAAGGGGATCTTTTCACCGGGTTTTTTCATGGTTACGGTGAACTCACCCGGCTGGCCGGCAATACGTGCCACAACGCAGTTGGTCCGTACATCTATGTTGGCGTTACCTTCAACATCCTGGACAAGTGCCTCGACCACCGGCGCCTGGAGGGTTTCAAAGGGTGCCTGGACAGGCATCTGGTTGCGAAGCTTGGCTGCATATCCACCAAGGGCTGCCTCTTTTTCCACGATGGTCACTTCATAACCGGCTTTGGCAGCGTCAAGGGCTGCAGACATACCGGTAACACCGCCGCCGAGTACGAGTACTTTTTTGGAAAAAGACTGTGTTTGGTAGGGTTCGGGAAGGTTGACTTTTTCCAGGCGGATCATACCCATTTTGATGTAATCCTGGGCTTTCATCTGGATACGGTCAAAGCTTTCTCCGTCATCTTTTTGTTCTTCGGTCAGGGCCGGGTAGGTTTCCCGTGAATGGGGCCATACGACACCTTCTCTTAGATTGGAGCGTTCAATGATGCATCCGGGAAAGTTAAATACATCAAAATTCACCCGGCGGGAGCAAGCACCGATAACCATGGCGTTTACTTTGCCCTCGTCAATGTCCTTTTGGATGAGCTCAACACCTGCTTTGGAGCACAGGAAGGGGTGGGTGGTGCAGTTGACGCCTTCGTCATCGGGGATGCTTTTCAGCGATTCAATGTCAAGTGTGTCACCGATACCACAGCCTGTGCAGATATATACGCCGTATTTTTTATCCATGGTTCGTTACCTCCTCAGAGTCTGAATGGCTTTAAGGGCCATGCCGGTTGCATTCTGGTTGGATGTCACAACATCGGCCGGTTTATTGGCACACCCTGCTGCGAACAGGCCGCCTTTAGCAAAGTCATTGATAATAAAGCCTTCGTCATCAAAGGTCAGATCCGCTGAGGGTTTATCAATGGCGCAGGAGGGCTGCATACCGGTGGCAAGTACCAGCATGTCAACGGTCTGCCTGATTTTTTCACCGGAGATGGTATCTTCGGCCACAAGATTGATGTTGCCGGTGCCGCTCTCTTCACTGACTTCAGCAACTTTGCCTTTTACGAAGAATACGTTTTCATCTGCTTTGAGTTTGGCATAGAAGCTTTCGTATTTTCTGCCCGGGGTCCGCAGGTCAATATAGTAGATGTAAATTTTTGCATCAGGATACTGGGCTCTGATGTATGTGGCATGCTTTAAGGATGCCAGGCAGCAGATATATGAGCAGTAGGGCAGGTGGTTCTCATCCCTGGAGCCTGCACACTGGGCAAAGGCGATGGTTTCGGGTGCTTTATCATCGGACGGGCGGATGATTTTGCCTTCGGTGGGGCCGTTGGAAGAGGCCAGACGTTCCAGCATCATGTTGGTGACGATGTTCTGGTAGCGGCCAAACCCGAGATTGTCGATGCGGGTGGCATCATAGGGTTGCCATCCGGTGGTGAATACAACTGCACCGACTTTCAGGTCAAAGGTGCTCTCTTCCATGGTAAAATCAACAGCGTCATACTTGCAGGCTTCTTTGACCTTGTCACGGTCTTCTTTGCCCATGGCGGAATCCATGACATAGCGTTGGGGATAGGCCATGTTGTGGGGCAGGTAAGCGGCTTTGTGACGGTCCATGCCAAAGTTGAATTCATTGCTGATTTCAGTTTCGCATACTTTTTCACATTCACCGCAGCAGGTGCAGTTGCTGTTGACATAACGGGGTGCGGATTTAACGGTGACGGTGTAATCCCCAGGGGTGCCGTCAACATTCTGTACCTCGGAAAGCGTGTACACTTTAATGTTTTTGTTATCTTTGAGGCGTCTGTAATTGATTTCAAGACCGCAGGTAGGCGGGCAGAGTTTGGGGAAGTAGTGTTTGAGCTGGGTAACTCTTCCACCAAGGGAAGCTTCCTTTTCAATCAGGAAGACTTCATAGCCCACTTCGGCAGCTTCCAAAGCGGTTGTAAGACCGCTGATTCCACCACCAACCACCATAATGCTTCCACTTACCGGGGCTGAATTTTCTGTAGTCATGCTGTCCCTCCGTGCATTTAAGTTGTGTAGTTGTGTTGTGTATAAATTCCAAATCTTTGTATGCCGGATCCTGGCAAAACCAATGCTATCCGGTTTCGGCCCGGGGCCAGCATCCTGTTCTCCTCATTTGCAAGACTGCAAATTAACCTATAAATGGTTCGCTTGCAAGCTAGCAAAAAAGGAGACAGGGCCGGGCTGGCATCATCATAATCTGAAAAACCTCCAGGCACCGGTAAGCCGGCACCTGGAGGTTCATATCAAGACATCCTTAGGTTAAAACGTCTTACCGTACTAGTCGGAGATAATTTTAACGTAGGGTTCTTTTTTCAGTGTCCACTCGTTGGTCTTCTTGTCATAAGAAGAGTTAACAAAGCAGAACCACTCTTCATCATTCTGACCCATGAAGTCGCCTCTGTAGTAGAAACCAGGGAAACGAGATTCTTCACGGAACTGGATGTGACGGGTGTGAGCCTGAACTGTGTAGAGACGATGGATGATTTCCCAAGCTCTGAGCAGTTCATGAAGATCGCCGGCAGCAATCTTCTCAAGGTCTTCACGGAACATTTCGAACAGGTCCATGAGAACTTCGAGGGATTTGCCGTTGGTCATGTAGAAAGAACCAGTACCAGCGCCATACTCATTGGTCATTTTCATCAGACGCATAGCCATACCTGCAGGTTTGCAGTATTTGGGGTTAACGTCTGTAGCAGTGGTGTATTCACAGTTATCCAGGTAGTTGTATACCGGATAGTAAACCATATCTACCAATTCCTGGTCAGTTTCAGCGAAACCTGTAACCTTGTCGCCTTCGGCTTTCAGGTACTGGAGCATGGACTTGGCAATGATACGGCCTTCTGCATGGGAACCAGAGGAGAATTTATGACCGGAGCAACCAACGCCGTCACCAGCAGTGAACAGACCTCTACAAGTGGTCATTCTGTTGTAACCCCATTTGTAGGAATCGGGTACCCAGTCTTCTTCAGGACCGGAGCACCAGATGCCGCAGCAACCGGAGTGAGAACCCAACAGGTACGGTTCGGTGGGCATAATTTCGGAGTCTTTTTTCTCGGGCTCGGTGTTGGTAGCACACCACAGACCAGCCTGACCAACGGACATGTCAAGGAAATCTTCCCAAGCTTCTGACTCAAGATGTTTCAGCTCTTTTTTGTCCATGGTTTCGCCAAGGGCAGCAAGGGCTTTAGTGGTTTCCATGATGATGGGACCGCGGCCTTCTTTGTACTCTTTCATCATCAGGTGGTTACGCAGACAGGTCGGAGTTACGGCAGCAGTTCCGTAGGGAGCATATTTTTCAAGCTCTTTTTTGGTCTCTTCGTTACCGGCATAGAATTCACCAAGGCCGTTAACAACTTTTGCTTTAAAAAGCAGGAACCAAGCACCAACAGGACCGTAACCGTCTTTAAAACGGGCCGGGGTGAAACGGTTTTCCATCATGGAAAGTTCAGCACCAGCTCTAAGAGCCATGGTGTAAGTGGAACCGGCATTCCATACGGGGTACCATGCACGGCCTTTACCTTCAGCAACGGAACGGGGCTGGTAAATGTTAACCGCGCCACCGCAGGCAACCATCATAACCTTTGCGTTGATGATGTAAACTTTGTTTTCACGTACGGAGAAACCAACTGCGCCGGCAGCTCTTTTGGGATCATCTTTGTCGTTGAGGATTTCAACGATGAAAACTCTTTCAAGGATGTTTTCGTCGCCAAGGGCTTTTTTACCGGCTTCAGCAACGATTCTCTTGTAGGATTCACCGTTGATCATGATCTGCCATTTACCGGTACGTACGGGAGTAGCGCCGCCCTTAAGAGTACCCAGTTTCAGGCCTTTTTTACCGTCGAGGTTTTTGTTGTCGTCGGTTTTTTTCCAGATGGGAAGTCCCCATTCTTCAAACAGATGTACGGAGTCATCAACGTGACGGCCAAGGTCAAAGATCAAGTCTTCACGAACAATACCCATCAGGTCATTACGAACCATGCGAACGTAATCTTCGGGTTTGTTTTCGCCGATGTAAGTGTTGATGGCAGACAGGCCCTGGGCTACAGCGCCGGACCGTTCAAGAGCAGCTTTGTCGACCAAAAGGATTTTGGTGTCGTCGTCAGCCCATTTTTTGATTTCAAATGCAGTACCGCAGGCAGCCATACCACCGCCGATGATCAGAACATCAACGTCTCTTTTTTCTACCTCTGGCTCTCTGACAATTTTAAGTTCACCAGCAGGTTTGTTAGGTAATGCCATTATATACCTCCAAAAATTTTAATAAGTATCAGAAATTAAGTTTAAGCAACCTATGCCAGCTCGGTGGGAGCAACCAGTACATAACCGTCGGCTTCCTGAGTGGAAAGGAGGCCGGAAGACAGGTCTTTACCCTTCAGATCTTCATAAGCATTGGCTTCGCCTTCGGGAGTGGTTCTGATGGGGAACTTGAAGCGTTTTACAACGCCGTTTCTGAACTTACAGGTCCACATAATGTCCTCAGTACCCATCATGGGCTGTACAGCAGCGCCCATGGGCACGAAGTCAGAGTAACCTCTTACTTCGATGGCCTGGGAGGGGCAGATTTTTACGCAAGAGTAGCATTCCCAGCACTGATCGGGCTCTTGGTTGTAAGCTTTCATTTCGTTAGCATCCAGAACCATCAGGTCATTGGGGCAGATGTACATGCATGCGGTTTTATCTCCGCCTTTACAGCCGTCACATTTTTCTGCGATTACAAAAGATGGCATTTAAAATACCTCCATTAATGTAGGTTAATCAAAATTGCACAAATACCGTTGTGCGACAATTTGTTACTATCTAGATTAAGGCTTGTCGAAATAATTCGAAAAGCCTGTAATTTAAAACCGTTATGTTCTGAAGGCTGAGGCTTGATCCTGTTTGAAATTTTGCTAAATAAGCCTTCTTCCTCCGAACAAATGATATGGGAATAACACCCTGACAAGGTCCATGTCAAGAAAATTCAAAAAAAATGATTTAATGATTTCTTCAATTTTTTTGAATGATTATTGCATAGACAATATATATGTTTCAGGGGTGCCTGGTGCACTATATATTGTGAATGCATCCATCAAAATCAGCTGGAAAAACCAACGAGATCCTGGTAGTTTATCCGCCGATCGTTGAAGAACCGTTGTATAGCATAATTTAAAAATTATAAAGGGAAAAAAATGAACGATGAAATGTTGCCTGTGGCCTTGGATGATCCTATGCAATTCAACTGCAGTTCGGATAACCCTTGCTTCAATCAGTGCTGCAGGGATCTGAACCAGGCGCTGACGCCGTATGATGTCCTGAGGATGAAAAATGCGGTAAATTTGCCGTCCGGCCAATTTCTGCAAAAATATACGTCCCGGCATACCGGGCCCGGCTCCGGTTTGCCGGTGCTCACGTTTAAGCCCAATCCGGCCACCGGCCATGCGTGTCCGTTTGTGACCGAAGCAGGGTGTTCCATATATAAAGACCGTCCGGCATCATGTCGGATGTACCCCTTGGCACGGGCCATTGCAAAGGACAGGGCGACCGGGGTATGTGTCGAATATTTTGCCTTGATCGAAGAAGATCACTGTAAAGGTTTTGGTGTTCAAGGTGATAAAACCGTTGCCCAGTGGCTTGACGGCCAGGATGTCGTCGATCACAATCGCGAAAATGATAAAATTCTTGAACTGATCAGCCTTAAAAACCAGATTCGGCCGGGTGCACTTGAACCCGCTGAAGAGGACCTTTTTTACATGGCGCTGTATGATCTCGATGATTTCAGGGGGCGGATTAAAGAAAAAGGGTTGCTCGCATCACTGGGTCTGCCCGAAGAATATGTGGAAAAGGTTGTGGCCGATGATTTAAGTTTGCTTAATTTCGGTATTGCGTGGATAAAATACCAATTGTTCGGCAAAGACCTGGAAATTCAGGATTGAGAACTATGGAGATCAAAGGAAAAACGGCGCTGGTGCTCGGGGCGGTCAAGGGCATTGGTAGAGGCATTGGCCTGGACCTTGCCCGGCAGGGGGTGGACCTTATTCTCACCCGCCATGACTGGCCGGGTGCCTTTTGTGATATGGAAGCGGCCTTTGAAAAGACAGGTGCCCGGCACCATATAATAAATGCGGATTTGCGTAACACCGATGACATTGACCGGTTGGCAACGTTTATAAAGAACCGGTATGGGCGTCTGGATATCCTGGTGAACAACATTGAACGCGGCGGATGGCCTACGGTCCACGGGGCTTATGTTGAAGATCAATGGGATCTTGAGATTGAAACAACACTTAAAGCCAAACGCTGGGTTTTTGAGGCCATGTTTCCGTTGCTTAAGGCCGGCCGTGACGCCGTTGTTATTAATATCTCTTCTGTTGCCGCCATTACCGGACGATCCGGTCCTGCAGCCCTGGTTTTTAACGAAGGGTATTCCGCCGCCAACCGGGGGGTCGGCATCCTTACTGAAACATGGGCCAGGATGGGGGCGCCTTCGGTGCGGGTCAATGAGTTGATGCTGGGTATATTTGAAACCCGCCATGCCCAGGGCACCCGGGGGTGGCGGGAGGTGCTGACGGATGCCGAAAAGCGTTCTTTGATAGATCATACCCTGGTCGGGCGGACCGGTCAGGTGGCCGATGTTGTCAAAGCGGTCAATTTTATAATCAAAGACGCCCCCTATATGACCGGTGCCGTCCTGCGCATCGACGGTGGTTTTACCCTGGGGGGTGCACCTGTGCCGCCCATGCCTCCGGGAATCGTTTGATTGTTAGGCGGTATTTTGTTGTCATGCCTGTCCTTGATTTATAGGTTGGGTTCCGGATCTGTATTTAAAAAATTGAACAAAATAATCAATATTTTTGAATATAAGCTTTGGGTAACGCCGACGGCGTGATATAGTTGTTTTATTTGGCAATTTCTTCGTTATTTTTGTTTCAACGTCTAAAAGCCTGTGTTCGATGTTCTTGCCAAGCAGGCCTGTGGAGGTATGCCATTGACATTAAGGCAACTTGAATTGTTTCTTGCACTTGTGAAAACGCCCCATTTAAGCCAGGTGGCCAAGGATTTCGGTTTGACCCAATCCGCCGTATCAATGGCCATCAAATCCCTTGAAGAGACGTTGGGGAAGTTGTTGTTTGACCGTATCCACAAGCGGCTGGTGGTCAATGAGAACGGCCGCTATTTTTTCAGAATGGTGGAGCCCCTTGTTCTTGGGCTGCGGGAAAGCGAGTCCATGTTCAGGGATCAGGATCTGGTCGGCGATATCAAAGTGGGCGCCAGTTCATCCATTGCCAATTACATCCTGCCCCAGATTATTTATGAGTTTGCCGAGCAGTATGAAGGTGTGCGTGTGGAGAAAATAACCGGTAACACCATAGAGATCGGCAAGCTTATCGAGGACGGTGAATTGGACATCGGATTTGTTGAGGCCGACTACAACAGCACTGAAATCGAGCGGGAGGTGCTGGGTCTGGATGAGCTTTATGTGGTGACGGGTGATCCGGATCTTGTCACTGATGAAGATTACTGCATGGATGAGCTTTTATCAAAGCGCTGGATTTTCCGGGAAGAGGGTTCCGGCACCCGGGAGGTGTTCCTTTATCATATAGAAAAATATAAAAAGCGGTTTAAACCCTTTCTGGAAGTAGGGCATACGGAAGCGGTGAAGTCAGTGCTTTCTAATAAAGAGGCGCTAAGCTGTCTGTCCAGAATTTCGGTAATGAATGAGTTGTTGTCCGGGCAGTTGTTTCGCCTCAAAATAAAAGATTTTAAATTTTCCCGTTCCTTTTATACGATCTGGCATAAGGATAAATATTTTTCATCTGTTCTTCAGGAATTTCTATATTATACCAAAGAGCGTTATAAGGCAGTGTATGAAAATCAGGCCCACCTCCACTAGTGATTGAGCGCAAAGTCACCCGCCTGCGGCGTTGCAGAAAAATATGTATCCGGGCGACTTTGTCCAAGCTCAAAGGGCGGTTCTGGTACTAGCCCAGATTTTTCCACTCTTGCTCGGCGGCCTGGATGGCTGTGATTGCGACGGTGTTGATGATGTCGGTGACGAGGCATCCCCGGCTCAGGTCGTTCACCGGTTTGTTTAACCCCTGAAGGGTCGGGCCAATGGCCACGGCACCCGACGACCGCTGCACTGCCTTGTAGGTGTTGTTGCCCGTATTCAAGTCCGGGAAGATAAACACCGTTGCCCGGCCCGCCACAGGCGAGTCGGGCATTTTGGTCTTTGCCACATCGGGCTCTATGGCGGCATCGTACTGGATGGGACCTTCAATGAGCAGGTCCGGGTGTTTTTGCTGGACGATCCTGGTGGCTTCCCTGACCTTGTCTACATCCTTGCCTTTGCCCGAGGTTCCCGTGGAGTAGGAGAGCATGGCAATTCTGGGTTCGATGTCGAACATTTCTACGGTTTCCGCTGAAGTTATGGCAATCTCTGCAAGCTGTTCGGCATTGGGGTCCGGATTTATGGCGCAGTCGCCATAGGCCAGGACCCTGTGGGGCAGGCACATGAAAAAAAGACCGGATACAGGTGTCTCCGGATTTTTGGCCTTGATGATTTCAAATGAGGGAATAATGGTGGCGGCGGTGCTGTGGACGGCACCCGATACCATGCCGTCCACATCACCCATGTGCACCATCATGGTGCCGAAATAGTTGACGTCCGTCACCCGGTCCCGGGCATTTTCAATGGTCATGCCCTTGTGTTTTCTTAGGTCGCAATAGACCTGGGCATAGGTCTCAAGCAGTTCGGATTTTTCGGGGTTGATGATTTCAAATCCTTCCATGCGCATGCCGAGTTTCCTGATTTTTTGACGGATCTTTTTTTCATCACCAAGCAGGGTGAGGTCGACAATTCCCCGGCGGAGAATAGTTTCTGCTGCGCGCAATATACGCTCTTCATCTCCTTCGGGCAGCACAATACGTTTTTTGAACGTCCGTGCTTTGCGGATAAGCTCGTATTCAAACATTTTCGGCGTCATGATGGTGGCGTCCGTTGTGATGAGTGTTTCCATCATGCGGTCAATATCCACATGCTGTTCAAATAATGCCAGTGCCCGGATTATTTTTCTGTCATCATACGGGGAGATAGAGCCCCGGATCTTTTCTACGGCCAGGGCGGTGGGAAAGGTGTTCTCCGTGACGCTGATTACGGGGACGGCATCCGGTATGCCCTTGATCAGTTCCCATACCGGGCCTTCGGGAATAAGGCCGCCGGTCAGAACAATGCCGGAAATATTTTCTATGGAAGCTGAAGAGAGGGATGCCAGGCACCCCACAATCACATCAACCCGGTCTCCCGGGGTGATGATCAAAGTACCATGGTCAATTCTACCTAGCAGGTTGGTCAACTGCATGGCGGCAACGGTGAAGCACCGGGCATGACGATAGAGCTGCTTGCTTCCGATGAGGACTTTTGCGCCCAAGGCGCTTGCAACTTCTGAGATGGTCGGGTTGGCCAGGGCCTCTTCCTCGGGTACGGCATACAGCAGTTGATCGGGGAATAAACCGGTTTGTTTGAAATGACCAACGATACCGGGAAGATCGGCCGGCGTCACCCGGTTGATGATGGTGCCCAGGATATGACACCCCTTGCTTCTCAGGGAATCCAGGGTCATGCCGGTGAGTGTGGCGGCCTCCTCCATGGATTTGTTATGGGCATCCGCCACCAGGAGCACGGGGCAATTCAGATTCTGGATAATGGTGGCGTTAATGTCGAATTCCACACCGGTGGTGGAGGAGATAAAATCGGTTCCTTCGCACAGGATAAAACTGCTCTTTTCTCTGGCCTCATTGTATTTCTCAATGATTTTTTCAAGCAGTTCATCTTTTTTGCCATGGCTCAGCAGCTGATCCGCCTCATTCTGGGTGACGCCGTACATGGTGGCATAGGGGCGGTCAAGGTGGTATTGACTGGACATCAGCTCAATATCCAGATCCCAGGCATCTTCGGGGTCTTTGGTGATGATGGGTCTGAAAAAGCTTACGCGCTCAAGTTTTCGAAAAAGCATTTCCATTACGCCTAACGCAATGGCAGATTTGCCGGCGCCCGCCTGGGTGGCGGTGATGTATAAACCGCTTGACATTAAATTTTCTCCAAAGGTGCTGGTTTGTTATTCAGTCGGATAGAACGGAACGTTTTATGAAATAATCTTAGGGTGTTAATGTTAACAATAAATTATAGGAATGTTTTTGCGCTGTCAAGGTGTCTTTTTGTCCGGCATTGTATCCATGAGGATTTGGGCAATGGTCTTTTTTATTTTTCCGGTTTTGCCCGTCAATTGTCTGAAATTCATCTCTATGAGGGCCATTTGTTTGTAAAACGGGGTTCGGTCAAAAGGGAGATATGTGCGGCTATCAAAGTGTCCGGCATCACAGCCGGGTCCTTTTATGACATTGGATCCGGGTTTGTGAAGCTCATGGGGCAGTCCGTGCATCCGGCATATCATGGGACGAAAGTGGTAAAGTCTGCATCTCTCTTCTTTGAGCAACGGGCACGGGACCTTTTTTGATGTCGCCTGCTTGCCTTTTCCCGTTGCCTCGGAAAAGGTTTGGCGGCAGTAGTCCCGGCTGAGGTTTAGTATCTGTTCCCGGTCTTTGGGGGGCAAGGCCTGGAATCCATATTGCAGAAAAGCGGCCTCGGTATGGGTGTGGTGGAAAAACAGGGACAGGCAGCAGTTGTCTTCACAGCCGTTGCATTGAAATCCATATTGTTGTGCAACCTGGTTCCAGGTTTTGTCCATATCTTGGTAAAGTTCGACCAGGGCTGAAAAATGTTCAGGGGTATGTGTCATGACACTCTTATCTATTTATTTTTATATCAGCGTTACACCAAAGGGTTTGGGAAAAACAGGCGGGCATACAGCTTAAGGGCATAGCGGTCCGTCATGGAGGCGATGACATCACACACCGAGCGCTTCAGCTTGTTTTTTGTCGAATCCCACGGGGCCATTTCCATTTTTTCCAGCTCTTTTTGCATCTCGTCTGGATTTTCCATGAAATATTGATAAAGGCCGATGATTACTTTTTTGGCCTTTATGAATTCTCCATGAACCTCCGGAGATCTGTAGACTTTTTCAAAAAGAAATTTTCTCAGGATTGTCATGGCTTCCATGGTCTCTTCACCCATACTTAAGATGAATTCTCCATTTTGGGGCCCGCTGTTGTAAACCAGTTGCTCCATCATTGTGGACGCCCGGGCGGAGTGGGTTGTGCCAAGTTTTTGAAAGCAGATGCTGGGTACCTCATCCTTGGAAATGACTTTGCCTCGCAAGGCATCATCAAGGTCATGGTTCAGGTAGGCAATAATGTCGGCCACGCGTACAATCCGCCCTTCGATGGTGGCTGCGGTCTCTCCGGGGGTGGCTGGAATAATGTTGCCGAATCCCTTGGAGTGTTTAAGAATGCCGTCTCTGACCTGGGTGGTGAGATTCAAACCTTTGCCTCTGTTTTCCAGCACATCCACCACCCTCAGGCTTTGGTCGGAGTGGGTAAAGTGGGGGGAGTGCACCTGGATCAGTGCTGTTTCTCCGCCATGGCCGAACGGTGTATGTCCCAGGTCGTGGCCAAGGGCAACTGCTTCGGCAAGATCTTCGTTCAGGCGCATGGCCCGGGCAATATTTCTTGCGGTTTCAGATACTTCCAGGGTGTGGGTGAGCCGGGTTCGATAATGGTCTCCCAGCGGCGATAGGAATACCTGGGTTTTGTATTTCAACCGTCTGAAGGCGTTGGAGTATACAATTCGGTCCCGGTCCAGTTGAAACGGGGTCCTGATGTTCCCGGGGGTGATGTCGGGGTGCCGCCGTTTGCCGCTGCTGCTTGGCGTGCCGTATTTTGACAGAAAATTGTGCTCCCGCTGCTGGAAGATTTCCCTGATACTTGGGGTTTGTTTTATTTTGGGGGGTGTTGTATTCATCAAAACAGTATTGAAATAAAATAAAAATGAAATTAAATACAGCATTTAATAAAAAAATCAAGAAAAGGAGTGTTTTTGGACTACGAGTATTTTATGGCGCAGGCTCTGGAGCAGGCCCGAAACGCATTTGACCAGGGGCAGTTTCCCGTGGGTTGCGTGATTGTGCAAGATGGACGGGTGATTGCCACAGGTGCCAGGACCGGCACATCGGGGGATCTCTCTTTTTTCAGTGAAATTGACCATGCGGAAATACGTGCGCTTAAGGCCCTCGAATTATCAAGTGGGTCGTTTATCCCGGAGCGCGCCGTGCTCTTTTGCACCATGGAGCCGTGTCTGATGTGCTTTGCGGCAATTATTCTGTCGGGTATCCGCACCGTGGTTTTTGCCTATGAAGATGTGATGGGTGGGGGTACCGGTCTGGATAGATCTGGTTTGACACCTTTATATAGGGATGTGCAAATTACCATTGTTCCCCATGTACTGCGCAAAAAAAGCCTTGATCTTTTTCATAATTTTTTTAATAAAGATGCTAATTTATACTGGAAGGACAGTCTTCTGGAGTCATATACGTGCGACCAGTGGCGTGAGTCGGAACAGGTAATCAACGGCATGATTCAGGAACAAAATAAATAATTCTTGATTTGTATGTTTATTCTATATATAATTCAAAGGTTATGCTTGTTGTATTGACATGATTATAATTTTGTGCTTCGGCGGGAGGTAAAAATATCTAAGCGAGTTAAGCAAGACCAGACAAGAGTGAATAAGGGGATCAGAGCCTCTGAGGTTCGGGTTATCGGTTCTGATGGTGAACAGATAGGAATTCTACCCATTGCAGAGGCATTGCGTGTTGCCCAAGGCGATGATTTGGATCTGGTGGAGGTATCTCCGGATGCCCGGCCTCCTGTCTGCAAAATAATGGATCATGGAAAGTATAAGTACGAGCTGACTAAGAAAAAACAGGAAGCCAAAAGGAAACAAAAAAGTGTCCAGATCAAGGAGATCAAGGTGCGTCCTAAAACCGATGACCATGATCTTGCCACCAAGGTCCGGCACATTGAAAAATTTATTTCCAGTGGTGATAAAGTTAAAATAACACTTGTTTTCAGAGGGCGTGAGTTTATGCTCAAAGAGCAGGCCAGCATCGTTCTGGAAAAAGTGGTGGAAATGACTGCGGATTTTGCCCAGGTTGAACAGCTTCCAAAGTTTGAAGGGCGGGTCATTACCATGTTGCTTGGCCCCAAATAAGGGGCTCGGGGAAAAATAGACACTATTGTTTGCCTGCTGTTTTATTCCTTTTCTGAGCTGCGGCCTAATTTGCGCTGCAACAAAGAAGAGGGGTGAGCGGATGCAAACAGTGTGTATCTTTTGAGCCTCTATTCATCGGTTATTTGTTCTAATTTTTTGTGCAGGATTTTCCGGTGTTAAGGGGTATTTGTGTGTGGTGGTATATTGCCAATATACCGCCTTTAGTTTTTATAACAGTATGAACCTTCAGGAGATTTAGTAATGCCAAAAATTAAAACATGCCGTGCGGCTGCCAAGCGGTTTGAAAAAACCGGGTCAGGTAAATACAAATTCCGCAAATCCCATGCCAGTCATATTCTGACCAAGAAAACTACCAAGCGGAAGAGAAGCCTTCGTCAGCCCCAGATTGTTGCGGGATCTGACATGAAAGAGGTTCGCCGGATGCTGCCTTACGGTTAAGTAAGGCTGATGGCGTTTAATATATTGATTGAAAAGAATGCCGGCCAGGCGAACGGTCGGTTGATGGTGCATAAGGAGTGCAGAAAAAATGAGAGTTAAAAGAGGATTCAAGGCAAGACGGCGTCGCAATAAGGTGCTTAAGCTGGCAAAGGGTTTTAGAGGTGGGAGAAGCAAGCTTTACAGAACCGCTGCGGACGCAGTGGACAAAGCATTGATGTACGCCTACCGCGACCGCCGGGCAAGAAAAAGAGATTTCCGGAAATTGTGGATTGTCCGTATCAATGCCGGCGCACGGATGAATGAATTGTCCTATTCCCGGTTTATGAACGGACTGAAACTTGCCGGCAGTGAGTTGGATAGAAAAGTTCTGGCTGACTTGGCTGTATCTGATCCCGCGGGATTTTCCCAGCTGGCTTCCCAGGCGTCTGCCAAATTGAACTAACCGCGTATTTTCGGGGGAACCTTGCAAAACAATCTCCAAGACATTGAAAAACAGGCCCTGGAACAAATCGGCGCGGCAGATTCAACGGACGCCCTTGAATCTATTTCCACCCAATTTTTAGGCCGTAAGGGGTTGCTCACAGCTTTTTTGCGCAACATCCCCTCTCTACCTGTGGACGAACGCCCTGCTGCCGGGAAAAATGGTAATCTGCTGAAGGTGAAGCTTGAAAAAGCGGTGCAGCAGGCCAAGTCCGATCTTGAAGCCGCCTCGGCGGGTGGCGGCCAGGGCATTGATGTTACCCTGCCTGGCCGTATGGTCAAAAAAGGCGCTTTGCATCCGGTCACCCAGGTGATAGATGAGATTTGCGGTATTTTTTTGCGCCTGGGGTTCGACATTGCCGAAGGTCCGGAAGTTGAGACTGATTATTATAACTTCGAGGCCCTGAACATTCCCCCATATCACCCGGCAAGGGATATGCAGGATACTTTCTATGTGTCTGAAAATATCGTTTTGAGAACCCATACGTCAGGTTCCCAGCCCCGGGTGATGGAGAAAAATGATCCGCCCGTGCGCATTATTTCCCCGGGCAAGGTGTTTCGCTGCGACTCCGATTTGACCCATACCCCGATGTTTCATCAGGTGGAGGGGTTGATGGTGGACGAAAATATCTCTTTTGGGGATCTAAAAGGGGTGTTGACCACCTTTGTCCAGCAGTTTTTTGATAAGGATACGTCATTGCGGTTCAGGCCCAGTTTTTTCCCTTTCACTGAACCCAGTGCGGAAGTGGATATTCGCTGTGTCATGTGCAAGGGCAAGGGCTGCCGGGTATGTTCCAAGACCGGCTGGATTGAAATTCTCGGTGCCGGTATGGTTCACCCCGCTGTGTTTGAAAATGTCGGCTATGATACCCAAAAGTATACAGGGTTTGCCTTTGGTCTTGGTATGGAGCGGGTTGCCATGCTCAAGTACGGAATTGATGATATTAGAAAATATTTTGAAAACGACATGCGTTTTCTAGGGCAGTTCTAATTATGAAAGTCAGTTTAAGCTGGTTGCGTGAATATATTCCCATTGATCTTGATCCCCAGGAGATATCCGACAGGCTGACCATGGCCGGCCTTGAAGTGGATGGGGTGGAAAGCCTTTATGACTACCTGGACAATGTTGTTGTCGCCGAGGTTGTAGAGGCCAGGCAGCACCCCAATGCCGACAAGCTTACCTGTTGTGCTGTGGATATTGGAAAAGGGGAGCTTTCTCCCATTGTTTGCGGTGCGCCCAATGTCAGGGAAGGTATGTATGTTGCCTGTGCCAAGCCGGGGGCGGTATTGCCCGGTGATTTCAAAATAAAGAAAAGCAAACTGCGGGGTGAGCCGTCCCATGGTATGCTCTGTTCTGCGGCTGAACTGATGCTGGCCGATGATGCGTCCGGTATTATGGATCTTGAAGGTGACCTTGTCGCCGGAACTCCCCTTGCATCCGCCTTGGCGCTGGATGATGCCGTTCTTGAGATTGATTTGACCCCGAACCGCCCGGACTGTCTGAGCCTTATCGGGGTGGCACGGGAGATCGGGGCGTTTACCAAGCCCCAAAATAAGGTAACCCTGCCGGATGTGGCGTTTCCGGAAGCCCAAGTGGATTCCCGGTCTATTCATGATTTTGTATCGGTGGAGATTGAAGATCCTCAATTGTGCCCAAGATATACTGCGGGCATGCTTTTTGATGTCACTGTCGGTCCTTCTCCGCTTTGGCTGAAACGGCGCCTTGAGGCGGTCGGGCTCTTTTCGGTGAATAATGTTGTGGATGTCACCAACTTCGTTATGATGGAGACCGGACAGCCCCTGCATGCCTTTGATTATGATAATATTGCCAAAAGCAAAATTATCGTCAGAACTGCCGGGAAACCCGGAGATTCTCCCTTGGCGTTTACTACGCTCGACTCCAAGGTTCATAAGCTTGACCCTGAAATGCTCATGATCTGCGACGGTGAAAAACCTGTGGGTATTGCCGGCGTTATGGGGGGAGAGAATTCTGAAATCACGGATGCCACCACCCGGGTGCTGGTGGAAAGTGCATATTTTAATCCCGTGTCCATCCGGCGTACCGCCAAAAGGACCGGGATCTCTTCGGATGCCTCCCATCGGTTTGAGCGCGGTGTTGATCCCGAAGGTACCATGTTTGCCTTGAAAAGAGCTGTTGCATTAATGGCTCAGTTGTGTTCGGCAACTATTGCTGGCGAGCTCATTGATGAAAATCCCGTTAAGGCGGAACCGGTTACCATTGATATGAAGCCCGAAGCGTTGAATGTACGGTTGGGGACTTCCTTTTCTGCAGATGAAATGGCGCAGATTCTAACATCTGTGGAATTTGGGGTGGAGAAAAGTCCGGACCTGGAAAACCAAGACCTTCTGCGGGTTCATGTTCCCTCTTTCAGGGTTGATGTGGCCCGGCCCGAAGATTTGTCCGAGGAAGTGGCCCGCTTGTGGGGATATAATAGAATTGAAACCAGTTATCCTCTGGTGAAAGCCAAAGGACGGCCCCTGAACAGTCGGTTGGCGTTGCGCAGTAAGATTCGCCGGATTCTGCCCGGATTTGGATTTTGCGAGGCGATTAATTACAATTTTATTCGCAAAGATTCCTGTGAGCGCATGGGGATCGACGCCCCGGATAAAAGAACCCGGATGGTTGAGATTCTAAACCCCATTTCCGATCAGATGTCGGTCCTTAGGACGTCCATTATACCGGGGTTGTTGGAATCCATGGCCAGAAATACCGCCCAGCAGGTGGACACGCTTCAATTGTTTGAAATTGGTAAAACCTTTTTTGATGTCGCCCCGGGCGAGCAGCCCGAGGAGGTCGAAGTGGTCGGCGGACTTATTACCGGATACCGCTGGGATCAGACCTGGTATTCCAAAAAGGAAGCGGTTGATTTTTTCGATCTCAAGGGTGTTGTGCAAGGTCTGTTGGATGCGCTTCAGATCTCCGGTGTCGCTTATAAAAGAACGGATGCTGGGGGGTGCCCTTACTTTGAGCCGGGATATGGCGCTAAGGTTGTTAAGGGTGGCCAGGTGCTCGGTGTGCTGGGGAAAGTTGCGTCCGGTGTGGGGGCTGCCTTTGGTTTGAAACAGGACGCTTATATTTTTGACCTGGATATGGAGTGTATTGAAAAATCAGTTCCATCGGCTATTCAAGCGGTTGGGCTGCCCAAATTTCCTTCAATTTCCAGGGACATGACCTTTATTGTATCAAAGCGTGTTGAGGTGGGTGCCATGATGGAAGCCATTTCAGCGTTTGCCCAAAAACAGGGTTTGATTGAGGATTATTCTCTATTTGATGTATTTGAAGGCCAGAACATTGGTGAAGACAAAAAGTCTTTGTCTTTCAGGATTGTTTATCGCTCTGCTTCAAAAACCCTGACAGAAAAAAATATTAAAAAGATCCATGATCAACTGTCCCAGAAGCTTATAGCTGATTTTAACGCGGGTCTGCCCGGATAATTCAAGGCCTTTGTAAGAAGCGGGATGGCCGGTGTAACGGGAAAATGGGGTTGTATAACAAGGGTGTTGACAAAATTGCTGCGCCCTGTTATATTGAGCCGTTAAAATGCGGGCATAACTCAGTTGGTAGAGTGCAAGCTTCCCAAGCTTGATGTCGCGAGTTCGAACCTCGTTGCCCGCTCCAAATCAGATTGATATGGGCTGGCAGATTTGTTCCACTTGTTTAGGGGAAAGTATGATCTGAACCTGATATTTTGGTGAGGATTTTTAAGTGTTTTAGTATCTGGAACGGGCATCTGCCCGTTTTTGTATTTGTGGAAAAAGGACGATTGCTGCAGGGTATGGGATTTATAAATTCTAAAAAAAACGGCGCCGTTGAACAACAGATTCAGGATGTGGCTGCCCCCCTGATTGACTCTATGGGGTTGGAGTTGGTGCACATTGAGTGTGTTGTACATAATCGGCAGAAATTTGTACGGATTTATATGGACAAGCCCAACGGGGTTCGACTGGATGATTGTGTGGCAGTCAGCCGGGAACTTGGGGATCTGATCGATATTCATATTGAGGATATCGGCCCTTATCGCCTGGAAGTTTCATCCCCTGGTCCAAACCGCCCCTTGAAAACAAAGGCGGATTTTATCAGATTCCAGGGTGAGCGAGTTAAGATCGAAACCCATGACGTCGTGGAGGGAAGAAGAAAATTCACCGGAATTCTTGAAAAGACAAATGATGATTCTGTTACGATTGCAGTCGACGGCAAGTCCTTTGATGTTTCCGGAGCTAATATCATGAGAGCAATTCTCGCAGGTCAGTAAAATGGAGAGCATTTGACATGTTTATTACAGACATAAAAAGGGTGATCGATCAGGTAAGCCGTGAAAAAGGTATTGATGCTGAAATTCTTATTAATACCTTGAAAGAGGCCATTGTTTCTGCCGCCAGAAAAAAGATCGGCCCACGGGCGGATATCGAAGTCCATTATGATGAGAAAAGCGGAGATGTTGAAGTTTTCCATTTTAAAGAGGTGGTTGAAGAGGTTGAATATTCGGACAGTGAATTGACCCTGGAAGAGGGGCTGGAATTTGACCCTGAATGTGAAATCGGTGACTCTCTGGGGATTCGAATGGATACCGAGGAGTTCGGCCGTATTGCGGCCCAGTCCGCCAAACAGGTGATTATACAGAAAATGCGCGAAGCAGAGCGCAATGCCGTATATGAAAATTTTATTCATAAAAAAGGCAAAATCATCAACGGTATTGTCCAGCGGTTTGACCGGGGGGCGATCATTATTAATCTCGGGCAGGCGGAGGCGGTACTGCGGCCAAGGGAGCAGATGCCCAAAGAGAGCTATAAGCGGGGGGATCGTATCCGTGCTTATGTTCTTGATGTGCTCGAAGAATCCAAAGGCGCCCAGATTATATTATCCCGGACCCATCCGGAATTTTTGGTTGAATTGTTTAAAACCGAAGTGCCTGAGGTGGCAGAGGGCATTGTCTCCATCCGGGGGGCTGCACGCGTACCCGGTGTCAGGGCAAAAATAGCTGTCTCCTCCATTGATTCCGATGTGGACCCCGTAGGGGCCTGTGTGGGTATTAAGGGTAATCGGGTTCAAAATATTGTCCAGGAGCTGCGGGGTGAGAAAATAGATATTGTTCAGTGGAGTCCCGACGTTGCAAGATTTGTTTGCAACGCCCTCTCCCCGGCTGAAATCGCAAGGGTTATCATTGATGAAGACAATCAGTCCATGGAAGTGATTGTCAATGATGAATATCTCTCCATTGCCATTGGCAAAGGCGGTCAGAATGTCTCCCTTGCCTGTGAGATCACCGGCTGGCATCTTGAAGTCACCAGTGAAGAAGAGTACAGCCGGGAAGTTAAAGAGGGATATGACAGTTTGATGAAACTGTCCACAGTGGGGCTGCCCGCCGCAGAGTTGTTGTTCAAGGCCGGTTATGCTTCGTTTCTGGATATAATGGATGCAGTGCCCGAGGATATTGCAGCATTTTTAGATATCTCCGTGGAAGATGCCCAGACAATGATCGAAGAAGCCGGGCATTTGATGGAACAAGAGCGGGAACGGGCCCGGGAGGAGCTGCTGCAGCCTGAACCTTCTCAGGATACCGATACGGATATGGAAGATAATGCCGGTGATGGGGAAACGTTTGCTGATGTTGAAGATGGACCGGTTGAAGAAACAGATGAATGAGGAATGTTGCATCGGTAACGCGGGGAACGAATTTCAAAAGAATCAACTATAGAGGATTACTGGGGGCAACGAATGGCCAAGGTCAGGGTATACGAGTTAGCTAAAGATCTGAACATGACAAACAAGCAGCTTCTTGAAAAGCTTAAAGAGCTGGAAATAGATGCTAAAAGCCATATGAGTGCTCTGGGTAACAGTGACGTCGCGGCTGTCAAACAGAATTTGTTGGGTAAAAAGAAGCGCTCCAATGAAGTTAAAGTCCGGCCTTCGGTGATCCGCAGGCGCAGGACAAAGACGACATCCCAGGCAGATGAAATAGAGAGGGATGAGGATGTGGACGATTCGCCGGAAGTCGAAGAGTCGATCGTGCCGGATTCGGGTGACCAGGAAACGGCGCAGGATGCCGAAGATAGTGCCGTTGCCGATGAGACGCCCGAGGCATCTGTCTCCTCCCAGGACGGTGATATTGCGCCGGAACCCAAAAAAGAGAAGCCGGTAAAACGGCCTGCAAAAAAAGTTATGTCCAAAAATAGCGAGCCTGCCAAAATAATTAAGCCTGTTAAGGTTGAAGAACCGGCAACGCCCGAACCAGCACCGGAAACAGTTACTGTGGATGCTGAAAAGACGACTGAAGCGCCCCCTGTTGAAGATGAAACCGCTGTAAAATCCCCGGAAGCCGAGGTTGCCGAAACGCCTAAAACACCGGTTGCGGAAACCAAATCTGAAGATAAAACCGAAACGCCTGAACCGGCGGATTCCGGGAAATCAAAATCATCGCCTCAACCGGTGGACGAAAAGACAAAAGAGTCCCAGGAAACAAAACAAAAGACGGCGCAGCCCGATGAAGACGAATCCTCGGAAGAGGAGAATGGCCAGGGTAAACGAAAGAAGAAGAAGAAAAAAACAACCCCTGCCAAGATCGTCAGAGTCGCGGATCCCGCAGTTTTGGAAAATATAAAACGGATGAAAGCCGGGGAGAGTCATTCCGGATCAGGAAATGGTCATGACCGACCCGCCCGTAAACAGCCCATTGCTGACGCCGGTGCGCCGGATGACCCGCGACAGGATCTTGTTATGCCGCCTGCGGCGCCCAATGACCGTAAACGAGGACGGGCCCGTGATGATGTTCAACCCGCTGACGAACCCGGATCAAGGAAAAAACGGCGTAAGAAAAAATCTGTGGTGGAGGGAAATGACCTCTACCGGGGCCGGGGCGGCCGGAAGAAAAAAGGCAGAAAAGATCCCAAGGGCAAAAAGGGAAATTTTCAGAAAACCCAGATTACAACACCCAAGGCAATTAAACGCCGCGTAAAAATTGACGAGGCCATTGAGTTGGCAGAGCTTGCCAAGCGTATGGGCATCAAGGCCAACGAAATGATCGTCAAGCTCATGGGTATGGGTGTGATGGCCACGGTGAACCAGACCATTGATTATGACACCGCTTCTCTTGTGGCCGCTGAATTTGATTTTGAAGTTGAAAAGGCAAGTTTTGAAGAAGAGACCCTGCTGAATGTGGTGCCGTCCGAAGAGGAAGACACTGGCAAAATGGAAACATGTCCGCCTGTGGTTACCATCATGGGGCATGTTGACCATGGTAAAACCTCATTGCTGGATGTGATCCGGGAATCCAAGATCACAAGCGGCGAGGCCGGTGGCATTACCCAGCACATTGGTGCCTATAATGTGGAAACACCCAACGGTGGACGGATTACCTTTCTTGATACACCGGGCCATGCGGCATTTACCGCCATGCGTTCCCGGGGTGCCCAGGTGACGGATATTGTTATTCTGGTGGTGGCGGCAGACGACGGTGTCATGCCCCAGACAATTGAGGCCATCAATCATGCCAAAGCGGCAGGCGTTCCTGTGGTGGTGGCGGTGAACAAGATGGACAAAGAGGGTGCTGATCCGGACCGTATTATGCGTGAGTTGTCCGAGCACGATCTGCTGGCCGAAGACTGGGGCGGAAATGTCATTTTTGTCAAGGTCTCTGCAAAAACCGGAAAGGGCATTGACGAACTGCTTGAAATGGTTCTCCTCCAGGCCGAAGTTCTGGAATTGCGGGCCAATGCAGATCGGAACGCCACGGGCTACGTGGTGGAATCCCGCCTGGACATCGGCCGTGGTGCTGTGGCCACGGTACTGGTAAAACAGGGAACTTTAAAGGATGGCGATCCCATCGTCTGTGGCCTTCATTCCGGTCATATCCGTGCCATGATTGATGATTCCGGAAATAGGGTGGAATCGGCGGGACCTTCGACGCCTGTGGAAATTGTTGGTTTGGCCGGCGTACCTGATGCGGGTGACGAGTTTGTAGCTGTCTCCTCAGACAAGGACGCCAAGCAGATTGCGGCCCATCGTATGCAGAAGCAGCGGGCTAAGGAACTGGCCAAGAAGAGTCGGGCCAATCTCCAGAAAATGTTTGAAAATCTTGGTAGTGAAGAAATTCAGGAACTCAAGCTCATTGTTAAGGCAGACGTTCAGGGCTCCATTGAAGCGCTTAATGATTCCCTCAAGGAGCTTGCCAAGGAAGAAGTTGAGGTTAAGATCGTTCATTCTGCTGTGGGTACTATCAATGAATCTGACGTTTCCCTGGCCGCCGTTTCCGATGCCATCATCATCGGATTTAACGTTCGGCCCGCACCCCAGATCCGCAAACTGGCCAAAGATGAAAACGTGGATATGCGGTTCTACGACATCATTTATGATGTGATCAATGATATCAAGGCTGCCCTTGACGGCATGATGCCCTCCACCTTCCAGGAAAATATTATCGGTCGGGCAGAGGTTCGCGATACCTTTGTGGTGCCCAAAATCGGTACCATTGCCGGATGCGCTATCACCGAAGGCAAAGTGGTACGCGGCAAAAAGGTGCGCCTGCTGCGTGACGGTATTATCAAATGTGATACGGAGCTATCCTCCTTGCGCAGGTTCAAAGATGATGTCAAGGAAGTTGAGCAGGGATATGAATGTGGTATCGGCCTTGAAAAGTACAATGATATCAAGGTGGGTGATGCCATTGAGTGCTATGAAGTTGAAGAAGTTAAATACCAGGGATAGCAGGATAAATTTATGAAACCCTATGCACGCGCCGAGCGGGTCTCCATAAAGATCCAGCAGGCCATAACAGAGCTTTTGTCCAAAAAGATGCAGGACCCCAGGATGGAGATGGCAACGATTTCCGGTGTAAGAATGTCTCCGGATCTGACCCTGGCCTATGTCTATGTCACCGTGTTCGGGGGGAAAAAAAGAGTCCGCGAGGCCATGGAAGGCTTCCAGAAATCAAAGGGGTTTATCAAAAAAAACATTGCCCCGAAACTGGGCCTGAGACTAATGCCCGAATTGCGTTTCATCCATGATGATTCCTTTGATGAGGCGGCCCGTCTGGATGCCTTGATTGATGCCGCACCCAAGGGTGAAGACCGGGACCCGGAGGGAGATGTTCCGGATGGGCCTTCCGGTGATTCTGTTGAATGAAAAGCGGCATTCTTGTTGTTGATAAACCCGAAGGTCTCTCTTCGGCAAGGGTGGTCGGTCGGCTCAAGCATCTGCTCAAGGTAAAAAAAATCGGGCATACAGGTACCCTGGACCCCTTTGCCACAGGGGTGCTGCCCATTGCCGTGGGCCAGGCTACCCGGATTTCAAAGTATTTTTTAAAAGGCGTTAAGGGCTACCATGCCCAGGTTACCCTTGGCATTGAAACCGATACCTATGACTGTACCGGTACGGTTACACACACGGCACCTGTTGAGCAGCTTGCCGCCCTTGAAGCCAATCAAGTCAACGATGTGGTCTCAGGATTTTTGGGGTCCCAGGAGCAGGTGGCGCCGGCTTATTCCGCCCTGAAGCACAACGGCCAGCCCCTGTATAAGCTGGCCCGCCAGGGAGAGATGATCCAAAAACCGCCCAGGCCCATTGAGATCATGGCCATTGCCATGGAAGGTTTTCGCACGGAAACGAACGGCCACCCGGTGTTTGATATGCCCGTGACATGTTCGGGAGGCACCTATATTCGCAGTCTTGCCCATGATATCGGGGCAGCGCTGGGGTGCGGCGCCCATTTGTCCGCATTGCATCGGACCCGGTCTGGCCGGTTTAACATGGAAGATGCTGTGGGCCTTGACAGCCTTGAAAAGATGTCGCCTTTGGACATAGCGGCCCGGTTCATATCCATGTCCCGGTGTCTGGCGTTCTTGCCGTCCATCATTGCCGACAGTCAAACCGCCGGTAAAGTCAAGCATGGTCAACCCCTGTATGTTCAAGACATTCCCGTACCCGAAGCCCTGGGTTCTGCCGGTGATAATGGTGAACCCCAAAACGCGGTTTCGGATGTCCGGGTGGTGGATCCCGAGGATAATCTGCTGGCCATCGTAAAGCCGGATAAATCCGGGGAAACATATAAATATTGTTGCGTTTTTAACGGTTAGCTGGTAAAAATACCAGGCTACCTTTTCGATGTCCGGGCTGTTCATTTGTTTTTTTCTGAATGGAATATTGGATAAAAGACAATTCGCGTGAACGGCTTGCATCTGCATGACATCGAAATTTTAATGTATTCCAAATAAAGGAGTGTTACAGTGGTACTACTTGCAGAAAACAAAGAGGAGATGATTGAAAAATTCAAGCTCCATGAGTCCGACACCGGTTCACCTGAAGTTCAGGTGGCCATTTTAACCCACAGAATCAGTTACCTGACCGACCATTTAAAGACCCATAAAAAAGACCACCATTCAAGACGTGGGCTTTTGATCCTGGTCGGCCGGCGCAGAAGCCTTCTGGACTATCTCAAGAAAAAAGATATTAACAGATATCGTTCATTGATTGAGAAGCTCGGACTCAGAAGATAAGATGATCTTCCTAAACCGGTTTTTGATGCGCTTTGGGTCAAAAACCGGTTTTTATTTTCAGCAGGGCGGTACAAGACGGGAACGGCTTTTATATAAGTTCGCATCTTTGCTATCAAACCAACCTTGGCAGGCAATGACGTGTTTGATGGTAAACATGCGGGTTTATTATATGTAAGCCCTTTTCCTACCTTATGCCGCCCGATCTATTTTAAGTTTATTAGGAGAAATTATGGAAAAAGTTGTTTCAGCCGATATCGGCGGCAAAGAATTAATTATCAGTACGGGAAAAATTGCCAAACAGGCCTCCGGGTCCGTGATGGTACAGTATGGTGAAACCGTTGTGCTTGTAACGGCAGTGGCCGCCAAGGACCCCAAAGAGGAGATCAGCTTTCTGCCCTTGTCCGTTGAATACCAGGAAAAAATTTATGCGGCCGGCAGAATTCCGGGGAACTATTTCAGACGGGAAATCGGCAGACCTTCGGAGCATGAGACCTTGAATGCCCGGCTTATTGACCGGCCCATTCGTCCTTTGTTCGAAGATGGATATAATTTTGAAACCCAGGTGATCGCCACCGTCATGTCCACGGATAAAATGTGCGAACCGGGTATTCTTGCGATGATCGGGGCGTCTGCTGCCCTTGAAATTTCAGACATTCCCTTTGACGGTCCCATTGCCGGTATTAAGGTCGGCCGGGTCAACGGACAGTTTATCGCCAACCCCACGCCTGCACAGATGGCGCAAAGTGACATTGATCTGACCGTGGCCGGTTCCAAAACCGGTGTGGTCATGGTGGAAGGCGGCGCGGACATCGTATCTGAAAAGGATATGCTCGATGCCATTTTCTTTGGCCATGAAGCCATGCAGCCTGCCATTGCCCTGCAAGAAGAGTTAAAAAGCGCTGTAGGGAAGGCCAAACGCGAGTTCATTCCTCCTAAAAAGGATGAGGATCTGGCGGCCAAGGTCCAGGAGTGGGCCTGGGACAAGATTCATGAGAAGGTTCAGATTAAAACCAAACTTGAGCGCCAGGATGCCCTGCGCGCACTCAAGGAGGAAGCGGTTGCCCAGTTTGAATCCGAGTATCCGGAACAGATTAAAGAGATCAAGGAAGTTTTCGGTAAAACCGTTAAAAAAGTGTCCAGGGATATTGTTCTCAAGGAAAACAAACGCATTGACGGTCGCGCCTTTGATGAGATTCGCCAGATCACCTGCGATGTGGGTTGTCTGCCCCGTCCCCATGGTTCTGCGTTGTTCACCCGTGGTGAAACACAGGTTATAGGCGTACTGACATTGGGTTCCGGGTTGGACGAGCAGCGTCTGGAGACCCTGGAATCAAATAATGAGACCCGGGCCTTTATGCTCCATTATAATTTTCCTCCCTATTCAGTCGGTGAGGTGAAACGTCCGGGCGGACCTTCCCGCCGGGACATCGGTCATGGCAATCTGGCCCACAGGGCATTGAGCCGTGTGATTCCCCCCCATGATGAGTTTGAATACACCATCCGCCTGGTGGGCGAAGTTATGGAATCCAACGGCTCCTCTTCCATGGGTACCGTATGTTCCGGTTGTCTGGCGCTGATGGACGGCGGTGTACCCATTAAAGCCCCGGTATCCGGTATTGCCATGGGTCTGGTATCCGATGAAAACAACACGGTTGTGCTGTCCGATATTCTTGGGGACGAGGATCACTTCGGGGACATGGACTTCAAGGTTGCCGGCACCAAAGAGGGTATTACTGCCCTGCAGATGGACATCAAGATCAAAGAGTTGTCCAAAGAGATCATGGAAAATGCTTTGAACCAGGCCAACGGCGGCCGTCTGCACATTCTGCAGAAAATGCTCGATACCCTGGATCAGGCAAGGACCGAGATCTCTCCCCATGCGCCCAAAATCGTATCCGTTCAGATCAACAAGGATAAGATCCGGGATATTATCGGCCCGGGCGGCAAGGTGATTCGGGCCCTGCAGGCCGACACCAACACCACCATTGAGGTGGATGATGACGGCATTGTAAAAATTGCCGCTGAAAATGAAGACGATTCCGCCAAGGCCGTTGCCATGGTTAAGGATATCGCCATGGATCCGGAGATCGGTGCCATCTACGAAGGGGCCGTGGTCAAAATCACCGACTTTGGTGCATTTGTAAACATCAAGTCCGGTACGGATGGGCTGGTGCACATTTCGGAACTGGCAGACTACCGGGTTAAGAAAGTCACCGATGTGGTTAAAGAGGGCGAAGTGATCAAGGTCAAGGTGCTGGATATCACCCGTGACGGAAAAATCAAGCTTTCTTATAAAGCCGCTAAAAAAGATGCTGAAGAAGCCGGAAAATAATTCATTCTGTCTATGTCCCCTTGCCAGCGGCAGCAAGGGGAATGCCGTATTCGTATCCACACCGGATACTGCCGTACTTGTTGATGCCGGGCTTTCGGGCATAGAAGTTCAGCGTCGGCTGGCCGCCGTCGGCCGGACGCCGGATGAACTGAAAGCCATCATCATCACCCACGAACACACCGATCACGTCAAAGGGGCAGGGATATTGAGCCGCAGGTTCAATATCCCTGTCTATGTAACCGCCGATACCTTTAAGGCCTGCAAGGGCCTGGGTAAAATTGAGCGCCTCAATTTTTTTGAATGCGGGTCGGCCTTTGAGATCGGTTCCCTGGGGGTCAATCCCTTTGCCATCAGCCACGATGCCTGCGATCCTGCAGGCCTTACCTTGCAACACCATGGAAAAAAAATCGGCATTGCCACGGACCTCGGGGTGGTCACAAATCTTGTGAGAACCCATTTAAGCTGCGCCAATGCCTTGTATATTGAAGCCAACCATGATCCGGAAATGCTCATGGCAGGTCCCTATCCCTGGTATTTAAAACAGCGGATTCAGTCGCGAAAAGGCCATATCTCCAACCAGGAAGCAAGGGACCTTGTGGCCCAGGTGGCCCACGAGGATCTTGCCCATGTGGTGCTTGCCCATCTAAGCGAAGAAAACAATTGTCCTGAAAAAGCATCCACAGAGATGGCCAAAAATCTTGATCCCTTAGCCACGACCCTGCATGTTGCCGGCCCGGACAAACCCGGTGAAATGATCCGGCTGTAACTCAAAGGCCGGGACAGACTATGTTGCCTTCCTTGATATGGATATCGGGCTGATTCATGGAAGCACCTTGGCCATTATCTTTGCATTCATTTTTTTGACATAGGCATTTATGTCAAAGTCTGTTTTGACGATAGTGGGCCACCAGTTTTCCATATCCTTCCCGGTCAGCGTTTCAAACCCCTTGCTGCCGTATCTGAGATGAAAATGGGGCTGGCCGTTCTGGTGGTGATGTATTTTGAGCATTATGATATACTTGTATTTACAAGTCCCTGCCGTCTCATTCACGGCTTCAAATGCATACCACTCCAAGTCATTGTCTTTATAGGTATCAGGAATCGTGCCCACCGCTCTATACTGAAGTTTTGCCATAGGTTCTTTTTTATCGTAAAAGCAGATGGTGTCCCCGTGCAGGGAAATACGCTGGAATTGTGTGTGCATCATTCTCGTGAAAATTTCCTTTATTTGTTCCACGGTATACGTTTTCCCCAATTTTTTTGCCTCTATCGCTACTTTTTGATACGCCTCATCCATTTCGGGCCGTTCATTGGCAAACTCTCTGCTGAGGTATTCGCCCTGCCAGTCATTGAAGGTATCGTCTGCAGTTTCTGCTTGTATCAGTGTTGTCAGAAAAATACTAAGACCAATTGTAATAATCGTGAACCACGCTTTTTTCTTTGCCCGTTTTAAATGTGTCATAATGGCTTCCTTTTGAAATTGAGAATTTTATAAGAAAGTCTGGGTGAGTTACTCAGATCTTCCAAACTTTGTTGAGGGCCGAAGCCTGGGCCCTGATAGACCAGGTCGGCCTATGGCCGTTAGAAGGCTACATTCATTCCGATGACCGTGTTGAATCCCGATATGGGATACAGGGATTCACTGCCGGGATTACCGCTGCCGTCTCCGACAGCGCTTTTATCGAACAGGTTGTTTGCCGTAAGGTAAAGTTCAAGCCGCCCGATTTTTTTTAAATACCTGGCGTTTAATACCCAATAACCGTCTTCTTCATTGGTGTTGGCGTAGTTGAAATACCGCCTGCCCATGTACACAGGATTCAGAGAAAAATCACCCAGGATTTGATTCCGGTAGCCCAGTGTAAAGGCAAAGATTATATCCGGTACACCGGTCAGTTTATTTCCGGAATAGTCTACCCCCATGCTGACAAATTCTTCAAATTTGGCGTCCTGGTATGTAAAATTGGCGGAGGTATAAAACCCATGGGGCAGTTTTGCCCCGGCCCCGATTTCAATGCCCTTGGAACTGGTTTCCCCTGCGTTTTCGTATTGCGCCGTCCAGTCAGCGCTGGGTAAAACAAATTTATCTTTTACGGTTTGCCGGAAAAGGGCCATGTTGTAGTTAAACCAACCGGCGACATTACCCCGGATACCTAATTCAAATGCCCGAAGCTTTTCCGGTTCCAATTGGCCGTTTGTATAATATACCGGCAACCTGACCGGACTTTTAATGCCGCTGTTATACCCTGCAAACAGGTTGAGCTCATCGCAAAATTGATATGTAAAACCAAGTTTGGGGCTTATATCTCCTGTTTCTTGATCCCAGGAATCGCTGCCCATAATGTGGGCGTTTTGTTCCAGATCAAAAAAGTCATAGCGGAGCCCGGCAGTAACCGTCAATGCGTCGGTTACCTGCAACTCGTCCTGTACATATCCTGCATAACTGATATCCTTTCTGGTGAAATCCTGATTGATGGCTGTTACGTCATGAAAGCTTGATGCCGTATACCTGTTCACATCGTAATCATGATAGCGGTACTCTCCGCCGATTACCAATTTGTTTGCCATGTCCGAAATGTCATTGCTAAAGGTCACATTCACTTCCGGATGTGCCTGTAAGGAATCCATGTGGGTTAAATGACCCCAGTACAGCTGGTAATCACAGGTCTGAACTTCCATTTTCGCCATGAGTTCATGGCGCCCCAACTGTTGTTTATAGACCATGGCCCCTAGAATATCTTCTGATTCATAGTCATAATCAGCCCCGGTATTGGGATTTTGGGATGAGTCTTCATTAAATTGATCCCTGGTCAGGCCGGCGGCATAAAGCCCTTTGGTGTCATTATAAGATCCGTGGAAGGTCAATTGTGCACCGTTGTTGAGTGCATAGCCCACCCTGGTATAAACGTTGTTACCATCCTGGAAACCTTTGTCCTGGTAGGTATCTTCACGTTGTGCCGACGCATCAATGTAGTATTCCCATTGGTCCCGGGTTCCATTGATCACGCTGTAGCCGTTACCGCCGCCAAGGCTTGTAAAGGCGATTCCTGCCTTGCCTTCCACAGGTTTGTCTGCCGCCCGGGTAATGATATTGATCACACCGCCCGTGGCCTGGTCCCCATACTCGGCTGAGGGTGTTTTGGTGATTTCAATGCGCTCTATGTCATGTACGGCCATGCGGCCGGCCGATATGTTCCCATTTCCCCGGTTCAGCTCGATACCATTGATCATTACCTTCATTCCCCAACTTGAGACCTCGCTGCCCCTGGTGCTTATCGAGGTGCTCGCGCTTCCGCCGCCAAACACGTTGTTGGAAAAAAACAGTCCCGGAATGTTTGCCGCCTCAAGCACGGTGATGGCATTGTAATGCCCTGGAAATTTATCCAGTTCTTCCCGGGAAATAAGGCTGATATTGGTCGGTATTTTATCCAACTGTGTGGTGAATTTGGTGGCGGTCACCGTTATGTCGCCAACTTGAGCGGTTGGTATGTCAGCGTTGTTAGTTTCTGCCCATACCGCTCGGCAGAAAAGGCAGATTATTACAATGGTATAGATAGCAAATGTTGTCCTGATGGGTTGCAAGGACCTTTTTTTTGCTTGATTTCGCATGTTTTTACTCTCTGTATAAAATTGTTCTATTTTACTGCCACCCGTGTTGTGATTTTCGTTTGTTTTTTTGCAATGGGGTGTGATTTAATGCCCAGCAATCAAACGCCCTTTACCCTGGCTATCACCAGTTCCGACTCTCCTGTGGGCAACTCAATCATTCTTGAATCAACTTTGCCAAATTCTGCTTGTTTAAGGCAGGCAGAGATCTCTCCCTTCTCAAAGGAAAGATATTGCCCTTCCTTTTCCAGGGCACTGGAAAGCCGCATCAAGACAATACTTGCCGGTGCAGTCTGCTCATGGGTCAATCCTTCGTGCACGCAGACAAAGACACCGTTGTCTGCCAAAGCATTTTTGATGCGCCGGAAAAAAGAGGGTCTGTTTTTTACAAAATAGAGGTTATGGCTGGCCCAGATCAGGTCATAGCCGTGGCCTAAATCCACTTCATTATAGTCGCCTGCAATAAAGGAAATCCGCTCGGCCGCCCCTTGTTCTTTAAGTTCCTGTCTGGCCAGGGGGATGATGGCCGGCAACTCCAGGAGCACGCCCTTTGCCCCGGGAAGACGGCCAAGGATTTCTGCCCCGATGAGCCCGGGTCCACCGCCCAGGTCAAGGATTTTTTTGACGCCTTCGAACTCCGGCAATTCCTGAACCAGATCCGCATAGATGGCCGCCATGCCGGCACGCTGGCCAATGGCCAGATGCGCCACGGCTTGTTCCCACCGGGATTCGCTTTGCCAGGAGTCTTCTTGGGATACCTTCGGCGGCCCGGTTTTTATGATTCCTGCCATACCGGCCAGATTCTTTTGCACCAGAATCTTCATGCTTTGGATATAATCGCCCACAAAAACCGGGCTCTCTTTGTCAAGGAAATGGGTTCCTAAATCCGTGTTGCTGTATGTGTTGTTTTCCTTATTCGCCAATCCCATTGCGACCATGGCATCCAGGAAATGGATGAGGCCGGTGGTGTCGGTCTGTATCCCCAGCTTTTTTGCGATGTCATCTACGTTGGCGGTGCTGTTTAAAATGTGCCCCATATCAAGTTCAACGGCCGTCTCCAGAACTGCTAAGTTTACGGGGGCAACCAGGGCATCAAACAAAAATGCCATGGATGGATACGGAGTGTTGGGTGAGTGAAGCGTTTGTACCATAATATTTTTATTCTCCAGATAAAGATTGTCCTTTATTATTCCAGGGCCCTTGGGGCCTTGCTTTCATGTGATTGTCAAGCAAGGCTATTGAACTGTATTTTTTTCAGAAATAATATCATTTGCGTAAATGAGAAGAGCATGTGCGTAAAATTTAGATGCGTATGTTTTTATTTGCTTGACAAAAAAATATAAGTCATGATTTACGAGTTGGAGTGGTGCTTTTAAAATTTTCAACCAACGAAGTAATCGGCTAAATTTGTGGGTTTCGGTCGGCCACAAATAGCCGTAAAGGAAGAAGTGAATGCTCTCTGATGTTTTGATCAAAAATAATCAAGGTGACTTTGTAGATTTTAAGCCCCTGGCATCTGAAAATGCGCTGATCAATTCAAATGAGATTATCCGCCCATTACCCGAACAAAAGGGAAGGGGGAGTTTTTCTTCTTTTTCGATATGTGAGGGGCTGGGAATAGGGATCTGTCGCTGTCAATTTGACGAAGATTATACGGCCCGGTTTACGTTAAAAAATCCTTTTTTCTCTTTCGTTTTTTGTATCAAAGGAAATAGTCTTTTGCCTTGCGGCCTTTGTCCTGTAAGTCAAGTCTCTGTATCACCGGGCCGGTCATATGCCGGTTTTTTTGACGACCGTGTTGCAGAACGCAAAATTAAGGGGCGGCAGGAAGTGATTTCAGTTGCCATCCATGTGGCGCCTGACTTTTTAATGGAGTTGTTCAGTCCGTCCCATCTCCGGGGAGCCGAATTTGCTGATTCCTTGGAAAATACATTTAAGAGCTACCATTTTTATAGAGCCCACATCATGACATCCCAGATGAAAATTACGATATACCAAATCCTGAACAACCCTCACAAAGGCAGGGTCGGAAGAATCTATATGGAAAGCAAGGCGCTTGAACTGATTGCCCTGAGATTGGAACAGGTAGTTCAACCCGATTGTTTTCCTGAAAGCCCTCCTCTTTCAAGTCCCGGGGACAGGGACCGTATTTTCCGGGCCCGGGATCTGCTGATCAAAAAGCTGTCATACCCGCCCTCACTCAGGGAACTGGCCCGGCAGGCAGGGATGAGCCACACCCAGCTGAATAAAGGATTCAGGAAGGTTTTTGGGTGTACGGTGTTTGAATATCTGAGAAAAGAACGCCTCTCTTACGCCCGGATGCGGATCGAAGAAAATCCGGACGATTTGACAAGGATCGCTTATGAATCAGGATTCTGCAGTTCAAGCCATTTTGCGGCTTCATTTCTCAAAGCATACGGCATACGGCCTTCAGAATATCGTAAATCCATGATCTATAGATCAAATCGGACCTGATTTGGCTGGACCACATTCGTTCATGGCCTGTTTCGGATATTTTTTATCTCCCACTGTGCCAGGGGTTAATTGGAAAACTCTACCATCATTGAATCAATGAATGAAGACCAAACAGAATCAGGCTTCCATATTTGCCACATTGGTTTAAAGGCATCCTCTTTTGATTTGCCTTCTCGAATCAAGAAATACAGTCCTAAAAAAGCGGTTACCCGCATATTAACAGCGCAATGTATATGGATCTTCTTATTTTTATTGGAAGCAACCGCATTGAAAAATGATTCCAAATCACTTTTTAATGGCTTATCAAACTGCACAGGAATGTGGATATATTCTATCCCAAGCGATTTAACATATGATGTCTCATCCTTTAAGGCGTATCGTGGATCATCATGAAGGGCCAGGTTAATTATTAATTCATATCCCTCTTCAGCTAACGCAGAAAGCTGAGCTTCCGTCGGTTGGCCTGATGTAGAAAGAGAATCCGTAATGGGAAGAAAGTTCAAAATGTCATTCATCATTTTCATATATTATACCTGCTTTGAAAAGCCGCGAATCGGTTTAATTGGTTCTCACACCGGACTTTTGCACAACTGGTACCATAGGCAAACCCTTGAATACAAGATTTTTTCATATCAATATATTTTTCCAAGGTTTTTGCCCATTATGTTGTGATCTGCATTCCTTTATTCTTATGACAAGTTTTAGCAGATAAAATTTTTGCAAAGCATTCTGAATGGTGATAACACTCTGTATCTGGATATTTTGTAATACTTCCATGTGTTGATTTTTTTTATATGAAAGAGCTAGGTAACTTATTGAGTTCTTTCATTCTTCGTTGTGGGTCGAAGCCTGGGTCATGATATACCTGGCTCGGCCCATGGCCGTTATATGAAAGTAACAATAAGTTGCTAAATTACTTTCATGTTTAGTTGTGGCCTAACCTCGGTGAAAGACCAGGTCGGCCATGGCCGTTAGTAAGGATAATGAAGTTGGTTGAAGAATCTCAATGGCCGGATTGCAATCAGCGTATGGCGATCCCTTGACCGTTGTCCATCTTTGCAGGTTTATATTGACGATTACGGATTGGCGGCCCCTATGGAAAGCCATATTGTAATTGCAACAAAGTAATCGGGAGGATCGAGTTTGATTCCCGCTCCCACCCCTGCCGTGCAGTGAAAAATATTACCATATTCTTAACATTTTTTTCACAGAAAAAAAGTTCTTAAAAACTCGTTAATTCCTCCCCGGTAGGGCTTTTCAGAGATCGTTTAAAGGTATGTTTTTTGCTGGATATTAATGTGTTGAGATATCTGAAAGTACAAAAAGAGAGCGCTTCATCCGTTAGGTTGTGCCCGACCGAAAACCGTAAATTTTGTCGATTACTTCGCTAGCTGCAAATTTTAATCTTCGAAATACTTCATGTATTCCGAAAGGTTAAAATATGCCCCTGCCTTGTCCTCGATAAAATTCTCAGGTTTTCGTTCAGACACTATGTAATATTTTTCATGATTAACTGTCATCAAGTACTAAATTATTAAAAAGGGAGGGGACCATGAAAAGGGAAAATGGGAAATCAATGTTATTGTCGTTGTTTTTATTTGTCGTTTTATTTTTGGGTATATCCGATCAAGCATTTGGCTCTGTTTTTAAAAAACTGTATGTGGATGCATCCGTTACATCAAGCGGGACGGGAGAAAGCTGGGCCGAAGCTGTTAAGACCATTCAGGAAGCCATAGACAAGGCAAATTCAATGTGGATGCAATGCTATTCCCCATATAACAGCATTTATGTCAAAGCAGGAACCTATAGTTTATCAGATACCATTACCATTGATAAAGTAGCCAGTATTTATGGCGGATTCCCGAATACTGCCAATCCGGCATTTGCCGATAGGGACTGGGAGGCTTATCCGACCATTATAGACGGAAATAACGCATATCAATGTATAAAGGCGGGTGTCAGGTATTTCCTGCTTGACGGATTTGTTATTAGAAATGGGTTCGCATCATTTGGCGGCGGCCTGTATACTAGAAAAAAAACACCGGTATCCTGTAATTCAATAAATGGCGAGTATTATATGTCGCCTCTCCTTAGGAATTGTAAATTCATCAGCAATACTGCGACTAGCTCGGGTGGTGCCATATATGATGGCGGTACCTTAGATGATGGTGGCGCTGATTTAAGAATAGTTAATTGTGAGTTTACAAATAACCATGCCAAAGACGGTGGGGCTATTTACGCCGTATATAGTTCTCCGAATATAAGCCAGTCCAAATTCACCGGCAATACAGCCGAGTCCTATGGTGGCGCCTTAAATGGAAATTGGATCAATCAGACCACCGATGCCTTGGCGTATATAATCAACTCTGTTTTCTACAATAATTCCGCCCAGGCAGGTGGTGCGATTCACAGTTACATTTTTTATCCCAGGATAAGGAATTGTACTTTTTATCAAAATTCGGCATCCATTGACGGCGGTGGTTTCCACTCGTTCAGCTATTTGATAAATCCGGCCGATATTCAAAACAGCATCTTATGGGGGAACACACCAAATCAACTGGTATACTCGGTTAGTAACACAACGTATCTTAAAGTGGACTGGAACGATATCCAGGGTGGCTGGACGCCTGTGGCAAATAATATAAACATAGATCCGGGATTTGCAGGAGCCACTGATTTTCATCTTACTGAAGGCTCTCCTTGTATTGATGCCGGAAGAAGTTTCTCTACATATTCTTATGATATAGAAGGTGTTGCCAGACCCCAGGATGGTGATTTTGACGGCGTGGCGGACTGGGATATGGGAGCCTTTGAGTTCGAAGGATATGAACCTGATCCCGATAAAGACGGTGATACGGACGGAAAGGATCTGTTCGATCTGGCAAATAACTTCAGCCTGGCTAAACTGGTCATTTTCTGTGACGCATTCGGCAGCAGCGCTTTAAATGATGAATAAGCACGCATAATTTTCCCGGAATCTGTTAACAATCGCAGGGGCAGAGATGTTGTTATAAGGTCTTTGTCCTTTTTTTTCTCCGGCTTTTTTTTTATATGAAAGAGCTAGATAACTTATTGAGTTCTTTCATTCTTCGTTGTGGGTCGAAGCCTGGGTCATGATAGACCTGGCTCGGCCCATGGCCGTTATAGGGGATTAAACTTATTTTGCAATACGGTTGCCCTGCCGTCTCTGTGAAATGATCTGGCTATGGCACAACGGCCATGGTATATTTGGGGTTGCCAATAATTTTGAAATGATAGACCGTGGGTTGTGACATGATGCGTTATGCCTTGATCGCCATTTTACAGATGTCGGTTTTTTTTATTGCCGGCTGCAATCTGATCTCCCCTGATCCTGTGGCTGAGATGTCCCTTGAGATGCCTGAGGCCTATGTTCATCAAACAGAAACCGCAACGCCCCAATCCGGTGAGGCAACTCCGGATGGCGGGTGGTGGCTCGCCTTTGATGTTGATGAACTCAATGACTTGATTCAGGCAGGATTTGAGGCCAATCATGATTTAAAGGTGCTCAAGGCCAGGGTGGACCAAGCCCTGGCTAAAGTGAAAAGCGAACGATCAAATCTTGGCCCCACCCTTGATTACGCCCTTGGTGGTAAAAAAAAATATTCCCAGTCTAAAACGTCCGGTCAATCAAGGGTTTCGGATAATAGTTACAGCTATTCTGCTGACCTGAATGCCGGCTATACCCTGGACCTGTGGGGGAAAAACCGTGCCGATATCAGTGCAAGGGAACTGGAATACCTGGCCGCCGTTCAGGATCTGGCGGACGGGGCATTGACCCTGTCCACGGAAATTGCAGATACCTGGGTGGATATTGTGTCTGTACGAACCCGCATCCAGGTGCTTAATCGGCAGATAAAGGCCAACCGAATGACGCTGAAACTCCAGGAATTGCGCTATATTAACGGCGTGGCCACGGCCCTGGATGTGTCCCAGCAGCGACAGGCCCTGGCCCAGGTGCTTTCTGCCATGCCCTTGCTTGAAAAAGAGGAAAAGCAACAGATCCATGCCCTGGGCCTCTCTTTGGGCCGGACACCCGGAACCCCTGTGAGGGTGTCCTCCGCTGATCTGCCCCAGACCTTTCTGGGGCCCCAGCCCGGCATCCCTGCTGACCTGCTCGAAAACAGGGCCGATATCCGGGCCGCCCGGATGCGGCTTGATGCCGCTGCCCTGGATGTGGCATCGGCCAAAGCTGACCTGTTTCCGGAATTGACCCTCTCCGCCTCGGCGGCATTTTCCAGCGGCACCCTGGATCTGCTGTTTCAAAATTGGGTGTTCTCCCTGGGTGCGGCCCTGGCCGGCCCCTTGCTTGACGGCGGGGATCGTAAAGCCGAAATCGAGCGCACCCGGGCCGTGGTCCGTGAAGCGGTGAATACCTATGCCAAAATCGTCGCCGGCGCCATTTGCGAGGTGGAAGACGCCCTGGTGGCCATTGACCGTCAGAACGCCTATATTGATCTTTTGGAACAGCAGCTTGCGGCCGTCAAAGTGACCCTGCAGGATGCCCGGGTCCAGTATTTGAACGGTCAGAGCAGTTATTTGAACTATCTTTCGGCCTGGGCCTCCATGGAGAGCCTGGAACGCCAACTGGTCAGCGAGCGGGCCACCTATGTCAAAGCGCGCATCGCATTGTATAACGTAACAGGCCGGCCAACGTTTTTCTTTAACGCCGCCCCGGCACAAGCCAATAATACCGGAGCCAAGTGATTTATGAACCAGACTGCGTCCCGATCCTCCCTGGGGGGGACCCTTTTAAAAATTATTCTGCCTGTATGTTTGATCGCCCTGGGCATCGCCGGGTTTTGGTATTACAAATCAAAGTCCGTGAAGGTGACGCGAAAACCTGCTGAAAAAACCGCGCCGGTGGTGGATATCATAAAAGTGAATCCCGACCGGGTCGTCGCACAGATCCGGGCCATGGGCACGGTCCGGCCGGACCGTGAGGTGGAGATTAAATCCCAGGTGGCCGGCACGGTGATTCAAGTGGCCCCGGAATTTGTCCAGGGGGGATTGATCCGTGAGGGCCGGACCATGGTTCGGATTGATCCGGCGGACTATACACTTGCCGTGAACAAAGCCCAAAGCGCTTTGGCCCAGGCCCAGGCTGATTTTGAAATTGAAAAGGGCCAGCAGCAGATTGCAAAGGAAGAGCTTAGGCTCATGACGACAATGTCCGCCAATGAGATACCGGAGACAGGACTTGTGCTCAGAAAACCCCAACTTGAACAGGCCCGGGCCGCCGTGGCAAGCGCCCAAAGCGATCTTGAATCCGCACGCCTGGATCTGGCGCGAACCAGAATAACGGCCCCCTTTGATGCCCTGGTGTTGTCCAAAGCGGTGGATAGGGGCGCCATGACCCCGGCCCAGGGAACCCTTGCCACCCTGGTGGCCGTGGCCTGCTACCAGGTGGAAGTCCAGGTGCCCCTGGACCGTCTGGACCGGATACAGGTCCATGAAACCCATGGCAGTCCGGCCCGGATTCGTTCCCTTTATGCGGGCCGGGAGTGGGAGGGGCGTGTGGTGCGGACCACCGGTGCCGTTACCGAGCAAAGCCGCATGGCAGGCGTGATTATCCAGGTGGATGATCCCCTGGGGCTCGGACCTGCCAAAGGTCGTCCGGCCATGCTGCTGGATGATCATGTGGAAGCAATCATTGAAGGCCAGGCCTTCGACAATGTGTTTTCCCTGCCCCGGACCCTGGTGCGGGAGGATTCCACATTATGGATATACAATGACGGACGCCTGGAGATCCGCAAGGTGGCCCCGGTGTGGATTGAAAATGACCGGGTGTTCGTTCAATCCGGGCTCTCCCCGGGAGACCTTGTGATTTCGTCAGATCTTCCCACGCCGGTGTCGGGCATGGCCTTGACCCTCGCTTCCCGGGAGAGCCGATAATGCCTGAACACACCCCGGTTCCCTCCGGTCCCCCGGGCGACACCCAAAGGGGCGCCCTTGCCTGGATGGCCGGCAACACCGTGGCCGCCAATTTGCTCATGGCGGTTTTCCTTGTGGGCGGCCTTTTCATGGCCTTCAACATCAAGCAGGAGGTGTTCCCTGAATTTTCCCTGGATTCGGTGAGTATTTCCGTGGCCTATCCCGGGGCCAGCCCCGAAGAGGTGGAGTCCGGCATTATCCTGGCCGTGGAAGAGGCGGTGCGGGATATTGAAGGCATTGATGAGATAAACTCCAAAGCCCTGGAAGGCCGTGCGTCGGTCACCATAGAAGCCCTGGACGGAGCGGATGTCACACGCTTGTGGCAGGAGATCAAAAGCGAGGTGGACCGGATTGACACCTTTCCCGATGAGGCCGAAGACCCGGTGGTCACCATCACCTCCCGGCAGCGGGAAGTGGTCCGTCTGGCCCTTCACGGCGACGCGCCGGAGACCACCATGCGCGATCTTGCCGACGATATCAGGGACAGGTTTTTGTCCGATCCCGAAATCACCCAGGTGGCCCTGGAAGGCGTCAGGGAGCGGGAGATCCTGGTGGAGATCTCCACCAATACCCTGCGGCGTTACGGCATGACCCTGTCCGACGTGGCCGATGCCGTCTCCACGGCCTCTGTGGAGCTGGGGGGCGGTGCCATTAAATCCGGTGCCGGGGATATCCTGCTGCGCATCAAATCGCGAAAAGACTATGCCCGGCAATATGCAAAATTGCCCATCATTACCCGGGAAGATGGGTCGCAATTGGTGTTGTCCGATATTGCCAAGGTCAGCGAAAGCTTTGAGGATTCAGACGAATGGGCGTCATTTAACGGCCGGCGGGCCGTCACCATTGCGGTCTACCGGGTGGGAAAACAGACCCCCACCCAGGTGGCCGACGCCACCAAAAAAATGCTCAAGCGCATCAATGCGGACCTGCCCGAGGGGGTTCAGGTGAGCATTGTCAGGGATATGTCCAAAATTTTTGCCCAAAGAGCGGACCTTTTGCTGCGCAACGCATATATGGGGCTGGGCCTGGTCTTTTTGTGCCTGGCCCTGTTCCTTGAAATCCGCCTGGCCTTCTGGGTCAGCCTGGGCATCCCCATTTCATTTCTGGGCTCTTTTATTTTTTTGTCCGCCACCGATTTTACCATCAATATGATCAGCATGTTTGCCTTTATCGTTACCCTGGGCATTGTGGTGGATGATGCCGTGGTGGTGGGGGAGAACATCTACCATTGCCGCCGCCAGGGCATGAAGTTTCTGGATGCTTCCATCCAGGGGGCAAAGAGCATTGCCGTGCCCGTATTTTTTTCCGTGGTCACCAATATGGTTACATTTATGCCCATCATGTTCATCCCGGGCATCATGGGCAAGATATTTAAAACCATGCCCCTGGTGGTGGTGGCCGTGTTTGGTGTCTCTTTGATTGAGAGCCTGTTTATCCTGCCGGCACACTTAAGCCATGCCAATCGCCCCTTGTTTTTTCCCTTGAATATTCTTGAGGCCTGGCAGGCAAGGTTTTCTGAAAAGTTTGAGGTTTTTATCAAATCCGTGTACGGCCGGATTTTGTCTATGCTGCTGGCCTGGCGGTATACGGTATTTGCCCTAGGCGTTGCCCTGCTCCTGATTACCTTCGGCTATGTAAAATCCGGAAAAATGGGCATGGTGTTGTTTCCAAAAGTTGAATCCGATTACGCTTTTTGTGAAATTTATCTGCCATACGGCACGCCTGAGACCAAGGTCCGGCAAATGGAAATGCGTCTGGTGGCAACGGCCCAAAAGACCGTGGATGAAAACGGCGCTCGGGAGTTGTCCACGGGGATTTTTTCCCAGGTCAGTGAGAACAATATCCGGGTGAGGATTTATTTGACCCCTCCCGAGGTGCGACCAATATCCACCTCGGATGTGACCCGGATCTGGCGGGAGAAAACCGGCCGGGTGGCCGGGGTGGAAACCATCTCCTTTGAATCCAATCGGGGCGGCCCCGGGGCCGGCAAGGCCCTGACCATCGCCCTGAGCCACCGGGACACGGATGTTTTGAACCGGGCCGGGGAAGACCTTGCCCAACAACTGGATGAATACCCCATCGTATCGGACATTGATGACGGGTCTGCCCAGGGCAAACGTCAGTTTGACATCGTCTTGACCCCGGCCGGTCAGCGGATGGGGCTGACGTCCGCAACCATTGCCCGCAAAATTCGCAATGCCTACCAGGGGATTGAGGCCGTGAAAAACCAGCGGGGAAGAAACGAGGTCACGGTCCGGGTGCGCATTGCAGAAGCCGAGCGCATTTCCGAAACCGCATTTGAAAATTATGTGCTACATGCCCCAAACGGGGAGATCATGCTCCGGGATGCCATTAAAATTATCAAGGGCAGGGCCTATACCGAGATCAGCCGCAGCAACGGACGACGGGAAATTGAGGTGTCGGCCAACGTGACCCCCCAGTCCCAGTCCGAGAATATTATCCGGGATATGAAAGAGGATATCCTGCCGTCACTGGTGAAACACTATCCGGGCCTGTCATACGAATTCAAGGGCCGGCAGGCGGATATCAAAGAGAGTGTGGGTGCCCTGGTCAGGGGTCTGGCCCTGGCGTTGTTCTGTGTGTTTGCCTTGCTGGCCATTCCCTTTAAAAGCTATTTTCAGCCGTTGATCATTATGCTGTGCATTCCCTTTGGCATTATCGGGGCGGTGGCCGGCCATATTATCATGGGGTATTCCCTTTCGGTCATGAGCCTGTTCGGCGTTGTGGCCATGGCCGGGGTGGTGGTGAATGACTCTTTGGTGCTCATTGATTTTGCCAACCGCCTGGTGCGCGGGGGCATGCCCGTGGCGGCTGCGGTCCGGGCTGCCGGCATACAGCGGTTCAGGCCCATTTTGTTGACCACTTTGACTACCTGCGGGGGCCTTGCGCCGATTATCACCGAGACATCTCGACAGGCTAAGTTTCTGATTCCCATGGCCATCTCCCTGGGGTTCGGGATTTTGTTTGCTACCTTGATTACCCTGGGGCTGGTGCCTTGTCTTTATCTGATTTTGGAAGATATTAAGGGCCTGTTTTCTAAAGAGGAATCTGCTTTATGAACCAAGTGGCGCTTTGTGCATGCCCCGATTATGATGAAAAAAATGTGGCATCTGCCGTGGCCCGGGCCGTGGGGTTGTGCGGGGGCATGGAGACGTTTGTCCGTCCGGGACAGCGGGTGCTGCTCAAGCCCAATTTGCTCAGTGCCGCACCTTTGGAACGGCGGGTGACCACCGATCCGGCTGTTGTGCGTGCCGTGGGCAAGCTGGTGTTAAAGGCGGGCGGCCGGGTCGTCATCGGCGACAGTCCGGCCATTGACAAGGTCTCTCGTATTGCCCGGGTTACCGGCATGAACGATGTGGCTGCCGAGCTTGGGGCGGATCTGGTTGAGTTCAATCGGCCCAGGCTTTCCAAAACCCCGGAAGGGTCCGTATACCAGGCCCTGGAACTGGAAGAGACCGTGCTGAACGCGGATGTGGTCATTAACCTGCCCAAGGTGAAAACCCATTGCATGATGCTGTTGACTTTAGGGGTTAAAAATCTTTTCGGTGCCGTGGTGGGGCCGCGCAAAAGCCAGTGGCACATGCACGCAGGCGCAGACCGGATGGCATTTGCCGATCTTTTGCTGGATATCTCCCGGACGATTAAACCGGCCCTGACCATAATAGACGGGGTCTGGGGCATGCAGGGCCGGGGACCCAATAACGGCACCCCCTGCCATTTGGGGTTTATTGGGGCATCCTGTGATCCCCTGGCCATGGATCTGGCCCTGGCGCCGATGCTGGGTGTCCATCCGCCAAGTTTTCCGTTGTATCATGCGGCAGTACGCAGGGGCTTCGTCCGGCCCGGTGAATCTGATACCCAGATGCTGGGTGATGATCCAAAGGCATTCATCCCCGAAAAGTTTCAGTTGCCGGTACTGGAATCGGCCATGCCGGTGCCGGGTGTTGTGTCCGGACTCGTCCGCAGGCACCTGACCTCCCGGCCGGTCCAGGCCCCTGACCTATGCCGGGACTGCGGTAAATGCGCCGAGGTCTGTCCACCGGGAAGCCTTCGGTTCGTTTCGCCCCGCCACGCCGTCATTGATCATCTGACCTGCATCCGCTGCTATTGCTGCCAGGAGGTCTGCCCGGCCAACGCCATTCACTTTAAAACAGGCGCCCTGGTGGGCCTTGTCGAGCGGTTACGCGCAGTAATGCCCCGGTGAGAGTTTAAACCCCTTGATTTGAAATGGGAATCGAATCAACCCATGGCTGTCAGCAATAAATAATTGTTTTAAAAAATAAAAAAGGAGTTTGTTATGCTTTTGGATTTTACCTTCTACAATCCAACAAAAATCTATTTTGGAAAAGATTCTCTTGGAAATCTTAAAAAAGAGTTGGCCAATTATGGAGATACCGTTCTTCTGGTCTATGGTAAAAATGCCATCAAACGCATCGGTCTTTACGATCAGGTTCTCTCCATTTTGAAAGATGCCGGCAAAAAGGTGGTGGAACTGTCAGGCGTCATGCCAAATCCGACCTATGCCAAACTCATGGAAGGCGCTGAGCTCGTGCGCGGCAATAATGTCAGCCTTATCCTGGCCGTTGGCGGCGGTTCTGTGATTGACCTGGCAAAGGGCATCTCCGTCTCGGCGTACTGCGATGAAGATCCGTTTGAAAAATATTGGGTGAAGTTCAAAAAAGTTTCAAACAAGACTGTGCCGGTGGCCTCCATATTGACCATGGTGGGCACCGGTTCTGAGATGAACGGCGGCTCCGTCATTACCCACGAGGATACGAAAATCAAGGCCGGCAGGGTGTTTCCTGCCGAGTTTTATCCAAAATTTTCAATACTGAACCCGGAATATACCTTTTCAGTCTCCCAATACCAGATGGTCAGCGGCGTGTTTGACACCATGTCCCACCTGATGGAACAGTATTTTTCAGGCGATGACAATAATACAACGGATTATGTTATCGAAGCCCTGCTGAAATCATCCATTGATAATCTGCGCGCGGCCTTGAAAAATCCCGAAGATTATGAGTCAAGAAGCAATCTCATGTGGAATGCAACCCTGGCGCTCAACACCGTTACAGGGGTTTCAAAGGCCCAGGACTGGGAAGTCCATATGATTGAACACCAGCTGGGGGCCTACACCGACTGTGCCCATGGCATGGGTCTTGCCGCCATTTCACTGCCCTACTATCGTCACATCTATTCATACGGGCTTGATAAATTTGTCCGGTTTGCCGTTGAAATCTGGGGTGTTTCCCCCGAAGGCAAAACAGATGATGCCGTGGCCCTGGAGGGCCTGGATGCCCTTGAGAGCTTTACAAAAGAGTGCGGCATCGTCACATCCCTTGAAGCGCTCGGTGCCACCAGGGAGATGCTGCCCAAGATTGCTGAATCATCAGTTATTCTTGGCAACGGTTATAAGAAGCTGACCACCGGCGACATTTTAAAAATTCTGGAAGCCTGCTTCTAATTTTTGATATAGAGCACGCAGCATTTAGGGTCTACGATCAGGCGAAACGATGTGTACCCATATACCCTGTTACAACAAAGGCCCAATAGTGTTCCCATTGGGCCTTTGTTGTGCCTGATGTTCATATCCATTAGATTGGGATCTCTTCCGGCATTGTTCACAGGGTATCCAGGGGCCCGATCCTAAATTTTTTCTCAATATATTTTTTGATACATATCGCGAAAAAAACCAGGCAACGATAGATGCATGCGGCCACCAGAAAAATTTCAACCGGTTTGTATATTTTTGCCACCAGATTTCTGGCCGTGCCGGTGATCTCCATCAACGTAACGGTGCCGGCCAGGGCACTGTCCTTGATGGTGTACACCACTCTGTTCGGTGCGCCGCCCCTACGGGATATCAATCGGCTTCGTGAGGCCACCGAAACCTGACAGCCGTTGATTTTAAATCCAAAGATATGCGTCACGGCACTTGTCCCGCATGTGGTTAAATTAAATATTTTGGTTTAATTTAATTTGCGCTATGGTGGCTTCCACAAATGCTGAGCTATTACTTAAACCATAAAGGAAGAATGCTATGCCGATTGCAGATAAGATGGTCGGGATTGTAAAATCCGCATCCATGATTCGAAAGATGTTTGAGGAAGGCATCCGGATGAGAGAACAGTTCGGGGCCGAGAATGTGTTTGATTTTTCTTTGGGAAATCCCGATGTGCCCCCGCCGCCCGTGGTCAAGGAGACGGTTCTGGGCATTATCAATGATACTGCAACTTCCCATGGGTATATGCCCAACGCCGGGTTCCCCTGGGTGCGCCAGGCCGTTGCCGATTACCTGAACGCCCAGTGCGGCGTCGGGGTGACTGCGGATCTGGTGGTCATGAGTGTGGGGGCGGCCGGTGCCTTGAATGATACTTTGAAAGCCCTGGTCAATCCCGGCGAAGAGATTCTGGTTCCGGCACCCTATTTTGTGGGGTACAACCAGTATGCGTTCATTGCCGGCGCGGCCCTTAAGACCGTCTCTACCCAGCCCGATTTTCATCTGGATCTTGGTGCCATTGAGGCGGCCATTAATCAAGAGACCCGCGTGATGCTCGTCAATTCTCCCAACAATCCGACGGGTGTCGTTTACACCAAAGAGGAGCTGGATGAATTCGGCCAGCTTCTGGAAAAGAAGAGCCGGGAATTTGGAAAACGCATTTATCTGATCTCCGACGAACCCTATCGCAAGATTGCCTATGATGTGGATGTGCCCTGGATGTTCGGGGTGTATGACCATACCATCGTCCTGACCTCCTACTCCAAAGAACTCTCTTTGGCCGGTGAGCGTGTGGGGTATCTGGCCGTTCATCCTGCTGCCGAAGATGCGGAATTGATTGCGGCGGCTGCAGGCGTGGCCAACACCATGATGTTCGTGAATGCCCCGGCCCTGTTCCAGCAGGTGGTGGGAAAGCTCCAGGGCGTGTGTGTGGATGTTGATATTTATCGCAAACGCAGGGATATGATCTGTGACGGTCTTGGGGCGGCAGGATATGAGTTCAACGTACCCGAAGGGGCATTCTACCTGTTCCCCAAAACCCCCATTGAAAATGATGTGGAATTTGCAGGTCTCCTGAAAGAAGAGAATATTCTGGTCGTTCCCGGCTCCGGATTCGGCGGGCCCGGCCATTTCCGGCTCTCCTATGCGGTGCCTGAACAGTCCATTGCAAATTCCATGGCCGGATTCAAGCGGGCCATGGAAAAGGCTCAAAATCTCAAATAACTTCATTTTTAACCACGGAAGACACAGAAAGCACGGAAAGTCAGGGCGTACGCTCCTTTTCCGTGCTTTCGGTGTTTTGGCTTAATTTGATCAAGGGAAAATCGTCGAGTCTACCCCCCACTCATTTTGGAGACCTGCTTCTGCTTTGAGGGACCAGTCAGTTGCAGGAGCATATTTTCCAGCAGGGCATCAATATCCGCCTGTACATTCAGACCGGTTACGGTACCCGAATGGAGTTGAGTGTTTATCAGGTCTGTAATGGTAGGCATGGCCAGGCATTTTTCAGGCAATCTTTCAATTTTGGGAAATTCATTGCCGTCGAAGCGGTTTAAAACCAGTAGCTGGTTCGATAAACCCAGTTCTCCTGCCATGGCACTGATCGCAGCACCGGTATCCAGGCTGCGCTTGCTTGGCTCAGAGACAATGATCAAACCATCAACCCCGGCAACAGTGCCGCGACCCAGGTGCTCAACACCTGCCTCCAGGTCAACCAGCACCCAGTCATCCTGGTCCAGCACAAGATGGGCCAGGACCGCCTTAAGCAGGGAATTTGCCTTACAGGCACAGCCGCCCCCGGCCCCTGTCACTGTTCCCATAAGCAAAAGTTTTTTTGCCCCGGGTTGTGCGCAGCGATCGCAGTCACTTAAAGGGACATCAACCGCGATGGTCGCGGGTAAATCGCTCACCTCAGGCGTTAGGCTGTAAATTCCGGAGCCGATTCGCTCCCGGATAACATCTTCACGCAAGACCAGCGGCTCGGGCAGTTTGTCCTGGGCAAGTCCCGAGGCCTGTCCCAGTGAGAGCGCGGTGTCGGCATCCACCATCCATACATTTTTACCCTGCCTGGCAAGATAGTCTGCTGTCCAGGCCGTCAGGGTTGTTTTGCCCACGCCGCCTTTTCCTGCAAAAGCCAGTTTCATTGTTTATCTCCTTCAAATGGGACCGGAATGATCCGGCCCCATACAAATAGTTATTTAAATCTTTTATTTTTTTAAAGTATCATGCGCTCAGACCCAAGGCAGTTCGTTTTGCAGAAATACGGATATCGATGAGCTCTGCCGCCTTGATCGGATCTGGTTCAACCACAAAGCTTGCACCCACCAGGTCTTCCAGCCCGTTTAGAACAAGGTCGGTAACTGTCTGGGAGCCAAGGATGTTTGGCGGCAGGCCAAGGTGCGTATAGATACCGCTTGCCACAGCATAGGTGCCGATGGCTGCCGCTTTTTCCGAGTACCACTCCGGTGAACTTGCGGCCACCGGCAGGTCTGAAATGTCGACACCCAGGGCGCCGGCAATCAGGGCGCAGAGTTGGAGAATCCGTGCATTGTCCACGCAGCTGCCCATATGCAGCACCGGTGGAATGCCAAGGGCGGAACAGATTTCACCAAGCCCGGGCCCGGCCATCTGTATCCCTTCGGGCACAAGCAGGCCGGCCTTTCCGGCGGCCGTGGTAATACAGCCTGTGGCAAGTACCATGATGTCGCGCTTGATCAGCGCTTTGGCAAGTCCGACATTGCATGAGTCCTGGGGGAATTTGGGATTATTACAGCCGACAATCCCCACAAAGCCACGTATTTTTCCGGCTTTGACGGCGTCGAGCAACGGCTCAAGCGTGCCGCCCAGGGCTCCAAGTATGGCTTCATTGGAAAAGCCGGTCATAATTTCCACAGGCTTGGCCGGGATTTCCACCCGTCCCTGGTCTCGTTCCGAGAATGCGGTTATGGCAAGATCAACAATCTCTTTTGCCTTTAAATAGGCGTTGTGCGGGTGAATTTCAAAATGAATGGCACCGGTGAACTTGGCCTTGTTTGAGGTGGTGACAAAGCGGGTGTGATAGCAGCCGGCGATCTGGACCAGGCTTGGCATGATGCATTGGTAGTCCACCACGACAGCCTCCACAGCGCCGGTGACAATGGCAAGTTCTGTCATCAGGTGATTCCCGGCCATGGGGATCCCCTGACGCATGAGCAACTCGTTGCCGGTGCAGCAAAGTCCCCCGATATTTATTCCCTTTGCACCCGCGGCCTCAGCCTTGGCGACAAGCTCAGGGTCTCGTGCTGCGGATAGAATCATCTCTGATACAACCGGGTTATGCCCGTGTACCAGAATATTGACCTTATCTTCACGGATTACACCCAGATTTGCTGATGAACGTGACGGCGTGGGAGTTCCAAAGATGATATCCGAAAGCTCGGTGCCGATCATGGAGCCTGCCCAGCCGTCCGAAAGTGCCGTACGGCAGGCATGGATCATGGTATTTGGCGCATCATTGTCACAGCCCATGTGGGTTCGGTGCATCATTTCCGCAATTTCCCGGTCAACCCCGCGCGGTGTCATTTCCAGTTTTTTCCAGATTTCAAGGCGCTTTTGCGGCGCTCGTTGAAGAAACATCACGGCTTTTTTGCGGCTGCCGAAATCCGCAAAGCATTCGTCCACGAAATCGCGGGCGACGTCTGTCACGGTGCGGCCTTCCACCTTTATGCCGACCTCTGAAGCCAGGCGAAGCAACTTGGCTTCATCCCGAATGGTGTAGTCACTGGTTTCGTTTTCGACAATGGCTTCCAATACTTCGATTAAATCTCTGCCATGGTCGGAATGGCCCGCAGAACCGCCGGCGATAAAACGGCCAAAGTTCCGGGCCACAATCACATCTGCATCGGCGCCGCAAACCCCCCGTTGTTTTTTGTTGCCCCTGGCACTGATGCGGCATGGCCCCATCACACAGTTTTTACAGGAAGTGCCCAGTTCGCAGAATGTACAATGTGGGGTCTGTTCCTCCAGTCTGTCCCAGGCCGTTTCAATACCTTCGGCTTCTGCTTTTTTTAACATTGCCTTGGCATCATCCCAGATTGTTTTCTGGTCGATGGTCTTTTTTTCTTTTGGCATAATGCCTCCGCTGATAGTTGTTTACGGTTGTAACTATCTATTTTCTAAAGCAAACAAAAAAGTAAATCTGTCAGCCAGGGGACAGTGACGCATTGCAGGGCAAAGAAATGGGAATAAAAAGAGGGTGGGATCTGTCATGGATGTCTTGAATGATAAGGGTTCTCAACCCAGGCCAAGGCATGTAAAAAAAATTTGTCCCCGAGGTGTTGTGCAGTTCAACGGACAGCAAGCATAATCTGCCAGTAGCCCGAATCTGATGAAGCGGAATTTTGAAACCCCAAAACCTAATGAGGTTTGGGGTGGGGAGAACGTTTCACAGCGACCAGGCAGACACCTATATGGACAATATTACGGTGGATGAAAACGGTGCCCTTATCGCCGGCGGGTCCTACCCGGAGGCGCCCGCGCTGGCAAAGGCATAGCATGAACCGCAGTCGCCCTGATTCTTTGCCGGTGTGAAAATATTTTCGTCCCTTGCATCATAGCGTGCCGGAAGAGCTCTCAATGATTTGACAATGGCTTGTGGAGCAATTGCTCATATGCCGTATCATCCAGAACCATCCCACCGAGGCTGTATTTGAATACTTCATCATCAGCTGACTGTACTGCAGGACAGGCGAATAGTAATAAAAGAAAGACAACAATAGACCGCAGCTGATTTCCTCGTTTAACCATTAGTTGTTCCTTTACTTATTAAGATAATCGGAAGCCATAGGATGCGAACTTTCTTTTTGTCAAGAAAAGTTTCAAAAAGCACCAAAGCAAGTTTAAACCTGATGGGTGACCGCCTGGCGTAAAACCGGCTGGAAGGCCTGGGTCTATCCCGACGGGACACATTTATGGGCAGGCCGCTTTACCGAAATCCTGTGCAAAGTCATTTAAATTCACTGCCGTAAGGTCTGCGGCCAATAGGGCCAGGTCCTTTCCGTCCACATCCCGGTCGTTGTCCAGGTCGGCCGGGCAGCACGAGGGCTGGGGATCAAAATAGGTATCATCAATCCACAGGGTAAACCCACTGTCCCAGGTGTCGGCATGGATTTCCAGATAGCGGATGCCGGCAAGGTCCGGTGTGCCCACCCGGCTTCGGCCCCAGCCTTCCTCCGGATCTTCCGGGGCATCCAGCGGAATTTCAAGCATGATCCATTGGCCCACGGCATCGTTAATCAGGGTCTTGACACCGCCGTTTTCATAAAAATTGTATTCAAAGTAACTGCCGTCCTGGTCCACCAGGCGCACCGCCGGCCCTTCCTGGAAATTATATGCGCTTGGATTTTCGGCATAGACGCTGATGTAAAGATAGTCAACCTCGCTTAGATCCCATTGGGCCTCATAGGCCCCGGGATAACGCAGATAGGTGTCAAACGCGCCGTCGGTGACAAACTTGACCGATGCAAGGCCGGTGCTCCACGGCGCCGTCCGGTTTGTATCGTTTTCAAAATAGGATTCCCCGTCAATGCCGCCTTCGGCCCAGCCTTCCCAGTTTTCTGCGTTGTTCTCTGCCATGTCGGCCGGCGGGCAGGTCTGCACCGGGACCAGGTCAGTGGCGATTGTATAATAGGCATCTTGGGTGTTGCCTTTCCAATATTCCATATTGTAGTCCGCCACTTCCTGAAAACGATACCAGACATGATCCGAATGCGCGATACGAAGCACCATGGTGCCGTTGGCATGGCCATAGGTATGAATGATCTGTCCACCTGGGTTGAAGGGATTACGGGGCAGATGGATGTAACCGTCATCATCGGCTGTATAGGATTGGTCCGGGGTGTTGTCTATGGTTTTGCCGTACCAGTCCGAGCCGTTGCCGGTGGCGTTATAGATCAAAACATCCGCGCCGGGCATCGGCAAACCCGCCTTGTCCACGATAAGAATATGATTGTTCTCCGGCAGGTCCTGTAAAAACGCACCGATATTGCAGGGCGCATTGTAATTGCCACAGGTGGCCCGCAGGCCGGCGATGCGGTTTAGCGCCGCAGCCTCATAGGGTGACCAGGCAAATTCATAGGGCCCGGTCATGACACCGCCGCTGGTATTGTAATAAAGCACCTCATCATAGGCCACAAAGGGCATATATTCACTGCCGGCAACATAGATGTCGCCCTCGTAGATCCGGACGGCATGATGGCTGTCGGTATTGTGAACGTCAAACCCGTAATTGTCGATCAGATACCGGGCATGCCCTAATTCATGGAGCAGGGATTTTTCAATATAAAAAGGGTTGCCGTCATCAATTGTTGTGTGGTCGGAATAAAATTCGATCATGCCCGTCGTGTATGGAAAGCCCCACATCAGGTCTACGGTTTTGTCCGTCATGTCCGGGTGGTTGGTCGCAATGCCGCCGTTAAGGGGAAGGGAACCGTCCGATACCACCACGATTTTGCCCAGCCGGAACCGGTCTATTACCCCGTCCGGAGAAGAGGGCCATACCGCTTGGGCGCACATGGTATTCCATCTTGAAATCTGCCTTTGCGCCCAGTCTTCCCAGGAGTTGGCACCCACCCCCAGCGCCTGCTGGTATTGGTGAAAATAGTCGTAAACCGTTTGCTCCACCCAGAATCCGACAATAAGGGCATCTGTCCGGTCTTCAACGGCATTGTTGGTTTCGCTCAATTCGCTGACCCGGTTTTCAGGATCAACGGTCAGCTTGATGCTGTGAGCTCCGGCCTCAAAATCCCATTGCCGGGTGACAATATACTCCCGTCCCGGTTGAAGGTCGGTCAATGTACCGCTGCCAACAACAATATTGTCCATGGCCCAGGTATAAGCCACTTCCGTAAGATCCTCATCCCCCCAATACCTGATATGTCCGTGAAAGGTAACCGTGTCTCCGGGCGCCGGGGTGTTTTTTTCTGCATCATAGTCATACTGCGGCAACCGTTGGATGTAAGTGACATCCAGATCCGTATCATCCGCATTTGCGGGGGAAAGGCTCAAATTTAAAAAACATAACAATGCAACGGATACGCCGGCAAATGTAAATTTCATGATCTTTTCCTTTTCTGATTCCATACGTTGATGTTTTTGTTTAGTCCGACCCCAAAGGCGGTAGCCGCCGTCAGGCCCCTATCCGCCGGTTTGCCCGAAACTTGCTGCCAGGTCGACAAGCGCCATAATCCCGGGATTTTGAATCCACACGGCCAGATCCCTGCCGTCCACAGCGTTGTCGCCGTTAAGGTCCCCGGGTATAAGGTCCGGCTGCACGGAAAAACCGACAACGGTGGTATTGGGCAGATCATCGTTGGAAAGCAGGATGCCGGAGCCGCCACCGCCCCATGACGCTGTTCGGATAAGGATATCCACAGCGGTGCCGGGAGACCCTAGGAGATCCAGGGGCAGCGTCAGATAAAGCCGATCGGCCTGGGTCGGGGTGGCAAGCTGGGTCACCGTATAAACCTGTTCCGGCGGCACCATTTTAAACAGATACGTTTCCTGGCGCAGTTTAATATCATTCCAGTAGGTGCGCAGAATATAGTCCGCCCCCAGGGTGAGGTTTCCTGCCAAATTTGGGGTAGATTGGCCGGTGGCCGGATTTTGGTCTGTATCCAGGAAAATGAGTGTGGCCCCGTCATTACTCAGCAGATAGCTTTCATAATCAATGGAAAAAATAATCGCATCATCTCCTAAACAGATCCGGGCATTCACCAGTTCATCATTGTCCCATCCGCCGGCACCATAAAGAGAATCGTCGGCCGGATCTTTTATACTTCGAATATTGGCCCCACAAGCCTGCCGGACCAAAAGAGAATCCTGCTGAAGATCCCAGGCTCCGCTTTCCGGCAGCCGATCAATGGTGCCGCCCAGAATATCCCGGCTGTTGAGGGTGGTAACGGCCAGCGCACCGGCGCCATCCCCGTATCCCAGATAGACCAGAGGTATACGCAGAATAATCTGATTATCTTTAAGCCGCATGAACATATCATTAACCGGCAGCCCCATAATTCTCGTCTCCGGATCACCGTCACCATCGGAATCATAAAGCAGTTTGGGAACAACGCCCGCAAGATCGTCTATCTGGAGTGTCAGCCTGTGGTCTATCCCCATGGACGGCGGCGTCCGGCCCGTATTTGCAAATCCGGTGGAGAGGTCGGCATCGCTGTCCATATCCACCCACACAAACAGGCCTTCGCTGGTGGCCGGCATATCCATGACATCAACCCCATGGTTAAAGGTCAGAATCATGTGCAACTGATCACCACATACGTCAGCCGCCATGTGAATAATATCGGGAAATTCATCTTCTCCGGGCTGGGCGACGGGATCTGAGACCTGAACGTGAATAGTTGAATCACCCGGCTGCCGCACGACAACCTCCCGGGTATCAAGCGCAAAAACCCCGATATCCGGAATTCTGTCGAAATCTGCGGTTGGGGAGGCAGAATGATCCAGTGCCCAGAAAAGATCCATTGCGTCATTGTTTCCCACAAGCGATAGCGGGATGGTGAAGGAGAGCGTGTTGTCGGAAAGGACGGCATTCGCCAGGGAATATGTCCCCGCATTCGTCTGAAGGGAGACAACCGACGATTGCGTCAGCTTTTCAAACACAAGAGACACCATGGCTTCCGTTCCTGGAAGCGTCGTATGGGTGCCGGTCGTATATGGGTTCTGATCCAGGTCCATCCCCATAATGAGCGAGATCATACTGCCGGGCGGACCGGCAAACGTAATTTTAATGTTCAAGTTGCCGTCTGTTATACCGGTGCCGACACAAACTGCATCCAGATAATTGTCCCCGGGAGGATCGCTGATGGTGCCGGGAGGCGTGCCGGTATAGGTGAACATCGTGCTGCCGATATTGTTGTCCGGATTTTCATCATAAAGATTGTTCGGATCAAGGATAAGTCCGATATAAGAGGGGGTTTCGGCATCAAAGAACGCCGGGAGCGTTACCGACGTTGAAACCGTCAGGCTCTGATTCTGATACAGATGCCTATAATCGGTTATGATGTCTCCCAGGGCCATATCTTCTGCTTGATCGATATCGGCATCAGAAGATAAAAACCAACCATACTGAATGGAGAATGCCATCCCTGAATAATTTTTTATTTCGGCCGTCAGCGTGACGGCATCGCCGGCTTTCCCCTGAAGGGGAAACACGGAAACATTTTCTACACCTAAATCCTGTGCAAAGATGCTCCCTGAAAAATTTACGATGAAACTGATGCAAACACATAACCCAATACGTTGAAAACCCTTTGTCAGCATACGCCACTGCATGTCTAACCCCCCCCAAAAAAATATTAATTGATGAGATTGTGAATGAGTTTGCAACTTTTATACCGCTTTAAAGGGTTTACGAAATGCCGCATGGGGCCGGATTTATCAATAAATCATAACTATTTTTTCATTTTATTTGTTGAATTCGCAACATGCCTTTACATTAAGCCGTTTGGCGATTTTTCTTTAATATTTGGCGAAAAGGTTGTGAATTTTTTTTCTTAACAAAGGAACTTTTTTTACATATTGGGGGGGGCGGGCTTGTTCATAACATCGGCTACCGGCTTTATTTAGATCTGGGGGGGCTTCCCAAATTTTTAAGACAACTAAGTAGGGGGGGCTGAGATTTCCTGATTGACCTTGCCTGAAAAAAAAAGTATGAGCTGGATTTTACGTTTGTCGTTTCCGGTGATGCGGCAGGGCGTATTTATACTGGTGATGATAGCCCGAGGACCAATGTAAATCTTTTGTTTTGCCTGTGTGTAAAGGAGTCGGAAATGTTTCTGCCTGTTTCAGCCCGCCATCAAGTCGCCCGGTTGTCCCTAATCGTTTCAGGGTGTTTACTCATTGCCGTTTTTCTGGTCCGCCCGGGCCGCCTGAATGCCGACATATTGATTTCAGATGAGACAACAGGCACCAACGGCAGCATCACCCATCCGGAAAACCCTTTTATACTTGGAGAAAATGAAACCCTGACCGTTCAGGCCGGCGGTTCCATAACCGCAGCGGGACTGAATTCCTTTGCCATATATGCCGGCGGAACAGGAGAAGGCGGAAATACCATCATTCTTGAATCCGGAAGCTTTGTTGAAAACACCCTGGCGTGGGATTATTTTTCCGGAGCGGGCATCCGCATCAAAGGCGACGAGAGAGATGATGATATATTCGGCCTAACCGGCAATGGGCCGCTTGACAACGGGGCATCAAACATCGTGTCCATCAGCGCAGGCGCACGGCTCTCCACAGACTCCGTGTGCGGCATCCGGGCGGATAATAACAATTATATTTCCCAGAACGGCACCCTGTCCACATCGGGCAATTTTATAAGCGGTATTCATGTCAATGATAATAATGAAATACAAATGAGCGGGAGCCTGGCATCAACCGGTGGGACAGGTATCTATGCCAACCGGAACAACCTCATTGATATATCCGGGGCTATCAATGCTTCGGGCACGAATGGTGCCGGGATTGTCGTTAACCTGGACAACTATATCACCGTGACAGGCACTGTGGAGATCACCGCTTCCGAATCATACGATCCCTTGGGTGGCCAGCGTTCCGCAGGCATATACGCCGGCACGGATAATACCATCAATGTCTCGGGGTCCATCAGTTCATCCGGAACCGGTTCAGACGCCATTCGGGTCAGTAACTGCAATACCATCAAGATGTCCGGCAACATTATTACTGAGGGTAGCGGCACCGGTCCGCCCTATGACCGGGGGAACACCTCTTGGGGCGACGGCGGCTTGATTATGTATCCATTAGGGCAAACCAGGGTATCCGGAATTAAAGCTGATAATTTTAACACCATTACCGTTGACGGGACCATAGAAACCTTTGGGCACTATGCCGGCGGGATGCATGTAGGTGACGGCAATGTCATTGATATTTCAGGGGAGATTAACACCTGCGGCCGTGAATCAGAGGCCGTGATTATCAACAGCGATAATCAGATAACAGTAGACGGCCGGCTCCATACACAAGGAGAAGGGTCCGGCGGGATTCATGCAGGCGGGGGCAACAACTACATTACATTGTCCGGTGCCGTCATCACCGAAGGAGAAGAAGCCGACGGTATTTTCGCTGATTCGGGCCGCACCATTGAAATTACGGATACCGGTGTCATTGAAACTTTTGGAGAGGATGCCTCGGCCATTTACACCAAAGGGCCGACAACCATTGACATGGCCGGCAATATATCTACCTGTGGGGATTATACACAAAGCATTTACAGCCGCGGCACAGGCACAATAACTGTATCGGGGACTATCAATCATGAGGGCTTCGGCGGGGCAGGAATCCTGGCTTTTTACGCAGATGAGGTCAATATTTCAGGAGATATAAATGTAACCGGAAACAGTTTCGGAATTAATGCCCTGGATGTAACATCCATTACCGTTTCTGGATCAATTGAAACCGACGGCAATTATGCGATTGTTACAGAACAGACCGAAGAGATCAATATATCAGGCAGCGTCAAAACCCATGGCAACTATGGCTATGCAGTTGATACGGCAGACAGGATTAATTTATCCGGCAGTATTGTAACTTACGGGAAAGAGGGCCGTGGCCTGAACGCCGGCAGTAATTTCGCTTCCATTTCCGGAAGCATCTCTACATGGGGAGAAGGAGCCACGGCGATTGACGCAGGTGCCGACGCATCCGTTACCCTTTCCGGTTATGCCGGAACATCCGGAAGCCAGGCCCATGTCCTGTTAACGGGAAACAAGAATATCATCAATGTATCCGGAACCCTTGAAACCTCAGGAGAGGCCGCCGATGGAATCCGGCTTAGCGGCGGGGGGAATGTCGTCTATCTTACCGGTTTACTTTCCTCTACCGGCCCGGACGGATATGCGTTGAACTCCGACGTTCCTGTCTATTTCTCCTGGCCCGGTATCTTCATTCTGCCGGGAACAGAAGAAGACGAAACCGTAGAACCACAGGCGTACTACACCCAAAACGTGGTACACCTGTTGAACGGCGCATCCGTCAACGGCGGCATTATCAACAGCACCACCACCGAGCACAATTCATTTTTGACCTTTGGTTATGTCGCAAACATGGACGGCACTGCAGACCTTTCCGGCGTGGACCAGGACTTCAATCTGACCATGAATGACGGCATCACATCTACCACTGCCGCTGGCTGGAAAGGATATTTTGCCGGCGGCACCACGACGCTCAAAGGGGCAACCAATCAATTTTCAGATCTTTTCATCGGCAGCAGCACATTTGACGGCGCCCGGATACCCGCCGGCAGCGGCGGCGAAACCACCCTGGATGCCTTGGACGGCCCGGGGGCCAACCTCAAGGTGACCCAGGCCGTTGCCACCACTGGGAAAGTGGCCGTGGGAAAAAACAGCCGCTATACCCTTTCGGGAACCCACACCCATACCGGCGGGGATGTACGGATAGACGGGACTTTGTCCCTGGTATCCGGTACGTTGGACAGCAGCAGCGCCATCGTCAATACCGGGCGGATGGCCGGTAATGGTGACATTGCAGCGTCCACACTCTCCAACACCGGTGAAATGGAATTCACCCAGGGCCGGTCAACCGTCCGGGGCAACACAACCAACGCGGGAACCATCCTCAACAACGGTGGTGAGGTACATTTTAAGGGCGATTATCTGGAACAGGGTACGTTTTACAGCGACCAAGGCGACACCTATATGGACAATGTCACAGTGGATGAAAACGGTGCCCTTGTTGCTGGCGGGTCCGACCCGGAGGCGTTGGCGCGCTTTTTCATCGCAGGAGACTTTGTCAATTACAGTACCCGGACCACCGAGTGGGACACCATCAACGTCATGCTGACGTTCACAGGTGGTGACAACGGCGTTCACAATTTGTTTTCGGCAGGCGTGGCGACGGCGTCGCCCCTTGACGGATTTAATGATAATTTTGCCTGGGGAAACTTAACCCTTGGTGATGACGTGGAGATGCTTTTTCTTTTAGACGGCAATGAAGACAGCCAAAGCACGGCCTTTTACACCGAAATCATTACCGGTATCAAATTTAACGCCCAGGGGCAGATTATAAATGTCTGCGGCGATATGAACCTCTATTACCTGGCAGATCTGGACGGAAACGACTACCTTGGCGGTATTTCCTATGACTTTGCCACAGGATCGGGACAACTGATTGCCGTCTCCGGGGTCTCCTCCGTCCCTCTGCCCGGAAGTCTGATACTCCTGGCATCAGGTCTCCTGGTTGCCGCATGGCAACGCAGGCGACGGCCAGTGTAAGGCGTAGAAAAGCGTTTTAAGACAGTTTAATCATCATTGGGATTTTTTTTATATGAAAGAGTTTGATAACTTATTGAATTCTTTCATTCTTCGTTGTGGGTCGAAGCCTGGGTCATGATAGACCAGGTCGGCCCATGGCCGTTATTGGAATCAATCTGATTGAAGATCCAGTCTGTATTATCTAAAAAAAAGATGCCCGGGCATTCCCTTGGGCAGTGATGTGATAAAATGCTCCTGGATATTCTATCCTTAACGATCGTGCTATAATATTTTTCCCATGTATCTCCAAGAAAAAAAATCTTGGAGAAATAAATCCCCAATTGCCAGGCTAATAGATGTAATTATGGAAAAATTAAGCAAATAAATTCACAATTAATTATAAAATAGCCTTAAAAACCAAATAGTTATCCTCTTGACATCTTTTTTGAGCTTTAATAAATTAAGTAACGATCAACTTGATATTTAATTGGGCGTTATCCATATTTCTTTAAAAGCTATTGAAATGTTTTTTTTTGTCATAATAACAAGATATAACAGAATTAAAGAGGAGAGCTAACAATGAAATTCCTGCGTATTGGAATTGTATCCCTGTTCATCTTATTGGTTCATGCGCTTGTTTGTCATGCCCTGGTTTTGGATATCACTTTTACTGGAAGCAGTGGCGGGAACTGGACTGACTCCGGCAATTGGGATCTTGAAGTTGTTCCACACAACGAGAGCGGAGTGACGTTTAACGTTGTTATACCAGCCGGCAAAACAGTTGTATTCAATCGTGAAGGGAATACACAGATAGACTCTCTCGTATTAGGCGATGAGTCTTCATATGAGACCAAGCTTATTTTTAACTCGGCATGTAATTTTCAAGTACTCAATAATGCACAGATATACGGTACCATTGATGCAGACAACGCTGTTGTTGACATTGTCGGAGATACTTACTCATCCACATTTATTTGGGACTCTTGGGACGCTTCAAGCTCATATGGGGATCAAGCTGGGACCTGGGAACCGGTCATTTTAAAATCATCCGGACAGGATTCTGTTCTTAACTTATCAACGTATACAACCTTTGACGCAGGGTTCAATGCGTCAGGCAATGATTTTAATTATCAGCGGGTGGTGGCTGAAAACGGCGGTATTATCGATTTGTCGGGTATAACTTCATTTCTTCCGCCATTGGATAACCGTAGTATGGTGAAATTTGAAATCACCGGGACCGATTCTGAAATTCGATTGGATGCCCTAACTCAAATTGTTGATACCACGACAAGCACTTATTATAATCACGGAAGTTCCAGATTTATAGTCAGTGAGGCAATACTGGAATTATCCTGCCTGGAATCTGCTCAGCAAACCCATTTCAGTCTGTCTGATGCCTCATCCGTATCTCTGCCCGCAATTACAGGCCTGGAAGATACTCAGGTGATCGTATCAAGCGGTTCCCAATTTACAGACGGGAACCAACCCATCCGGTTCAGTACGCTTAACATCTGGCGCTCCTGGGATTCTTCAAGTTCATACGGAGATCAATCTGGAACCTGGGAACCAACAATTTTACAATCAACCGGTACAGATTCTTTGTTGGATTTATCTTCTGTTGTCTCTATGAACGCAGGCTTTAACAATTCCGGCAATGATTATGTTTATCAGCATATTATGGTGGATGACAGTGCCACCCTGGATCTGTCCGGGCTTGGTTCCATTACCGGTCCTGTGGACCCCCAGGGCCGGTTGGTGTTTACCATCACCGGTGCGGATTCCAGTCTCAAGCTGGACGCTTTGGAAGAGATTGTCGGCTCTTACAGCGGCAGCTATTATTATTTTTCAAAGGTGCCCTTTGAGCTGGATAATGCAACCCTTGATCTGCCAAATCTTAAAAATTCGGAGCAGGCTTCATTTACGCTGTCCAATGGGGCTGTTTTAAACCTTGAATCCATCACGACATTGACCGATGGGCAATTTATTGTCCAAAGCGGTTCCAAGGTTACATCGGCAAGCCCGGCAACAACCGCATTCACCACACTCAATATTTGGCGGTCCTGGGATTCTTCAAGTTCATACGGAGATCAATCTGGAACCTGGGAACCCACAATTTTACAATCAACCGGTACAGGTTCTTTGTTGGATTTATCTTCTGTTGTTTCTATGAACGCAGGTTTTAACAATTCCGGCAATGATTATGTTTATCAGCATATCATGGTAGATGACAGTGCCACCCTGGATCTGTCCGGGCTTGGTTCCATTACCGGTCCTGTGGACCCCCAGGGCCGGTTGGTGTTTACCATCACCGGTGTGGATTCCAAGCTCAAGCTGGACTCCTTGGAAAAGATTGTCGGTTCTTACAGCGGCAGCTATTATTATTTTTCAAAGGTTCCCTTTGAACTGGATAATGCAACCCTTGATCTGCCGAAGCTTAAAAATTCGGAACAAGCTTCATTTACGCTCTCCAACGGGTCCGTTCTAACGCTTCCCGGTGTAACGGATTTAATTGACGCGCAGTTTGCTGTGCAAAGCGGTTCTCTGGTAACAATTGGAAGCCGGGCGGCCACATTCAGCACACTTAACATCTGGCGGTCCTGGGATGCTTCAAGTTCATATGGAGATCAATCCGGCTCCTGGGAACCGGTCATTCTAAGTGCATCGGGAGAGGACTCCTGGCTGGATTTTTCCTATGTCACGTATTTTGATGCCGGATTTAATGCCAGTGGAAATGATCATATATACCAGACCATTATTGCCGAAGATGGGGGGGGCATAGATTTATCAGGCGTTAAAAAGATTTCCACCCCCTATGGATCGGATGATAGTCTAAATTTTTCAGCTGTCGGTGGTGCCTTCATTGATATGGGGGCTTTAGAAGAAATTTCCAGTGCAGGGTCCGGTGTTATGAATGTTACCCTTGAATCTTCCAGACTATCACTGGGAGATGTTAAGATAAATATTGATACCACAATAAATTTGAAAGAGGGGGCTACACTATTTGCCGCGGGCATATCAGCAAGTTCAAATGCAATTATCAATGTCAGCCATGTCGATGATCATATTGAAATTGACGGAGATCTGAAGTTGTCGGATAATTTTATAATTAACGCCCAGGAAATTGGTTTTACCCTGACATTGGGTGGTGATTATTGGTTTGATCAAACCAATGAGGAAGATATTGACCTTGGAACGGCGACAATTTATCTGGATGGTTCCGATGAAGAGCAGATTATTGAAGTTGGCGGACTGGATGTCGGGCTTGCGGTAGGCTTTTTGACAAATAAAAATTTTGGATTTGGCCAACTTGTTATAGGACAGGAAACTTCCCCGGCCGTTGTCCGATTAAGGGATGCTGTAAATAGCGAAAACAATCATAATATCTGCACCCAGCCCGAGGCGCTATACTTATTCGGGGTTGACAGTGACCAGGCGAATGGGTTGAGAATACAGGGTGGTTCGCTTCTCATATTGGATGGAATAAACCTCTATGCCTATCAGGAAGGATCATGGGTTCACATCAACAGCCTGTTTGGTGATGACTCAACACCAAGCTCAGAAATCGTTTTTGATGGCGGACGGATTCGTAAAGGCATGCTTGACGCAGACGGCGACGGCATTACCAATGCTCAAGATAATTGTGCTCTGGCCTATAACCCGGATCAGGCTGACCGGGATAATGATAGTGTCGGAGATGCCTGTGATCTTGATCTGAACGATGATTTGATCATCGATAAAACCGACCTTGTCCTTTTTGCCGGCAATTTCGGCACAACGGCCTGTCAGGCCGAAGAACCATGCCAGGGAGATGCCGAACAAGATAATGATGTTGACGGAATGGATATCTATGAATTCAAATATATCGGGTCGGCCATACAATACGGATCACCTGCATCATGTACTGCGCTGTAACGTAACTTTTTTAGCCAAATATTTGATAAAACCAGGCCTTTTGCCCAAAACGATTTGAATTGTATTAGTTTTTTTTTAAAAGTTGACAAGCAGAAAGCTTCTTTCCTAATAGGTTATATGAAAGAGCTCAATAAGCTATTGCGTTCTTTCGATTTTCGTTGTGGGCCGAAGCCTGGCAGACGATATGCCAGGTCGGCCCATGGCCGTTATATGAAAGTTTTAATAAGTTGTTAAGTTCCTTTCATGTTTCGTTGTGGGCGTAAGCCTGGCAGTTGATATGTCAGGTCAGCCCATGGCTGTTATATGCAAGGCGTTTACAAATTTACCGGTCATTGGCTGTTCTATTTTCAACGATTTAATCTTTGGATTGTTTTGATCAGGCTAAACATTCTATTTATCTGCTTTCTCTACCTTTGCTCATCAGTGATTGTGTTTGCGGTGGGAGATTCGTTTTTCACCCAGACGTTTCTGGACCAGGTCAGGCAGCGGCATGGCGAGCCGACATTAAAACGGGTAATCGCCTGGCACGCCATGCTGGAAGATGCAGACGGCCGGCAGGAAAACACCAAGCTGATGCAGGTAAACGCGTTCTTTAATCAGATTCCCAATAAATCAGACAAAGCCGTCTGGGGGACCGGGGACTACTGGGCCACGCCGGTTGAACTGCTGGCTGCCAACGGTGGGGATTGTGACGATTTTGCCATTGCTAAATATTTCAGTCTTCGCATGCTGGGGTTTCCCGAAGACCGGCTGCGCCTGGCATATGTCAGACATTATGGTGTGGGCAAGACCCTTAAGGTAACCCCGCACCTGGTGTTGATTTATTATGATACCCTCGGCACCGATCCCTTGGTCCTTGACAACCTGATTCCGGAAATCAAACCGGCATCCCAGCGCCGGGATCTGGTGGCCGTGTACACCTTTAATGTCGGCGGGATGTGGCGGGCCCAGGAACGGAATCAGGGACGCCGGATCGCTGTTGGCTCCGGCCGTTTTTTTAAATGGGAGAATATGCTGGACCGAATGAAAAATTATGTTTCCCATCCGTTCTGGGAGGGGGCCTCATGACCTTATCACGGATATTGAACCTGTTGTTGCTGGTGGTGCTTGGCGTGGTGCTGGCCGGCACCTTATGGATCAGCGTTGAGAACAGCCGGCGCTTTCTTGAAGCCCAGCTGGCCTCCCATGCCCAGGATACAGCCTCTTTTCTGGGGATGGCGGTCTCCACGGCACCGAACGGCAGTGATGCCGCCATTGCCATCTCTTTAATTGATCCGATATTTGATCGCGGGTATTACCAGGCCATAACCTTCTCGGATAAATCGGGTCAGCCCATTGTCCGGAGGGAACAGTCCATTGCCATCCAATTTGTGCCCGCCTGGTTTGTCAACAGGGTGAAACTGCACCCGCCCCAGGGCAAGGCGCTTGTCATTGAAGGGTGGCGGGAGATCGGGACCATTCAGGTGAAAAGCCACCCTGGTTATGCCTATGCCCAGCTCTGGCGCAATTTTACAGGTATTCTGATCTTGTTGGCGCTTGTGGGAGGCGTATCGGCGGTAATGCTGGCAGCCGTACTGCATTTTATCCTACAGCCGTTGCGGGCGGTGGAAGGGATGGCACTTCAAATAGGCCGACGTGAATTTCCCACTCTTGAGATCGTTGCCGGGAGCCGGGAACTGCGGCGGGTGGTCCATGCGATGAATCAGATGTCGGCGGCACTTAAAAGCAATTTTGTCGAACAGGCAGCCCTTGCCCGGACCCTGAAAGAGAATGCCCATACGGATCTTGTGACGGGCATCGCCAACGGCAATGCATTCCAGGCCCGGCTGGATTTTCTTATGCGCACGCCCCAGCAGTTTTCCGGCGGGGCGCTGTTGCTTCTTCACATGGACGATTTTCGTAAATTTAACCAGGTCCATGGTCACACGGAAGGGGACCGGGTCTTGAAAGCGGCTGCTGAATCGCTTCATTGTCTTTGCGAAAAGACCGGCCGGGATTTTTTGGTGGCCCGCCTGATCGGTGTGCAGTTCGGTATTATTTTTTCTTCATGGCACCTGGAAGGGTATGAATGCTTTGCCGATCAGCTCATTGACCGGATCGAACTGCTTCACCGGCAGACCGGCCATGCTGAGCCGTTCAAGGTTCATTGCGGGCTTGCGCTTTACCATGGGCATGAGAGTGCGGGCCGCCTTTTGGCCCAGGCCGATATGGGGCTTCGAATAGCCCGAAAACGGGGTAAAAGTGGTTGGCACAGGGCTGACAGCCCACATGGCCATATATCTACGACTACAGGCGCAGAGCATCTGCGCATGCTGATGAAAAAGCAGCTGGGAAAAGAGGCTATTTCCGTCTGCGTGGCCCAGGTGGTGGAAACTGCCGGAAATGCCCATTTTCATAATGAAGTGTGGGCCCGCATCCCCGATGATAAAGGAAACCCTTTGCCGGCACAGATGTTTGTCCTCCTGGCCGAGCAGATGGGATGTGTTTGTGAGCTGGACCGTCAGGTGGTGATTTCGGTTTTAAAAAAGATAGATGCCGACCCGGAAGCGTCCCGGGTTTTTGCCGTAAATTTGTCAACCATTTCCCTGGAAGACAGTGTTTTTATGGATTGGTTTTGCAAGACAATCGAAGCGAATCCGAATTATGCCCGCCATCTTGCCGTTGAGTGCCGGGAGTTTGATCTGCTTGCCGGGCTTTCGACGTTGAAACCTGCCATCCAAAGACTCATGGCTCTTGGTATCAAGTTCGGGGTGGACCATTTTGGAACAGGCGCAAGGCCTTTTGGGTATCTGATAGACTTGAAACCCGATTACCTGAAAATAGACGGCAGTTTTCTTCAGGATATACTGACCTGTCGGGAAAATCGCTTTTTTCTCCGCTCAAGTGCCGGCACTGTTCACAGCATCGGCATCAAGCTGGTTGCCATGGGCTCCCATGATCAAGCGGTGTTGGACACATTGACTGAACTTGGTGTTGATGCCGTGCAAAGAAAATTTCAGGAACCAGAACTGGTCCTATAGTGCCATAAACCTTGGATATTTAATGTATTTGAGTTTTCTGAACGGAGCATAATTGAATCTTTACTTTAGGATATTTCGAAGTTGTGATTCGAAATATCGGGCTTGATCATAACATCGGCCATCTTTTGTAGGGGCAATCCCCCTGTGGTTGCCCCCGTGAGGGCAGGCACAGAGACCTGCCCCTACAATGGCCGACGTTAGAACCAAGCCCGAAATATCTTATAAATCGGGGAAATCAAATCAAAGTTCAAATCGGGGGACACCTAACTTATATTCGGGATTAAGTAAAGTGTCCCCCGGTTCAAACCGGCCTCTTGTTGTAAATGTTGTTCGCAAAGGGTGTATGGCGTTTCTTGTAAAAATTTATTAATGCCAGGAAAAAACAAGTTTCTATGTTCTGCCCCAAAAGCCCAAAACGGTAAAACGCAGGAATAATTTAGGGGATAATGATTTGTCTTGGGGCCGTGGTTCTGACAGCCGGATATTACTGGGGTGATTATAACCGGCAATGGTATCGTGTCACCTAAACTTTATTTGAAATGCCAAAACTTTTATGTTATGTGTTTTTCACTTGTAACTCGAATATCATAAGTCACGTAAAACGCATTCAACACGTTTAACATCTGTAACAATTCGGATTAACGCTCAACAGTTCAATAGATTCAAAAAAGGAAGAAAATGATGAAAAATTCTGTGGTATTCAGCACCCAGCGTCTACTGATCGGCTTTATACTGATCGGCTTTATACCGATCTGGGCGGCCGTTCTTTTTCCAGGACCGGTCCTGGCGGAACAGGGGAATGTATTTACCGGTTCATGGATACTGAATGGCGAAAGGCAGATTCTACCCTTTGGCAAGGACAGGAATATTTATACGTTTACACTGTCCGGCCATGTTAATCTTGAGAAACCTGCCGGGGCAACCTATGACTTCTGGTCCCAGTGCATGGGGTTTGCCGACACACAAAACGGTACCCAGGCGCGATGTGTGTGGCGATCCCTTGACGGCGAACAAATATTCATCTCCTTAAAAAGCCCCCATCTGGGGACTGACAATCTGGTTTCAGGGACCATTGAGGGGGGCACAGGAAAGTTTTCAGGTGTCAAAGGTGAGCTCGCGTTTAAGTGGTTCTCATTGTTTTTTCACAGGGAGGCTGCCGAAAATACCATCAGCGGCCAGGCCCTGGATTTGAAAGGCAGTTATGTACTGCCGGCCCATTCATCCTCCGGATCTGAACAATAACAGGGAGATTTACCATGTGGATAATTGAACTCGCAGTCGTCCTTATCTTTATCTGGCTCGGCGCCCGAATCGGAAGTATCGGTATCGGGTTTGCCGGAGGGTTCGGGGTTCTGGTCCTGGCCGTTGTTTTTGGTCTTGCCCCGGGGAGTATTCCCACAGATGTCATCTTAATAATTATGGGTGTGATCGCGGCCATTGCAGCAATGCAGGAGGCCGGGGGGCTTGATTACCTTGTCCAGATCGCTGAAAAAGTATTAAAGAGTAATCCCAAGTATATAACCTTTCTGGCACCGGTGGTGACCTATGTCATGACCCTGTTTGCCGGAACCGGGCATACCGCATTTTCAACCCTGCCGGTGATAGCAGAGGTGGCAAAGCGTGAAGGCATCCGCCCCTCCCGTCCCTTATCCATAGCAACGGTGGCCTCGCAGATCGCCATCACGGCATCCCCGATTTCAGCCGCAGTTGTTTTTTTCTCGGGCGAGCTTGAAAAGTTCGGCGTTGATTATGTTCAACTCCTGATGATCTCCATTCCCAGCAGTTTTATTGCTGTGATGCTGGGCGCCCTGATTACCAATTTTATAGGCAAGGATCTTGATAAAGATCCTGTCTACCAGGAGCTGCTGGCCAAAGGGCTGGTCAAAATGGATACCGGAGAAAAACAGGCTAAGGTACTACCGCCAGAGGCGAAACGTTCGGTTATCATTTTTGGAATAGCCATTGTCTGTGTTGTTTTCTATGCAACGGCCATCAGTTCCACTGTGGGCCTGATCACAGACCCGGTTCTTGAGCGGGATCACGCAATTATTACCTTTATGCTTGCTGCGGCCACATTGATTACGTTGCTGTGCAAGGTGGAAGCGAAAAATATCCTGGATGCAGCAACGTTTAAGTCCGGTATGAGTGCCTGCATTTGTGTGTTGGGCGTGGCATGGCTCGGCACAACCTTTGTTGCCGCCCATCTGGATGAAATCAATGTCTTTGCCGGAAACCTGCTTGAATCCAAGCCATGGCTGCTGGCCGTGGTGCTTTTCTTTGCCGCAATGCTGCTGTACTCCCAGGCGGCAACCACCCGTGCGCTGATGCCTGCGGCACTGGCACTGGGCATCAGTCCGGTTGCGGCCATTGCCTCATTTGCCGCTGTCAGCGCACTGTTTGTCCTTCCCACCTATCCCACCCTGCTTGCGGCAGTCGAATTTGATGATACAGGCTCCACGCGTATCGGCAAGTATGTGTTTGATCATCCGTTTATCATCCCGGGATCCTTGACCATTTTTTTCGCCGTGATTCTCGGTTTTGTTTTTGGAGGAATGATACTGTAACAGCAACTTTTTAAAAAACGATATGCCAAAGGAGTGCCATTATGACAATAGAAGCGCAATTAATAAGCAATGTATCCAAGGCATCGGGCATCAGCCCCCAGGATATTTCCGAATTTTTTTCAGAAGGGGAAAAATGCAGGTTCGAGCCCAATGACTGGTTGTTTCATGAGTCCACTCCCCGCCAGTGGGCCGGAATCGTTCTTGGCGGAGACGTTGAATTGGTCCGCGGGCTGCACGGCAGTTCACGGCATGTGGCGACGATCATTCCCGGTGCGCTGATCAGTGAAGGCGCTTTGCTCGGTGATGATGCCCACTCCTGTGGGGCCTATACCAGAAACGGCGCAACCGTTCTGCTGATAAGAAAAGAGCAGATTGAGGCATTTAAAGCGAACCGGACCGACCTCTTCTACCGGATTCTTGGAAGAGTGGCGGTCCGGATTAACCGCCGGATGCGCCGTCTTTCAGATCAGCTGTACCAGAATCAATATGAGCCACAGGAGGTGGCCGGCTTCCGCCTGGAACAGGATTCACTGGGGCAGCGGGAAGTTTCCGATAATGCATATTTCGGCGTACAGACCAAACGGGCCATGGAAAACTTTGCCATATCAGGTATTCCGGTGAGCAATTTCCAGCATTTAATCGAGGGGCTTGCCCTGGTGAAAAAAGCCGCAGCCATGGCAAACCATGAGCTTGACACCCTGGATAAAGAAAAGACAGATGCCATCTGCAAGGCCTGCGATGACCTGCTGGAAGGGAAATTTCATGGGCATTTTACCGTTGACATGTTCCAGGGCGGGGCCGGGACTTCGACAAACATGAACGCCAATGAGGTCATCGCCAACATCGGCCTTGAATTCATGGGATACAACAAGGGGGAATACAGCTATCTTCATCCCAATGACCATGTCAACTGCTCTCAATCCACCAACGATGCGTATCCAACGGCGATAAAGCTTGCTGTTCTGTTGTCCTGCCGGAATCTGATCTGTGCCCTGGAAGAACTTCGTGATGCCCTGCAGGAAAAATCAGACGCGTTCAGTGATGTACTGAAAATGGGGCGTACGGAGAACCAGGATGCGGTTCCAATGACCCTTGGACAGGAATTCAGTGCCTATGCCGTCATGATCGACAGTGCCATAAATGCCATTGAGCGGACCGCAGAAGAGTTCCTTGATATCAACATGGGGGCCACAGCCATAGGGACCGGCATAAATTCCCCGCCCGGATATGCCAACCTTGTGACACAGAAACTGTCCGAAATCAGCGGGTTGAAGTTGAGACGGGCAAGAAATCTTGTGGAGGCAACACAGAATGCCGGTACCTTTGTGCAGATGTCTGCTACCTTGAAACGGGCCGCAGTGCAGATTTCTAAAATCTGCAACGATCTGCGGTGGATGTCATCCGGGCCCCGCTGCGGACTGAATGAAATTAATCTGCCGCCCATGCAACCCGGATCATCCATCATGCCGGGAAAAGTAAACCCGGTGATCCCGGAACTGGTCAACCAGATCTGTTACCAGGTCATGGGGTACGATGCCGTTGTTTCCATGGCAGCTGAGGCCAGTGAACTGGAACTTTGCATGGCTGAGCCCATCATCGCCTTTGACCTGCTCCACGGCATGATGATATTGAAAAATGCCAGTGTAACCCTTACTTCACGCTGTATCGTCGGCATTGAGGCAAACCGTGATATCTGCAGGGGCTATGTTGAGAACAGTATTGGTCTTATCACCGCCCTTGTTCCGGTGATCGGCTACGAAAAATCGGCGGCCATCGCCAAAGAGGCTTTGAACACAGGAGAAAGTGTGTACAACCTGGTTTTAAACAAAGAACTACTTACCAAGGATAAGCTGGATGAGATACTGCGCCCGGAGAATATGACAGATCCAAGGGAGATTCCCAAAAAGTAGGCCTGAAAAATTGTCGGTATATAAGAAGGGCTATTTCTATCAATATAGCCCTTCTAACCGGATATCTCATTGCCGCCATTAATTGTGTGATTCGGACAACCTATCTCTCTACTTTCCAAGAAACCGAGCCACCAGCTCTAAATGGTATTATGACGTCATCTCCAATGGTAAATAAATCGGGGGAAAATCGGGGGGCACCATACTTATATTTGGGATTAAGGGGCTTGATCATAACATCGGCCATCTTTTGTAGGGGCAATCCCCCTGTGGTTGCCCCCGTGAGGGCAGGCACAGAGACCTGCCCCTACAATGGCCGACGTTAGAACCAAGCCCGGATTAAGTAAGGTGCCCCTGATTTCGCATCCCGGTAATTGTTCCTTTAAGATATTACTTTAACCGATATCCGGTGAGCATTTCGAAATCCAATTTGCTCAACTGTCCTTTGGGGTTTAACCGGCCGCCGGCTTCAAGTTCAGCCGCCGTCCTTTTTCGTAGAATAATTTCAATGGCGCATTCGCCCACAGGTGTCAGGGTCTGGTCGAACTGAGGTAACGAATACCGATAGGCTTGGTTAAGCAGTTCGATTTTGTAGATTTCAATCGTATCATCATAGACTGTGAGAAGCTCAAGAACGTTAATGGATTTCTCAGACCAGGATGACTTTTTATGGATGGTGAATGTCCATTTATGATCCGAATTTTTATTACTGGGGAAAATGCCTTGTTCATAGAGGTCTTCATCCGGGACCGTCACAATGATAAAGCCGCCGGGTTTAACGATTCGAATCCAGTTTTCAAGTCCTATTACAGGATTGTGCAGATGCTCAATGCAGTGACTGGAGTGAACAAAATCATACGTGTTGTCTTCCACGCCTTTCATGACCTGTGCATCCCCGTCCTGGAGGTCCCAAATGCGCACTTTCCCCATCAAGGGGAAAAGTTCATGGTATAAACTGACAGGGTCTTTGCCGGCCCCAATATCAATACCTGTTCCGCGAAAATACCTGGAGATAAAATTGGGGTCCCTTAATCTTCGTGAAATGGATTTACTGGTCTCTTTCATTGTTTTCATCCTTGGAGCAAATAGGCAATCGGGATCGGGTCGGTTGTACTGGTACCCATTTGTCGTCTTGTATTGAAATTCAACAGTTTGGCTCAAATTTTTATCTCAAGCCGTTGTAAGATAGGATTTGCTTTTTACTAATTAAGGTATATCAAAAGTTGAATAGATGCTCAAGAACCAGAAATATAGGGGCAAAGCATTTATATTTATCTGGGCAGGCAAGGAGGCGATGAAAATAGACTCTGCAAATAGAAATGGTCATAACTGTATAAAATGACTGAGTTATTGCTGCGCCTGTTTTAAACCGATAAATGGGATTGA